>NZ_AUWR01000035.1 GCF_000455125.1 Mycobacterium sp. UM_WGJ
GCTAGGCGGCCGCGACAATCGTTCGAACATACGTTCGATTATAGCTGAATCCACTGACAAGATGTGGGCGAAGCAGGGCGAGGGGGTCTAGCTCAGCTCCCAGACCGCGGTGACGGTGAAGCTCACGGTCTGCTGGCCCGGCTCGACCGGGGGAGCGGCGGCCATCGCGCGGGGCATCGGCATCCCGACCGGCGTCGGCGGCGCCTCGCCGGCGATCTCGGAGATTGAGATCACCTGACCGAGCCGCAGGCCCGACAATTGGGCGTACTGCTCGGCGCGGTCCCTGGCGTCGTTGAAGGCCCGCTCCCGCGCGCCACGCACCAGCGCCGAATCGTCCTCGATGGAGTAGCTCACCCCGTTGATTCGGGTGGCGTCGCCGCCGGCTCGCACGATCACCGCCAGCACCTGGGAGGCTGAATCGCGCTCAACCTTGACCCGGATGGTGTTGGCGGCCCGGTAGCCGGTGATGTTGGCCGACCCGCTGGCGTCGGTATTGCTGTACTGCGGCTGCAGGCTCACCTGGGTGGTGCTGATGTCCTTGCGGTCCACGCCGGCATCCACCAGCGCGTCGATCACCGCTTGCTGACGCTCGCTGGTCTGGTTCATCGCGCTGGTGACATCTGCGGCGACGAACTCGATACCCGCCTCGGTGGTCAGCGTGTCGGGAACCCCCTGGACCTCGCCGGTGCCCACGACGGTCACCTGACGCGGTATGTCCGTCCCGCCACCGCCCGGCGCGGCATCGCAGCCGGCCATCGCGAGGGCGGCCACGCCGGCCAGGGCCGTCGTCATCGACCAGCGGAGAACCATCCGGGCACTGTGTGTCGGCATGCCTGGCACCCTATCGGAGTCGATGCAGACACCGGCGAAAAAGACTCATGCGGCACACTGAGGCGATGACCACCGCGCCGTCGCGAGTACTGTCCAACGCCATTGAGCCGTTCGCGGGCCAGGTGTACTTCTCCCCGGAGTGTCACCGCGGTTATGCGGCACTCGGTTTCGGCGCCAGCCCCGCAACAACCGGCGGGGTCGAAATGCCGGACGGGCCGGCCTACTTCTGTAGTCGCGGTTCCGCGCTGGGGCAGGCGCCCGGCGACGTGATCGCCGCGACATTCGGAGTGTTCAATCCGGCCGTGGTCGTTCCCGCAGTCGGCTACGGCTGGAAGCTGACCGACGCGCCGACCATTCGGGCGGCGCGCACCGAAGGCGCGGTGGCGCAGCTGCGCCGGGTCTTGGGGGCGGCCCCCGACGGCATCGAGCGCGCGGTGGAATTGCTGCGCGGCGCTACGGATGGCCTCTCGGTGGCGGGCAAGCCGCTGTTCGCCGGGCTGGTTGCCGGTGGGCTGGTCGGTGAGCCGCTGACCGATGCTTGGCTGCTGGCGGACCAGCTCCGCGAATTCCGCGGCGACGCACACATCAACGCCTGGGTCGCAGCGGGATTCGATGCGGTCGAGATCGGGCTGATCACCGAGCTCTATCGCGGATTCCCGCCGCGCACCTACGTCCGGTCCCGGGCGTGGAGTGATGAGCAACTGACCGCCGGTGAGGAGCGACTGGCCGAGCGTGGCCTGGCTCGTGACGGGGTGCTCAGCGATGCCGGGCGCGCCGCCCGCGAGGCGGTAGAGACCGCAACGGATGCGGCCTGTGCCCCCGTCGTCGCCCGTCTCGGCGACGACTTGGGCGAACTGGTCGAGCTGGTCGGCGGGTGGTCGAAGCAGCTGGTCGACGCCGGCGGCTTCCCGGCCTGAAGCCTAGGGCGTAACCAGGATCTTGCAGTGCCGGTCGGGGTCGGCCAGCTCATCGAAAGCGGTACCCACGCCGTCGAGTCCGACCTCGCCGGTGATCAGCGGAGCTACGTCGATCCGGCCCTCGGCGATGTCCCGCAGGGATGCGGCGAACTCCTCCGGCTTATAGGCCAGGACGAACTGCACGCTGATCTCCTTGGCGATGCCGAAGAACGGGTGCACGGTGTCGGGTTCCATGCACACTCCGGCCACCACCAGCCGGCTGCGCGCCGGCGCCCGCCGCAACACGTCGTCGATGATCCCCGGCACGCCGACCGCCTCGAAGATCACGTTCGGAGTGACGGCGTCGAACGGCGACCCCTGCGCAGGGTCGAGAGTGCGATGCGCGCCCATGATCGTGGCAAGGTCCCGCCGGGTGCTCGAATAATCAGCGGCCACAATGTCTTCCACCCCTGCGTTCCGCAAAGCTGCGACGATCGCCATCCCGATCGGTCCGCAGCCCAGCACCAGCGCAGTCTCGCCGGCCACGATGCCGGATCTGTTGACCGCATGCAGGCCCACGGCCATCGGCTCGGTCAGTGCGGCGTGGCGGGGATCCAGCCCGTTGGGGATCGGCACCAGCAGCGGAGCCGACAGCACCATCTTCTCGGCGTAGCCGCCCAATGTCGTGTTGGAGTAGACGATCGGTTCAATACCCTTGGCGGCCAACAAGACCGGGATGGAGGTGACCGGCGTTCCGGCGGGAAAGGTCTCGGTTCCCGGGCCGGCCTGCAGCACGGTTGCGCTGAACTCGTGGCCCATGAAGATGTCGGCGTCCAGGTCGACCGATGCCCGCGAGGACGGGCTGCCGGACATGGCCTGCGTCGCGGCCAGTACTTGCTCGCCATGTGAGGCGAAGTGCAGGTCAGACCCGCAGATGCCGCATGCCGTCACTGCGACGAGCACCTGGCCCGGACCCGGGGTCGGCTCCGGCACGTCGTCGCGGTAGATCATCCGCCCGTTGCGCAGCACCGCCGCGCGCATCACTGTGCACTATTCGTGTCGGGGGGCGCGGACTCGGCCACATGCTCGACGACGGCGTTCGTGATCGCCTCGCCGACCCGGCCGAACAACGTGTCGCGCATGCCCCGGGCCCACTCGTGTGATGCCCTGGGTGCGGTCAGTTGGCCCTTGAAGTGCGGAATCACCTTGCGGGCCAACAGCTCGTAGCTGTGATAGGTGGCCTCGGGTGAGGCCCAGTCGTGCCCCAGGAACAGCAAGGTGCCGAAGCCGCCGGAGCGCTCCAGCAGGCCGGTGATGTGTTCGATCGCGTCATCGGGGGTGCCGATGCAGCTACTCCCGGCAGAGGCGTAGGCCTCGACGAACTCGGTCGGCGTCTGCGGTGAGCCTTCGACTTCGCTGGCCAGCGGTACGAACCCGGCCGCGCCGAAGTAGTTCGCGAAATCCTGCAGCCCGTAGGTGCAGTCGGCGATCGCCTGCTCCCGGGTGTCGGCGATGTGCATGATGCTCAGCACCCGCCAGTCGTTGCGGTCCGGTTCGTCGCGCCCGGCTTTCGCGGCTTGATCGCGCACCACTTCCCAGGTGTTCTCCAGAGCCGCAAACCCGCCCGGCACCGACATCGACAGCGACAGCAGTGAGGTGCCCAGCGCGCCGGCCAACCGCGGCCCGGACGGCGAAATCATGGCGGCCGCGGACACTTCTGGGTACGGCCAGGTGTAGGGGCGAATGTGCAGGGACGCGTCACGCAGGGTGAACCAGTCCGAATGCCGGGTGATCAGCTCACCCGGCTCGGCTCGGAACAGCGCCAGGATCGCCTCCAGGGACTCCTGCATCATCCGGCGCTGTTCTACGGGATCGATGCCCATCATGTGGGCGTCGGTGGGCAGCGCGCCCGGTCCGGCGCCGAACATCACCCGGCCGCGAGTCAGGTGATCCAGCAGAACCCAACGGTCGGCCACCATCAACGGGTGGTGATACGGCAGCGAAACCACGCCGGTGCCCAGCCGGATGTGCTTGGTGCGCTCCGCGGCCGCGGCGATGAAGACCTCGGGACAGGCGATCAGTTCGTAGCCGCCCGAATGATGCTCCCCGAACCAGGCTTCATCGAAGCCTAGCCGGTCCAGCGCGACGACGCGCTCCAGGTCGTATTCCAATGCGACCGTGGGTGATTGACCCAACGCGTGAAACGGGGTGATGAAGACCCCGAAACGCAACGGCCGGGCGGTCACAGCTGCACCCCGCTCACGAATTCCAGCAGCTCCGCGTTGACCTCGTCGGGCCGCTCCTGCTGCAGCCAATGGCCGGCGCCGTCGATGATCACCTCGCGGTAGGGGCCGGTCACCAGCTCGGCGGCCCGATCGCGGCGGGTGAAGGCCAGCACCGGATCTGCCGATCCGGCGATGAACAGGGTGGGAATGTCGATGGTGGCGGCGGGTGGAGTGGTCATGATCTCCCAGTTGCGGTCGAGGTTGCGGTACCAGTTCAGTCCGCCGGTGAACCCGGTGCGGGTGAACTCGGCGACGTAGTGATCCAGTTCGTCGGCGCTGATCCAGTCCGGGCGCGCCGCCGGCTCGGCGAGTCGATCGATGAAGCCCATCGGCCCAGGCGCCGTCATCAGCAAAGCCGATTCGCGATCGCCTGGACTGAGGCTGCCCATCATCCGGCGCATGGTGCGGGCCGGATCGGAATCCAATTCCGCGTCGGCCACACCCGGCTGCTGAAAATAGAGCATGTAGAAAAAATTCTCGCCGAAGATATTGCGAAACGCCTCCGTCGGAGGAACCTGTGGGCGGGGCACCGGCGGCACACTGAGCCCCACCACGCCGGCCACCCGTTCCGGGTGCAGCTGCGCGGCGCTCCACACCACCGGGCCGCCCCAGTCGTGGCCGATCCAGATCGCACTCTGGGCGCCGACGTCGTCCAACAGCCCGACCAGGTCACCGGTGAGCAAGGCGATGTCATAGGCCGCGATTTCGTCCGGCCGTGACGAGCCGCCGTAGCCGCGCTGATCGGGGGCCAGAACGTGGAATCCCGCGTCGGCCAGCGCCGGAATCTGATGGCGCCACGAGAAGGCCAATTCGGGGAATCCGTGGGCCAGCAACACCACGGGGGCGCCACGCTCACCCGCCTCGGTGACCCGCAGGGTCACGCCATTGGTGTCGACAAAACGTTGAGTTGCTCGTTCGATTACGGGAGCCACCGTCACACCAAAGCACAACCGGGCCGCGATCGAACAGGGTTCCCGAGTCCGGCCAGGCAGGTTAACCGCAAGGGGCGGTAGCCTGAACATGCCCAGCTGCACGTATTGGAAGGATTTGGCCGCGTCCGGCCGATGTCTGATGAATCGCAAAAACGTGATCCGCACCGTAACCGCGATCGCAGTGGTGTTGCTGCTCGGTTGGTCGTTCTTCTATTTCAGCGATGACACCCGCGGATACAAGCCGGTCGACACCTCGGTGGCGGTGGCCCAGATCCACAGTGGCAACGTCAAAAGCGCGCAGCTCGACGACCGCGAGCAGCAGCTACGCCTGGTCCTGAAGACCCCGCTCACCAGCGTTGAGGCGACCGACAAAGCCGGCAAGGCGGGCAAGGCCGACAAGCCCGGCCGGTCCGAGAAGGTCGACAAGCTGATCACCAAGTACCCGACCGGGTACGCCGTTCCGCTCTATACCGCGCTGACGGCCAAGAAGGCCGAGATCAACACCGTGGTGAACCAGGGCAGCCTGCTCGGATCACTGCTGATCTACATGTTGCCGATGTTGCTGCTGATCGGCTTGTTCGTGATGTTCTCCCGGATGCAGGGCGGCGCGCGGATGGGCTTCGGTATGGGCAAATCCCGGGCCAAACAGCTGGGCAAGGACATGCCCAAGACCACCTTCGCCGACGTCGCCGGCGTGGACGAGGCGGTCGAGGAGCTCTACGAGATCAAGGACTTCCTGCAGAACCCGGGCCGCTACCAGGCACTGGGCGCCAAGATCCCCAAGGGCGTACTGCTCTACGGCCCGCCCGGTACCGGTAAGACGCTGCTGGCCCGTGCGGTTGCCGGTGAGGCGGGCGTGCCCTTCTTCACCATCTCCGGCTCGGACTTCGTGGAGATGTTCGTCGGTGTGGGCGCCTCCCGGGTGCGGGACCTGTTCGAGCAGGCCAAACAGAACAGCCCGTGCATCGTGTTCGTCGACGAGATCGACGCGGTCGGCCGCCAGCGCGGCGCCGGCATGGGCGGCGGGCACGACGAGCGTGAGCAGACCCTCAACCAGTTGCTGGTGGAGATGGACGGGTTCGGCGAGCGCGCCGGGGTCATCTTGATCGCGGCCACCAACCGGCCAGACATCCTCGACCCGGCGCTGCTGCGGCCCGGTCGGTTCGACCGTCAGATCCCGGTGACCAACCCCGACATCGCGGGGCGGCGGGCAGTGTTGCGGGTGCATTCGGCGGGCAAACCGATCGGCCCTGACGCTGATCTGGACGGGCTGGCCAAGCGCACCGTCGGCATGTCCGGCGCTGACCTGGCCAACGTGATCAACGAGGCGGCGCTGCTGACCGCTCGCGAGAACGGCACCGTGATCACCGGCGCGGCACTGGAAGAAGCGGTGGACCGGGTGATCGGCGGTCCGCGCCGTAAGAGCCGGATCATCAGCGAGCACGAGAAGAAGATCACCGCCTACCACGAGGGCGGACACACCTTGGCGGCCTGGGCGATGCCCGACATCGACCCGGTCTACAAGGTGACGATCCTGGCTCGCGGCCGCACCGGCGGGCACGCGGTGGCCGTGCCCGAGGAAGACAAGGGACTGCGCACTCGCTCGGAGATGATCGCCCAGCTGGTCTTCGCCATGGGCGGGCGCGCCGCCGAGGAACTGGTGTTCCGTGAGCCGACCACCGGTGCGGTCTCCGACATCGAGAAGGCCACCGCGGTGGCACGCGCCATGGTCACCGAGTACGGCATGAGTGCGAAGCTCGGTGCGGTTCGCTACGGCACCGACCACGGCGACCCCTTCGTCGGGCGTGCGATGGGCAGCCAGGCCGACTACTCCCACGAAGTGGCCCGCGACATCGACGACGAGGTCCGCAAACTGATCGAGGCCGCGCACACCGAGGCCTGGGAGATCCTGTCCGCATACCGTGACGTCCTCGACGTGCTCGCCGGCGAGCTGTTGGAGAAGGAGACGCTGCACCGCGCCGACCTGGAGAAGATCTTCGGCGACGTGACCAAGCGGCCCCGGCTGACGGCGTTCGACGACTTCGGTGGGCGAGTTCCATCCGACAAGCCGCCGATCAAGACCCCCGGTGAACTGGCCATCGAGCGGGGCGAGCCGTGGCCGCAGCCGAAGCCGGAGCCGGCGTTCAAGGCCGCCATCGCTCAGGCGTCGCGGGAGGCGGCGGCCCGGGCGGGTGAAAACGGCCCCAACGGCAGCAACGGTGTACCCGCCGGCGGTGAGGCGGGCACCCAGCCCGACTACGGCGCCCCGGCGGGCTGGCGCGCACCCGGTTGGCCGCCCTCGCAGCAGCAGGCGCAGCCCCCGCAACAGGGCGGCTACTGGTACCCGCCCCAGCACTGGCCGCAGGGTGGTTACCCGCCCGCCCAGCACTACCCGCCCTATCAGCACCAGCCTCAGCCGTACCCCGGCGCGGGCCAGCCGCCGGCACCGCCGGCACCGTCCGGTGAGGCAGACGGTGGTCACGGCACGGAGAACAACCGGTCCGAGCAGCCGTCGGGTGACTGAGAAAGCGGGGTCGACGATGACGTCGGCAATCTTCGATCAAGCGCGGGCCGAGGCCGCCGTGCGCGAGCTGCTGCTCGCCGTCGGCGAAGACCCCGACCGGGCGGGTCTACTCGACACCCCGGCGCGGGTCGCACGGGCCTATCAGGAGATGTTCGCCGGGCTCTACACCGACCCGGACGCGGTGCTGGAGACCACCTTCGACGAGCAGCACGAAGAGCTGGTGATCGTCAAAGAGATCCCGCTCTACTCCACCTGCGAGCACCACCTGGTGGCCTTTCACGGTGTCGCGCACGTCGGCTACATCCCCGGCTACGACGGCCGGATCACCGGTCTGTCCAAGCTGGCGCGGGTGGTCGACCTCTATGCGAAGCGCCCGCAGGTGCAGGAGCGGTTGACCGCGCAGGTCGCCGACGCCCTGATGCGCAAACTCAATCCGCGCGGAGTCATCGTGGTGGTCGAGGCCGAGCATCTCTGCATGGCAATGCGCGGAGTGCGTAAGCCCGGCGCGATCACCACCACGTCGGCGGTGCGCGGGCAGTTCAAAACCGACAGCACGTCGCGCGCTGAGGCCCTGGAACTCATTCGGCGCAAGTGAGCCCGACACGCGTGCTGGTCGTCGGGGTGGTCAACGTCACCGCCGATTCGTTCTCCGACGGCGGGCGCTACCTCAACGTCGATCGCGCCGTTGAGCACGGTCGCGAGCTCGCGGGCCAGGGTGCGGCGATCATCGACGTGGGGGGCGAATCGACCCGGCCGGGCGCGGTGCGCAGCGACCCGCGGGCGGAAGCGCGGCGAGTCATTCCAGTGGTGAAAGAACTTGCCGACCAAGGTATTACGGTCAGCATTGACACGATGAACGCCGCCGTCGCTGAAGCCGCGCTGGACGCCGGTGCCACGATCGTCAACGATGTGTCCGGCGGAGCGGCGGACCCCGCCATGGCTCCGCTGCTGGCCTCTTCGGGTGCCCGATGGGTGCTGATGCACTGGCGGCCGGTCGATCCCGACAATCCGCATCGGGTGCCGTGCTACGGCGACATCGCCGCCGAGGTTCGCCGGGATCTGCTCACCGCCGTCGACGCGGCGGTAGCCGCCGGTGTGGACCCAGCGCGGTTGATCATCGATCCCGGTCTGGGCTTCGCCAAGACCGCGCAACACAATTGGGCCCTGCTGCATGCGTTGCCGCAATTGGTCGACCTCGGCATGCCGGTGCTGGTCGGCGCGTCACGCAAGCGGTTTCTCGGTACGCTGCTGGCGAGCGCGGACGGCATGCCGCGGTCGCCCGACGAGCGCGAAACGGCGACCGCGGTGATATCGGCGTTGTCCGCGCTGCACGGCGCCTGGGGCGTGCGGGTGCACGATGTGCGGGCCTCGGTCGACGCGCTACGAGTCCTGGAAGCCTGGAGTCAAGGAGGCGCAAGCGATGACTGATCGGATCGAGTTGCGCGGCTTGAAGGTTCGCGGCAACCATGGGGTTTTCGCGCACGAGCGTGCCGACGGCCAGGACTTCGTCGTCGACATCACGGTCTGGATGGACCTCGCCGCCGCGGCGGCCAGCGACGACTTGGCCGACACCTACGACTACGGACAGCTCGCACAGCGCGCCGCGGATATCGTCGCGGGCCCGGCTCGCGATCTCATCGAGACCGTCGCCGCCGAGATCGCTGAGGAGGTGATGGGCGACGCGCGAGTGCAGGCCGTGGAGGTGACGCTGCACAAGCCGCACGCCCCGATCCCGCTCACCTTCGCCGACGTCGCGGTGGTGGCGCGGCGTTCGCGCACCGACCGGCGCGGCAAGGTGGTGCCGGCATGAGTCGCGCGGTTCTGTCGGTGGGATCCAACCTGGGGGACCGGTTGGCCCTGCTGCAGTCGGCAGTCGATGGCCTGGGCCCCGGGGTGCGCGCGGTATCGGGGGTGTACGAGACCGAAGCGTGGGGCGGAGTCGAACAGGGACCCTTCCTCAACGCCGTGCTGATCGTCGACGACCCCGCTGCCGACGGCGACGCCTGGCTGCGCCGAGCACATGAACTGGAGCAGGCCGCCGAACGCGTGCGCACTCAGCGCTGGGGGCCGCGGACCCTGGACGTCGACGTGATCAGCTGCCACGACCTGCAGGGGACGGAGGTGCTGTCCGACGACGACCGGCTGACCCTGCCCCATCCCCGAGCCCACCTGCGGGCGTTCGTACTGGTTCCCTGGCTATCGATCGAGCCGGAGGCGCGACTGACCGTAGCCGGCCGGCCGCGTGCGGTGACAGATCTGCTCGACGAGCTGGAGCCGGCGGAGCGTGCCGGAGTGGCGCTGACCGATTTGGTGCTGACGCTCTGATGGGCCCGACTCGAAAACGTGACGTGGCAGCCGCGGCGGCCGCGGTGGCCCTCATCAGCTATCTGGCGGTCCCATTGCTGTACCGATGGTTCCCGCCCATCACCGTGTGGACCGGGATATCGCTGCTGGCGGTCGCGATCGCCGAGGTGGCCTGGGGCCGCTACGTCGGGGCGAAGATCGACGACGGGCAGATCGGCGCCGGGGCCGGGCGGCTGCATCCGCTCGCGGTGGCGCGCACCGTGGTGGTTGCCAAGGCGTCGGCCTGGATGGGGGCGCTGGTGCTGGGCTTCTGGCTGGGTGTGCTCGGCTATCTGCTGCCGCGCCGGCCCACGCTGCAGGTCGCGGCCCAAGACACCGGCGGCGCAGTGGTCGCTGCGGCCAGTGCGCTGGCTCTGCTCATCGCCGCGCTGTGGCTGCAGAACCGCTGCAAGTCGCCGCACGATCCGGGCCAGCCCACCGAGCTGACCGGAAATCAACCCGGGTAAGAATCGCCGGAGCGGGGCGACACGCGGATTGACCTCGTACAGGTACAGTCGGGCAATGCGCGCCAGCAACAGTACGGGACATAGCGGCGAGGAGGGTGCGCCTCCCGCTTGCGGGGGAGAGCGGCGCAGATGAATTCGGTCCTGTCCCGCGCCCCGGGTCGGCGTGGAGTTCGCAGGCCGGGTTGGACATTGATGACGGCGCTGTTGATCCTCGCGATCGCCGCGAGTTCGGCGCTGGTGTTCACCAGTCGGGTGGAACTGCTCAAACTCGCCGTCATCATCGCGCTGTGGGCCGCGGTCGCGGCGGCGTTCGTCTCGGTGATCTACCGGCGGCAAAGCGATGTGGACCAGGCTCGGGCCCGAGACCTGAAGCTGGTCTACGACCTCCAACTGGATCGGGAGATTTCCGCACGGCGCGAATACGAGCTGACGGTGGAGTCCCAGCTGCGCCGCGAACTGGCCTCCGAACTGCGGGCACAGGCCGCCGACGAGGTCGCGGCATTGCGCGCCGAGTTGTCGGCCCTGCGCACCAACCTCGAGATCCTCTTCGACGCCGACCTGAACCATCGCCCGGCCCTCGAGCCCGAGCGCACCCCGGTCCGGGCCTACAGCGACTGGGCGCGCTCCGCTGAGCAACCCAACACCGGCGCCACCCGGGTCGCGTCGTCGACCACCACGAGCTACCCGCCGGACTCGGTCACCCAGACCGCGGAGAATCCGATCATCGACGTTCCCGAAGTGCGGATTCCGCCCGCCGGGAGTCCCTCGCCGCAGGCGCCGCAGACACCGCAGGCGCCGCACGCCGAGGGCCGTCGCGGTTCGCATCGCCGCAGCGCCGAGCCGCCCCGGCGGGCCCCCGAGGAGAACCCGCAGCCGCAACCGGCGGCCGCTCGCTGGGCGCAGCCGCCGCAGCCCTTCAGCGCGCCCGAACCGCGCCGCGAGCCGGAGCCGCCGCAGCCACCACCGGCTTCGCAGCCTCCTCCCTGGGCCGCAGCGCCGAGCCCGTCCTGGAAACCCGTTGGCGCCGAGGGCGAATGGCTTCCGCCGGGCGCACCGGGCAGCCACTGGTCCGCGGATGTTCCGGCGGATGCCGGGCGGCACGGCGTCCCCGAGCCGGGCCCCGAAGCGCCGAGCCGCCACGGTCGCCACTCCGGACCGGCCGAATCGGCCGCAGGTCCGGTGAACGGATCCGAACAGGCACGCCCCGAGGGAGGGGGTCGCCGGCGGGCGCGTTCTCGGCACGCGGCGGAGCCGGCCGGCGACCAGGTCCAGTCGACGCCGATCAGCCCGGCCCCACCGATAGTCACCGAACCGGCGGCGCAGGAGCCGGCAGCGCCGGCCCACGCCCGTTCGGACGCGGCCCGGCATTCCGCCGGCGCCGACGGGAGCGGCGACGGCCCCAGCACCGGCGGTCAGTCGGTGGCTGAACTGCTGGCCCGACTGCAGCCCGCCCCGACCGAAGGCCGTCGGCGGCGCCGCCGCGAGGACTGATCCGGGCTCAACTGCGACCAACGTCACTCGCAGCGCCGGGGCCGATCGGGATAGACTCACCGGCGACCGTCCGGTACCCGCAACGCGGGACTGGAACGAAAACCAAGAGAACCTGTGAGGTCGTCTGCATGGCGCAGTTCGACGGACTGCGGCCCGCCCGGCTCAAGGTCGGCGTCATCTCGGCCGGCCGCGTCGGCACCGCACTCGGTGTTGCGCTCGAGCGCGCCGAGCATGTCGTGGTGGCGTGCAGTGCGATCTCCGAGGAGTCGCGGCAGCGCGCCCAGCGCCGGCTGCCCGACAGCCTGATCCTGCCGGCACCCGATGTCGCCGCGGACGCGGAACTGCTGCTGCTCGCCGTCCCCGACACCGAGCTGGCCGGCATCGTGTCCGGTCTGGCTGCCACGGGCGCGGTGCGCGCCGGCACCATCGTGGTGCACACCTCCGGGGCCATCGGGGTCAGCGTGCTTGCGCCGCTGGGCGAGCAGGGGTGCCTGCCGCTGGCCATCCATCCCGCGATGACCTTCACCGGCTCGGATGAGGACATCGACCGGTTGTCGGAGAGCTGTTTCGGTATCACCGCTGCCGACGAGATCGGCTTCGCCATCGCCGAGGCACTGACCCTTGAGATCGGCGCTGAGCCGTTCCGGGTCGAGGAATCCGCCCGCACCCTCTACCATGCCGCGCTCTGCCACGGCGGAAACCACGTGGTCACCGTGATCGACGATGCCCTGGCGGCGTTGCGCGCGGCATTGCCGAGACCGCTCGGCTCGACCGTGGCCGACGACCCCGACGGCATCGCCGAGCGGGTGCTCGGACCGCTGGTGCGCGCCGCGCTGGCCAACACCCTGCGGGACGGCCGGGCCGCGCTGACCGGGCCGGTGGCCCGCGGCGACTCGGCCACCCTGGCCCGGCACCTGCGGGCGCTGGCCGCCGTGAGCCCCGACCTGGCCGAGGCCTATCGCACCAACGCACTGCGCACCGCGCACCGCGCCGGTGCCGCCGACGATGTGCTGGAGGTGCTGGCCCGATGAACTCGAACACTGGCCGGGGCCCGCAGCCCACCTTCACCGCCGGCGGGTTCAACGTCTATGAGCGGCCTGACGATGTCGCCCGGGTCAGCCGCGCGCTGCGGTCGACCGGTCGTCGGGTGATGTTG
This sequence comes from Mycobacterium sp. UM_WGJ, assembly GCF_000455125.1. Classification (GTDB taxonomy): domain Bacteria; phylum Actinomycetota; class Actinomycetes; order Mycobacteriales; family Mycobacteriaceae; genus Mycobacterium. The sequence continues at coordinate 12,926 of NZ_AUWR01000035.1, forward strand.
GTGCCCACCATGGGCGCCCTGCACGAGGGTCACTTGTCGCTGGTTCGCGCGGCGCAGCGGGTGCCGGGTTCAGTGGTCGCGGTGTCGATCTTCGTCAATCCGCTGCAGTTCGGTGCCGGAGAAGACCTCGACGCCTACCCGCGCACCCTGGACAGCGACCTGGCCGCGCTGCGCGCCGCCGGGGTGGACCTGGTTTTCACGCCGGCTGCCGCGGCCATGTACCCGAACGGTCCGCGCACCGCCGTGCACCCGGGACCGCTGGGCACCGAACTCGAAGGGGCCGCGCGCCCGACTCACTTCGCCGGCATGCTCACCGTGGTCGCCAAATTGCTGTCGATCGTCAACCCTGACCGGGTGTTCTTGGGGGAGAAGGACTATCAACAGCTGGTTCTGGTGCGCCAGATGGTCACCGACCTCAACCTTGGCGTGACGGTGGTGGGCGTTCCCACCGTGCGCGAAGCCGACGGTCTGGCGATGTCGTCGCGCAACCGCTACCTCGATCCCGCGCAGCGCGAAGCCGCGACGGCCCTGTCGGCCGCCCTGGCTGCCGGTGAGCGCGCGGCTGCGGCCGGCGCCCAAGCCGCCCTGGACGCCGCCGCCGCGGTGTTGTCCGCGGTGGAGGACGTCGACGTCGACTATCTGGAGGTTCGCGGCGTCGACCTCGGCCCGGCGCCCGCCGACGGGTCCGGCCGGCTGTTGATCGCCGCCCGGGTGGGCACCACCCGACTGCTCGACAACGCGGCGATCACGCTGGGAGCTCCCGCCGACGCCGAGGTGGCTTTAGCCGGTTCGGAGGCCGGTTCAGATGGATATCACGTCTCAACCCGGAGGAATTGATGTTTCGGACGATGCTCAAGTCGAAGATCCACCGCGCCACGGTCACTCATGCTGACCTGCACTATGTCGGCTCGGTGACCATCGATGCGGATCTGATGGACGCCGCGGACCTGTTCGAGGGTGAGCAGGTCACAATCGTCGACATCGACAACGGTGCCCGACTGGTCACCTACGCCATCACCGGCGAGCGGGGCAGTGGTGTCATCGGGATCAACGGTGCGGCAGCGCATCTGGTGCACCCCGGCGACCTGGTCATCCTGATCGCCTACGGCACCATGGAGGACGCCGAGGCGCGCCGCTACCGGCCCCGGATCGTGTTCGTCGACGCCGACAACAAGCAGGTGGACCTCGGTGACGACCCGGCCTTCGTGCCCGATGACGTCTCGGATCTGTCCCCCACAAGTGGGAGGTACCCCCACTCGCCCCGGATGAGGGTGCACTAACCGTGCTGCTGGCGATCGACGTCCGCAACACCCACACCGTCATCGGCCTGATCTCCGGTTCCGGTGACAACGCAAACGTTGTGCAGCAGTGGCGGATTCGGACCGAGGCGGAGATCACCGCCGACGAGCTGGCACTGACCCTGGATGGACTCATCGGCGACGACGGCGAACAACTCACCGGTGCCGCCGCGCTGTCCACCGTCCCGTCGGTACTACACGAAGTTCGGCTGATGCTCGACCAGTACTGGCCGTCGGTGCCAGCCGTGTTGATCGAGCCCGGCGTGCGCACCGGGATTCCGCTGCTGGTGGACAACCCCAAAGAAGTGGGGGCTGACCGGATCGTCAACGGGCTGGCCGCGTTTCACAAGTTCAAGACGGCGGCGATCGTCGTCGACTTCGGTTCGTCGATCTGCGTCGACGTGGTATCGGCCAAGGGGGAGTTCCTGGGCGGTGCCATCGCGCCCGGCGTCCAGATCTCATCGGACGCCGCCGCTGCCCGCTCCGCCGGCCTGCGCCGGGTCGAGCTCACCCGGCCCCGTTCGGTGATCGGCAAGAACACCGTCGAATGCATGCAGGCCGGCGCGGTCTACGGGTTCGCCGGGCTGGTCGACGGTCTGGTTCGCCGGGTTCGCGAGGAGGCGGCGGGCGCCGGCGATGACGTGACCGTGGTGGCCACCGGCCACTCCGCACCGCTGTTGCTGGCCGATCTGCAGACCGTCGACCATCACGACGCCAATCTCACCCTGGACGGGCTGCGGCTGGTGTTCGAGCGCAACCGGGACAGTCAGCGGGGCAGGCTCCGCCCGGCGCGCTGAGCGCCGCCCGGCTTTTCGTTCTGTAGCCCCTGTTCCTCTAAGCTGGCGGGTCGTGAGCTCCGCCGACGTTTCCCCCGCCACGCAGGACGAATCCGACCTCCCTGAGCAGTTCCGGATCCGCCGCGACAAGCGGGCTCGGTTGCTGGCCGAAGGCCGCGACCCCTACCCCGTGGCGGTGGACCGCACCCACTCGCTCGCCCAGATCCGGGCCGCTTACCCCGACCTGGTTGCCGACACCGCCACCGGTGACGTCGTCGGCGTCGCGGGGCGGGTGGTATTCGCCCGCAACTCGGGCAAATTGTGCTTCGCCACCCTGCAGGAGGGCGACGGCACCCAGCTTCAGGTGATGATCAGCCTCGCCAGTGTCGGGGAGCAGGAGCTTGAGGCGTGGAAGGCCGATGTCGACCTCGGTGACATCGTCTACGTGCGCGGCGAGGTGATCAGCTCCCGCCGCGGCGAGTTGTCGGTGTTGGCCGATTCCTGGCAGATGGCCTCCAAGTCATTGCGTCCGCTGCCGGTAGCGCACAAGGAGATGAGCGAGGAGTCGCGCGTTCGACAGCGCTACGTCGACCTGATCGTGCGGCCGGAGGCGCGTACGGTGGCCCGCCAGCGCATTGCGGTCATTCGCGCCGTGCGAAACGCGCTTGAGCGTCGCGGGTTTCTCGAGGTCGAAACGCCGATGCTGCAGACGTTGGCAGGTGGAGCGGCCGCCCGTCCTTTCGTAACCCATTCGAACGCCCTTGACGCGGACCTTTTCCTGAGAATCGCACCAGAACTGTTCCTGAAACGGTGCGTGGTCGGCGGGTTCGACCGGGTCTTCGAACTGAATCGGGTCTTCCGGAATGAAGGCGCCGATTCCACGCATTCGCCGGAGTTTTCGATGCTGGAGACCTACCAGGCCTACGGCACCTATGACGACTCGGCAGTGGCTACCCGCGAGATTATTCAAGAGGTCGCCGATGAGGTGATCGGAACCCGGCAACTGCCGCTGCCTGATGGCAGCATCTATGACATTGACGGCGAATGGGCGACGGTGGAAATGTATCCGTCGCTGTCGGCCGCGCTCGCCGAAGAGATCACCCCCGCGACCTCGGTGGCCGACCTGTGGGCTATCGCGGATCGACTCGGCGTGGAGATTCCCAAAGACCGCGGTTACGGTCACGGCAAACTCGTCGAAGAACTCTGGGAACATGCTGTCGGTCAGGATCTGAACGCCCCGACATTTGTTCGGGATTTCCCGGTCGAGACGACGCCGCTGACCCGCCAGCACCGCAGCATCGACGGTGTCACCGAGAAGTGGGATCTCTATATGCGCGGCGTCGAACTCGCTACCGGATATTCCGAGCTCATCGACCCGGTGGTGCAGCGCGACCGCTTCGCCGAACAGGCCCGTGCGGCAGCCGCGGGTGATGACGAGGCGATGGCGCTCGACGAGGACTTCCTGGCGGCGATGGAACATGCGATGCCGCCCTGCACCGGCACCGGAATGGGTATCGACCGCCTGTTGATGGTTTTGACGGGTCTATCAATTAGAGACACCGTTTTGTTTCCGATTGTTCGCCGTCAAGGCAACTGAACTGCGCCGTAGCCTGTTGTGTTGAAGCAGGCGTATTTTTATGGCAGATTAGTCGACGAGGTCGAATACGGCTGGCGCACCGATTGCGCGCACGAAAGCTAACCAAGGGGTACCAATGGCGAAAAAAGTGACCGTCACCTTGATCGATGATTTCGATGGTGAGGGTGCCGCCGACGAAACGGTCGAATTCGGCCTGGACGGGGTGACCTACGAGATCGACCTTTCGAGCAAGAATGCTACAAAACTTCGTGCCGAACTGAAGAAGTGGGCTGACGCGGGTCGTCGGGTCGGAGGGCGCCGGCGTGGCCGCTCCGGTGGCGGTCGCCGTGGCACCATCGACCGCGAACAGAGCGCCGCCATCCGCGAATGGGCCCGCCGTAACGGGCACAATGTGTCCACCCGCGGGCGCATCCCGGCCGACATCATCGACGCGTTTCACGCCGCCACCTAGGCCTGCTGGAACCAGTTAGGTTTCGCTGCTGGCGAACCCGGCGCCCGTCGGAACACATTCGGTGGGTCCAGACGTTGGTCCCTTGCATCCGGTGCCAGGTCTTTCGGGACGGGCCATCGGATGGTCGATTCAGTACGCACTGCAAGGCAGGTCACAGCGCGCTGCGCCGCCCACTAGAGTGGACAGCAGGCACGCCGGCCGAGCCGAGGCCGATCAAGTGCCGATCGCGAGGGAGAGCAGGTAGCCACCGATGTTCGAGAGATTTACCGACCGCGCCCGCAGGGTCGTCGTCCTGGCTCAAGAAGAGGCCCGGATGCTCAACCACAACTACATCGGGACCGAGCACATCCTGCTGGGCCTGATCCACGAGGGCGAAGGTGTAGCCGCCAAGTCGCTGGAGTCCCTGGGCATCTCTTTGGAAGGGGTGCGCAGCCAGGTCGAGGAGATCATCGGCCAGGGCCAGCAGGCGCCGTCCGGGCACATCCCGTTCACCCCGCGTGCCAAGAAGGTGCTCGAGCTGAGCCTGCGTGAGGCGCTGCAGCTCGGCCACAACTACATCGGCACCGAGCACATTCTGCTCGGCCTGATCCGCGAGGGTGAGGGCGTCGCCGCCCAGGTTCTGGTGAAGCTGGGTGCTGACCTGACCCGGGTTCGCCAGCAGGTGATTCAGCTGCTGAGTGGCTACCAGGGCAAGGAGACCGCGGAGGCCGGTACCGGCGGACGGGGCGGCGAGTCCGGTTCCCCGTCCACCTCGCTGGTGCTCGACCAGTTCGGTCGCAACCTGACGGCGGCCGCCATGGAGGGCAAGCTCGACCCCGTCATCGGCCGCGAGAAGGAAATCGAGCGGGTCATGCAGGTGTTGAGCCGGCGCACCAAGAACAACCCGGTGCTGATCGGTGAGCCCGGAGTCGGCAAGACCGCTGTGGTCGAGGGTCTGGCGCAGGCCATCGTGGCCGGCGAGGTCCCCGAGACGCTGAAGGACAAGCAGCTCTACACCCTGGATCTGGGGTCGCTGGTGGCCGGCAGCCGTTACCGCGGTGACTTCGAGGAGCGCCTGAAGAAGGTGCTCAAAGAGATCAACACTCGCGGCGACATCATCCTGTTCATCGACGAGTTGCACACCCTGGTGGGTGCCGGAGCGGCCGAGGGCGCGATCGACGCGGCCTCGATCCTCAAGCCGAAGCTGGCTCGCGGTGAACTGCAGACCATCGGCGCCACGACTCTCGACGAGTACCGCAAGTACATCGAGAAGGACGCCGCCCTGGAGCGCCGGTTCCAGCCGGTGCAGGTCGGTGAACCCACCGTCGAGCACACCATAGAGATCCTCAAGGGTCTGCGGGACCGCTACGAGGCCCACCACCGGGTCTCGATCAGCGACTCGGCGATCGTGGCGGCGGCCACCCTGGCCGACCGCTACATCAACGACCGGTTCCTGCCGGACAAGGCGATCGACCTGATCGACGAGGCCGGCGCCCGGATGCGAATCCGCCGGATGACCGCGCCGCCGGACCTGCGTGAGTTCGACGAGAAGATCGCCGACGCACGCCGCGAGAAGGAGTCCGCGATCGACGCGCAGGACTTCGAGAAGGCGGCCAGCCTGCGCGACCGGGAGAAGCAGCTCGTCGCGCAGCGCGCTGAGCGGGAAAAGCAGTGGCGCTCCGGGGATCTGGACGTGGTGGCCGAGGTCGACGATGAGCAGATCGCCGAGGTGCTGGGCAACTGGACCGGTATCCCGGTGTTCAAGCTCACCGAGGCCGAGACCACTCGCCTGCTGCGCATGGAAGACGAGCTGCACAAGCGGATCATCGGCCAGGGGGACGCCGTCAAGGCGGTCTCGAGGGCGATCCGGCGTACTCGCGCCGGGTTGAAGGACCCCAAGCGGCCGTCGGGCTCGTTCATCTTCGCCGGCCCGTCCGGTGTCGGTAAGACCGAGCTGTCCAAGGCGCTGGCCGAGTTCCTGTTCGGCGACGACGACGCGCTCATCCAGATCGACATGGGCGAGTTCCACGACCGATTCACCGCCTCAAGGCTGTTCGGTGCCCCTCCGGGCTACGTCGGCTACGAAGAGGGCGGTCAGCTGACCGAGAAGGTGCGGCGCAAGCCGTTCTCGGTGGTGCTGTTCGACGAGATCGAGAAGGCCCACGCCGAGATCTACAACAGCCTGTTGCAGGTTCTCGAGGACGGTCGGCTCACCGACGGGCAGGGTCGCACGGTGGACTTCAAGAACTGCGTGTTGATCTTCACCTCCAACCTGGGCACCTCCGACATCTCCAAGGCGGTCGGACTGGGCTTCACCCAGGGCGGCGGGGACAACAATTACGAGCGGATGAAGCTCAAGGTCAACGACGAGCTCAAGAAGCACTTCCGCCCGGAGTTCCTGAACCGCATCGATGACATCATCGTCTTCCACCAGCTCAGCAAGGAAGAGATCATCGAGATGGTCGATCTGATGATCGGTCGGGTGGCCAAGCAGCTCAAGGCCAAGGACATGGACATCGCGCTGACCGACAGGGCCAAGTCACTGCTGGCCAAGCGCGGCTTCGACCCGGTGCTGGGGGCGCGCCCGCTGCGGCGCACCATCCAGCGCGAGATCGAAGACCAGCTCTCGGAGAAGATCCTGTTCGAAGAGTTGGGTCCTGGTCAGCTGGTCACCGTCGATGTGGAGAACTGGGACGGCGAGGGTGCGCATGAGAACGCGGTGTTCACCTTCGCCGGCAGCCAGAAGCCGGCTGAGGAGTCGGCCGACCTGGCCAAGGCCGGCGCACCGACCGCGGAATAATTGCCGAGTAGTCGCGAAAGCCCGCCTTTTCCGTAAGGAATTGGGGGCTTTCGCGACTGCCCGCTGCTAGTGCTGCGTTGGCAGCAGGCCGAACGCCTGCTTGGCGACCTGCAGCATCCAGCTGCCGACGCTCTTGCCGTGATCACGCGGCCAATTGAGCTGGAAGCTGACCACCCACGGCTGACCGCCTCGGTCGACGGCGTACCAGCTGAAGGTCAGATCGCCAGGAAGGCCGCCGGCTTTGGCGCCGATATAGGGCCAGTCGGCACGCGGCAGATCGATGCCACGTACCGCCGACAGGATCTCCCGGACCGGTGCTGCCTTGCCCACCGCAGCGCTCTGCAGGGCGACATGTACCCGGCAGATGTCCTCGGCGCTGCCGTACCACTCGGCGCCGTAGGCGGACGCCGGGATGTGCGCGCGAATCGGGTCCGGCTCATAGGGCCGGGAATCGGCTTGCTTCAGCAGCTTTGCCCGTTCCTGCGGTGAGCCGTGCTGCCACTGCTCGCGCAGATCGGGCTTGCCCCAGCCCACCGAGAACAGTTCGTACATGGTGGGAAACGGCGTCATGCTGGCCGGGTCGTGGTGACCGGCCGCGGCCAGGGCACGCTCGACCGCTCGGGTGCCCACCCGGCCGATGAGCAGATCGGTGGCCATGTTGTCGCTGGTGGCGATCATCTTCTCGGCCGCCCTGCGCACCGAGACATGGGCGCCGTCGGGCAGCTCCTCCAAGCCGGACGAGCCGACCGCCTTGGCCCGGGCGGTGATGGTCAGCGGGTCGTCCCACGACAACGTCCCGGCCGTCACCTCGTTGGCCACCGCCAACAGCACATACAACTTGAAGATCGATGCCAGCGGCAGGGATTGGGTGGTGTTGGCGCCGGCGATCGGCTCACAGAGGCCACCTTCGATCCGCGACGCCTGGTAGGAGTAGCGTGCGCCGGTCTTGTTCAGCACCGCATCGAGGTCGTGCCAGGAGCCGATGGTCGGAGCCTCGGTGGTCGGTTTGAACAGGTCCACCATGCCGTTGTCGTCGGTGCGAAGCCTGATGTCTTGGCGGGCACCGTACGAGGTGGTCAGGTGCAGGGTCGCCGCGCCGGCTCGAATGTCGACGCTGTCGAGGTGAAACGGCCGGTCCCACCACAGCGATTCCATGGTCGCGACCACCTGCTCGACCTTGTCCGGTGCGGCCAGGGTCGCCACCCCGATCGGACCGATCGGCCAATCGGAGTTCAGCATGTCCATGGTCTGCTTAGCGCGCAGGCCCGGCGGAGTCTTGGTCGAAATCGTCACGCCGCTGTCGGAACCGGCGTCGGCGGGAGATGCCGGTGAAGGAGCGCAGCCGGCGGCTGCACCGGCGGCAAGGGGAACCAGGGTCAGTGCGGTCGTCCATGCCGCCAGGTGGCGCCACACGGGGCTATGCCTGTGCGGCGGTTCCGGCGACGTCAAGCACGACCTCGAACTCCAGCAACGATGCTCCGGTCGCCACCGGCTTGGCCCGCTGCCCGGCGTGAGCCTCGACGGCTGGTCCCTGTGCCCAGGCCTGGAACGCTTCGTCGGACTCCCAGTGCGTCACGACGAAGTAGCGGTCGTCGCCCTTGACGGGGCGCAGCAGCTGGAAGCCAAGAAAACCGGGCTGGTTCTCCACCGCGTGCGCGCGATTTGCGAACCGTTTCTCCAGTTCGGGCCCGGCGTCGGCGGGCACCTCGATTGCATTGATCTTCACCACTGACATGGGCCTAGGCTACCGTGCCCCGGGTGGGGATCGCGTCGACGGAGCTGCTGACCTACCGCGGGGGACACGGGGCGCCGCTGGTGCTGGTCCACGGATTGATGGGCCGTGGCACCACCTGGCCGCGGCAACTGCCGTGGCTGACCAGGCTGGGTGCCGTCTACACCTACGACGCCCCCTGGCATCGCGGTCGTGAGGTCGCCGACCCACATCCGATCTCCACCGAACGCTTCGTCGCCGACCTGGCCGTCGCCGTCGAGCAGTTGCCCGGCCCGGTGCGGCTGATCGGTCATTCGATGGGCGGATTGCACTCGTGGTGCCTGGCCGCCCGGCATCCCGAGCTCATCTCCGCGCTGGTGGTCGAGGACATGGCGCCGGACTTCCGGGGCCGCACCACCGGTCCGTGGGAGCCGTGGGTGCATGCCCTGCCCATCGAGTTCCCCAGTGCCGAGCAGGTGGTCGCCGAATTCGGTGATATCGCCGGGCGGTACTTCCTGGAAGCCTTCGACCGCACCGAGACCGGGTGGCGGCTGCACGGCCGGCCTGAGTGGTGGTTGCGGATCGCCGCCGAGTGGGGCACTCGCGACTACTGGGAGCAGTGGCTGAACGTGCGCTGCGAAACGTTGTTGATCGAGGCCGGCAACTCGGTGACCCCGCCGGGGCAGATGCGCGAAATGCACCGTCTCGGGGTCGACAGCACCTATCTGCACGTCCCCGATGCGGGCCACCTGGTGCACGACGAGGCGCCCCAGATCTACCGCGAAGCCGTCGAGTCGTTCCTGTCCTGACCGGGCAGCGCGAAGCGGCCGTCGGCGAGCTGCTCCACCAGGCCGTCGCCCAGCAGTGAGGTCAGGGCGCGTTCGCGTTGCACCGCGTCTACCGGCCAAGCCAGGTCAAGGTCGGCGCGTGTCACCGCAACGGCGTTGTCCCGCAAGACATCCAGTAGTCGCCCGCGGGCCTGACGATCGGTGCCGGCATAGCGTTGAGCCGGCCTTTTGGGGCCGGTGCCTGGCGGCGAACCGGCAAGCCGCCAGCTGCAGCTGTGTTGCAGCGGGCAGCCGTCACAGCGTGGCGATCGCGCGGTGCACACGATGGCGCCCAACTCCATCAGCGCCGCGGAAAACCTGGCGGCCCGGTCGGGCTCGGGCAGCAGGGCGGCCACATCGGCGTTGTCGCGCTTGGTCGAGGGGGCTGCGGCGTCAGCCTGACCGTGTACGGCGCGCGCCACCACCCGGCGCACATTGGTGTCCACCACCGGAACGGGCTTTCGGTAGGCGAAGCAGGCGACGGCGCGTGCCGTGTAGTTGCCGATCCCGGGTAGCTGCTCCAGGGTGTCGACGTCGTCGGGGACCGTATCGGCGAAGTCGCGGGCGATCACGGTGGCGCATTCGTGGAGCCGTTTGGCGCGGCGGGGGTAACCGAGCTTGCCCCAGGCCCGCAGTACATCGGCCTGAGTCGCGGCAGCCGTGGTCGATGGCGTGGGCCAGCGTGCTACCCAGTCCGGCCAGATCGGCAGCACTCGCGAAACCGGGGTCTGTTGCAGCATGAACTCACTGACCAGGATCTGCCACGGCGTGACATCGCCTGCCCGCCAGGGCAGATCACGTTCAGCGGCCGCGAACCAGTTGAACAGCTGGTGAAATTCGATCCTGGGGGCGCTCTGCGAGCGATTCACAGGCAGAATGTCGGGCATGCCCAATTCAAACCCGATCTCAGCGTGGAAAGCACTCAAGGAGGGTAACGAGCGCTTCGTCGCGGGCGAGCCCAGCCATCCCAGCCAGGATGTCGCGCGGCGCGCTGCCCTGGCCGGCGGCCAGAAGCCCACTGCGGTGGTGTTCGGCTGCGGGGACAGCCGGGTGGCCGCCGAGATCATCTTCGACCAGGGGCTCGGCGACATGTTCGTGGTCCGCACCGCCGGCCACGTCATCGACTCGGCGGTGCTGGGCTCGATCGAGTTCGGTGTGGCGGTGCTCGACGTACCGCTGATCGTCGTCCTGGGCCACGACAGCTGCGGTGCGGTCAAGGCCACTTTGACCGCCCTCGACGAAGGCGTGGTGCCGGGCGGCTATCTGCGTGACATCGTCGAACGGGTGACGCCGTCGATCTTGGTGGGCCGCCGCGATGGCCTCACCAGTGTCGACGAGTTCGAGACCCGCCACGTCAACGAGACCGTGACGCAATTGGCTGCGCGCTCGACGGTCATCGCCGACCAGATCAAGGCAGGGACGTTGGCGATCGTCGGCGCCACCTACCACCTGGCCGACGGCCGAGTGCAGGCCCGCGAGCACCTCGGCGATATCGGCGATTACGGCGCCGAATAGTCCCCGAAGGTCACAACGCGGCTACGACACGCCGGGACGGGTCGAACAACTCGCGGTGAGGTCGTCCTACCGTGGATGCGTGCTCGATTTGGAACCGCAGGGTCCGCTGCCTTCGCAGATCTACTGGCGACGACGTGGCCTCGCGCTGGGCATTGCGCTCATCGTGATTGCAGTCGTGTCGGCCATCATTTTCGGCGTCGTTCACGGCAGCAACGCCGGTGCCGACAATGCCGACGGGAAGAAGTCCACCGCCGCGCAGCACGCCAAGCCACAGAACCCCTCGCCTGAAGAGGTCAAGACGCCTGTGGTGGCTCCTGCGGAGCAGGCGCCACCACAGGTGCCGACCCCGACCGCCGCGGTGACGCCACCGCCGGTGCTCAAGGAAGGCGACGACTGTCCCGACTCGACCCTGGCGGTCAAGGGTCTGACCGGCCCGCAGTACACGGTGGGTGAGCAGCCGCAGTTCACCATGGTGGTCACCAACATCGGCTTGGTGGCCTGCAAGCGGGACGTGGGTGCCGCGGTATTGGCTGCCTACGTCTACTCGCTGGACAACCAGCGGCTGTGGTCGAACCTGGACTGCGCGCCGTCCAACGAGACCCTGGTGAAGACCTTCGACCCCGGCGAGCAGGTCACCACCACGGTGACCTGGACCGGAATGGGCTCGGCACCGCAGTGCCCGTTGCCGCGGCAACCGATCGGACCGGGGACCTACAACCTCGTCGTCCAACTCGGCAACCTGAGATCCGCGACGGTTCCGTTCATGCTTATCGAGCCCTCGCAGGACGTCCCGCCGCCGGGGCAGGACGTGCCCCCGCCGGACGCGCCGCCGCCGGGTAACTAGACCGCCGTCAGGCCCGGTCCAGTAGCTGCGGCGGTGCCACATGACCGCCGCGCCGGTCGGCGATCTGGACCAGGTGGTGCAGCGCGGCAACGATGTTGGCGGCCGGCACCGTACGCAGGCCACCCACGGTTGCCGGAGCACCCGGGGGAGTCAACGCGGTGGTGAATCCGAGCCGGGCCGCCTCGGCGAGCCGCCGGTCCATCCCGCTGACCGGGCGCAGGTCACCTGCGAGGCCTACTTCGCCCAGCACCACGGTGGTCGCCGGCAGCGGCAGATCCGCATAGGCCGATGCCAGCGCGATGGCGACAGCCAGATCCGTAGACGGATCAGTCAAACGCATACCGCCCACCGTGGACAGGTAGATGTCGCCGGCCGCGATCGGAAGCTCGGCGTGTTTGTCCAGCACGGCGGTGATCATCGCGGCCCGGGCGTGGTCGATGCCGCTGACTGCCCGGCGCGGCGAGCCGCCCGCCGGTTTGGCCAGCAGCGCCTGCACTTCGCCGATCAGCGGGCGCTTGCCGTCCAGTGCGACGGTGATCGCGGTGCCGGGCACCGGCTCGCTGCGCTGCTCCAGGAACAGCCCGGACGGGTCGGCGATTCCCTCGATGCCGTCATCACGGAGCAGGAAACAGCCCACCTCGTCGGTAGCGCCGAAACGATTCTTGACCGCCCGCACCATCCGCAGCACCGAGTTGCGGTCACCCTCGAAGTGCAGCACCACGTCGACGAGGTGCTCCAGTGAACGTGGGCCCGCGATCGCGCCGTCCTTGGTCACGTGCCCGACCAGGACCAGCGCCACATCGGCGCTCTTGGCGGCCGCGGTCAGCGCGGCCGTCACGGCCCGCACCTGGGTGACCCCGCCCGCCACGCCGTCGGTGTCAGCGGCAGCCACAGTCTGCACCGAATCGACCACCACCAGGGTGGGCCGTACCGCCTCGATGTGGCCCAGCACCGTCTGCAGGTCAGATTCGGAGGCCAGGTAGATCTCGTCGTGGGTGCATCCGGTGCGCTCGGCGCGCAGCCGGATCTGCCCCGCGGACTCCTCCCCGGAGACGTACAGCGCCCGGCGCCCGGCCAGCGCCCAGCGGTGAACAACCTCAAGCAGCAGTGTCGATTTGCCGACCCCGGGATCGCCGGCCAAGAGGGTGACCGAGCCGGGGACCACCCCGCCGCCCAACACCCGGTCGAGTTCGGTGACGCCGGTCGGCGCCGGTCGTGCGCGACCGGCCTCGATGGAGCTGATCGGCACCGCCGGCCGGGCCGGTGTCGCCGGCCGTAGCCCACCTGCCGGTGCTGCCGCTTCGCCTACCGGGTCGATGCCGCCCCAGCTGCCGCACTCCGGACAGCGGCCCAGCCACTTGGCGGTGGTGTTGCCGCATTCCGAACAGCGAAAGAGCGAACGTGCCTTGGCCACTCGGCGACCGTATCGCCTGGGTCCGACAGTGCCTGCCGCGAGGGTTGCGTCAGTGGTGCGACAGCGGGCCGGCCGAGATCGGCACGTCCACGCGCACCTCACCGGCCTTCTTGAAGTCGAAGGTGAAGTCGTAGGTGAGCCCGTTGCGGATCGCCTTGTCCAGGGTCACCGTCGCAGTGGCGGTGTTGGCGTTAGCCACCTCGGGCAGCGCCTTGGCGGCGGGTGCCGTCGGCAGGTCGGGGCCGGCCGGGGCGCTGACCACCAGGACGCCGCCGACGGGCACGGTCTTGCTGCCGGTCGGTGACACCTTGCCGATCGAGGTCCTGATGTCGCTCAGCTCGTCATTGGAGTCGGGCGACTGGTTGCTGACCACGAACACCAGGTCGACGGTCTGGCCAGGCTCCAACGCGTCGCCGGTCTGGGTCGCCTGGATGCGTACGTCGCGCAGAGCCAGATCGCCGACGTCGGCTGAGGCGCCATTGACCGCGGACGCCTGGTCAGCGGTCTGAGAGATCTGACCGGTACCGCAACCGGCCAGCGCCGCTGCCGCGATCAGCGCGATCGCAGCCTTGTTGAAGGCCCTGTTGAACGAGTTCACGTGTGGTCTCCTGCTCGGCTGTCGCGACTTGTGACTATGCACTGTAGTAGCAACCATCTGCCGGCGGTAGCGCAGGGTTACCGGTCGCCCACGACCCCCGTCGACCAGCCCTGATCAGGCTCCGATCAGGTTCGACCCAGCACGCTTCCGCCGTGATGTCAACCCCCCTCCCGGGGCCGCAGTGCCCCTGACCTGCACCGTTGGTGGTCGGGTGTTGGGGCGCCGTGTTAGTATGGGGTAGCGAAAGGGGCTCAAATCAGATGATCTTTAAGGTCGGAGACACCGTCGTATATCCACACCACGGTGCAGCGTTGATCGAGGCGATTGAAACCCGGGCCATCAAAGGCGAGCAAAAGGACTATCTGGTCCTCAAAGTGGCGCAGGGCGATCTCACTGTTCGAGTTCCCGCTGAAAATGCCGAATATGTCGGTGTGCGTGACGTTGTCGGCCAGGAAGGTCTGGACAAGGTCTTCCAGGTGTTGCGGGCCCCGCACACCGAAGAGCCGACCAACTGGTCGCGGCGGTACAAGGCCAACCTGGAGAAGCTCGCCTCCGGCGATGTGCACAAGGTAGCCGAGGTTGTTCGTGACCTGTGGCGGCGTGACCAGGAGCGTGGCCTGTCCGCCGGTGAGAAGCGGATGCTGGCCAAGGCACGCCAGATCCTGGTCGGTGAGCTGGCCCTGGCCGAGAACACCGATGACGCCAAGGCGGAGACCATCCTCGACGAGGTGCTGGCCGCAGCGTCCTGAACCGCAGTGTCCTTACCGCGTCGTTCTGAGCGACCGGGGGTCCGGTGCCAAGCACAGTAGCCGTGGTGCCGGCCGCCGGTTCGGGTCGGCGGCTGGGTGCGGGAATACCGAAGGCATTCTTCCTGCTGGGCGGCGTGACGCTGGTTGAGCGCGCCGTGGCAGGCCTGCGCGAGTCCGGGGTGATCGACCAGGTCGTGGTCGCCGTGCCGCCGGATCGCACTGACGAGGCCAAGCTGATCCTCGGTGGCACCGTGACCGTGGTCGCCGGCGGTGCCGACCGCGTCGATTCCGTTCGGCTGGCGCTGGCCGCCACCGGAGAGCCCGATTTCGTGCTGGTCCACGATGCCGCACGTCCGTTGACTCCGCCCGGACTGGTGGTCCGAGTGGTCGAGGCGCTGCATGCCGGGTACCGCGCTGTCGTTCCGGCATTGCCGGTCGCCGACACCATCAAGGCGGTCGACGCGAACGGAACGGTCCTGGGCACGCCCGAGCGGGCCGGCCTGCGGGCCGTGCAGACCCCACAGGGTTTCGCCGCCGACCTGCTTCTGCGGGCCTACCAGCAAGCCGGTGCGGGCACGCAGTTCACCGACGACGCCGCGATGGTCGAGAACGTCGGCGGCCAAGTGCAGACGGTCGAAGGCGATCCGTTGGCCTTCAAGATCACCACCGCGTTGGACGCGGTACTGGCCGAGGCGGTGGTCAATCGGTGAGTGCGCTGCCGCGGGTCGGCTTGGGCACTGACGTGCACCCGATCGAGCCGGGCCGACCGTGCTGGCTGTTGGGGCTGCTGTTTCCCGACGCCGACGGCTGCGCCGGGCACTCCGACGGCGATGTGGCCGCACACGCCCTGTGTGACGCGCTGCTGTCGGCGGCAGGGTTGGGGGACCTCGGGGCGGTGTTCGGCGTCGACGAGCCGCGCTGGGCCCACGTAACCGGTGCTGTGATGCTCGGCCACGTGCGCGAGCTGCTCACCGAGAGCGGGTTCGTGATCGGGAACGCCGCGGTGCAGGTCATCGGCAACCGGCCGAAGGTGGGGCCGCGCCGTGCCGAAGCGCAGCAGCTGCTGTCGGAATTGCTGGGCGCACCGGTTTCGGTGTCGGCGACCACCACCGACGGCCTGGGGCTCACCGGACGAGGTGAGGGACTGGCCGCGGTGGCTACCGCGTTGGTGGTGCCTAAGTAGTCAGCTCGGTGGCTTTAGCAGCCGAAGCCGAAGATCGCGCCGATGATGCCACACGGAACCTCGGTGGCCACCGCCGTACCAATCTGAACGCCGGCGTCCGCGCCGGCGTTGGCGGCTTCGGCGCCCATGTCGGCGCCAAGCTCAGGCAGGGTGTCGAGCAGCGCACCGGAAGTGGTGATCGCGGTGTCGCCAGCGGCGTCGACTAGGGCGTTACCGATGGCGTCCCCGGTCGGCCCCAGCACCAAGTCGGGATCCACGGTGGACAAGAAGTCGATATTGCCCAGGTCAAAAGGCAGATCCGCGGCGGAGGGAGCACTGAAGAGGTCGGTCGCCGCGGCTGAGCCGATTTCCGGGGCTCCCAAGTTCAAGGCGTCGGTCGCCGCGGCCGAACCGGCGTCGGCAAGCGCGTTCGCACCGTTGTTCGCGCCGGAGTTGGCGAGACCGGTCAGTCCGGTGGTCAGCAGGGGGGCGGCCAGCGAAGGCACCATCATGGCCACCATCGGCGCCATCATGGCCATGGACATACCGATCTGGGGACCCATCGCAGCCATGCTGGCGGTGCTGGCGCCGGCGGTGGTGGCGGACTGACCCATCTGGTCGGCCTGCTGCTCGGCCTGCTGGCGCTGCTGTTCGGCCTGGGCGTCCTGCAGCATCTCCTGCTGGCCCGGCGCGAGCTCTTCGGCGGCCGGCGCGATCTCCGGCTGGGCCGGCGCGGGCTGGACCGGCGCAGACACCAACTCGGCGGGCTGAGGCTGGGGCTGGTTGTTGTTCGGCTCATCGGCGTATGCCGTCGCGCTACCTGCAAATGCGACCGCAGCCAAGAGTGCTCCCGAGACTGCCACCAGACGTTTACTCACTGCCGCAATATATGCCACGTCACACCACCTGTCCACCGATGCGGGCATCGGTACCCCAGCCTGGGAAGCCCCTGCTAGCGGCGCGTGGCCGATCGCGAACCCAGCGCCCGGTAAGCTGGCCCGTCGTGACCGATCGCCCCAGCCTGCGGCTGCACGACACGGCAACCGGCGCCGTGCGTGAATTTGCCCCGCTGCGGCCCGGTCATGTGTCCATCTATCTCTGCGGCGCCACCGTCCAGGCGGCACCGCATATCGGCCATGTCCGCAGCGGCGTGGCCTTCGATGTATTGCGCCGGTGGCTCACCGCCCGCGGCTACGACGTCGCCTTCGTGCGCAACGTGACCGACATCGACGACAAGATCCTGACCAAGGCCGCGGCGGCGGGCCGACCGTGGTGGGAGTGGGCCGCCACCCACGAGCGGGAGTTCACCGCCGCCTATGAGGCGCTGGGTGTGCTGCCGCCGTCGGCCGAACCGCGCGCCACCGGGCACATCACGCAGATGGTCGAGCTGATCGAGCGGCTGATCGAGCGCGGCCACGCCTATGCCGGCGGCGGCGACGTCTACTTCGACGTACTCAGCTACCCCGACTACGGCCAGCTGTCCGGTCACCGCATCGACGACGTGCACCAGGGTGAGGGAGTCGCCACCGGTAAACGCGACCCGCGCGACTTCACGCTGTGGAAGGGCGCCAAGCCCGGTGAGCCCAGTTGGCCCACGCCGTGGGGCCCGGGCCGTCCGGGCTGGCACCTGGAGTGTTCGGCGATGGCCCGTGCCTACCTCGGTGCCGAATTCGACATCCACTGCGGCGGGATGGATCTGGTCTTCCCGCACCATGAGAACGAGATCGCTCAGAGTCGCGCCGCCGGAGACGGATTCGCGAACTACTGGCTGCACAACGGCTGGGTCACCCTCGGTGGCGAGAAGATGAGCAAGTCACTGGGCAACGTGCTGTCGATGTCGGCGGTGCTGCAACGAGTCCGGCCGGCCGAGCTGCGCTACTACCTGGGCAGTGCGCACTACCGGTCGATGCTCGAGTTCTCCGAAACCGCGCTGCGCGACGCCGTCAACGCCTACGTCGGCATCGAGGACTTCCTGCACCGGGTGCGCAGCCGGGCGGGCGCGGTGGTTCCCACCACCTGGACGGACCGTTTCGCCGCAGCCCTCGACGACGACCTGTCGGTGCCGATCGCCCTGGCCGAGGTACACCGGACGCGCGCGGAGGGCAACCGGGCGCTGGACTCCGGCGACCACGAGGGCGCGCTGGCCGCAGCCGGTGCGATCCGGGCGATGATGGACGTGCTCGGCTGCGACCCGCTCAACGAGCGCTGGGAATCGCGCGATGAGACCTCGGCGGCGCTGGCTGCTGTCGACGTCTTAGTGCGCGCCGAGTTGGAACGCCGGGAAACCGCTCGCGCGGAACGGGATTGGCAATTGGCCGATGAGATCCGCTGCAGACTCAAGGACGCCGGCATCGACGTCACCGACACCGGGGATGGTCCGCAATGGTCACTGCTGGTGGAGGGGTCTGAGTAGATGGCCGGAAATTCCAAGCGCAAGGGTGCGGTGCGCAAGCCCGGCACCAAGAAGGGGCCGACGGTCGGCTCCGGTGGCCAGCGCCGCCGCGGGCTCGAAGGCCGCGGCGCCACCCCGCCCGCGCACCAGCGGGAATACCACCCGGCGGCCAAGGCAGCCAAGCGTGCGGCAAAACAGCGCGCGTACCGGACCGCCAAGCGCACCGACGAGAACGAGACCGTGCTGGGGCGCAACCCGGTTCTGGAGTGCCTGCGTGCCGGAATCCCGGCCACCGCGCTGTATGTGGCGCTGGGCGCCGAGGCCGATGAGCGGCTGACCGAATCAGTTACTCGGGCAGCCGATTCCGGCTTGCCCATCCTGGAGGTCCCGCGGTCCGATCTGGACAAGATGACCACCAACGGCCTGCATCAGGGCATCGCGCTTCAGGTTCCGCCCTACAACTACGCGCATCCCGACGACCTGATCGCCGCCGCGCGCCGCGATGTCGCGCCGCCGCTGCTGGTCGCACTGGACAACATCTCTGATCCGCGCAATCTCGGCGCCATCGTGCGGTCGGTCGCGGCATTCGGCGGACACGGTGTGGTGATCCCGCAGCGTCGGTCGGCCTCGGTCACCGCGGTGGCCTGGCGAACCAGTGCCGGTGCGGCTGCCCGAGTTCCGATCGCGCGGGCGCCCAACCTGAACCAAACCTTGAAGGCATGGGCAGATCGCGGCCTGCAGATCGTCGGGTTGGACGCCGGCGGAGACACCGTGGTCGATGAGTTGGACGGCACCAGCCCGATGGTGCTGGTCGTCGGTTCCGAGGGCAAGGGATTGTCCCGCCTGGTCCGGCAGAACTGCGACGCCATCGTGTCGATTCCGATGTCCGGGCCCACCGAGTCGCTCAACGCATCGGTGGCCGCCGGGGTGGTGCTGGCCGAGATCGCCCGTCAGCGGCGGTGATTCGCCGTGCACTCATAGCGGCGGTGCTGATGGCCGCGGTGGTGAACCCTTCGGCAACGGCGGCCGCGCAGCGGTCGACGTTTGATCTGCAGGCGCATCGTGGCGGCCGGGGCGAGACCACCGAGGAATCGCTGCGTGCCTTCGCGAAATCGCTCGCGTTAGGCGTCAGCACCCTGGAGTTGGACATCGTGCTGACCCGCGACGCGCAGCCGCTGGTGTGGCACGACCCGGTGATCGAGCCGGCGAAGTGCGCCGACACCGCACCGGCGTTCGCCGGCGATCCCGATTTCCCGTATGTGGGCAAGCGGGTAGCCGATCTCAGCCTCGCCCAGATCCGAACCCTGGACTGCGGACACCTGTTGCCGGAATTTCCGGATGCGGAAGTGGTGCCGGGCAACGTCATCGCCACCTTGCCGGAGGTCTTCGCGCTCGCAGGTCACACGGGCGTCCGCTACAACATCGAGACCAAGGTCGACGGCGAGAACCAGCGGCAGCTCGTCGACGTGATTCTGGCGGCGGTGCGGGCCGCCGGCCAGCTCGACGCCGTCGAGATCCAGAGTTTCGACTGGCGCACCCTGCCGTTGGTGCGCGCCGCCGAACCGGGCATCCCGTTGGTCGTGCTCGCCGAGCAGGGGCCTGACCCGATCCCCGGGGCGGTGGCGGTCGGCGCCGACATCGTGTCCCCGGACTACTCGATGGTCGATCGAGCGTTCGTTCAACGCGCACATGCGGCTGGGCTGCGGGTGATCCCGTGGACGGTCAATGATGCCGATGCCATGCGGCAACAGATTGCCGCCGGCGTCGACGGGCTCATCACCGACTATCCGAGCCGGCTGCGTGCCGTCATGGCCGACCTCGGCATGTCGCTGCCACGGGCTTACCCGGCGGGCTAGCAGCCCGCACCGCTAGACCCCCAGCAGTTGCGCGCTGGCCCACAGTGCCAGTACGGCCACCAGCAGCGTGGCCGGCACCGTGCACAGCCCCAGACGGGTGTATTCGCCGACTCCGGCCGCGACGTCGTAGCGGCGCAACACCCGGCGCCACAGCAGGTTTGACAGCGAGCCGGTATAGCTGAGGTTGGGGCCGATGTTGACTCCGATCAACACCGCCAGCACCGCGAGCGGGCCACTCGATGCCACCAATGGCACCAGCAACAGCGTGGCGGGCAGGTTATTGACAACGTTGGCCAACACCGCGGCGACCGCCGCGATGCCCAGCAGCGCCGCCAGGCCAGATCCCGCCGGCAGCACCGCGGACATCTGGGCGCCCAGGCCGTTGTCGACGACGGCCCGCACCACCACGCCGAGGGCCAGCACGAACACCAGGAAGCCGGGGTTGGCGGCCCGCAGAATGCCGGCGGGGGTGCTGCGCCGCTGCGCCAGTCCACGGGTGGCCAACACGGCCGCACCAGCGACCGCGGCCCACGCTGCCGGCAACCCGAACGTCTCGGCGACCACGAAGCCGGCCAGCGTCAGCCCCAGCACCACCAGCACGAACACCGGGATCGGCGGCGGTGGCCCGGCGTGCTGGTGCACCGGCGTGGCCCGCAGATCGGCCCGAAAGAACCAGCGGAAGATCAGGTAGACGACCGCGGTGGTGGCCAGCCACGGCGCGGCCATCAGCGCGGTGAACCTGACGAACGACAGGCCGGCCTGGTTGAACGCCAACAGATTGGTCAGGTTCGACACCGGCAGCAGCAGTGACGCCGTGTTGGCCAGATGCGCTGTCGCATACGCGTGTGGTCGCATCGGGGCGTGGCGGCGGCGGGCCATCATCAGCACCACCGGGGTCAGCAGCACCACCGTCGCATCCAGGCTCAGCACCGCGGTCAGACCGGCGGCGATGACGAACACGCGGCGCAGCAGATGATGCGGCGGACCGACGTCGGCCCGTGCCATCGCCGCACCGGCCGCCTCGAACAGGCCCTCGTCGTCACAGAGCTGCGCCAGGACCAGCACCGCGCCCAGGAACGCGACGACGTGCAGCAGAGTAGCGGCTTCGGTGACTGCGTCGTGCATCGAGATCGCGCCGGTGGCAACAAGAACGGCCGCGGCCGGCACCGCAGCGAACATCTCCGGCCAGCCCCGCGGGCGGGCCACCGCGAACCCCAGCACCACGGCAAGCAGCAGCAGCGCCAGTGCCAGATTCAGGCCCACGGATCCTCACGACGCCACACCGTGGGCAGGTGAAGTCCGACCCCGTCGGACTCGGCCAACTCGGACAGAACCCGCATCGTGACGTTGAGGTCGTCGCCGGCGTAGGGCAAGGCGCGCAGCGGCTTTGACAAGGGCAGGAAGAAGTCGTCCCAGTGGGTCAACACCACCGTCGAAGCGCCGACGGTGCGGACCGTCTCATTCCAGTAGTCGACCAGGTATTGCCGGGGTTGAACGCCGAGCTGGCCGATGCCCAGGTAGACCACCTCGGCGCTGCGGCCGGCCAAGGCACCCGGGATGAAGCCGGCGCTGCCCAGGATCAGCAGATTGCGCCCCGAGGGGCGGTGGGCCACCAACGCCGACCAGGCCTCACCGCACTTGTAGGCAGATGCCCGCACCGGTGGAACCACCGCGGCGCTGATCACGCCGGGGAAGCGGTCCGGGGGGCAGTGTCGGGACTCGAGCAGGGTGACGTCGTAGGCGCCCAACGCAAGAGGAGCGCCGGGCGTCGCGACGATCAGGCGATCGGCCGAAAGTCCCTGACCCCGGCCGACATTGGCCGTCGACTCGCCACCCACCAGCGTCGCACCGGTACGTTCGGCCACCACCGCGGAGTCCAGCGCGTGATCGATGTGTGAGTGCAGCGGGATCACCGCCGCCAGCTTCTGCACGCCGGCCCGGGCCAGGCAGGCGTCGATGCGAGCGGCCGACGGCGAAACCTTGCCCAGCGCCACCCGAGCCAGACGGGGACGAGAGAAATAGCCGTCGGTCATCAGCGCCGACGACCCGTCGTCGATCAGCATGCTGGTCACGCCGAGCCACGTCACCGACAGCGGTGCGCCCGGCGGCGCGGGTGTGACGTCGAACCGGTCGGCGTACCGGCCGATGTCGGGGCGGCCGAGCTTGAGGCGCATCCGCTCAGGCTAACGGGGGACGGTGGCGCCCACGCCGCAGGCCGGCGTGACGGTCCTAGACCTTGGGGCTGTCGTCGTCGCCGATCAGCAACCGGACCGCCAGGTCCAGTCGGGTGCTGAAATCGGTGGCCGACGCCCGGCGGGTCAGCCAGGCCAGCAGGTTGGACAGCCACACATCCGAGATCACCCGGGAGATGTGGTACTGCTCCTCGGTCGGCTCGCCGTCGCTCATGGCCCCGGCGAACATCGAGTCGATCAATTTCTGGACGTGGTCGACTTCGCCGGCCGCCGAGGCGTCGGCGAAGACATACGCCCGCGTCATCGCCTCGGTGAGCAGTGGGTTGCGCTGCATGGCGCGGTTGAGTTTGTTGACCACCAGGTTCAGTCGCTGGTGGCGGGTGGTTGCGGCGAACGTTGCCGGGTCCGTCTTGGTGTCCACCCGCGCGATCTCTCGGCCCATCGCCGAGACCAGCAGGTGAACCTTCGACGGGAAGTAGCGGTACAAGGTGCCGACAGCCACGTCCGCGCGGTCGGCGACGGCGCGCATCTGCACCGCGTCGTAGCCGCCCTTGGAGGCGATCGCCAGCGTCGCGTCCAGGATGCGCTTGCGGCGTTCGCGCTGCGCCTCGGAGCCCAGGTCGGATTCGGTCAGCACAGCGACGTTGACCACCTCGCGCGGTTGGCTTGCCGATCCGCGGCCTGCGGTGCCCTCAGCTGACGACATGTGCTGCGCGGCTCCCTCCGTCGGTCTCCTGGCCCATAACGATACGCATCGCGTAGTTGAGTTTTGTGCTTCCCGGCATCGGCCGGACCCAACGTGTCCAGCCATTACGGTTCGACTTGACGCTCGGACGCTGGCACTATTAGAACACGTTCTAGTGGTTGGTGGGGGTGTTCGTGACCCGCCTCTCTCAAGCCCGTCTCGACCCGGAGGAGCCCAGCGTGTCCGTGACCATCAACGACGAACAGCTCGCAGCCCGCGAGCTGGTCCGCGACTGGGCCGCCGCCGCGGGCACCGCCGAAGCGATTCGCGCGGCGGAATTGGGTGAAACCGATTCCTGGCGAGCTGTTTTCGCGCGGCTGGCCGACCTGGGCCTGTTCGGTGTGGCGGTGCCCGAGGAGTCCGGCGGGGCCGGTGGGCGCCTCGAAGACCTCTGCGCGATGGTCGATGAGGCCGCCAGGGCCCTGGTTCCCGGGCCGGTTGCGACCACCGCGCTGGCCACCCTGGTGGTCACCGATCCGGCTTCGGTTGAAGCCCTGGCAGCCGGCGAGCGGACTGCCGGCGTGGTCACCGACCCGTCCGCGGCGGCGGTGAGCTTCGACGCCGCAGCAGGGCAGGCCTCCGGCACCGCTGAGCGGGTGCTCGGCGCCACCGCCGACGGACTGCTGCTGTTGCCGGCCGGCCAGGACTGGATCCTGGTGGACGCCGGCGCGAACGGGGTGAATGTCGAGCCCCTGGCCGCCACCGACTTCTCCCGACCGCTGGCCAAGGTGACGTTGACGGCAGCGCCGGCAGTGGTCCTGGAGGCCGGTCACCGGGTGGAGAACCTGGTGGTCACGGTGCTGGCCGCCGAGGCCGCCGGGGTCGCCCGCTGGGCGCTGGACACCGCGGTCGAATACGCCAAGGTGCGTGAACAGTTCGGTAAGCCGATCGGCAGCTTCCAGGCCATCAAGCACCTGTGCGCGGAGATGCTGTGCCGGGCCGATCAGGCCGCGGTGGCGGCCAGCGACGTGGCCCGCGCCGCTGCCGATTCCGATGACCAGCAGTTCGCGATCGCGGCCGCAGTCGCCGCCGCGATCTGCATCGACGCCGCCAAGGCCAACGCCAAGGACTGCATCCAGGTACTCGGCGGAATCGGCATCACCTGGGAGCACGACGCACACCTGTACCTGCGCCGGGCCTACGGCATCGGGCAGGCGCTGGGCGGACCCCAACGGTGGCTGCGCCGCACCGCCGCACTGACCCGCGACGGCCTGCGGCGCCGGTTGGAGGTCGACCTCGGTGAGGCCACCGACGTCCGGCCCGAGATCGCCGCGGAGGTGGCGCGCATCGCAGCGCTGCCCGCCGACCAGCACCAAGTGGCGCTGGCCGAATCCGGGCTGCTGGCGCCGCACTGGCCGGTTCCCTACGGACGCGCGGCCGGCCCCGCCGAGCAGCTGGTGATCGACCAGGAACTGGCCGCCGCCGGCGTCGGGCGTCCGGACCTGGTGGTCGGCTGGTGGGCAGCCCCGACCATTCTCGAGCACGGCACGCCCGAGCAGATCGAGCGCTTCATCCCGGCCACGCTGACCGGCGAGGTGTTCTGGTGTCAGCTGTTCTCCGAGCCCGGCGCCGGCTCGGACCTGGCGGCGCTACGCACCAAGGCGGTGAAGGTCGACGGCGGCTGGCGGCTGACCGGTCAGAAGGTGTGGACGTCGCGAGCCCACGACTCGCAGTGGGGCGTCTGCCTGGCCAGAACCGATGCCGAAGCTCCGAAACACAAGGGCATCACCTACTTCCTGGTCGACATGGCCGCTGAGGGCATCGACATCCGGCCGCTGCGGGAGATCACCGGTGAGGCCCTGTTCAACGAGGTCTTCCTCGATGACGTCTTCGTTCCCGACGAGCAGGTGGTCGGCGGCGTCAACGACGGCTGGCGCCTGGCCCGCACCACCTTGGCCAACGAGCGCGTCGCGATCGCCGGCGGCACCGCGCTGGGCAACCCGATGGAGGAGCTGCTGAAAACCCTGGCGGATTCCGAACCCGACACCGCCACCGCCGAGCGTCTGGCCCGGCTGATCATCGCCGCGCAGGCGGGTTCGCTGCTGGATCAACGCATCGCCCAGCTCGCGGTGGGCGGCCAAGACCCGGGCTCGGAGTCCTCGGTGCGCAAGCTCATCGG
The DNA here is from genome assembly GCF_000455125.1 of Mycobacterium sp. UM_WGJ. Lineage (GTDB taxonomy): Bacteria > Actinomycetota > Actinomycetes > Mycobacteriales > Mycobacteriaceae > Mycobacterium. The sequence goes on from NZ_AUWR01000035.1 coordinate 37,951, forward strand.
GGTGCGCTACCGCCAGGAGCTGGCCGAGTTCCGGATGGATGTGGCCGAGGGGGGCGGCGCGGTGGCCGGCCGCGAAGTGCACGACTTCCTCAACACCCGGTGCCTGTCCATCGCCGGAGGCACCGAGCAGATCCTGTTGACACTGGCCGCTGAGCGGCTGCTGGGCCTGCCGCGCGGCTAGCTCGCCGCTGTCGCGCCGGTCGTCGCCGAGCGTAGCTTTCCGTCGCCGGGGGTACCCACTGTCGGAATCGCCGCCGACGAATGGAGTGCTGTGTGCCGGGCCGAATCGAAGTCGATGGCGTTACGCCGGTTGTGTCCTGCGGCCGGCAACCCGCCAAGGCAGTGGTCGGGGAGACCGTGCCGGTCCGCGCCGCGGTGTGGCGTGACGGACACGAAGTGGTCGCGGCGACCTTGGTCGTGCGCTACCTCGGCTGCGAGTCTCCACCGGGGTCGCAGACGCGTCTCGACGAGCAGGAAACGGCTGTTCCAGCGCCTCGAACAAAGCCGGCGCTGCTTCCAATGCGGGAGGGCGGCGAGCCGTACGTCTTCCACGGTGAATTCGTTCCCGACCAGACCGGGATGTGGGCTTTCCGGGTCGACGGGTGGACCGATTCGATCCGCACCTGGCGTGACGCGGTGGTCGCCAAGCTGGACGCCGGCCAGGACGAGGCCGAACTATCCAACGATCTGTTGATCGGTGCCGACCTGCTGGAGCGTGCCGCCGCGGCGATGCCCCGCAGCCGGCGTGAACCCGTCGTGGCAGCGGCTGCGGCATTGCGCCATCCCGGCGACCCGATCGTTCGCTCGGCGCCGGCATTGTCCGACGAGATCTCCCAGCTGCTCACCTGCTACCCGCTGCGCGACCTGCTCACCCGCGGACAGCAGTATCGGGTCTGGGTGGATCGGCCACTGGCCCGCTTCAGCTCCTGGTACGAGATGTTTCCGCGCTCCACCGGCGGATGGGACTCAGCGGGCGCTCCGGTGCACGGCACGCTGGCCACCGCCGCGTCGGCGCTACCGCGGATCGCCGAGATGGGATTCGACGTGGTCTATCTCCCGCCGATCCACCCGATCGGAAAGGTGCACCGAAAGGGTCGCAACAACAGCGCGGTGGCCGAACCCGGCGATGTCGGGTCACCATGGGCGATCGGCAGCGACGAGGGCGGCCACGATGCGGTGCACCCCGACTTGGGAGCAGTCGATGATTTCGACCAATTCGTTGCCAGGGCACGCGAACTCGGTCTGGAGGTCGCCTTGGATCTGGCGTTGCAGTGCGCTCCTGATCACCCGTGGGTGCGCCAACACCGTCAGTGGTTCACCGAGTTGCCGGACGGGACGATCGCCTACGCGGAGAATCCGCCGAAGAAATACCAGGATATCTACCCATTGAATTTCGACAATGATCCCGCCGGCCTGTATGCCGAGGTCCACCGCGTGGTGCAGTTCTGGATCTCACACGGGGTCAAAGTATTCCGGGTCGACAACCCGCATACCAAGCCACCCGGGTTCTGGGCATGGTTGATCACGAAAGTGAAGGCCGCCGAACCCGATGTGCTGTTCCTCTCGGAGGCGTTCACCCCGCCGGCACGACAGTACGGCCTGGCCAAGCTCGGTTTCACCCAGTCCTACACCTACTTCACCTGGCGAACTTCCAAGGCCGAACTCGTCGAATTCGGCGAAGAGATAGCCGAATTCGCGGATTTTCGCCGCCCCAATCTGTTCGTCAACACACCGGACATCCTGCACGCCAGTCTGCAACATCACGGCCCCGGTATGTTCGCCATCCGCGCGGTGCTGGCCGCGACGATGGGCCCCTCCTGGGGCGTGTATTCCGGCTATGAATTGTTCGAGCACGAGGCGCTGCACGAGGGAAGCGAAGAATACCTTCATTCGGAGAAATACGAGCTGCGTCCCCGCGATTACGCCGCCGCGCGCCGCGAGGGCAGATCGCTGGAGCCGTTCATCGCTGCGCTCAACGCCATTCGCCGGCGGCACCCTGCCCTGCAGCAACTGCGCACCCTGCATTTCCATCACGTCGACAACGACGCGCTGCTGGCCTACAGCAAATTCGACCCGGCCAGCGGTGACACGGTGCTGGTGGTGGTGACCTTGAACGCATTCGGTGCCGAGGAAGCGACGTTGTCGCTCGACCTGACGACGCTGGGCATGGCGCCCTACGAGCGGTTCTGGGTGCGTGACGAAATCACCGGGGAGGAATACCAATGGGGGCAAGACAATTATGTGCGACTCGATCCGAGCCGAGCGGTCGCCCACATCATCAATATGCCGGTGATGAGTGCCCAGGCGCGAACCGACCTGCTGCATCGGAGGTGAAGACCCGATGACCCGAATCAAAAACCAGCCCGGCGGGCTCGAGGTGAACCGCGAGGATCTCGATCGGCTGATGTCCGGCGTGCACTACGACCCGCACTCGATCCTGGGCGCCCACGACAACGGCCAACACACCGTGATCCGGGCCTTGCGCCCGGGCGCGAGCGCGGTGGCGGTTGTGGTGGGCGGTGACCGGGTCCCGATGCAACACCTGGGCAACGGATTGTTCGCCGTGGTGCTGCCGTTCGCCGACCTGATCGACTATCGGCTGCAGATCGACTATCCCGGCGTCGCCGAACCGCAGATCGTGGCCGACGGGTATCGCTTCCTGCCGACGCTGGGCGAGGTCGACCTGCACCTGTTCGGTGAGGGCCGACACGAACAGCTTTGGGAGGTTCTGGGCGCTCATCCGCGCACGTTCACCACTGCGGACGGGCCGGTGACGGGCGTGTCGTTCGCGGTGTGGGCGCCCAACGCCAAGGGAATCGGGTTGATCAGTGACAGCACCGGCTGGGACGGCATCGGCGCACCCATGCGGGCACTGGGCTCATCCGGTGTGTGGGAACTGTTCTGGCCGGGGTTTCCGCTCGACGGGCTGTACAAGTTTCGTGTGCACGGCGCAGACGATGTGGTCACCGAGCGGGCTGACCCAATGGCGTTCGCCGCCGAGACCCCGCCGCACACCGCGTCGCGTGTCGCCACCAATCGCTACACCTGGAGTGACGGCGACTGGATGGATCGGCGGGCCACCGCAAACCCGGCGTTCGAGGCCATGAGCGTCTACGAAGTGCACCTCGGATCGTGGCGGCCTGGGTTGAGCTACCGCCAGCTTGCCGCCGAGTTGACGGATTACGTTGTGGAGCAAGGGTTCACTCACGTCGAACTGCTGCCGGTCGCGGAGCATCCGTTCGGCGGATCGTGGGGATATCAGGTCACCTCGTACTACGCGCCGACCGCGCGTTTCGGCACGCCCGACGACTTCCGCTTCCTGGTGGACGCGCTGCATCGTGCCGGCATCGGAGTCATTGTGGACTGGGTGCCGGCGCACTTCCCGAAAGATGCCTGGGCGCTGGGCCGGTTCGACGGCACTCCGCTGTATGAGCACGCTGATCCGCGGCGCGGTGAGCAGCTCGACTGGGGAACCTATGTGTTCGATTTCGGTCGCCCTGAGGTGCGCAACTTTCTGGTGGCCAATGCGCTGTACTGGCTGTTGGAGTTTCACATCGACGGACTACGAGTGGACGCCGTGGCGTCGATGCTCTACCTGGACTACTCGCGACCTCAGGGCGGCTGGACGCCCAACGTCTACGGCGGCCGAGAGAACCTGGAGGCGGTGCAGTTCCTCCAGGAGATGAACGCCACGGCACACAAATCGGCGCCCGGGATCGTCACGATCGCCGAAGAATCGACCTCGTGGCCCGGAGTGTCGAGACCGACCAGCCTTGGTGGACTGGGCTTTTCGATGAAGTGGAACATGGGCTGGATGCACGACACCCTGTCCTATCTCGGTCACGACCCGGTGCACCGCTCCTACCATCACCACGAGATGACCTTCTCGATGCTCTATGCCTACAGCGAGAATTTCGTGCTGCCGATCAGCCATGACGAAGTGGTGCACGGCAAGGGCACGCTGTGGAGCCGGATGCCCGGTGACGACCACGCCAAGGCGGCCGGGGTGCGCAGTCTGCTGGCCTACCAGTGGGCGCATCCGGGAAAGCAACTGCTGTTCATGGGCCAGGAGTTCGGCCAGCGTGCCGAGTGGTCCGAGGAACGCGGGCTGGACTGGTTCCAGCTCGACTCACCCGGCGAGCAGGACGGGTTCTCTGCGGGAATCCAGTGCTTGACCCGCGATCTCAACTCCGTCTATCGCAGCCGCCCCGCGCTGTGGAGCGAGGACACCAACCCGGCCGGCTATTCCTGGATCGATGCCAACGACTCCGCCAACAATGTGCTGAGCTTCCTGCGTTATGCGACAGACGGATCGGTGCTGGCGGCGGTATTCAACTTCTCCGGTGTGGTGCATACCGACTACCACCTCGGACTGCCGTTCGCGGGCCGGTGGCGCGAGATACTCAACACCGACGCCGTCGACTACAACGGCGGCGGTGCAGGAAATTTCGGTGGTGTGGATGCCGTCGACGAACCTCGGCACGGGCGTCCTGCTTCCGCGGTACTGGTGCTGCCCCCGCTGTCGGCGTTGTGGCTGGAACCCGCCGCGCAAGCGATCACCGCTCGCTGAGTCGACTCAGCGCTCGCAGCGGAATGGGTAGCCAGGCGGGCCGGTGGCGGGCCTCGTATCCGGCCTCATAGACCGCCTTGTCCAGTTCGTAGGCGGCCAATAGCGCTGCGCTATCCCGCGGGTCGGTGCCGGACTCCGCGCCATAGCCTTCGCAGAAGGCGCTGCGACAGCGGTCCAGCCACTCCCGGGCTCGGGTGGCCAGTTGCCGGGCCTGGCCGTCGCGCGACAGGTCGGCCAGTTTGCCGTACGCGGCGTACTCGTAGGACCGCAGTACGCCGGCGACATCGCGCAGCGGAGAGTCCGGCCTCCGACGTTCCGGCAGCGGTGCGCCGGGCTCGCCTTCGAAGTCGATCAGCAGCCAGCCGTTCGGGGTGCGCAGCACCTGACCCAGATGTAGGTCGCCGTGGACTCGTTGCACCGTGATCGTCTCGCCGGCGAGTGCGGCGAAGCGCTCTTCGATAGCGGTTAGGTGGGGGCGTATTTCGGGCACGCTCTCCGCGGTCGCCGCCAACCGCGACAGCAGCGCCTCGGCCGGGAAGAGCGACTGCGAAGTCCCCAGCGTGTCGGCCAGTGTCCGGTGCACCGATGCGACAGCCTCACCGAGGCGGTACGACTCACCGGCGAAGTCGCCGCCCACTTCGTAGGCGTACAGATCGGCTTCGGCGAACAGGTCGCGCACGCTCGCGGTCGCCATCGCCCAGCCTTCGGCCGAGTTCAACGCGTATTCGCTGACCATTCCCAGCGCATAGGGCAACACGCCAGAGTCGCCCGGCAACTCGATCTGGTAGGAGCCGAACAGTCGTGGCACGTGGGGATTGGCGGCTCGGCCCAGCGCTGCGTTGAGCTCGATGTCCGGATTGATCCCATCTCTGATCCGCCGGAACACCTTGAGGACCACTTTTTCCTCGACGATGACGCTGGTGTTGCTCTGCTCGGCTTCCGATACGCGGGACTCGGCGCGAACCGGCAGCGTGACCCCCGGCTCCGGTGTGAACGTGACGTCACCCCGCCGGGCTGCCGAATCGATCAGTGACAACAAGACTCGGGTTGCCGCGGCGTCGTAGAGAGCGTCGGAGGCGGTGTGCCCGCCATGGGTTCCGATCGTCGCGACCTGGGCGTACTCCGGCGCCAGGTCCACGTCCCAGGCGACTATCACCTGGTAGCGATCGGCGGTGCCGTCGGTGTAGCCGACGTCGATCAGCACCAGCTGCAGGTCGCCGCCCAACTCCACCACCAGGAAGGGATCTGCCTGGGCCAATTGCTTATTCCGCCCCGCGTACCAGCGTCGGGTTGGTAGCCATTCCGCCCACGGCAGGCCCGCTGGTTCGCCGGTGCCACCGGTCATGACATGTCCTCCTTCGACTCGCGTGGCTCGCACAGCTGAAACCAGTAGAAGCCGTGGCCGGGAAGTGTGAGCAGGTATGGCAGTTTTCCGATTCGGGGAAACTCCACCGAACCGGTGAGTTCCACCGGTATGTGGCCGTCCCAGTGCTGCAGGTTCAGTTCGATCGGCTGGGGAAACCGGGACAGGTTGTTGACGCACAAGACCGTGTTCCCGTCGTCACCCGAGATCTCCCGCACGAAGGCCAGCACCGACGGATTGGAGCCGCCCAGTTCGCGGAATTCGCCGAGGGCGAAGGCGTCATACCGGCGTCGAATGGCCAGCATGGTGCGAGTCCAGTTGAGCAACGACGTGGAGGTGTCGCGTTGCGATTCGACGTTGACGGACTGATGACCGTAGACCGCGTCCTGAATGGGCGGCAGGTACAGGCGGCCGGGGTTGGCGGTGGAGAAGCCCGCGTTGCGGTCGGGTGTCCACTGCATCGGGGTGCGCACCGCGTCGCGGTCGCCCAGCCAGATGATGTCACCCATCCCGATCTCGTCACCGTAGTAGAGGATCGGGGAGCCGGGCAGCGACAGCAACAGGGCGGTGAACAGTTCGATCTGGTTGCGGTCCTTGTCCAGCAGCGGGGCAAGCCGGCGCCGGATCCCCACATTCGCCTTCATCCGCGGGTCTTTGGCGTATTCGGCGTACATGTAGTCGCGCTCGTCGTCGGTGACCATCTCCAAGGTCAACTCGTCATGGTTGCGCAAGAAGATTCCCCATTGCGCCATATGGGGTATCGGTGGCGTCTGCGCCAGGATCTCCGAGATCGGGAAGCGTGACTCTCGGCGTACCGCCATGAAAATGCGTGGCATCAGCGGGAAGTGGAATGCCATGTGGCATTCATCACCGCCGGTGTCCGGGTTGCCGAAATACTCGACCACGTCCGTCGGCCACTGATTGGCCTCGGCCAGCAGAACTCTGCCGGGAAACTCGTCGTCGACCACCTTGCGGCAGCGCTTCAGGAAGTCATGTGTCTCAGGCAGGTTTTCGCAGTTGGTTCCCTCCCTCTCGAACAGGTACGGCACCGCGTCCAACCGAAACCCATCGATGCCGAGGTTGAGCCAGAACCGCAGCACATCGATCATGGCTTCCTGCACCGCCGGGTTGTCATAGTTCAGATCCGGCTGGTGGGAGAAGAATCGGTGCCAATAGAACTGCTTGCGCACCGCGTCGAACGTCCAGTTGGACTCCTCGGTGTCGACGAAGATGATCCGGGCATCGGCGTACCGTTCGCTGGTGTCACTCCACACGTAGTAGTCGCCATGGGGACCGTCGGGGTCTTGCCGCGACTGTTGAAACCACGGGTGACTGTCGGAGGTGTGGTTCATCACCAGATCGGTGATCACCCGAATACCGCGCCGGTGGGCGGCGTCGAGCAGTTCGACGAAATCGTCGACCGTGCCGAACTCCGGCAACACCTTGTAGAAATCCCGGATGTCATAGCCGCCGTCGCGCAACGGCGAGTCGTAGAACGGCGGCAACCACAGACAGTCGACGCCGAGCCACTGCAGGTAGTCCAGCTGCTCGGTCAGGCCCCGCAGGTCCCCGATCCCGTCCCCGTTGGAGTCGTAGAACGCCCGGACCAGTACCTCGTAGAACACCGCTCGCTTGAACCAGACCGGGTCCGCCGGCAGGGCCGCGGCGTCGCCGAAATCGTCCGCGCTCGGGTGCTCGACGATGCCGTCCTCGACATGGCTGCCCGCCCCGGGGTCTGCTACGTCCTGACCAAGTTCGTCGTCCGCGTCGAAGGCCATATCTCGACATGTACCCCATTCCGGTCGTGATTACCTGGCAGGCGATTGGTCATCGTGATCGTGCGAGAACAACGCGGCGGTGCGGGCGATCCGCGGATCGGCCTGCAACTGTTCGAGAGGCGCGGACAGCGGCAGACGCCAATTCGGATACTGATCCACGGTGCCGGGCAGGTTGGGCTGACAAGGCTCGGCCAGCACGTCGTAGGGGGAGACCAGTTTCAGCCGGCTCGGGGTGGCCGCCAGAAAGCGGTGCATGGCGTCGATGATCCGCGGCTCATCCGGAGCCATCTCGTCATGCTCAAGAAACCCTTCGGTACGCAGTAGCTCAAGCCATTCGGCTCGTTCCTGCTCGGCGGCGGACTGTGCGGCCGCCACGTCGTCGAGCAGACCCCGCTCGGCGCGTGCCCGCACATGCTCGGCGCGGAAGAATCCGGCGGCGGTGGGCAGGTCGTGGGTAGAGATGCTGGCAGCCACCCGCGACGGCCACTTCGCGGACGGAAGCAACGGCTGGCCGGGGGCCGATTCATCGCGAGTGAACCAGGAGACCGCGCACCCCAGCATTTCATTGCCGGCCAGCGCGCGGGTGACTTCCGGTTCGACGGTTCCCAGGTCCTCGCCGATGACGACAGCGTTGGCGCGATGCGCCTCCAGTGCCAGCACCGCGAGCATGACGTCGGCGTCGTAGTGGACATAGGTGCCGCGGTCGGGGCTTTCGCCAGGGGGGATCCACCACAGCCGCCACAATCCGGCGACGTGATCGATGCGTACGCCGTCCGCGTGGGCCAGGACGGCCCGCAGCATGTCGCGCACCGCGCGGTAGCCGGTGGCCGCCAAGCGGTCCGGTCGCCATGGCGGCAGACACCAGTCCTGCCCACGAGGGCTGAACGTATCCGGAGGCGCGCCGACGCTGGCATCAACGGCCAGCACGTCGGCCAGGGCCCACGCATCGGCGCCATCGCCGTCGACGCCGACTGCCAGGTCGTGCAGCACGCCCAGCGCCATGCCCGCGTTCTTGGCGGCACTCTGCACCGCCAGCAGCTGCTCCGTGCAGCGCTGCTGCACCCAAGCATGAAACGCCACCCTCGGCGCGAGCTCCCGCCGTGCGGCGGCCACCGCGGCGCCGGTCGCGTCGTGTAGGGGCGCAGGCCAGCGGGACCACCGGCTGCCATGGCGTTCGGCCAGCGCGCAGTAGGTCGCCCAGTCACGCAACGCCCGAGTCCGCGACGACTCGTCGAGCGGGCAGGGGCGCCCTTCAGAACGCCAGAGCAACTCCAGGGCCGCGCGCTTGGCGGCCCAGACGAGGTCGTAGTCGATTCGTGCGGTGTCCGCAGCGACCCGCAGCGCGTCGACTTCTGCCCGGGTGGCCGAGTCGGCGCGCTGGTAGGCGGCGAGGTCAGCGATGCACAGGGCGAGCGGGTTGGCGAACTGCCGGCTCGAAGGCGTATACGGCGACGGCTGCACCGGATACGTCGGTCCCGGTGCGTGCAGCGGATTGAGCAGCACCGCCCCGGCGCCGTGCTCGGCGGCTGTCCACCTCACCCAGTCCCGCAGGTCCGCCAAGTCCCCGATGCCCCAGGAGCGCGCGGATCGCAACGCGTAGAGCTGCAGCATCCATCCCCAGGTGAGCGGTGCCCGCGGCACCCGGGCGGGAGCCGCCACCAGCGTGACTTCCTGGCCATCGCGCAGCTGAAGCTGATACCAGCCGGGCGACAGATCGGCGGGCAGTTCATCGCGCACTGCGGTGCGCTCGCCGCCCTCGCTCACCAGTGCGGCGGCTCCGGAAAACGGTAGGGGGCGTCCGGTCACCCGCACAGCGGCTGTCGGAGGCGAAACGCCCGCACGCTCGCGTTCATCCAGCCTGGCCAACTCATGGCGGCGGTCGGCCGCACTGCGCGCCTCGACCTCGAGCAGCCGAAGAACCCGGACCACCACGTCTTCGTCCACCTGCACCATCTCGCGCCGTTCGTTGCGGTAGGCGGTGGCTACGCCGTGCGCGGTCGCCAGCCGGCGTAGGTCATCGGGCGCCACACCACGCCTATACCCGCCTGAGGTGCATTTCAACAGCCAGCACCGAACCGGTCCGTAGGGTCGGAGACGGCGATAGTTTGACCGGCCGGCAGGCGGGTAGCCACAACCCGGTCGGCGCCGCAGCATCGAAGTATCGAAATTCCTGACGAAATTGGGTGAGCATGGGCAGTACCCGAAATCCGGCGACGGGGACCGCAGCGGTCAGTGATCCAGCCGAGAACCCGCCGGCCTCGCGCACCGTCTGGCCGGGCGCCAGCGCGCCGCTCGGGGCCAGCTACGACGGCGGCGGAACCAACTTCGCCCTGTTCTCGGAGATCGCCGAGCGAGTCGATCTGTGCCTGATCGACGAAGACGGCGCGCAGACGTGCGTACCGCTCGAAGAGGTGGACGGCTACGTTTGGCACGCCTACCTGCCGACGGTGTCACCGGGACAGAACTACGGCTTTCGGGTACACGGGCCCTTCGACCCGCCGGCCGGACATCGCTGTGATCCCAGCAAACTGTTGCTGGACCCGTACGGCAGGGCGTTCACCGGCGACTTCGACTTCGAGCAGGCGCTTTTCTCCTACGACATGGCAGCCGGAGACGACCCGCCGCGGGCCGAGACTCTGCCCAGAGTCGACTCGCTCGGGCACACCATGACCAGCGTGGTGATCAACCCGTACTTCGACTGGGCAACCGATCGACCGCCGAAGACCCCGTACAACGAGACGATCATCTACGAGACCCACGTCAAGGGTATGACGCAGACCCATCCCGCTATCCCCGAGGAACTGCGCGGCACCTATGCCGGTCTGGCTCACCCGGTCGTCATCGACCACCTGCAGTCGCTCAATGTCACCGCTGTCGAGCTGATGCCGGTACACCAGTTCATGCACGACGACCGCTTGCTGCGGATGGGTCTGCGGAACTATTGGGGCTACAACACATTCGGGTTCTTCGCCCCGCACAGCCAATACGCGGCAAGCCGGCAGCCGGGGGCAGCGGTCGCGGAATTCAAGACCATGGTGCGCACCCTGCACGAAGCCGGCATCGAAGTGATCCTCGACGTGGTTTACAACCACACTGCCGAGGGCAACCACCTCGGGCCGACCATCAACTTCCGCGGAATCGACAATGCCGCCTACTACCGGCTTGTCGACGACGACCGAAGCATGTACATGGACTACACCGGCACCGGCAACAGCCTCAACGCGCGCCATCCGCACGCACTGCAGCTGATCATGGACTCACTGCGCTACTGGGTGACCGAGATGCACGTCGATGGGTTCCGCTTCGACCTGGCGTCGACCTTGGCCCGCGAATTCTATGATGTGGACCGCCTTTCGGCGTTCTTCGACCTGATTCAGCAGGACCCGGTGGTCAGCCAGGTCAAGTTGATCGCCGAGCCGTGGGACGTCGGCGAGGGCGGTTATCAGGTCGGCAATTTTCCCGGCCTGTGGACCGAGTGGAATGGAAAGTACCGCGACACCGTGCGCGACTATTGGCGTGGCGAACCGGAGACGTTGGGAGAGTTCGCCTCGCGGCTCACCGGCTCATCAGATCTCTACGAGGCCACCGGGCGCCGGCCGGGTGCCAGCATCAACTTCGTCGTCGCCCACGACGGATTCACCTTGCACGATCTGGTCTCCTACAACGAAAAACACAATGAGGCCAACGGCGACGACAACACCGATGGCGAGAGCCACAACCGGTCGTGGAACTGCGGTGTCGAAGGCCCCACCGATGATCCGGACGTCCAGGAACTACGGGCCCGTCAGATGCGCAACATCCTGGCCACCCTGCTGCTGTCCCAAGGCACACCGATGATCGCGCACGGCGATGAGCTGGGGCGCACTCAGCAGGGGAACAACAACACTTACTGTCAGGACTCCGAACTCTCCTGGATGGACTGGTCGCTGGCCGAGACCAATGCCGATCTGCTGGCCTTCACTCGCCGGGTGACGCAGCTTCGCAAAGAACATCCGGTGTTTCGCCGTCGCCGGTTCTTCGAGGGCCGCCCGGTACGCCACGACGGCGAGATCGGCGACATCGCCTGGTTCACCCCCGCCGGCCAGGAGATGAGTCAAGACGACTGGGACAACGGCTTCGACAAGTGCATCATGGTCTTTCTCAACGGAGAGGCGATCCGCGAGCCTGACATGCGCGGGCAGCGAGTGGTGGATGACTCGTTCCTGCTGTGCTTCAATGCGCACGAGGAGACGGTCGAGTTCGTCGTTCCCGGAAAGGATTACGCCCAAGAATGGACCACCGAATTGGACACCGCGGAGCCGGCACCCCCGGCTGAGCAGGCCGTGCAGCCTGGGGGCGAGCTGCCCGTCCCGGGGCGTTCGCTGCTCGTCCTGCGGAAAGTGCGCTGACGCATGGCCAGCCCGGTGCTGTCCACCTACCGGTTGCAGCTGCGGGGCGCAGAAAGCGGGTTCACGTTCACCTTCGCGGACGCCGAGAATCTACTCGACTATTTCGATGCACTTGGCATTTCGCACCTTTACCTCTCGCCGATCATGACGGCGGTGCGCGGATCGACACACGGCTACGACGTCGTCGATCCGACCACCGTCTCTGCGGAACTGGGTGGCGCGCAGGGGCTGGCGCGGCTGTCAGCGGCCGCGCGTGCCCGCGGCATCGGCCTGATCGTCGATATCGTGCCCAATCACGTCGGGGTACAACGGCCGGAGCAGAACCCATGGTGGTGGGACGTGCTGAAGCACGGCCGATCCTCCCGGTACGCCGCGTTCTTCGACATCGATTGGGGCCTCGGTGACGGCCGAATCATTCTGCCGGTACTGGGCTCTGACGGCGATACTGCCGACCTGACCGTGGATGGCGAGTCCCTACGCCTGGGTGACCTGGTGTTTCCGATCGCACCCGGAACCGGCGCCGGCAGCGGCGCCGAAGTCCACGATCGCCAGCACTATCGACTGGTCGGCTGGCGCAGCGGTAGCTGTGGCTACCGCCGCTTCTTTTCGATCACGTCGTTGGCCGGCCTGCGTCAGGAGGATCGAGCGGTTTTCGACGCCTGGCACGCCGAGCCGGCGCGCTGGTTCGACGCTCAGCTCATCGATGGCGTGCGGGTCGATCACCCGGATGGCCTGTCGGATCCGCAGGGATATCTGCACCGGCTGCGCGCGCTGATCGGACCGGATGCCTGGATCGTCGTCGAAAAGATTCTGGCCGTTGACGAGGCGCTCGATCCCAGCCTGCCGGTCGCCGGCTCCACCGGTTACGACGCACTACGGGAGATCGGTGGGTTGTTCATCGACCCCAACGGTGAGCCGGCGCTGACCGAGCTGTGTGAAACCGCCGGTGTCGACTACCGCGCGATGCCGAACCTGCTGGCCGAGCAGAAGGAGCTCGCGGCTGCCGAGACGCTGGGCAGCGAGCTGGCGCGGCTATGTCGTTGTGTGGTGAGCGCTACCGGCGCCGAGCATCCGCTGTTGTCCGATGCCATCGTGGCCTTGCTCGGTCACATCGGGGTGTATCGCAGCGACTATCCCGGGTTGGCGACGATAGTGCCGGTGGCGCTAGCACATACGCTGGCGCAGCAGCCAGAACTCGACGAGCCGCTTGCACTGCTCGCGGCTGCGCTGGCCGACGGTGGGGAAGCAGCGGTGCGGCTGCAACAGCTGTGCGGAGCGGTGACCGCCAAGGCGACCGAAGACTGCCTGTTCTACCGGGATGCCAGGCTGGTGTCGCTCAACGAAGTCGGCGGCAGCCCGCAGTATTTCGGTGTGGGCTCGGCCGAGTTTCATCATCGGGCCGCCACGCGGGCTCGGCACTGGCCGCACACGATGACCACGCTGTCCACCCACGACACCAAACGCGGCGAGGATGTCAGGGCACGCATCGGCGTGTTGTCGCAGGTGCCGTCGTTGTGGGCGGAGTTCGTCGCTCGTTGGGAATCGAGGGCTCCCTCACCCGATCTGGCCACCGGGCTCTTCCTGTGGCAGAACATCTTCGGGGTGTGGCCACTCGACGGTCGAGTGAGCACGGCAGTGCGCGAGCGACTGCATGCCTATGCCGAAAAGGCGGTTCGCGAGGCGGACCGGCGGACATCGTGGCACGATCCCGACGCAGCGTTCGAGGGCGCGCTGCACCAGTGGCTCGACGACATCCTCGATGGTCCTATCGCGCAGGAACTGACCGAGTTCGTCGCCGAACTCGCTCCGCACATCGACAGCGACATCCTGGGGCAGAAACTGCTGTCCTTGACCGTCCCCGGCGTCCCGGACGTCTATCAGGGCACCGAGCTCTGCGATGACAGCTTGGTCGACCCGGACAATCGGCGGCCGGTCGACTACGGTGCACGCCGCGCAGCGCTGGAGGCCTTGCATCACCCGAAAATGCGGGTGGTCGTTGCGGCACTGCGAATGCGGCGAGCCCGTCCCGACAGCTTCCTGCGCGGCGGCTACCACCCGGTGCAGGCGTCAGGACCGGCGTCAGAACATCTCGTGGCCTTTCGCCGGGGCGACGACGTGGTGGTGGCGGTCAGCCGTTGGACGGTGCGCCTGCAGGGCACCGGATGGGGCGATACGGCTCTCCCGCTGCCCCCCGGGACGTGGTCTGACGCGCTCTCCGGCGCCAGCCACAACGGAATGGTGCGAGCAGTCGAGCTGTTCGCCGAACTGCCGGTTGTGCTGCTGGAGCGTGTCGATGACTGAGTTCGCCGTCTGGGCACCAACCCCGGCAGTCGTGGGTCTCGATGTCGACGGGGTAGCGCATCCGATGGACCGTTCCGACGGTGGGTGGTGGCGGGCGAGGCTCGACGTGGCGCCCGATGCCCGCTACGGGTTTCTGCTCGATGACGACCCGCAGGTTCTCCCCGATCCGCGGTCGGCCCGCCAGCCCGACGGCGTGCACGCGCGCTCGGCGGTGTGGGACGAGGAGAGCCTGACCTGGACCGACCACGACTGGGCGGGACGGCCCGTCGAAGGTGCGGTGATCTATGAAATGCACGTCGGCACTTTCACGCCCGCCGGCACCTTCGATTCCGCCGTCGCCAAACTGGATCACCTGGTCGACCTGGGTGTCGACTTCGTCGAACTCATGCCGGTCAACGCCTTTTCCGGCACGCACGGCTGGGGCTATGACGGGGTGCTGTGGTACGCCGTGCATGAGCCCTACGGCGGCCCGAACGGCTTGGCGCGCTTTGTCGATGCCTGCCACGGCCGGGGCCTGGGGGTACTGATCGACGTCGTCTTCAACCACCTGGGTCCGTCCGGCAACTACCTTCCCCGCTTCGGGCCGTATCTGTCGGGGGCACATAACCCGTGGGGCAATGCCATCAACATCGATGGCCCGGATTCCGACGAAGTGCGCCGCTACATCATCGACTGTGCGCTGCGCTGGATGCGGGTGTTCCGCGTCGATGGCCTACGGCTGGATGCCGTACACGCGCTGGTGGACACCACAGCCATCAATATTCTCGAAGAGCTGGCGGCCGAAACCGATGCGCTTGCCGCGCGGTTGGGGCGTCCGCTGTCACTCATCGCGGAAAGTGACCGCAACGATCCGCGCACCGTCACCCGCCGCGAAGACGGTGGCTACGGGATCACCGCGCAATGGGATGACGACATCCACCACGCCATCCACACCGCGGTATCCGGTGAGCGGCAAGGCTATTACGCCGATTTCGGCAGCATGGCCACTTTGGCGACCACCCTGCGTAACGGCTTTTTCCATGCGGCCACGTACTCCTCGTTTCGCCGCCGGCGGCACGGGCGTCCGCTGCCGATCTCGCAGATTCCGGCCACCCGCCTGTTGGCCTATACGTGCACCCACGATCAGGTCGGCAACCGAGCGCTCGGCGACCGTCCGTCGCAGAACCTGACGGCCGGGCAACTCGCGGTAAAGGCTGCACTGGTACTGCTGTCGCCCTACACCGCAATGCTTTTCATGGGAGAGGAGTGGGGCGCGCGTACCCCTTTTCAGTTCTTCACCGCACATGAGGACCCGCAGGTGGCACGCGCCACCGCCGAGGGCCGCAAAGCCGAATTCGCCGAGCACGGCTGGGATGCCGACGACATCCCCGACCCGCAGGATCCCGAAACCTACCAGCGGTCCAAGCTGGCCTGGCGCGAGCTCGAGGAGCAACACCACCTGCGGCTGTTGCGCCTCTACAGGTCGCTGATCGGACTTCGCGCTGAAGTCGGTCCGGCCGGACCTTGGTTGAGCCAGCTGGTGATCGACTACGACGAGGGCCGGCGATGGCTCGTCATGCACCGCGGTCCGCTCCTGGTGGCGTGCAATCTCAGCGAGGACACGGTGAGCGTGCCGGTCCACGGCGAGCTGGTACTGGCGTGGGGATCACCGGCGGTCGGGCCTGAGACCACCCGACTGCCCGGGCATTCGTTCGCGGTCCTGCGACCGGCTCCATGAGCTCCCTACCGACGCTGTAGGGCCCGCAACTCGTTCCTGCGCAGCATTGTGGCCGCTGTCACGTAGTGCTTCGCTCGGCGGATCGGACCTGGTCAGCGAAGGTGGCCGGCGATACTGCAGGAATATCGCAACGCGTGGTAATGGTGACGAAATGATCTTGAAACCTGCGGGCGGCAGGGTGACGACGAGGCTCGCAACCGCAGGAGGTGACCTTCCATGCCCGCGCAAAACGACTCCCAGCATGCAGAGGTCGTCTCCACGCTGTGTGCCTACTGCGGGGTCGGATGCGGCCTGGTGCTGCAGGTCGAGACCGACGCGGTCACCGGGCGCCGCCGGGTAGTCAAATCCAGCGGTGACCCATCCCACCCGACCAACTCCGGCCGGCTGTGCACCAAGGGTGCCACCACCGCGGATCTGCTCGCCGCGCCCGGCCGACTGGCGTCCGCGTTCATGCGGCCCGGCCGCGACGAGCCCGTCGAACCGACTGACATCGATACCGCCATCACCCACTGCGCCGGCCGGTTGCGGGCGATCATCGACGAGCAAGGACCCGACGCCGTAGCGCTCTACGTTTCCGGGCAGATGTCCACCGAGGCGCAGTACCTGGCGAACAAGCTCGCCAAGGGCTTTATCGGCACCAACCAGATCGAGTCCAACTCGCGACTGTGTATGGCCAGCGCCGGCAGCGGCTACAAGCAGTCACTCGGCGCCGACGGGCCGCCCGGCTCCTATCAGGACTTCGATCACGCCGACGTGTTCCTCGTGATCGGCGCGAATATGGCCGACTGCCACCCGATTCTGTTCCTGCGGATGATGGACCGCGTCAAGGCCGGCGCCAAGCTGATCGTCGTCGATCCACGTCGCAGTGCCACCGCGGAGAAGGCCGACCTGTACTTGCAGATCGCACCCGGAACCGATCTGGCGCTGCTCAATGGGCTGCTGCATCTGATCGTCGCGAATGGCCACACCGACGACGAGTTTATCGCCGAGCACACGCAGGGCTGGGAGGTCATGCCCAGCTTCCTTGAGCAGTTCACGCCGGAGGCGGTGGCTGAGCTCACCGGACTCTCCGAAGCTGACATTCGCACTGCCGCAGCATGGATCGGCGAGGCGGACAACTGGATGAGTTGCTGGACGATGGGACTCAACCAGAGCACCCATGGAACCTGGAACACCAACGCCATCTGCAATCTGCACCTGGCCACCGGGGCGATCTGCAAGACGGGCAGCGGACCGTTCTCCCTGACCGGTCAGCCCAACGCGATGGGTGGCCGAGAAATGGGCTACCTGGGCCCAGGACTGCCAGGCCAGCGCAGCGTCGTCTCGGCCGACGACCGAGAATTCGTCGAGGACATCTGGGATATCCCACGCGGCTCGCTGCGCGCCGAGCTGGGCACCGGCACCATCGACATGTTCTCGCGGATGGCCGACGGCCAGATCAAGGCGTGCTGGATCATCTGCACCAACCCGGTTGCGACGGTGGCGAATCGGAAGACCGTGCTGGAAGGGCTGGAACGGGCCGAGCTGGTGATCGCCCAGGATGCCTTCGCCGACAACGAGACTGCCGCCTACGCCGACGTGCTGTTGCCGGCTGCGCTGTGGAGTGAGTGTGACGGAGTGATGGTCAACTCCGAGCGCAATCTCACGCTCTTTCAAAAGGCGGTCGACCCGGTCGGCCAATCGCTGCCGGACTGGCAGATCATCGCCCGCATCGCGGCAGAGATGGGATACGCCAAGGCGTTCGACTACTCGAGCGCTGAGGAGGTGTTCGAAGAGATCAAACTATTCGCCAACCCCAAGACCGGCTACGACCTACGCGGCATCAGCTACGAGCGATTGCGCCGGACGCCGATTCAGTGGCCCTGCCCGCCGGAGAGTACGCGAGATCGCCACCCCATCCGCTATCTCAACGACGGGGCGAGTCAGACGCGGCTGGTCCGCGAAGACGGCAGCGTGCCGCGGTTGGCTTTCGCGACCGAGTCCGGCCGCGCGGTCTTCTGCGCCCGCCCGCATCTGCTGCCCGCCGAGATGCCCGATGACGACTATCCGTACCTGCTCAACACCGGACGGCTGCCGCATCAGTGGCACACCATGACCAAGACCGGAAAGGTCGCCAAGCTCAACAAGCTCAATCCGGGCCCGTTCGTGGAGATCCACCCCGACGACGCCGTCCGGCTGGGCATCGTCGACGACGACCCGGTGGAGATCGCCTCGCGCCGGGGCCGGGCCGTGCTGCCGGCGGTGGTCACCGACCGGGTGCGTCCGGGGAACTGCTTCGCGCCGTTTCACTGGAATGACGTCTTCGGTGAGTACCTGTCGATCAACGCCGTCACCAATGACGCCGTTGACCCGACATCGCAACAGCCTGAGTACAAGGCATGTGCGGTGACCTTGGCCAAGGTGGTGGTCGAATCGCCGCGCGAGCTGGAAGCACCCCCTACGTCGCAGGCCGGCCAGGTCAGCTTGGACCGGGTGGACACCCTCATCGAATTATTCGGGCTCAGTGGGGAATCGGTGACCACCGTGCCCTCATTCGCTCCCATGGAGCGCATCTATCTGAGTGGGTTGCTGACCGCGCTCCGGACCGAGGCGGGGCGCAGCGCAACCGGTGTGCCGACGGTGCCGGCCAATGCCCCGCTGGAGCCGGCCACCCGCATGTGGGTCGACGGCCTGCTGGCCGGGCTGTACTCCCGGCACCCAACGCCGGCGAGCCTGCCGGCCGAGGGGTTGCGCCCAGAGTCGATCGTGGTGCTGTGGGCCTCGCAGACCGGCAACGCCGAAGAGGTGGCCGCCCGCTGCGCGGCCCACCTCGGCGAGGCCGGACTGCCGGTCGCCTTGCACACGATGAACGACTTCCCGGTGACCGGCCTGTCGGCAACCCGACAGCTGATCGTGGTCTCCAGCACCACCGGTGACGGTGACCCGCCCGACAACGGCGCTGCCCTGTGGGAAGAGCTGTCCGGTGACGGGACACCACAACTCACCGACACGCGCTACGCCGTGTTGGCGCTGGGTGACTCCAACTACGACGACTTCTGTGGTTATGGACGCAAACTCGACACCCGGCTGGCCGAACTCGGCGCCACCCGAATCCTGGACCGTGTCGACTGCGAGCCGGATTACGACGACGCCGTGGACGAATGGTTCAGAACGCTGCGCGGGGCGCTGAGCGCCGCGCCGACTCCGGCTGTGACGCAGGGTGCGACGCCCGTGGCTGCCCGCTCGTTGAGGGCACCGGGCCGGTACAGCAGGAAGAACCCGCTGCTCACCAGGCTGATGCGCAACACCGTGCTCAGCGGCCCGGGTTCGACGAAGGAGGTGCGGCAGCTGGTGTTCGCACTCCCGGAAAAGACGCTGAGCTATCAGGCCGGTGATGCACTCGGGGTGTGGCCACGCAACAGCACCGCGCTGGTAGAAGAATGGCTGACGGTGACCGGCGTCGACGGCACGCACGTCGTCGAAGTCGCCGGCCACGGTTCGATGCCGTTGCGGCAGGCGCTGGTCGAACGATTCGAAATCGCCCGTATCACCGGTGATTTGCTGCGGTTCGTGGCGCAGCACAGCCAAGATCGCGAGCTCGCCGACCTGTTGCGGCCGGAGAACAAGGCTGCGCTGGCGGATTGGATGTGGGGTCGCCAGTCAGTGGATGTGCTGGCCGCAACTCCGATTCGGGCCGCCGTCGACGACTGGCTCGGCGTCCTCAAACCGCTGACACCGCGGATGTACTCGATTTCGTCGGCATGTGTCGACAACCCCGGCGAGGTGCACGTGACGGTAGGCGCGGTGCGCTATGAGTGCCGGGGCGTGCCGCGCGGCGGCGTGTGCTCCACATATCTGGCGGACCGAAGCGACGATGCCGAGATCGGCATATTCGTACAGCCCGCCAACCATTTCCGGCCGCCGGCGGACCCCGACGCCCCGATGATCATGATCGGGCCGGGCACCGGCGTCGCACCGTTCCGCGGCTTCCTGCAGCAGCGCCGCGCGCTCGGGCATCGCGGCCGGAACTGGTTGTTCTTCGGCGAACGCAATGCCGCCACCGATTTCTACTATCGCGATGAGCTCAGGGACATGCACGCCAGCGGTTTTCTCACCGAACTCGATCTGGCTTTCTCCCGCGATCAGCCCGAGAAGGTCTACGTACAAGACTTGCTCCGCGCTCGCGGCGCCGAAGTGTGGGAGTGGTTGCAGGACGGCGCACACCTCTACGTGTGTGGCGATGCCAGCCAGATGGCCAAGGAGGTCGACCGCGCGATCTGCGATATCGCCGCGCGACATGGGTTGCTCGCACGAGACGCCGCGAAAGCCCATGTGCGGGCGCTGTCATCCGCCGGTCGCTACCAGCGCGACGTGTACTGAGTGCCTGGGGGTCAGAACACGGTCTGGGCGCAGGTGGACGGCGTGGTCAGGTTCACTCCGGCGTAGACCACCTGCACGTGAGTGCAGACGATCACGTTGGCGTCGGTCTTGGGGCGCCCGGTGGAGTATTCCAGGACGTCGATGCTGCCGTTGGTCTGGTATTTCTCCGGCGGGCCCTCGCCGTAGTACATCGACTGGATCACCGCGCCGGTGCCGTCCTTGAACACCTTGGTGCCCGGGCCGCCACGGTCTTTGAACCAGCCCTCACCGCCGTCGGTGTGTACATCCAGATAGGCGGTGCGCTTCGACGAGCGGATCTCGGTGCTCTGGCGGGCCCACAGATCCGGCGGGAACCCGGTCATGCCCTCGGGCGTCTGCAGCTGCACCCCGACGGTGAACCGGCACAGCGGGGGAGCGCTGCAGTCGACCCAGCTGTGAGTCTGCAGTTGATCGGCGTCATTGACCGGGAACAACGTGGTCTTGGTGTCACTGGCCGCCGACGCAGTCGCGGCCGGGATCAGCGCCGCCAGCAACGTCAACGCGGCCGGGATCATCAGCAACCGCTTCATGTCGCACCAACCTAGACCGGACATCACTCGTCGTAGGTCACTTCCACCGAATCGGTCTCCGGGTGGGCTTGGCAGGCCAGGATCAGCCCTTCGGCGAGGTCCTGGGGTTCCAGTACGTCGTTGATCTCCATGGTGACCTTGCCCTTTTTGAGCTCGCAGGCGCAGGCCCCGCAGTGACCCTCCCGGCAGGAGAATGGGGCATCGAGTCCCTTGTCGAGCAGCAGGTCGAGCAGCTTGACGTGCCGCGGCCATTCCAGCTCGTGCTTCTCGCCGTCCAGCTCGACGACGACGCTGGCCGGCGCGGCAGCCTGCTCGCCTTCCGGGGCGTCGGCGATCTTGACCGCGGCGAAGGGGTCGCTGTCCAGCGACTTGAACACCTCGAGGTGGACCTGCTCGGCCGGCACCTTGCAGGCATCCAGGGCTTCGCGGGCGGCCTGCATGAACGGGCCGGGGCCGCAGATGAAGACCTGGCGGTCGGTGTAGGGGGCGGCCAGCTGCGCCAACGCGGCGCGGCTCGGCAGGCCCTGGACCGACTCCAGCCAGTGCACGACAGTCAGCCGGTCGGGGTACTTGTCGACCAGCTCGCGCAGTGCGGCGCCGAAGATCACCGAACGCTCATCGCGGTTGGCGTAGACCAGGACCACCTTGCCGCTGCCCTGTGACAGCGCCGACTTGCAGATCGCCATCATCGGGGTGATCCCGCTGCCGGCGGCCAGCAGCAGAAAGTCGCTGTCCAGGGATTTCGGCACGAAGGTGCCCGACGGTGCCAGCACGTGGATGCGCATGCCGGCGTGCGCGTTGTCGCACAGCCAGTTCGACGCGTAGCCGTCGGCGGTCCGCTTGACGGTGACCGCCAGCGAGTCATCGGTGAACGGCGAACTGCACAGCGAGTAGCAGCGGGCCACCGAGCCGGTCTGGTCGCTGGGGATCCGCAGCGTCAGGAACTGGCCCGGCGAGTACTTCAACCGCTGCTCGGGGATCTCCGGGTCGTCCGGCCCGTCGGGCACGCCGAACACCAGCGAGCGTGCGTCGTCGGTCTCGGTGACGACTTCGGTGATCTGCAGTTCCAGGACGTGAGCACCGAGTGGTTCGTCCGGAATGGTCTCCGTCACGGGCCGCCCTTCATCTTCGGTCATAACTAGAACAGGTTACAGAAAAGTGGTCCGGTATTGCTACCAGCTGCAGGAACACCCGCTCGACACAAATCGGAACGTGTTCTAATCTCACTCTAGGCTGGTTGGAAAACGGGCCGGAAGAACCTGTTCACTTCTGGGAGGCAATCTAGTGACGTCCATTCAACAGCGTGACGCGCAGTCGGTGTTGGCCGCCATCGACGACCTTCTGCCGCAGTTGCGTGAGCGTGCCCAGGAGACCGAAGACCTACGCAAGCTGCCCGACGCCAACGTCGCGGCGCTCGAGGACGTCGGTTTCTTCCGGCTGCTGCAGCCCGAGCAGTGGGGCGGCCTGCAGTGCGACCCGACCCTCTTCTACGAGGCGGTGCGCCGGCTGGCCAGTGCGTGCGGCTCCACCGGCTGGGTCGCCGGAATCATCGGCGTGCACAACTGGCACCTGGCGCTGTTCGACCAGCAGGCCCAGGAAGACGTCTGGGGTGAGGACACAAACGTCCGGATCTCCTCGTCCTACGCCCCGATGGGCGCCGGGGTCGTCACCGAGACCGCCGACGGCTACATCGTCAACGGTTCGTGGAACTGGTCGTCGGGCTGCGACCATGCCACCTGGGCGTTCCTGGGCGGTCCGGTGATCAAGGACGGCAAGCCGGTCGACTTCGGCAGCTTCCTGATCCCGATCTCCGACTACCGCATCGACGACGTCTGGCACGTGGTGGGCCTGCGCGGCACCGGCAGCAACACCGTCGTGGTCAAGGACGCCTTCGTGCCGCGGCACCGTTTCTTGTCCTACCGGGCGATGAACGACGGCACCGCCGGCGGCTACCAGACCAACACCGCGCCGGTCTACAAGATGCCGTGGGGGACCATTCACCCGACCACCATCTCGACGCCGATCATGGGCATGGCCTACGGCGCCTACGAGGCGCACGTCGAGCACCAGGGCAAGCGGGTGCGCGCGGCGTTCGCCGGTGAGAAGGCCAAGGACGACCCGTTCGCCAAGGTCCGGATCGCCGAGGCCGCCAGTGACATCGACGCCGGCTGGCGTCAGCTGATCGGCAACGTCGGCGACGAGTACGCGCTGCTGGCCGCCGGTCAGGAGATCCCGTTCGAGCTGCGGGCCCGGGCGCGACGTGACCAGGTCCGGGCCACCGGCCGGGCCATCGCCTCCATCGACCGGCTCTTCGAGGCGGCCGGTGCCACCGCGCTGTCCAACGACGCACCGGTGCAGCGGTTCTGGCGCGACGCGCATGCAGGTCGGGTGCACGCCGCCAACGACCCGGAGCGCGCGTACATGATCTTCGGCAACCACGAGTTCGGGTTGCCGCCCGGCGACACCATGGTCTGATCGAACTGGACCTGGCTGGGACATAGACGAGCTTGCTGGAGGTATCACCGATGACTATCCGTTCGCTGGGCTACCTGCGAATCCAGGCCACCGACATGGCGGCCTGGCGGGACTTCGGCCTGAAAGTCCTCGGCATGGTCGAGGGATCCGGTGCCACCGAGGGTGCGCTGTACCTGCGGATGGACGAGTTCCCCGCCCGGCTGGTGGTCGTGCCCGGGGACTCCGACCGGTTGCTGGTATCCGGTTGGGAATGCGCCAACGCCGCAGGGCTGCAGGAGATTCGGCAGCGCCTGGACGCCGAGGGCACGCCCTACAAGGAAGCCACTTCCGCTGAGTTGGCCGAGCGCAGCGTCCAGGAGATGATCGCGTTCGACGACCCGTCGGGCAATAACCTGGAGGTCTTCCACGGGGTGGCGCTGCAGCACCGCCGCGTGGTCAGCCCCTACGGCCACCGGTTCGTCACCGAGGAGCAGGGCCTGGGCCACGTGGTGCTGTCGACCAAGGACGACGCCGAGGCGCTGCACTTCTACCGCGATGTGCTCGGCTTCCGGCTGCGGGACTCGATGCGGCTGCCGCCGCAGATGGTCGGCCGCCCCGCTGACGGCGACCCGGCCTGGCTGCGATTCTTCGGCTGCAACCCGCGCCACCACAGCCTGGCCTTCCTGCCCATGCCGACTCCGACCGGAATCGTGCACCTGATGGTCGAAGTGGAGAGCGCCGACGATGTCGGGCTCGCACTGGACCGCGCCTACCGTCGCAAGGTGCCGATGGCCGCCACCCTGGGACGGCACGTCAACGACAAGATGCTGTCGTTCTATATGAAGGCGCCCAGCGGTTTTCAGATCGAGTTCGGCTGCGAGGGCCTGGAGGTCGACGACGACGACTGGGTGGCCCGGGAGAGCACCGCGGTCAGCCTGTGGGGACACGACTTCACTGTGGGTATGCAGTAGCAGTGACTGACGACCTCGCGATCGACCCGCGTGCGTTCCGCAACGTACTCGGCCAGTTCTGCACCGGCATCACGATCATCACCACCGTGGATGGCGACGCGCCGGTCGGCTTCGCCTGCCAGTCGTTCGCCGCGCTGTCGCTGGACCCGCCGCTGGTGCTGTTCTGCCCCACCAAGCAGTCGCGGTCCTGGCAGGCCATCGAATCCAGCGGAAAGTTCTGCGTCAACATTCTGGCCGAGGAGCAGAAGGACGTCTGCGCCCGCTTCGGCTCCCGTGAACCGGACAAGTTCGCCGGCGTGGACTGGAAGCCGTCCCCACTGGGGTCGCCGATCCTGGGCGGATCGCTGGCCCACATCGACTGCACGGTGGCCTCAGTGCACGACGGCGGCGACCACTTCGTGGTGTTCGGCGCGGTGCAGTCGCTGTCAGATGTCCCGGAGGTGAAGCCGCGGCCGCTGCTGTTCTATCGCGGCGACTACACCGGCATCGAGCCGGACAAGACCACTCCGGCGCACTGGCGCGACGACCTGGAGGCGTTCCTCACCGCCACCACCGACGACACCTGGCTGTAATTTCCGTCCTCGAGTGTGAATCCCGCGACGCCGACGCGGCGTGTCGCGCCCTGAGATTCGCCCGCGCGGGGCGGGCCGTTGCCTACCATGCACCGGGTGAAGCGACTTGGCTGGTCGGCGGTGGCGACTCTCGCCTATGCCGCGGTGATGTTGGTGCTGGAGCGCGGGATGCGAAAGACGGGCGGCCCCGGCATCATCGGCTTTGAGCTGGCCGGCAATGCCGAACGAGTCCAGGAGATCTTGGCCGTCTGGGGAGACGAGGGCGGTCGGTGGGCGCGCTGGTCTCTGTGGCTCGACTTCGGTTACATGCTGACCTACGGAACCTTGGGGCTGTTGCTCATCGAGCGTGCCCGAAGTCGCCACGGGCATCCGATCATGTTGCGGCTGTTGCCGATCGGTGCGGTGGCCGGCGACGCGATCGAGGGCGTGGCGCTGCTCAAGGTGCTCGACGGCGCCGACATCGACGTGAACGCCCGGCGTGCGCGTGGCGCGGCGCTTGCCAAGTTCGCCCTGTTAGCGGTGGGGCTGGTCTACACCGTCATCGGGGGAGTTCGCCGGCGGTCATAAGCCGTGCCAGCATCGCTGATGTTCGGCGTGGGTGCGTAGATACGCCCCGGGTGAGTACATCTCGTCGTAGAAATCGGTGTCCAGATGCTGGGCCTGCAGATACATCAGCACATGCACCGTCGGGACGGTGCCCGGCAGTTTCCCGAACGTGTCGTAGATGTAGGACGCCTCGCAGGTGACCAGTTCGGCGATGCGGTCCGGTGCCAGTGCCGATCCGCGCACGGCCCGGCTGTCTGACCACGGACCCGGGGTGTCGGGGTGCGACGGACCGCCGGGCCCGAATTTGCGGGCCACCAGCTTTTGCACACCCTGCGCGACCGAGGCGACATGCGGCGGGCTCAGCGTCTCGAAGTGACCGGGTAACCCGGTGACATTCGGGAACGGCCAGCGCGGATCGGTGTCGGCGACAAAACCCAGTCCGGGGGCACGCGGGTCACCGGAGCCGCCCAGCACCGACAACCGGTCCAGACCGTCGAAGATCCAGCCGCCCAAGCCCATTGCCTGCAAGCCCAGCGCTCCGTTATGGGCCGCGATGGACAACTCCGCACTGGCCTCGGTCAGGGTGTACTGCTCCACGAACGACAGCGGTATCGGGTCGTCGGCATGCGCCAAACCGGAAAACGACTGTATGCCGGGTATTTCGCGACCATGGACGTCGTCGCGGATCGGATAGCCGTTGGCCGCGAAGAACCACAGGTTCTCCAGCAGATGTTCGGCCAGGTCAGCCACATTGAAGGCCAACAGACTGCCCGGGTGGTTGCCGATCCAGGTGTTGTGGCCCTCCATGTAGGGCTCTTCACGGGGTAGTTCCAGCCGGGACTCCGAAATCCGGACATAGGAATCGGCGGTATGGCCGATCCACTCTTCGATGCTGTCGAACTCGCGTGGTTCTTGATCGCGGGTGGGCAGCAGATAGCAGCCGGTGTCGTCGGTGAAGAACAGCTGGCTGGTGTGAAAGCCGGCCGCCGACGGCAGGGCGCGCCCGGTGGCGCTGCCGGGATAGTTCGGCAGCGCCGGGGCGTACCCGGGATGGTGCGCGATCCCGTCATGCCAGCCGGTGGTGCCGGCCATCAGCGACAACAGCAGGGCTCGCTCGACCTCGGACAGCGGCTGCACCGGACGGCGGCTGGTGTAGGCCAGCGCACCGGCTGGAATGGCGCCGCCCACGGGGAACCGTCGCGACCGGCGTCCGGTGATGGCGGCGAACAGCCCGAAACCGGCCGCCTGCGCCAGCGCGGCCCGTTCCTGTTCAGTGATCGCCAGGGCCATTGCCCAGGCCTACTTGCTGACGGTCTCCAGCAGCATGGCCAGCTGGGTCGGCGAGACCGCGATCCCGCACTGGTTCTTCAGGTCGGTGAGCGGCTGGGCGATGCCCTGCAGGGTCGACAGCTGGTCGAGGTGGCCGATGAAGTAGCCCTGAACCGAGGACTTGGCCTGGTCCGCGGGCATGGTGGCCGCGTTGGTCAGCACGTCATTGGCCTCCGGGTGGTCGTGGAGGAACACACCCGCCTGGCCCAGCACGCCGCTGGCGGTACTGGACAGCCCGGCCGCGGTGCAGGAGGCGGGCGCGGCGTCGGCGGCGGGCGTGCTGGTGGTCAGTGCCGATGCGGCCACCGCACCGAGGATGCCGGCGGCTGCGGCGCCGAGCGCCAGGCCAGAAGTCGTGGAGATGCGCATAGCAGTGGTCCCTTCGATCAGGTATTTCCAGCTTGGAAGGTAAACCTACCGGAGCGGCAGCCACCCGCGGAGTCGGCGCAGGGCTTCGTCGATGTCGGCGGTCGGGCCGGCGAACGACAGCCGGACGAAGGTGTTGCCGCGTTCGGTGTCGAAGTCGACGCCCGGCGTCAGCGCGAGACCGGTGTCGGCCAGCAGGCGCGCGCAGAACGCCAGTGAGTCGTCGGTGTGCTCTGCGAGGTCCGCATAGACGTAGAACGCGCCGTCGGTGGGGGCCAACCGGTCGATGCCCATGCTCCGCAGTCCGCCGAGCAGCAGTTCCCGGTTGGCGGCGTAGTGCCGCAGGTGGCCGTTGGATTCTGCGATCGCCTCCGGCGTGAACGCCGCGACCGCCGCGTACTGGGCCAGCACCGGCGGGCAGATGGTGAAGTTGCCGGTCAGGCAGTCCACCGCACGGCGCAGTGCCGGCGGCACCAGCAGCCAGCCCAGCCGCCAGCCGGTCATCGCAAAGTACTTCGAGAAGCTGTTGGCCACCACCGCGTTCCGCGAAGTCTCCCAAGCACAGCTGGTCTGCGGTGCACCCTGGTAGACCAGGCCGTGGTAGACCTCGTCGCTGATCAGTCGCACACCGGCGGTGTCGCACCAGGCGGCGATCGCGGCCAGCTCCGCCGGTTCCAGCACAGTCCCGGTCGGGTTGGCGGGGCTGGCCACGATGACCCCTGCCAACGGTCCGGGAATCTCGGCGAGCATGGCGGCGGTGGGCTGGAAGCGGGTCTCGGGCCCGCACGGGATCTCGACCACCTCACAGCCCAGCGCGGTCAGGATGTTGCGATAGCAGGGATAGCCCGGGCTGGCGATCGCCACCCGATCGCCGGCGTCGAAACAGGCCAGAAATGCGAGCAGGAAGCCCCCGGACGAACCCGTGGTCACGACCACGTCGTCGGGGTCGACGCTCAGCCCGTAGCGGTCGGCATACGAGCCGGCGATGGCCGAGCGCAGCTCCGGGATGCCCAGTGCGACGGTGTAGCCCAGCGCATTGGCGTTCAGCGCCGCGGCGGCGGCGGCGCGCACCGGTTCGGGGGCGCCCACACTGGGCTGGCCGGCCGACAGATTCACCAGATCGCCATGGGTGCGTTGGCGTTCGGCCGCGGCCAGCCACACGTCCATCACATGGAACGGCGGAATGCCCGCGCGCAGCGCAACCCGGTCGGTCATGAGTCATCCTCCGTCATGATGCGGTGCAGGAAGCGGGTGGCGTCGGGCATAGCGGCGAGCACCGTGCCGGAATGGTCCTGGTCGGGGTAGATGTGCAGCTCGACATTCTGGCCGTTGTCGATCAGCTGCTGATACAGCGTTTGACTGGACCGGGGTGGCACGTCGGTGTCGAGCAGGCCGTGCCCCAACAAGATCGGCCGATCGTATCCGCCGGTGGGGGTGCCCATGAAGCCGTCGAGCGCCGCGCCGATCCCGTCCAGCGACGCCACCGGCGCGCTGAACAGCTCATCGATCCGGGTTCCGGCCGCCTGTCGGTCCAGGTCGGTCTTGCAGACGGTTTCGGCCCGATCTGCCAGCTCGCGCCCGCGAGGAGTCAGCACACTGTCGATGGGAATCTCGGGAAGCGCTTCGCGCAGCGCGGCCACGATGTATGAGGCGTAACTGATCGCGGCGGGAGGCACCGACTGCGGCGGCAGATCGGGTCCGGCCTCCATGACCAGCCGTTCGATGTTGGCCGGTGTGCCGGTGGCCACCACGCCTCGATAGTCCAGGCCGCTGCCGGCGGTGAGGCGGGTGGCCCACCACGCGCTGTTGATCGCCGCGCCGCCGCCCTGGGACTGACCCACGATCGCCCACTTGGGCGACAGCGGCAGGTCCATCTGGTGCACGGCTCGCACGGAGTCGATCACCGAGTGCGCTTCGGCGGCGCTGTTGAGATAGCTCATCAGCCCTGGCGTGCCGAGCCCGGCGTAATCGGTGCCGACCACCAGGTAGCCCTCGTCGAGCCAGTGCGACAGGTATTCGTTGTCGCGGGCGCTACGTGGCCGCGCCGACGGCGTGCAGTCGTCGCCGAGCCCGACGGTGCCGTGCGCCCATGCGATTAGCGGCCATCCGCCCGCCGGGGGCGCCCCGTGCGGAACGAAGACCGCCGCCGTGCTCACTGCGGGCCGGTCGTGTTGATCTGTCGTGGCGTACAGGATCCGGAATGCCTTGGCGGCGCCGGTCACCGACAGGGCCGGGTCCAGTGGCACCGTGGTGATCAGACCCCCTTCGGGGGGAATGGGGCCGGCATAGCTGCGCGCGTCAAGGCCCGACCACTGCGGCGCCGGCTCAGCGGCCGCGGGTGCGGCCAACACCAGGGCGGCCAGTCCGGCGGCCAACAGCGCATTGCGGCGCGGCGACCTCACTTGTTCAATCCGAGAAAGGTGAACGCCTCGGCCGCTTCGAAACTCGCCGATGTCTCGCCGGCGAAGACATTGCTGTCGTCGGAGCCGAGGGCGAGCTTGCGTACTGGGGCGCCTTCGTCGAAGTCCAGTTTGTTCAGGTCCACCCAGAACACGTTGGGGGTCAGCGCTGATTCGAAGCAATACAGCTTGCGGGTGTGGTGTGCGACGGTGCGCCACCGGGTGGAGGAGATGTTGGGCTCGTTCGGCGTGGAGATGCCGAACGGCACCGAAACATTGCGCACAACACTGAGTACCGACGCGAGCGCGATCTTGAGGTCCTCGGATTTCGGTATCGCGTTGACGTAGAACGAAGCCCGCGCGAAGCGATCCGCGGCCCGGTTGGTGCCCGGCAACATGACCGTGCCGCCCAGCTGCTCCCAGTAGGAGTTCACCGCAAGTTGTTGTTCGAAGATCGGCGAGTTCGTCATCACCTGATACTGGCGCCCGTGGTGGATGACCTGCTTGCCGTCAACGTATTCCACGATCGCACTGTCGCCTGTCGCGTCGGACAGGGACAGGTGCAGCGTGGCCAGGCGGTCCTCACCGGGCACGCCGTCGGTCACCACCTGGAACGCTTCGGCCTTCAGCGCGGCGACGGCTTCGGCCACGGTGGCGAAGTTGTCCAGGACATACTGGGCCCAGATGGAGATGCACAACCCGGGGCGGCTGCCGTCGTATTGCGGGTACACCGATTCGGCCAGCCAGAGCAGGTTCGCCGACAGACCGGCTTCGTTCAGTCCGTCGGTGGTGCAGATGTTGTAGCCGGTAGCCACCACGCTGCCGTACTTTGCGGTCCATTCGATGGAATTGGCCCCGGCCCGGCCGTCGCGCTTCACACCACGCGGCATCGACCACAGATCGGTCGCCAAATCCAGCTTCCAGTCCATCGATCGACCGGTGATGATGTTGCCGTTCGGGCCGAGGTAAACCAGGCGAGTACACATGCCGCTACCGTACGGGCCTTCAGACCACCTCGGCCTGCAACCGGCGAAGATGGTGTGCCGGCTGGCCAAAGAGTTGCGAACTTCCGTGTGCGCGTTTGAAGTACAGCTGGATGTCGCTTTCCCAGGTGATTGCGATACCGCCGTGCAGCTGCACCGCTTCGCCGGCCACCTTGGTGAATGCCTCGCTGGCGACCACCCGTGCCAGCGCCGCAGAGGTCGCCGACGGCTCGGCGATCGCGTCGTCGACAACGGCGCGCGCGGCCGACACGGCCACGTACAGGTCGGCCATCCGGTGTTTGAGCGCCTGGAAACTGCCGATCGGCCGGCCGAACTGTACCCGGCTCTTGGTGTACTCCACGGTCAGGTCCAGGCAGCGAGCCGCCGCGCCGATCTGCTCGGCCGCCAGCAGGATCGCCGCATAGTCCGCGATGCCGGGGTCCTCCCCGATCGGCGCGGTGGCGGTGGGGACGATGCGGCCAAGACGCCGAGTGGGGTCCATGGTGGCAACCGGCTCGGTGCTGAATTCCGTCCAGCGGGTGAGCTGGCTGCCGTCGGTGCCGACAACGACGTCGGCGATATCACCGTTGGCGGCGTAGCCGTCGCCGAAGACGACCGCTCCGATCGCGCCGCCTGCTGCCAACTGTTCCAACGCCTCGGCGTCGGGCTCGGGCGAGGCCAGCAGCGCCAGCTCGGCCAAGATGGTGCCCAGCAGCGGGGTGGGCACGAGTGCCTTGCCCAGCTCCTCGAGAACCACTGCGGCGTCGCCCAGTTCGCCCCCGGCACCGCCGAGCTCCTCGGGCACCACCAGGGCAGCGGCGCCGACCTGCTCGCACAACAGTTGCCACAGGGTCTGGTCGTAGCCGCGGTCGGATTCCATCGCCACCCGTACTGCTTCTCCGGTGGCGTGCTTGTCGACCAATGCGGCCACGGTCTGGCGCAGCAGGTCGCGTTCGTCGTTACGGGTCACTTAGATCGCCTCCAACACTCGCCGACGGTGGGCGGTCGGGTCACCCCACGCGGGACGCAGCGCCTGCACCCGCAGCAACCACAGTGACAGGTCGCACTCGCTGGTGAAGCCGATCGCGCCGTGGGTCTGCAGCGCCGAATGCGCAGCCAGCAGGGCGGCGTCGGACGCGGCCACCTTCGCGGCGCTGACGTCGCGGGCGGTGTCGGGGGAGTCCTGCGACACCGAGATCGCCGCCCCGTACACCAACGGGCGGGCCAGCTCGAGCGCGATGTGCACGTCGGCCAGCTTGTGCTTGATGGCCTGGTAGCCGCCGATCACCCGCCCGAACTGGGTGCGCTGTTTGGCGTAGTCGACGGCGATGTTCAGCATCGCCTGCCCGGCCCCGACCAGCTGCGCGGCAGTGGCCAGGGCGCCCATCTCGTAGGCGCGGGCGGTGTCGGTGTTCCAGGAGTCGCCGGTCGCGTTCACGTCGAACACGCCGCGGCTGGAGTCCACCGAGGCGTGACGGGTGCCGACCTGTGCGATCGATGCTGTCCCGTTCTGGGCCAGCAGGACCAGATCGGCGCGGTCGGCGTCGACTGCGCGTGGGGTGTGCGGCGGCAGTGCCACGGTGGCGATCAGCTCCCCGGCAGCCAGTCCGGCCAGCTGCGCACCGGCATCGGGTGAACCGGCCAGCAGGATCGGCCCGACCGCAATGGATTCCACCACCGGTCCGGGGACGCACCAGCGGCCCAGCGCCTCGATGGCCAGCACCGTATCGACGGGGTCGGCGCCGATACCGTCGAACTCTTCGGGCACCGCCAGCGCGGTCACGCCGAGCTCGGTCAGTTGGTTCCACACCCGACGGCCGGGCTCGGCCTCACCTTGCGACCAGGCCCGCACCGCACCGGGCACGTCGGCGGCGCCCAGCGCGGCGTCGATGCTGGCCGCGAAGTCGCGCTGATCTTGGTCTAGATCGAATTTCATTTCTTCTCCCGGGGCAGGCCCAGCAGCCGCTCGGCGATGATGTTGCGCTGAATCTCGTTGGTGCCGGCGTAGATCGGTCCGCCGAGCGAGAACAGGTAACCGTGGGTCCAGGCGTCGGCGAGTTCGCCGTCGGCGCCCCGGATGTCCAGGCCGGTCTGGTGCAGGGCAACGTCGAGGTCGGACCAGAACACCTTGGTCACCGAGGACTCCGCGCCCAGCTCACCGCCGGCGGCCAGCCGGGTGACGGTGCCGAACGTCTGTAACCGGTAGGCCTGCGCCTTGATCCAGGCGTCGGCGACGCGGTCGGTGAACACCGGATCGCTGCCGTGCTGGCGCCACATGGCCGCCAACCTCTCGGCGCCCACCACGAACCGGGCCGGGCTGCGCAGGCTCATGCCGCGCTCGTTGCTCGACGTGCTCATCGCGGCCCGCCAGCCTTCGTTCGGCACACCGATGACGTCGTTGTCCGGCACGAAGACGTCGTCGAGAAAGATCTCGCCGAAGCCGGTCTCGCCGCCGAGCTGTTCGATGGCACGAACGGTGATCCCGTCGGCCTTCAGGTCGAACATGAAGTAGGTCAGGCCGTGGTGGCGCTGGGCCTCCGGGTCGGAGCGGAACAGTCCGAAGCCGCGCTCGCCGAACGGGGCCCGCGAGCTCCAGATCTTCTGCCCGTTGAGCTTCCAGCCGCCGTCGACCTTGGTCGCCGTCGAGCGCAACGACGCCAGGTCACTGCCGGACTCCGGCTCCGACCATGCCTGCGCCCAGATCTCTTCGCCGGAGGCCATCTTCGGGAGGACGCGGTCCAGCTGTTCTTGCGTGCCGTGCGCGAACAGCGTCGGCGCCAGCATCGAGGTGCCGTTGGCGCTGGCGCGGCCGGGCGCACCGGCGCGGAAGTACTCCTCTTCGTACACCACCCACTGCAGCATGGTGGCGTCGCGCCCGCCGTACTTCTTCGGCCAGGCGATCACCGACAGGCCGGCGTCGAAAAGCACCTTGTCCCAGCGACGGTGCTGCTCGAAACCCTCGGCGGTGTCGTAGGACAGGCGCGGGAACTTGTCGGTGTTCGCGGCCAGGAAGTCGCGGACCTCGGCGCGGAAGGCCTCGGTCTCGTCATCGAAATTCAGGTCCATCAGGCCCACTCTCTCAATTCATGCTTGACCACCTTGCCGCCGGGATTGCGCGGTAGGGAGTCGGTGAAGGTCACCGATCGCGGTGCCTTGAAATTCGCCAAATGCTCGCGGGCATAAGCGATCACCGCTGCCTCGTCGAGCGTTGATCCGGGCCGGCGCACGACGAAGGCGCGGCCCACTTCGCCCATCCGCTCATCGGGAACACCGATCACCGCCACGTCGGCCACGCCGTCGAGGCGGGCCAGGGCCTGCTCGATCTCGGCCGGATAGACGTTGAAGCCGCCGCAGATGTACATGTCCTTGAGCCGGTCGGTGATCCGCAGGTTCCCGGCGGCGTCCACGGTTCCGATGTCGCCGGTGTGCAGCCAGCCCTCCGCGTCGATCGCTGCGGCGGTGGCCTCCGGGTCATCGAGGTAGCCGAGCATGATGTTGGCGCTGCGCAGGAGCACCTCGCCGGAATCCGAATCTCCGCCAGTGCTTTCCAGTCGCAGCTCGAAATCGCCGATCGGACGCCCGCACGTGGTGGCGACGGTGACGGCGTCGTCATCGGCGCGGCACATGGTGCCGAACCCGCCGGACTCGGTCAGTCCGTAAGCGGTCAGCACGATGTCGATGTCCAGTTCGGTCTGCATCCGTTCGATCAGCACCACCGGGACGGTGGCGGCGCCGGTGACCGCGAACCGCAGCGAGCTCAGGTCGTGTTGGTCACGCTCGGGGTGATCCAGCAGGGTCTGGTAGATGGTGGGCGGCCCGGGCAGCACGGTGATCCGGTGGGATTCGATGGCTCGCAGCGCGCCTGCCGGGTCGAAGGTGAGCTGCGGGATCAGGGTGGCCCCGGTCTGCAGGCAGGCCAGGATGCCGGCCTTGTAGCCGAAGTTGTGAAAGAACGGATTGATGCACAGGTAGCGGTCCTGCGCGGTCATCTGACCGCACTCCGCCCAGGCCGCCGGGCCGGCCAGCGACTGCCGGTGCGCGCAGAGCACGCCCTTGCTGCGGCCGGTGGTCCCGGAGGTGAACAGGATGTCGGACAGATCATCGGGGCCAACGGCGGCGGCGCGCGCATCGACCTCGGCGGCCGGCACCGCGGCGCCGGCGGCGATGAACTCGTCCCAGGTTCCGTCCGTGGCCTCTATCGGCACCCGGACGACATGCTGCAGGTCGGGCAGCTGGTCGCGGTCCAGTTCGGTGAGCCGGTCGGTCTTGAGGAATCGGCCCATGCCCACCAGCACCTTGGCCTTGCTGCGGGCCAGGATGTCGGTGGCCTCCGCGGCGGTGTAGCGCGTGTTCAGCGGCACCAGCACACCGCCGGCGTAGTGGGTTCCCAGGCAGGTGATCACCCAGTGCCAGGTGTTCGGCGACCACAGCGCAACCCGGTCGCCGGGCTGCACGCCGAGGGCGATCAGAGCCGCGGCGGCTCGCCGCACCTCCTCGCGCAGGGTGGCGTAGGTGAAGCACTTGTCCTCGGTGACCAGCGCGTCATGGTCGGGCAGCGTATGCGCGATGTGGTCCAGGGCCGCAGGTGTGGTCTGCGGTTGGCTACTCATAGGCGCTGCTCCTCCCCGTCGCTGAACTCTGCATCGCCGTCAGCGCGGGCTCCCTGGGCTCGACGGCTCGTAGCCGAGCAAGTGCTTGGTAGGTTAGCCTACAAGGGTGCAAGCAGTCGAGGAGTTCCGGGCTGAGGTCCGTGCATGGCTGGCCGACAACCTGGTCGGGGAGTTCGCCGAGCTCAAGGGCCTCGGCGGCCCCGGGCGCGAACATGAGGCGTTCGAGGAGCGGATGGCGTGGAACCGCCATCTGGCCGACGCCGGACTGACCTGCCTGGGCTGGCCGACCGAACACGGCGGGCGCGGCCTGTCGGTGGCTCACCGGGTGGCGTTCTACGAGGAGTACGCCCGCGCTGACGCGCCCGACAAGGTCAACCACCTGGGCGAAGAGCTGCTGGGGCCCACCCTGATCGCCTTCGGCACACCCGAGCAGCAGCAGCGCTTCCTGCCCGGAATCCGCAACGTCACCGAGCTGTGGTGCCAGGGCTACTCCGAGCCGGGAGCCGGCAGCGACCTGGCCAACGTGGCCACCACCGCGGTACTGGACGGCGACGCGTGGGTCATCAACGGCCAAAAGGTCTGGACGTCACTGGCGCACCTGTCGCAGTGGTGCTTCGTGGTGGCCCGCACCGAGAAGGGCTCCAAGCGGCACAACGGACTGTCCTACCTGCTGGTGCCGCTGGACCAGCCCGGCGTCGAGATCCGGCCGATCGTGCAGCTGACCGGCACCTCGGAGTTCAACGAGGTGTTCTTCGACGACGCGCGCACCGACGCCGATCTGGTGGTCGGGGAGCCCGGCGACGGCTGGAAGGTCGCGATGGGCACGCTCACCTTTGAGCGTGGCGTGTCGACACTGGGGCAGCAGATCCGTTACGCCCGGGAACTGTCCGCGCTCGCCGAACTCGCACAGCGCAACGGTGCCGCCGAAGACCCGCTGATCCGCGAGCGGTTGACCCGGTCCTGGGTCGGCCTGCGGTCGATGCGGTCCTACGCGATGGCCACCATGGACGTGGAGCAGCCGGGCCAAGACAACGTCTCGAAGTTGTTGTGGGCCAACTGGCACCGCGATCTCGGCGAGCTCGCCATGGATGTGATCGGTCGCGACTCGATGGTGCTGCGCGACGGCGAGTTCGACGAATGGCAGCGGCTCTACCTGTTCACCCGCAGCGACACCATCTACGGCGGTTCGAACGAGATTCAGCGCAACATCATCGCCGAGCGGGTTCTCGGCCTACCCCGAGAGGCAAAGGGATGAGCTCGATTTCGGATCTGTCCAAGGCGCCGGAAGAGATCGCCGGACACGGCCTGTTGGCGGGCAAGACGGTGCTGGTGACCGCGGCCGCCGGCACCGGGATCGGTTCCACCACCGCGCGACGAGCACTGCTCGAAGGCGCTGACGTGGTGGTCTCCGACTACCACGAGCGCCGGCTCGGCGAGACCCGCGACGAACTGGCCGGCCTCGGGCTGGGCCGGGTGGAGGCGGTGGTCTGTGACGTCACGTCCACCGCTGCGGTGGACGCGCTGTTCGACGAGGCCGTGGCGAAGATGGGCCGACTCGACGTGCTGGTCAACAATGCCGGACTCGGCGGGCAGACCCCGGTGATCGACATGACCGACGACGAGTGGGACCGCGTGCTCAACGTGACACTCACCTCGGTGATGCGAGCGACCCGGGCGGCGCTGCGCTACTTCCGCGGCGTCGAGCACGGCGGGGTGATCGTCAACAATGCCAGCGTGTTGGGTTGGCGCGCACAGCATTCGCAGTCGCACTACGCCGCGGCTAAGGCCGGCGTGATGGCGCTGACCCGGTGCAGCGCGATCGAGGCCGTCGAATACGGGGTCCGGATCAACGCCGTCTCGCCGTCCATCGCGCGGCACAAGTTCCTGGAGAAGACCAGCTCGGCGGAGTTGCTGGACCGCCTCGCCGACGGCGAGGCCTTCGGCCGGGCCGCTGAGCCGTGGGAGATCGCCACCACCATCGCGTTCCTGGCCAGTGACTATTCCAGTTACCTGACCGGCGAGATCATCTCGGTTTCCAGCCAGCGCGCCTGATGCCATGACGCGCCGTGACGAACTCCTGAACCTGGCGGCGGCGATGATCGCCGAGCGTGGCCTGCGTGCCACGACCGTGCGCGACATCGCCGACGCCGCCGGGATCTTGTCCGGCAGTCTGTATCACCACTTCTCCTCCAAGGAGGAGATGGTCGACGAGGTGCTGCGCGACTTTCTGGACTGGCTGTTCGATCGTTATCAGCAGATCGTCGATCACGAAACCGATCCGCTGGAGCGCCTCAAGGGACTGTTCCTGGCCTCGTTCGACGCGATCGAGCATCGGCACGCCCAAGTCGTCATCTACCAGGACGAGGCCAAGCGGCTGTCGGCTCACGAGCGGTTCTCCTACGTCGACGAACGCAACCGGCAGCAACGCAAGATGTGGCTTGACGTGCTGGCGCAGGGCATCGAAGCGGGATGTTTCCGGCCCGACCTCGACGTTGACCTGGTGTACCGCTTCATCCGCGACACCACTTGGGTATCGGTGCGCTGGTACCAACCGGGTGGTCCTTTAACGGCCGAACAAGTCGGCAGGCAATACCTCGCCATCGTGCTGGGTGGAATCACCAAAGAAGGAAGTTGATATGTCACAAGTCGCGCACGTTTCCCAGGCGTATGTCATCGACGCCGTTCGCACCGCCGTCGGCAAGCGCAACGGCTCGCTGGCCGGCATTCACCCGATCGACTTGGGCGCGTTGGCTTTCAGTGGTCTGCTGGACCGTGTCGGCGTCGACCCGGCCGCCGTCGACGATGTGGTCGTCGGCTGCGTGGACGCCGTCGGCGGCCAGGCCGGCAACATCGGCAGGCTCGCGTGGCTGGCGGCCGGCTTCCCCGAAGCGGTACCCGGGGTGACCGTCGACCGGCAGTGCGGTTCGTCCCAGCAGGCCATCTCCTTCGGCGCGCAGGCGATCATGTCGCGCACCGCGGACCTGATCGTGGCCGGCGGCGTGCAGAACATGAGCTGGATCCCGATCTCGTCGGCAATGGTCGTCGGCGAGCAATTCGGCTTCACCTCCCCGACCAACGAGTCGAAGAAGTGGCTGGAGCGCTACGGGGACGAAGAGGTCTCGCAGTTCCGCGGTGCGGAGATGATCGCCGAGCGCTGGGACATCTCCCGCGAGGACATGGAGCGCTTCGCGCTGCAGAGCCACCAGCGGGCATTCACCGCGATCGCCGAGGGCCGGTTCGACAACGAGATCATCCCGGTCGAGGTGGACGGCCGCTCGTTCCACATCGACGAGTGCCCGCGCGAGTCCACGCTGGAGAAGATGGCGGGTCTCAAGACGTTGGTCGAGGGCGGCCGGCTGACCGCCGCGCTCTCCAGCCAGATCTGCGACGGGTCGGCTGCGGTGCTGCTCGCCTCAGAGCAGGCGGTCAAGGACCACAACCTGAACCCCCGCGCCCGTATCCACCACATCAGCGCCCGTGGTGACGACCCGGTGATCATGCTGACCGGCCCGATTCCGGCGACGCGCTACGCGCTGGAAAAGACCGGCCTGAGCATCGACGACATCGACGTCGTTGAGATCAACGAGGCGTTTGCGCCGGTGGTGCAGGCCTGGATGAAGGAGTTCCCGATCGACCCGGCCAAGGTCAACCCCAACGGCGGGGCGATCGCGCTGGGTCACCCGCTGGGGGCGACCGGGGCCAAATTGTTCACCACAATGCTCAACGAACTGGAGCGCACCGGCGGCCGGTACGGTTTGCAGACGATGTGCGAAGGCGGGGGCACCGCTAACGTCACGATCATCGAGCGTCTGGGCGGCTAAAATCTTCAATTATGGAAACACCGCCTCCGACGGCACCAGGAGGACGCCGGATTCGCGGGCTCGACGCTGATCAGCGCCGAGCCCAGCGCCGTGAGCAACTTTTGACCGCAGCATTCGAATTGTTTGCCCGAGACGGTTACGCCAACACCTCGATCGAGCAGATCTGCCAAACGGCCTACGTCGGCAACAAGGCGTTCTACGAACTGTTCGACAGCAAGGAAGACTGTTACCTGGCGCTGATGAACGAGATCGGCGAGCGCATCGAGGCAAAAGTCGAGGAGGAGTTGCTTCACGGCGCCCCCGACGACATTGAAGAGACCGAAGAGGCGACGGTGCGTCGCGTGCTGACGGTGTTCGCCCATGAGCTGGTCGTCGATCCTCGGGTGGCTGTCGTCGCGTTCCGGGAAAGCACCGGAATCTCGCCACGGGTCGAGGCGCAACGGCGGGCCAACCGTCGGTGGGCCGCGAACTTCATCGAGTCGTTCTGGCGCAGCAAGGCCCAGGACGGTGAGGCCCCCGACTATCGGGCGATGGCGGTGGCCACCGTCGGGGGTCTTTTCGAGATCATCGCCGATTTTCTGCACCAGACCGACCCGCCGCGATCGATCGACGATCTCACACGTGACCTCACCACGTTCCTGATCACCGTCAGCAACGGGATCCATCTGCCGGCCCAGGCCAGCTGAAGTCACGCGGTCGCCGATTCACCCCGTCAGACCGGCGATGATGTCGTCGACCGTTCGCCCTGCCAGCGCATCCAGATCGGGGCGGGGCGCGCCGCGCAGCGGCCCGCGCAGGGCCAGCTCGGCGAATCCGTGCACGGCCGACCAGCACGGCCACTCCGCTCCGGCACGCCGGTTCGCGTGCAGCACACCGGCATCGGCCATCGCATCGAGTGCGTCGACCAGCGCGCGAAAAGGTGGCGGGGCTCCGTCGTCGACTGACGTGAGCCCTGATCCGAAGAAGGCCACGGTGAACCACCCGGGCTCGTCCAGCGCGAAACCGATGTAGCCCAGTCCGACCGCACGGAGCTGATCGCGCGCCCGGTTCGCTGCGGTGCCGCGCCGGGTCACCGGTACCAACATGCGAGCGGCCATCCGCTCGCCGATGGCGATTGCGACGGCCTTCAACAGTGCCTCGCGGTCGGCGAAGTGGCGGTAGGCGGCGTTCGGGGAGACCCCGACGCGCCGGGTCGCCTCCCGGACCGTGAGAGCCTCTGGACCGCCGAGCCGGGTCAGCTGTAGACCGGCGTCTATCAGGGCCGCGCCCAGGTCGCCATGGTGATAGCCGGTCTTTGTCGCAGTCACCTCTTGACAGCCCCCTCGGGAAAAAGTGTACGGTGTGAACATAGTCAATGTGGACGTTGTACACATAGCAATGGGAGTTCTCGTGATGGCAGGTGTCGGGGTGCCGCCGGTGGTGGACCATCAGACGTGGCAGCGCGAACTGGATGCCTTGTGTGTCCGCGAGAAAGCGGCGACCCGGGAGCTGGACGCGATCGCCGCGCAGCGCCGCCGTCTGCCGATGGTCGCCATGGACGACTACGTGCTCGAGGGCGAACGCGGGCCCGCCTGCCTGGCCGAGGTGTTCGAAGGCAACAGTCAGCTGATCGTCTATCACCACATGTGGTCCCCGGGCCAGCAGTGGCAGTGCGCGGGATGTACCGGTTTCGTCTCGCAGTTCACCCGCCTCGAATTTCTGGCCGCCTACGATGCGCGGTTCGTGATTGTCACGCAGGGGCCCATCGACGAGGCGATCGCCTACAAGCGGCGCGTCGGCAATCAGATGGCCTGGTACAGCACCGCCAACAGTTCGTTCGGGGCTGACGTCGGGGCACCGCCGGGTGGGCAGTTCGCGGTGAATGTGTTTCTGCGGCAAGGTAATGCGGTATATCGCACCTGGCATACCAACCGGCGCGGAACCGAACAGCTCGGCCACGTGTTCTCGTTGCTCGATGTGCTGCCCTACGGGCGCCAGGAAGAGTGGCAGGACTCACCCGACGGCTGGCCGCAGAGCCCCACCTACAGCCGCTGGGCCAGCTCGCCGGAACTCGCGCAGCTCTATGGCGCCAGTTCGTAGTGTTCCGAACCGAGAAGGAGCAAGATGAGTACCGCCAAGGTCGGCTTGAAGTCGATCAACCTCGTTTGTGTGCCCACCGTCGACCAGGACAAGGCCATCGCGTTCTACGAGTCGTTGGGCTTCGAGAAACGCACCGACATCCACATGGGCGACGGCTACCGGTGGGTCGAGGTCTACCCGCCGCAGGGTCTGGCGGGCATTGCGCTGGCGCCGCCGTCGCCGGAGAGCGGTCCGGTTGAGCCGGCCGTCACCGGCATCACGCTGACCACCGACGACATCGACGCCACGCTGGCCGCGATGCGGGAACTCGGAGTCGATGTCGACGCAGAGATCATGCGTCAGGGAGACCCCGTTCCGCCGCTGTTCTGGTTCCGCGACCCGACCGGCCACACCCTGATGGTGGCCGAGGTCTAACCACCGCGCCGAGCGCCAATCTCACGGCGCAGCACCAGCGTGTCGCGTCGTAAGATTGGCGCTCGGCGGGCTTGTGGATGGGTGTCGGCGCGGATCGGCACCAGCGGGCAGGCTTTCAGGCTGTGGACGAATTGGCCTGGCCATTCCTGGGGCAGGAGGCGCTGGTTGCCAAGGCCATCCCCGAGCGGGCGATGCGGGCACTTTACCAACCGGTCTACCCCGGGGTTTACGCGCCGTGGGGTATTGAGCTGACCGCCCGGCAGCGGGCTGAGGCGGCGTGGCTGTGGTCACGCCGCCGCGGCGTGGTCGCGGGTGCCTCGGCTGCGGCGCTGCTGGGCGCGAAGTGGGTGAGTGGCGCGCTGGACGCCGAGCTGGTGTACGGCAGCCGTCAGCCACCGCCGAGGCTCGTCGTGCACCGTGACACCCTGAAGCCCGGCGAGGTGACGACCGTCGACGGGATTGCGGTCACTGTCCCGGCACGCACCGCTTTCGACATCGGGCGGCGAACCCGGTCGCGGCTGGTCAGCCTGCAGCGACTCGACTCGTTGGCGAACGCGACCGGCGTCGGGATCGCCGATGTCGAGGCCGTCATCGCTGCCCATCCCGGGGCACGAGATCTGACCCGGCTGCGGGGTGTGCTGCCACTGGTCGACGGTGGTGCGGAATCTCCGCAGGAGTCCGGGACTCGCCTAGCCTTGATCGACGCCGGGTTGCCACGCCCGGAGACCCAGATCGTGGTGCGCGACGAGTACGGCGGATTCGTGGCGCGGCTGGACATGGGATACCCGCAGTTCAAGGTCGGTATCGAATATGACGGCCAACAGCACTGGACGGACCCCAGGCAGCGACAGCGCGATATCGACCGGCAGGTAGCGCTCGCCGACCAAGGCTGGGTGATCAGCCGGGTCAGCGCGGCGCTGCTGCGTTACCGTCGCGGGACGTTGATTGCCCGGGTGAAGGAGGCGATGTATTCCGCCGGATGGCCCGGCCAGGTCGCGGGTGCCAATCTGGCGACGCCGCCACGGCATGTCGCGTCGTGAGATTGGCGCTCGCGATCAGGCGATGAAGGAGTTGGCCGCCCGCAGCTGCTCGACCGCCTCGTCGACGATCGAGGTGATCAGCTCCGCGCAGGACGGCAGGCTGTCCAGGATGCCCGCCACCTGACCCGAGGCCAGCACACCGGCTTCGGTGTTGCCTTCCACGAGCCCGGCTTTGAGCAGCATCGGAGTGTTGGCGGCCATCAGCACCTGCGACCAGGTGAGCTCCTTGCCATGCCGCATGGCCAGTCCGTCGCGCACCATGGTCGGCCAGCTCATCTGCGACATCTTCTTGAACTTCGCCGCGTTGCGGATAGCGGCGCTGAAACCGCGTGCCCGCGAACCGCTTTCGAGCTTCTCCACCAGTTCGGTGCGCAGCACCCGGTGTGGCATACCGTCGACCCTGGTGGAGACCACGGTGCCGCTCAGGTCAGCGGCCAAGTAGCGCTGCTTGACCGCGTCCGGAACAGTGGAGTCGCTGGTCAGCAGGAATCGGGTGCCCATCGCGACACCGGTCGCACCATAGGACAGCGCGGCGGCCAGGCCGCGGCCGTCGAAGAACCCGCCGGCGGCGATCACCTGAACCCCGGTACCGGCGACGGCGTCAAGCACCGAAGGCAGCAGCAGCGTGGTGGCGACCGGACCGGTGTGCCCGCCGCCCTCGCCGCCCTGCACGATCACCGCGTCGGCGCCCCAGGACGCCACCTTCTTGGCGTGCTTGGCCGCACCGACCGACGGGATCACCACCGAGCCCGCCTCTTTGAGCTTGGCGATCAGCTCGGCTTTGGGGGCCAGCGCGAACGACGCCACCTTGACGCCCTCGCGGATCATCAGATCCACCCGGTCACCGGCGTCGGATGCGTCGGCGCGGATGTTGACGCCGAACGGCTTGTCGGTGGCCGACTTCACCTTGGAGATCGCGGCGGCCAACTCGTCGATCGTCATGGTCGCCGAGGCCAGGATGCCCAGGCCGCCGGCGTTGGCGGTGGCCGAGACCAGTCGGGCGCCGGCCACCCAGCCCATGCCGGTCTGCACCACCGGGTGTTCGATGCCGACCAGTTCGGTCAGCGGGGTCTTCAACCGGCTCATGCCCGCACTTCTTTGTCTCGCAACGACTTCGGGTCGATGACCTCGCGGATCAACTGAAGCTCCTCGACCTCGGGCAACCGAGTCGTCGCCGCGTCGGCCAGGCCGTGCACCTCGAACGAGGTGTTCTCGGCGACCTCGTCGGCGGTGACGCCGGGGTGCAGCGAGACCGCGCGCATCTGGTGGTCGGGGCCATTGAAGTCGAACACCCCGAGGTTGGTCACCACGCCGCCCAGGTTGAAGAAGCGGAACGCCGGGTTCGACGGGTCCACCTTGTCGTAGCCGATGCCGGAGACGATGTCGACGGCCTGGCAGAACACCCGCGACGAGTGCGCGCCCACCCAGTAGCTGGTGGTGTGGTTGATGGTGTTGCCCGGCGCCCCGCGCACCCCGAACATCTGCCGGGTGGGCTGCTGCAGCGGGCCGAACGCCGACAGGTTCTGGTTGCCGTAGCGGTCGATCTGGTTGGCACCCATGATCACGTGGCGCCGGCCCCAGGACAAGGTTTCGAAGACCCGGTTGAACGGCATCCAGCCTTCCAGCGGTCCGACCTTGCCGATCGCCGGGGTGTCGGCCAGAATGCGGGCCTCCCCGTCGGTGAGCACCAGGTCGGGGGAGAAGGTGAGGCGGGCCAGCCGGGCGCCGACCGAGGGCACGGTAGCCATCGGGCTTGCCATAATCTCGCCGGCGTCGCGGAACAGCTCGGCGCAGGCGACGGCGCAGATCTCGGCGCGAGTGGGTGAGTCGGTCATGCTTGTGCCTCCGCTCCGAATGCCTTAACCGCCGCCTGGTAGTCGTCTTCACTACCGGACAGGTAGGTGGCCTTGAATTCCGCCCAGGTCTCGTCGGACTTGGCGGCTTCGGCGTAGTGCCGCTGGAACTTCTCGTCGCGGCCGTAATCGGCTGCCCCGATGGTGAAGTGGGCGCCACCCGGGGCCTCCACCACCTTGTCCACCATCATCCGGTTGATCACCTGGGTCTGCGGCGAGGTGCTGGCGATCAGCTCTTCGGTGGGCACGATCTTCTCCACCGACAGGAAACGGCGCTGCGCCGACATCAGGAACAGGTCGTCGAAGTACGGATCGATGCCGGTGTAGGCGGCGTTGCCGCGGGCGTCGCCGAGGTTCAGGTGCACGAACGCGGCGTCCAGGTTCAGGGCCGGCATCGC
Organism: Mycobacterium sp. UM_WGJ; assembly: GCF_000455125.1. Lineage (GTDB taxonomy): Bacteria > Actinomycetota > Actinomycetes > Mycobacteriales > Mycobacteriaceae > Mycobacterium. Next base: position 82,831 of record NZ_AUWR01000035.1, read on the forward strand.
GACCAGGGTCTCGTGGGCGCCGTCCGTCGGGTACGGCGAGGTGACGGTCTTGAGCTCGCCCTCCCAGAAGTCGATCACCGAGCTGCCCAGCCCGGCGCGGATCGGCAGGAACGGCAGCCGCTGGGCGGCGGCCTGCAGTCCGCAGCGCAGCATGCCCTCGTCCATCTCGCGGGCCTCGATGGCCCCGGTGGTGCGGGCCTTGGAGAACCACGGGTCGTAGAACGGCGGCGAGTCCAGGGAGACGAACCCGTAGTAGGCCCGGCGCACTTTGCCCGCCGAACACAGCAGACCCAGGTCCGGTCCGCCGTAGGTCACTACGGTGAGGTCCTTGACGTCGGTGCGCAGGATGGCGCGCACGAACGCCATCGGCTTACGCCGCGAGCCCCAGCCGCCGATACCGACGGTCATGCCGTCGCGCAGCTCGGAGACGGCGTCGTCGAGAGTGGTGATCTTCGAAGCCATTACTTCTTGCCCTTCTCGGTACCGGCGAACTCGTCGCGGTGTTCGTCGGCGACACCGGAGAGGTTGAGCTCAAAGGTGAAGCCCTGCTCCATGCGGTAGCTGGAGTTGACCTTCTGCACGTCGATGAGGTTCAGCGCTTCCTTGGCCGCCCGGATCACCCGAGTGTCCTTGGCGGCGATATCGCGGGCCACCCGCAGCGCGGCCTCGTCGAGCTCGTCGCGCGGCACCACCTCGTGCACCGATCCGTACTGGTGCAGGGTGGCGGCGTTGACGGTGGCCGCGGTGTAGAACAACCGGCGCATCATGTGCTGCGGCACCAGCCGGGACAGGTGGGTGGCCGCACCGAGGGCGCCGCGCTCCACCTCGGGCAGACCGAACTTGGCGTCGTCAGAGGCCACGATCACGTCGGCGTTGCCGACCAGGCCGATCCCGCCGCCCACGCAGAAGCCGTTGACCGCGGCGACCACCGGCACCGCGCACTCATAGACGGCCTTGAATGCCGCGAAGCAACCACGGTTGGCGTCGATCAGGGCGGTGAAGCCCTCGGTGTTCTGCATTTCCTTGATGTCCACCCCGGCGTTGAATCCGCGGCCCTCCGCGCGAAGGATCACCACGTGGGTGGACATGTCCTTGCCGGCGGCCGTGATGACCTCGCCGAGCTCGAACCAGGCCCGCGACGGCAGCGCGTTGACCGGTGGGTAGTCGACGGTGACCGCGACGATCCCCGGTTCGACGGTTGTGGATGTGATCGGCATGGGCGGACTTCCCTGTCGTATTGGGGCCTTGGAGTACCTAAGCTACCTAAGCAAGCACTTGCTTGGTACGCTAGCACAGTGGGTGATGCGATCAACCTCGGATTGACCGGCAAGGTGGTCCTGGTGACCGGCGGGGTGCGCGGCGTCGGCGCGGGCATCAGTGCCGTCTTCGCCGATCAGGGTGCGACGGTGGTGACTTGCGCCCGGCGTCCGGTGGAGGGCCTGCCGTATGAATTCCATTCCTGCGACGTTCGCGACGACGACGCGGTCAAGGGCCTGATCGAAGCGATCGTGGCCGCTCACGGCCGGATCGACATCGTGGTCAACAATGCCGGCGGGTCTCCGTTCGCGCTGGCCGCCGATGCGTCAGCCAACTTCAGTCGCAAGATCATCGAGTTGAACCTGATCAGCGCCCTGCTCGTGTCCACGCACGCCAACGCCGTCATGCAGACCCAGGACGGCGGGGGCTCGATCGTCAACATCACCAGTGTCAGCGGCTGCCGGCCGTCACCGGGAACCGCGGCCTACGGCGCGGCCAAGGCCGGGGTGGACAGCCTGACCACCTCGTTGGCCGTCGAGTGGGCGCCGAAGGTGCGGATCAACTCGATCGTGGTCGGCATGGTCGAGACCGAGCAGTCCGAGCTGTTCTACGGCGACGCCGAATCGGTGGCCGCCGTCGGCGCCACCGTGCCGTTGGGCCGGCTGGCCAAGCCATCCGAAATCGGTTGGACAGCCGCATTTTTGAGTTCCGATCTGGCGTCCTATGTCACTGGTGCCAGCCTGACCGTGCACGGTGGCGGAGAGAACCCCGCCTACCTCGACGCATCTAGCGCCAATAAATAGGTCGACCCCGAAAAAGGAGACAGCACTGATGGGACTTCTCGACGGCCGCGTGGTCATCGTCACCGGAGCGGGCGGCGGAATCGGGCGGGCGCACGCGCTGGCCTTTGCCGCCGAGGGCGCCCGGGTCGTGGTCAACGACATCGGTGTCGGGCTGGACGGCTCGCCGGCCGGCGGCGGCAGTGCTGCCCAGAGCGTGGTCGACGAGATCGTCGCAGCCGGCGGCGAAGCCGTGGCCAACGGCTCGAACGTCGCCGACTGGGGCCAGGCCGAGGCTCTGATCAAGCAGGCAGTCGACACCTACGGCACGCTCGACGTGCTGGTGAACAACGCCGGCATCGTCCGCGACCGGATGTTCGCCAACGCCACCGAAGAGGAATTCGACGCCGTCACCGCGGTGCACCTCAAGGGTCACTTCGCCACCATGAAGCACGCTGCCGCGTATTGGCGGGCCAAGTCCAAGGCCGGCGAGACTGTCGACGCCCGGATCATCAACACCAGCTCCGGCGCCGGCCTGCAGGGCAGCGTCGGTCAGGCCACCTACAGCGCGTCCAAGGCAGGCATCGCCGCGCTGACCCTGGTAGCCGCCGCTGAGATGGGCCGCTACGGAGTCACCGCCAACGCCATCGCGCCGTCGGCCCGTACCCGCATGACCGAGACCGTCTTCGCCGACATGATGGCCACCCAGGACGCGGCGTTCGACACCATGGCCCCGGAGAATGTCAGCCCGCTGGTGGTCTGGCTGGGCAGCGTCGAGTCGCGCGACGTGACCGGCAAGGTCTTCGAGGTCGAAGGTGGCAAGATCCGCGTCGCCGAGGGCTGGGCGCACGGGCCGCAGGTCGACAAGGGCGCCAAATGGGATCCCGCCGAGCTGGGGCCGGTCGTCACCGACCTGCTGGCCAAGGCGCGGACACCCGTGCCGGTTTACGGGGCTTAGACCGCAACGGATGAAAGTCCCGATGCGCGGACCAGCAGTGTTATACGCGAGCGTCAATATTGTGATACTTACTTAGCCGGACAAGTACGCGTTGCGGCCCTCCCCTCATCGGACAGCGACGTAATCTTTCACCTGCTCTTAGGTGATGCGCTCATGTCCATGTCCAGCTGCTGGAGGTCTCGTGTCGGTGCTCGAGGTGGACGACCACCCACCCACGGCAGTCCGACGACAGCGGCATCCGCACCCCGGTGAGGGCGTACCGAGCTTCTCGTGGCCCACCTTCGTGCTCGGGGTGGTCGGCATCACCGTATTCGTATTGGTAGCCATCGGCGCCGCCCGCGGATCGCTTTCGGCTTGGGTCGTCATACCGCTGAGCACCTTGGTCACCTACGTGCTGTTCTCGGTGGCGCACGAAGCCCTGCACCGCTCGTTCTGCTCGGTGCGCTGGGTGAACGCGGTGGTCGGCCGGGTGGCTTGGCTGTTGGTGGTGCTGCCGTTCTCGTTGCCGGCGTTCGGCTATGTCCACGGTGAGCACCACCGTCACACCAATGATCCCGAGCGCGATCCCGATATGTTCGCCACCCATGCGCCCACCTGGCAGCTGCCGTTCCGCTGGGCGCTGATGGACCTGTTCAATGCGACCTGGTACGTCCGCAAGCTGTGGCCGCGGGTCCGCCATTCGTGGCGGCGTCCGATTGCCGAGCTCGCCGAAACGTCGGTGCTGTTCTCGTTGACCATCGCCATGACCGTCGCGGCGATCCTCACCGACCACTTCTGGCTGCTTGCCGAGGTCGTGTTGATCCCGCAGCGCCTCGGTCTTTTCATCATCGGATGGGCCTTCGACTGGTTGCCGCACCACGGGATCGACATCACGCAGCGTGAGGATCGTTATCGCGCCAGTCGTCTTCGGGTCGGGATGGAATGGCTGCTCGCGCCGTTGATGCTGTCTCAGAATTACCACCTGATCCACCATCTCCATCCCTGGCTGCCGTTCTACCGCTACCTGCCGGCGTGGCGACGCAACGAGGACCTCTACCTGGAGCACCACGCTGCCGTCACCACCGTGTTCGGCCGGGAACTCAACGCCGAGGAACACCGGCATTTCAAGCGCTGGGCGCAGGTCGAGCTCGAGTCCCGCATCGCCTGACGCCGGCACGGCTACGCCGCTGTCAGGTGTTTAGCGCCGCTTCGTGAGCGAGTTGCAAGCGGGACGAGATATCGAGCTTGGTGTAGATCCGGTTCAGGTGCGAGTGCACCGTACGGGGCGAGACGCTCAGTTCTGCGGCGATCTCCTTGTCACGAAGGCCGGCACTGATGAGCCGGACAATATTGCGCTCGGCCGGCGTCAGCGAACCCCAACCGCTGGACGGGCGTTTGGAGGCGCTTCTGCCCTTTGCGTCGCCACGGCATGCGTAAGCGATGGCATCAGCCGTCGACAGTGCATTACCCTGATCCCAACAACGCTCAAAATCGTTCTGCGGCATGGCCTCTCGTAGCGAGTTGACGGTGGCCTGATAGCCGGCGTCGTAGACCTTGGTGCGGACCGCGCCGGTGCGCTCACGGATGCCCGCAGCTGAGCCGATCAGCCGTGCTGCATCGTGGAGTCGGCCTGCGGCCGTGGCCACCGCGGCCAGCAGTTCGATCAGGTCGGGGGTGCCCAGGAGCGCCTCAGTGTCCGCCGCGATGGCCAGCGCGTCCCTCGCGTCTCGTTCGGCCTGCTCGAACTCGCCCTCGGCCATGGCCACCTGGCCACGTATCTCCAGCAGCAATATCCGGTGGATCCCCGAGCCCACCGACAGCGCCTCGTCAGCCCAACGACGCGCGGCGGCCAGGTCACCGGATGCCAGCGCCGCGCGAGCGAGCGGATTGCCGTTGATTGCCAATAGTTGGGGCAGCGCACATGCTTCGCAAGCCGCGTCAGCTGCGCTGACAGCCCCGGGTACGTCGCCGGCGGCCAACAGGGTGTCTGTCACCGCGCCGAACCCGAACGCGCGGTGGAAGTCGATGAGCTCGGCGGCGGCCTCGACGCATGCATCGGCCGCCGCACGCGCCCGCCGGGTATCACCTTGGCACGCAAGGGCTTCAGCTAGAAGCGTCAGGCTCTGGGCGCCGAACAGTGGGTCGTGTGCCGCCTCGGCCTCCGTCGCCACCTGCCGGGCCTGCTCGATTGCCATCGTGAGCTCCGCGCGGTGCAGGTGGGCCAGTCCTAGGCAAAGGCGGCACAGTCGCGCCACCGACCAGTCACCGACCGCGTCACCGAGTGCTGCGCCGTTCTCCGCGGCACGCCGCATCGTATCGAGGTCGCCGGCCACGAACGCCGAATACGCCTGCACGCCGTAGATCTGGCTCAACCGCCAGTCGTCGTTCATGTCAGGAGACAGCGCAATGGCCTGCTCGAAGTAAGGCAGGGCGAGTTCGGGGCTGTAGCTACAGGTGAAGCCGCAGGCGGCCAGCGCCCAGGCGAGCAGTCCCGGCTCGTCGAGATCCCGGGCGATGGAGACCGCTTCCTCTGCTTGCTGAGCCTGCCCGTAGTTTCCGATCAATGCGTCGAAGATCGCTTTGTCGGCGAGTGTCCGGGCACGCGCGCCAGGCGACATGGTGGCCCCGACGGCGAGCATCGCGTTGAACCATGCCAGGCCTTCCAAGGTCCGACTATGGATCCACAGCGGGAGCAGCGATGACGCGAGGCGCGCGGCAAGCTCCAGGTCGCCGTGGTCGCGGCTCCAGGTGAAGGCGGCCCGGATGTTGTCGATCTCGAGTTCCGCCTGAGCGATGTGCCAGCCATATCCGGCGGTCACCTCGGAGCCGAACAGGGTGGTGTAGTGATCACGGTGGCGCGCCCGGATAGCTTCGGATTCTCCGGCCTTCTCGAGCTTCTCCAGGGCGTACTGCTGCACGGTCTGCAACATCCGGAAGCGCGTCGAATCGCCGGTACTGTCAGCTATCACCAGCGATTTGTCGACCAGCTGGGTGAGTTTGTCGATGATCAGCCCGCGCGGCAGGTCCGTGCCGCCGGCGACGGCGTGGGCGGCGTCGAGGTCGAAACCGCCCCTAAATGGCGCCAAACGGCGAAACACAACGCGCTCGGGCTCGCTCAACAAGTCGTGCGACCAGTCCTCTGAAGCTCGCAGGGTCTGCTGGCGCGGAACCACCGTGCGCGCACCACCGGTCAACAGATGGAAGCGCTCGTCGAGCCCGTCGGCGATCTCGGCCAGTGACAACGCCCGAACCCGTGTTGCGGCGAGCTCGATGGCCAACGGAACCCCGTCCAGGCGACGACAGATTTCGGTCACCAAAGCGGTGTCGCCATCGGTGCCGGTGAAACTCGGCCGGACCAGCCGAGCGCGCTGCCGGAACAACTCGACAGCCTCGTCGACGAGCGAGAGCGACGGGGTTTTCCAGGTCACTTCGCCGGCCACCCCGATGGGTGCGCGACTCGTCGCCACGATGGTCAGCTCTGTGCCGGCGGCCAACAGCGTGGCGGTCAGTTGCGCGCAGGCGGCCAGCAGATGCTCACAATTGTCGAGCACCAACAGCAATTGCCGGTCTGCGAGGTAGCGCACCAAGGTGTCGACCGGCGAGTGGTCCGGTCGATCAGGCAGGCCCAACCTGTGGGTCACGCGTTCCGGCAGCAGCTCCGGATCGGTGATCGGCGCCAGATCCACGCACCATGCCCCATCGCGGAACCGGTCGACAAACTCCTCGGCCAGTTGCAGCGCGAGCCGTGTCTTGCCGACTCCGCCGGAGCCGGTCAGCGTCACAAGACGGTTGCTATCAACCAGCCTACGAAGCTCGAGCATCTCCGCATCGCGTCCGACGAAACTCGTCAGCGGCGTCGGAAAGTAGTTCTCGTGTAACGCACTTCCGGTGCGAAGCGGCGGAAACTCGGTAGCAAGCCCGCGGTGGCAGAGCTGGGCTACTCGCTCCGGATACGGAATGCCACGCAGTCGAAACACGCCCAGGTCGATTAGCCAAGCCTCTGGCGGGAGTCGATCAGCCAGAAACGGCTGGGCCGTCTCCGACAACAACGTCTGACCGCTATGGGCCAGATCGCACAGGCGTGCGGCACGATTCACCAGCGACTGCGGGTGTGCACTGGGCTCGGCCACCGAGACCTGGGTGGCGTGCAACGCGATCCGCGGACGGATCGGTGCCGAGGGGGCGTGCTGCAAGGCTATGGCACACGCCGCCGCATCAGTGGCGTCGGCGAACCCGACGGCGAACTTGTCGTTGTGGTCCCGTTCCAGCAGGCGTTCACCACGGTGGGCGGCAACGATGTCGGAGAGCGTGGCTTCGAGCCAGGAGAGACCGGTGGTCAACGACTCCGTGGGGGGTTGCCATTGAGGTCGGGCGTCTCCGGGGCTGACCACGAGGACCGTTCGCGGGGGGGAAGGCGGCGAAAGTGCCGCGCTCGCGTTCGTCATCATCTACCGTCTCTCAGAGGCAAGGATGCTCGCGCAAGCTAGCAAGCCCTCCATTCCCCCCGGATGGATCAGCAGTGCATCCGTGCAGTTGTGCAGTCGTAAGGCTTGCTTCCGGTCAGCTAGGTATTTTTACCGCCAAGTCTCGGGCCACGATACCAGCGCGATTTCAGCATTTTTGCCGATGCTCTCCGGTGGCGCCGTGCCGCACAGTAAGGGTGGCAGAGCTGCGCTTTCCCAGTCCGCCGCCTCGCGGCGGGCCTATTCCGCCCATCTTCACTTGATCGCGATCTGCTGATCTCGGGCAGCGGCAGCACGGACGCCCAGGGTGCGCTCAGCGCGAGCCCGGGGACCGTCGTCAGGGCCCGAATTCGGCGCCTTGTTTCTGCCGAATTTGGCGTGTCAGCAAACTGCAATTGAATATTTGATCCGTTTCCTGCGTGGCCTTCTGGGTGACACAGGAAACGCGTGTGCGTGCTGCTGAATTCTGTGAAGTAAATCTCAATTTCTTGCCAATGGTTCATCATTTTCTACTGTGATCAACGTCACATGAAATCGATCCGCAGCGCCATCTGGCGCTTCTGCCAGGCATTTCTTGCCCTTGCCCTGCGTCACAAAGCCTATCCAGGTGTGGTTTCGGACACGTAAACGTCGCCTGAGTTGGCGATAAGTGAACAGAAGGCCATAATTTGAACCTGCGTGAATGCTTAGCGGAAATTATGAGAGGGTCGTCATGAGCCGTCGGATGTCTAGCAAATTTGTTCGTTCGTCCGATCGGGGCGTAGCGGGTCGGCGTGTGGTGGGTGCGTCGAGTGCTGTGGCGGCGTTTTTGGCGTTTGGGGTGGGGTCGGCGCCGGTGGCGTCGGCTGATGGTTTTGATTTGTTGGATCCGGTGTTTTGGTCGGAGTTGTCGGATCCGGGTTCGGCGTTGTGGGCGGGGTGGGGTGAGCCGGGTGCGGCTGACGGTGGCTTCATCATCGATGCGTTTGAGCAGTTCGATCTGGCGGTGGCGTCGTTCTATCACGAGAACTTGTATCTGCCGCTGTATGACCTGACGCAGGATTTTATTGCTGGTAACCAGCAGTTTTTGGACTTGATCAACCAGCCGTTTGTGGACTTGTTCGGTCGGGAGTTGATCGGTAACGGTGTTGATGGCTTCACCGGGGCTAATGACACGATCTTCGGTTCCACCGGGTGGTTCGGCAACCTTGGTGATGGCGGGTTCTTGTTCGGTGATGGTGGTGTCGGTGCTGCGGGGGTGGCCGGGATTGCTGGTGGTGTCGGTGGTGTGGGTGGCGCTGCGGGGATGTTCGGTAACGGCGGCACCGGTGGGGTCGGTGTTGAGGGCGGCGATGGTGGCGCCGGTGGTGTGGGTGGTTGGTTGTTCGGTGATGGTGGCGCTGGTGGTGCGGGTGGGGCTTCGATTGATGCGCTGGTAGCCGGTGGCAATGGTGGTGCCGGTGGCGATGTCGTCAGCTTGTTCGGCTTTGGTGGCGCTGGTGGCGCTGGTGGCGCTGGTGCGGTCGGCGCCGCGGGCACTGCGGGTATCGATGGTGTTTTGGGGGCCCTGAACGGCACCGCTGGTGGGGATGCTCTGGCCGGTGGCCTGGGTGGCAATGGTGGTGCCGGTGGCGCGGCTGGGTTTGTGCTGGGTATTGGTGGCCTGGGTGGTGCTGGTGGTGTCGGTGGCACCGGTGGTGTTGGTGGTGCCGGTGGTGTTGGGGCGGCCAGCCTCGATGATGTCGGCGGCAATGGTGGTGTGGGTGGGGTTGGTGGCGATGGTGGCGCCGGTGGCCGTGGTGGTGTTGGTGGTGTGGGTGGGCACTTCGGTGCTGCCGGTGATGGTGGTGTGGGCGGTAATGCGGGCTTGGCTGGCGATGGTGGCGCCGGCGGTCTCGGTGGTGATGGTGTTCTCGGTGGCGGCAATGGTGGCGATGGTGGCGCGGGCGGCCAGATCGGTACGGTGGCCGGTCTTGGTGGTGCTGCGGGTGAGAAGTTCATGGCCTGGTTGTGGGGTAACGCGGGCCGGCCGGGTGCGGATGGGCTGGTGCCGACGGGGATCAGTGGCAATGGTGGTGTCGGTGGTGCCGGCGGTCACGGCACCGGCGTCTTGGCTAATGGTGATGGCGCCTCCGGTGGCAATGGTGGTGTCGGTGGTGATGGCGGTGCGCACGGCAACGGCGCTACCGGTGGCCTCGGTGGTGACGGTTTCGCCGGTCTGACTGGTGCCGATGCCAGCCTCGCGGGTGGCTCCGGAGTTTCGGGTGGCAACGGTGGTGCCGGTGGTGCCGGCGGTGCCGGCGGCTCGGGTGGTTCGGTGGTCGGCAACGCCGGCTCCGGTGGCGGCGGGGGTAAGGGCGCCGCCGGTGGCGGCGGTGGTGCTGGTGCTGATGGAGCCGTCGGGTCGTTCGCTGAGGGCGGCGATGGCATCGGTGGTGCTGGTGGCGATGCCGGCAATGGTGGTGCTGGTGGTCATGGTGGTGCTGGGGGTGCGGCCGGTAGTGCCAGCAACGGTGCTGCCGGTGGTGCCGGTGTCGGTGGTGGTGCTGGCGATGGTGGCAATGCCGGGACGGCCGGTGCTGGTGGGCAGGGCGCGGCGGGTACCGCTGAGCATCCTGATGGCGCCGCTGGTGGTGTCGGTGGCAAGGGTGGGGACTTCGGTGCCGGCGGTACCGGCGGCACCAATGGTGATGGCATCGGCCAGGCCGCTGATGGGCTCGATGGGTCGGGCAGCGTCGGCGGCAATGGTGGGGCCGGTGGGGATGGCTTCTTGGGCACCAATGGTGTCGCCGACAGCATTAATGGCACCGGTGGTGGCGCTGGTGGTGATGGTGGTGATGGTGGCGTTGGTGGCCTGCAGGCTGATGGTTCCAACGCCGCTCAGGGTGTTGGTGGCGCCGGTGGTGACGGTGGCGCCGGCGGGAACGGTTTCAACGGGTTCAATGGGTTGGCCCCGGGTGGTGATGGCACCAATGCCGGTGATGGTGGCGCCGGCGGTCACGGTGGCCAGGGCGGGCACGGAAGCATCGACGGTACGCACGGTATCGGTGGCCTCGGCGGCAACGGTGGTAACGGTGGTAACGGTGCCGATGGTGGTGATGGTGCCGGTGGTGACGGGGAGCACGCGGGCGGGTATGCCGGCCAAGATGGTGGCAATGGTGGTAACGCCGGTAAGGGGGGTGCCGGCGGTGACAGTGGTGGCGGTACCGCTTCGGCCAGCGGCAGCGATGGTGTTGCTGGGATCGGCGGCAATGGTGGTGTCGGGGGCGCCGGCCTCGATGGGGTCAATGGCACCCTCGACAATCCTGATGGCACCGCTGGTGCTGCTGGTGGGGCCGGCGGTAATGGTGGCCAGGGTGGTCTCGAAGCCGACGGTGTGACCCAGGCTGTCACTGGCAATGGTGGTGCCGGCGGCCTCGGCGGTCGCGGCGGCAACGGTTTTAACGGTGCCAACGGTGACGCTCCGGGTGCTGAGGGCATTCGTGGTGGCAACGGTGGTGCTGGTGGTGCCGGCGGTGTCGGCGGTACCGGCACCGTTGAGGGTGCTCACGGTGCCGGTGGTGTCGGGGGTAACGCCGGCAATGGTGGTAACGGTGCGGCTGGCGCTAACGGCGCTAACGGCAATGCTGAGCACACCGCCGGCTACGCCGGTGGTGATGGCGGCGCCGGTGGTAATGCCGGTGTTGGGGGTGCTGGTGGCGACAGTGGTAACGGCACCACTGCCGCTGATGGCAGTGACGGTGCGGCCGGTAAGGGCGGTGCCGGTGGTCTTGGTGGTACCGGTCTTGATGGTGTCAACGGCACGGCGGCCAACCCCGACGGCACTGCTGGTGCTGCTGGTGGCGCCGGCGGTAATGGTGGCCAGGGTGGTCTAGAGGCGGACGGCATCACCCAGGCCGCCGATGGTGCTGGTGGTGCCGGTGGTGGCGGTGGCCGCGGTGGTAGTGGCTTCAACGGTGCCAATGGGGATGCCCCCGGTGCTGATGGCACCCGCGGTGGCAATGGTGGTGCCGGTGGTGCTGGTGGTGGCGGGGGTAGTGGCAGTACGACCGGTGCTCACGGTGCTGGCGGGGTCGGGGGTAACGCCGGCAATGGTGGTGCCGGCGCCGATGGCGCCGACGGCGCCAACGGTGACGCCCAGCACGCTGCCGGCTATGCCGGTCAAGACGGCGGCAAGGGCGGTAACGCCGGTATCGCCGGCGCCGGTGGGGACAACGGCAACGGCACCACCGCCGCAGCGGGCAGTGACGGCACCGCCGGCAAGGGCGGCAACGGCGGCACCGGCGGCACCGGACTCGACGGCACCAACGGCACCGCGCAGAATCCCGACGGAACGGCGGGTGCTGCCGGCGGCGCCGGGGGTAACGGCGGCCAAGGCGGCCTAGAAGCTGACGGCACCACCCAGGCTGTCACCGGTAATGGTGGTGCCGGTGGCTTGGGCGGCCGCGGCGGCAACGGCATCAACGGCACCAATGGCAACGAGCCGGGTGCTGACGGCACCCGCGGCGGCAATGGTGGCGCTGGTGGTGCCGGCGGCGTCGGCGGCACCGGCACCCAGGCCGGTGCCCATGGTGTCGGTGGCGTCGGCGGCAACGCCGGCAACGGCGGCGCAGGCGCAGACGGCGCCAACGGTGCCGACGGCGACGCGACCCACCAGGCGGGTTACGCCGGTCAAGACGGTGGTGCTGGTGGCAACGCCGGCAAGGGCGGCGCTGGTGGCGACAGTGGCGGCGGCAACCAGGCTGCCGGCGGTAATTCCGGTATTGCCGGTCAGGGCGGTAATGGCGGTGTCGGTGGCACCGGCCTGGACGGCGTGAACGGCACCGCAGACAACATCAACGGCACTGCGGGCGCGGCCGGCGGTTCCGGTGGCAAGGGCGGCCAGGGCGGTCTGCAAGCTGACGGCACCACACAGGCGACCGACGGCAACGGCGGCGCCGGTGGTGCCGGTGGCCGTGGTGGTAGCGGCTTCAACGGTGCCAACGGCACCAACCCGGGCGGTGACGGTACGTCCGGCGGTACCGGTGGCGATGGTGGCGCCGGTGGTGTGGGTGGCACCGGTGCAGCCACCGGTGATCACGGTGTCGGCGGTGCTGGCGGCAATGGTGGTAACGGCGGTAATGGTGCCGACGGATCCAACGGTGCCAACGGGGACGCCGAGCACGTGGGCGGCTACGACGGTGGCGCCGGTGGTAACGGCGGCAACGCCGGGGCCGGCGGCAAGGGCGGTGATTCCGGCGGCGGTCAGCAGGGCGTCAACGGCGGCAATGGTGCTGCTGGCACCGGCGGTAACGGCGGCGCGGGTGGCGCCGGCATGGACGGCGCCAACGGCGACCGGGACAACGTGGACGGCACCACCGGCGGCAACGGCGGTAACGGTGGCGCGGGTGGTGCCGGTGGCCAAGAAGTCGGCGGCGGCCACGCGACCGACGGCAACGGTGGCGTCGGTGGTCAGGGTGGTCAGGGCGGTGCCGGCTTCGACGGCAACAACGGCAATGACGAGCACGCTGACGGATTCGCGGGCGGTAACGGCGGTGGCGGCGGTACCGGTGGTAACGGCGGTGCCGGTGGTGGCACCACCGGAGCCGGCGGCAATGCCGGTAACGGCGGTAACGGCGGTGCTCCCGGTGACGGTGGCGACGGTATTGACGGCACGGCAGCTCACCCCGACGGCGGCGCGGGCGGCCACGGTGGCAATGTCGGTGTCGGCGGCGGCGGCGGAACCGGTGGGTCCGGTGCGACCACAGGCAACAACGGATCGGCAGGTAACACCCCGGGCAGCGGTGGCAACGGTGGTAACGGTGGGGCCGGCTACGACGCCGCGTCCGATCCGACCGCCGCGCCGGGAACGTCCGGCGGCAACGGCGGTGCCGGTGGTGCGGCTGGTGACCACGGCAATGGTGGTAACGGCGGCGACGCCGGCAATGGCGCAGCCGGTGGTGTCGGTGGCAACGGCGAAAACCCGGGCGACGCCGGTCAGACCGGCGGATCGGGCGGTAAGGGCGGCGCCGGAGGCGCCGGTGGTGCCGGCGGATCGATTGCCGGCGATGGTGGTAACGGTGGGGCCGGTGGTGTCGGCGCTGACGGTGGTGTCGGTGGCAATGGGGCCACCGGTGCGGACGGCACGTTCGACAACGGCGGTGACGGTAACGGCGGAACGGGCGGCAGCGCCGGCACAGGTGGTGGCGGCGGCGACGGCGGCGCGGGCGGCGCAGCCGGTAGTTCTGCACACGGTAAGGCGGGCAGCGAAGGCGCTGGCGGCAACGCGGGCAATGGCGCAGATTCCGGCAAGGCCGGAGACGGCGGCGCGGGTGCGCACGGCACCGCGGAGAACCCCGACGGTGGCAATGGTGGCCAGGGCGGAAACGCCGCCGCTGGCGGTGCCGGTGGCACTGGCGGTAGCGGCCTGACCGACGGTACCGACGGCCAGGACGGGGGCATCCCGTCGGGTACCCAGGGCAACGGCGGCACCGGTGGTGACGGCTATGACGCCTCCACCGACCCGAATGCTGCGCCGGGGACCTCTGGTGGCAACGGTGGTGCTGGTGGTAACGCCGGTGACCACGGCAACGGTGGCCTGGGCGGCAACGGCGGTAGCGGCACCGACGGCAGCACCGGCGCGAACGGCAGCGGCACCGACGGCGACGGCAACGGCAACGCCGGTGACTCCGGTACTGCCGGTGGCTCCGGCGGTAACGGTGGCTCCGGTGGTAAGGGCGGATCCGTCATCGGTGACGGCGGCGCTGGTGGTGTGGCCGGCAACGGCGGTAACGGTGGCTCCGGTGGAACGGGTGCCAACGGTTCAGACGCCACTGACCCCGGCCAGGACGGTGGCAACGGCGGTGTCGGCGGCGACGCCGGAGCCGGTGGCAAGGCCGGTACGGGCGGTAGCGGCGGCTCGGCGACCAACGGTTCGGCGGGCGCCAACGGCGACGGCGGTAACGGCGGTAATGGCGGCAACGCCGGTGTCGGCGGTAACGGCGGTAAGGGCGCGGACGGCGACGCCACCAACCCCGATGGCGGCAAGGGCGGTGACGGCGGTAACGACGGCGCCATCGGCCAGGGTGCAACCGGTGGTTCGGCGGGCAGCGGCGGTGCCGGCGGCACCGGCACGGCCGGCAACGACGGCACTGATGGCACGGCGGGCGCCGGTGGTGACGGTGGCGCCGGTGGTGACGGCTATGACGCCTCCACCGACCCGAATGCTGCGCCGGGGACCTCTGGTGGCAACGGTGGTGCTGGTGGTAACGCCGGTGACCACGGCAACGGTGGACAGGGCGGCAACGGCGGTTCGGGCTCCAACGGCACCGACGGCAGCAACAGCACCGACCCGTCGCAAGCTGGTGGCGACGGCACCAACGGTGGCGCCGGCGGCAACGGTGGCGCTGGTGGCGCAGGCGGTTCGGTCGTGGGCAACGGTGGTGGCGGTGGCAACGCCGGCAGTGGTGGCGAGGCCGGCAACGGTGGTTCCGGAGCAGACGGCGACGACGCCACCACTCCCGGCGCCGACGGTGGCGCCGGCAGCAACGGTGGCTCGGGTGGTACCGGTGGCGCCGGTGGTTCCGGCGGCAACGGCGGCGGTGCCAGCAACGGCAACGCCGGAAACAACGGCAATGGCGGCGACGGTGGTGCCGGGGGCAACGCTGGCTCGGCTGGCAGCGGCGGCAAGGGTGCCGACGGCGACGCCACCAACCCCGACGGTGGCAGCGGCGGTAAGGGTGGCGACACCGGCAACGCCGGGTCCGGTGGTTCCGGCGGTGGCGCCGGTACCGGTGGCGCTGGAGGCACCGGTAGCGACGGTGGCGACGGTGGCGACGGTGCCGAAGGAACGCCGTCGGGCGATGGCGGCGATGGCGGTAACGGCTACACGAACCCCGATGGCGATGGCGGCAACGGCGGTAACGGTGGCGACGCCGGCAGCCACGGCAATGGCGGCAATGCCGGTAACGGTGGCGATGGCCACGGTGACAACTCCAATGGCGGCTCCGGTGGAACCGGTGGTGCCGGTGGCACCGACACCGGCAACGGCGGCAACGGCGGCAACGGCGGCAACGGCGACCACGACGGCGGTTCCGGCGGTGGTGGCGGCGACGCCGGCGCCAACGGCAATGGTGGCAATGCCGGTAACGGTGGCACTGGCCAGACCGGCAACGGTGGCAACGGTGGCGACGGTGGCGACGGTGGCACCGAGACCGGTAACGGTGGCAACGCCGGTGACGGCGGTGACGGCGGGCAGCACGGCGGCGACGGTGGTACCGGCGGCAGTGCCACGGGTGAGGGCAATGGTGGCAACGGTGGTTACGGCGGCGATGGCCTGCCCGGCCCGAACGGCCCCAACGGTGCCAACGGTGGCAGCGGAACTCAGCCGGGTGAGGCCGGCGGCGACGGTGAGGCCGGCGGCGCAGGCGGTAAGGGCGGTGACGGCGGTGCCGGCAGCGGTGTCGGCTACCACGCTGGTAGCGGCGGCCTGGGCGGTAACGGCGGTAACGGCGGTAACGGCGGCGACGGAGCCAAGGGCGCTACCGGAACCTTCGCCGGTGGTGACAACGGTGACGGTGGCCAAGGCGGTGACGCCGGTAATGGCGGCGCGGGTGGCGCAGGTGCGGCCGGTGGTAACGCCGGTATCGGCCTGAACGGTGCCACTGACGGCGTCCACGGCGCCGGCGGTACCGGCGGCAACGGCGGTAGCGCCGGTAACGCCGGTAACGGCGGCAAGGGCGCCAACGGCACCGCGAGCCACCTCGATGGTGGTAACGGTGGAGCCGGTGGTGCTGGCGGCAGCGCAGGCGCGGCGGGTGCCGGCGGCGACAACGGTGACGGCACGACCGGCGCCAACGGGCAGGCCGGTAACGGCAGCATCGGTGGAGACGGCGCCGACGGTGGCCGCGGCTACATCGGTACCAACGGCACGGCCGGAAGCATCGACGGCACGGCCGGCGGTGCCGGCGGTGCCGGCGGTAACGGCGGCGCCGGTGGCTTCGCCGGCGACGGTACGCAGCTCAACCAGGGCGACGGCGGTACCGGAGGCGACGGCGGCGCCGGCGGCAACGGCTTCAATGGCCTCAACGGCCAGACCCCGGGCGCTGACGGCGGCAATGGCGGAAACGGCGGTGCCGGCGGTAGCGGCGGTGCCGCAGGTACCGGCCACATCGACGGCGACCACGGGGTCGGCGGGCTCGGCGGCAACGGCGGCAACGGCGGCAACGGGGCCAACGGCTCCAACGGTTCCACAGGCGGCGGCGACGGCCAGGACGGCGGCGCCGGTGGCAACGCCGGTGCCGGCGGAGCCGGCGGTGACAGCGGCGGTGGCAACCATGCCGCCAACGGCACCGACGGTGCGGCCGGTGTCGGCGGCAACGGTGGCGACGGCGCCAGGGGCACCGACGGTGCCAACGGCACGGTCGCTGACGTCAATGGTGTCGCCGGTGGTGACGGTGGCAAGGGCGGCAATGGCGGCCTGGGCGGCTTGGAGGTCAACGGTGTTGACCGGGCTGGTACCGGCTCCGGTGGCAACGGTGGCGCCGGCGGTAAGGGCGGCAACGGTGTTGATGGTGCGGCC
>NZ_AUWR01000036.1 GCF_000455125.1 Mycobacterium sp. UM_WGJ
CGCAACTCGGCCGGGTACCTCTTCGACGTACTCCCTGACATGACTCCATCCTTTCCAAGAAACAGAGTCTCCGGACACGCCGGGGGGATTCAGTCTTGTGGTGCGCCCATGGTGTTCCCTCCGGAGATTCTGTGGACGACGCGACGAGGCTGCACTGATGTGCCGTCGGACCGCTAGCGGCCCTTGACCGTCTCGAATGCGAGGCACAGTTCGGCGAGCTCACGTGGCGCGCTCAGGGAACGTCCGGTGTGTTCTTCGATGCGGCGCAACCTATTTCGTACCGTGTTGGGGTGACAGAACAGTACGGAAGCGGTCTCTGAAATCGACCCATCGTGGTCGAGCCACGCCTCGAAAGTCGCGCACAGACTGAGTTGCTCATCGCTGGGCAGCGAATTGAACGGGCCGAGGATGATTTCGGAGATCTTGCGGGTCACCTCCGGTGCACTGACCGCGGCGATGCCGAGCACCGAATCGTCGAACGCACACACGTTGCCGTTCTGTTGGGCTGGTGCCGCCTGGGCTACCCGGGCATAGCGCAAGGACATCGCGGTGTCGGCGAGATCGTTGAACACCGGGCTGACGCCGATGTTGGTGGTAGCCACGCGCCTGAGCAGGTCGATGACTCGCGACAGCGAATCGTTGGAAGGGAGGTGGGCGATACCGATCTGCACGTCGGGAAGCAGTCGCCATGCGGAGTGCACGTCCAGGCCGGCCAACATCGCCGTGGCGCTGCGGAGAGCTTGCTGACCGACTTTGGGCAATCCCGCGGCGATCACGATGTAGGGACCGTGGGCCGGCAGTCCCAGCAGTTCCGCGACATCCCAGAGGCTGTACTCGCCCAGAGCTCGACCCTGCAGCAGCGCTTCGGTCAGGGCCGCCTGTTCGGCGGCGTCGTCGATGGCGAGTTGTGTTGCGGTCTCGTGGTAGGCGGTGGTCATGGCCTCGGTGTAGCGGTCCTGTGCGTCCCAGAACCGTGCGGTAGCCGACAGCAGAGTCGCCGGACTGATATCCGGATTGTCGGCGCAGAACTTCATCATCTGGTTCCAGACGGTATGGCTGGCAACCCGAAAGGCGGCCACCACCGCGGATCGCGGTACGCCGCTTCGAGCTCTCAGCCGGCCGGTGTCCGCAGCCGGCGAGGTGTCGAAGGACGTGTGGTTCTGCAGCGCGCGGAACACAAAATGCATGTTGTCGGCCGCCGATTGCCCAAGTTCCTCGTCGGAAACTACGGCATTATTCCGATAGAAGGCGACTTCCGTGCGGACTTGGCCGACGATCTGGCGGCCCAGCTCTTCGACGCGTGATTCCAGCAGAGCCCCGAGCTTATCGAGCGCAATGTCGGGTTCGGGGTTGGTCATGCTGGGCATTGTAGGGGGCCTATACGCGGTTGTACCCGTGGACAGTCAAGACCTTGAATCCGTGTTCCCACGGCTATGGGCAGGTTCGAAATAGCTTCCTAGCATCGAGAAGTGTTATCGCAAGACCTGCGTTGGCACCCTCTTCGCTGTTGAGGATTTTTCTCCTTATGCAACTCTCCGGGAAGGACTTGGAATCAGTCATGCCTGAATCACCGTCGGCGACACCCGCCACCATGATCGGAGTTCTTTGGCGAACGGCTATCGCATGGGGTGTGCTCGCGGTCATCTTCGGAGCGCTCATGCTGCTGTGGCCGACAATCACCGTGGTCGCGGCCTCAGTGCTGTTCGGTGCTTACCTGCTGGTGTCGGGGGTGGTGCAGGTGATCGCCGCATTTGGCGTGGAAATTTCGGGTGGTAGTCGCATCTTGCTCTTGATCAGCGGAGCGCTGTCGGTGATTCTGGCGATCATGGCCTTCCGGCATTTCGAGGAAGGCTACGGAGTCTGGCTGCTGGCCACCTGGATCGGCATCGGCTTTGTTTTCCAGGGGATCTCGGAGGTCGTCGTGGCGGCGAGCTATCGGGATCTGCCCGGGCGTGGCTGGCAGGTCTTCGGGGGAGTGGTCACCGTTGCGGCCGGCATCGTCACCCTGGCTTGGCCGATCACGTCGATCGTGACGCTGGCTCAGGTCACCGGAGCTTTCCTGATCGTCATCGGCATCATGCAGATCGTGAAGGCCATCCAGCTGCGCACTGGCGCGAATGAACTGACCCACGATCTGGGCTTGGATGGGCGCTACGCGCATCAGTGACGACGGGGCAGATACCTCAAGTGAATTCAATGATGAAAGGGATATAAATGGCACTGTCTGACCAACTCGCCAAGCTGAGCGCGCAGGCGAAGTCGCTGGAGGACGCCGCGGCCGCAGTATCGTCCAAGAACCGGGCATGGCTGGCCCAGCGAGAAGCGGAGGTACGGGCGACGCTGGACGAGACGCAATCTGCGACCAAGGCTGCGGTCCAGGAGACCAAGGACGACGTCGCCGCAGGCTGGCACGACCTTCAGCAGTCGGTGTCCGACGGCGTAGCGTCGATCAAGAACAAGGCGGACAAGCGGCGTACCGAGCACAAGGCCAAGCGGGCGGACCGCGCCGCCGACAATGCCGAGATCGACGCCGAGGACGCGATCGCCTTCGCTGTCTACTCGCTCGAAGAGGCCGAATACTACGTGCTGGCGGCTGCGCAGGCGCGTATCGACGCAGACGAGGCAGAGCTGGAAGCGGCAGCCAAGTCCACCGAGTAGCACGCTGGAGTGACTTCGCCGTCGGGTGCCGCCGTTCGTTGATCCGGTGTGCACCCGGCGGGCGATGTCGTTGCCGCAGAGCAACCAACTCCACGGGGGCACCTCGCTCGAGCGCGTCTGCGCGAAAGATGTGCCGGGATATGTTCGTACCGATGTATACCGGTCGATCCCGACCAGTGACGCAGCCGATCACGCGCATGTGGCGTGAAAGAACGGAGGAATCCCTTGGCTACGCAGATTCGCAGCGTGACCGTACTCGGTGCCGGCGTGCTCGGCGCGCAGATCGCATTCCAGTCCGCGTTCAAAGGTTTGACCGTGGTCGCCTACGACATCAACGACCAGGCATTGGCGGCCGCCCGCCAACGTTTCGACGGTTTGGTGCAGACCTATGTCACCGAGGTAGCCGACGCGAAAGATGGTGCAGCGCAGGAAGCCCTGACGCGATTGACTCTCTCCAGCGACCTGGGTGAGGCTGTCGCTGATGCCGATTTGGTGATCGAGGCCGTTCCTGAGGTGCTTTCGCTCAAGCAGGAGACCTACCAGAAGCTCGGCAGACTGGCGCCGCCGGAGACCATCTTCGCCACCAACTCCTCGACCCTGCTGCCCAGTGATCTCAAGGACTTCACCGGTCGACCGGACCGGTTTCTGGCGTTGCACTTCGCAAACCGGGTGTGGCAGTTCAACACCGCAGAGGTGATGGGCACCGATCAAACCGATCCGGCGGTCTATCAACAAGTCGTCGAGTTCGCCCGGGCTATCGGGATGGTTCCGATCGAACTGCACAAGGAGAAGGCGGGTTATGTGCTCAACTCGCTACTGGTGCCGTTCCTCAACGCCGCTCTCGAACTGGCGGCTGGTGGCTACGCCGACCCGGTCGATGTCGACACCACGTGGCGGATCGCCACCGGAGCGCCGGTCGGACCTTTCCAGATCTACGACATCATCGGCATGAACACGCCCTACAACATTATGGCGCATGGCAGTCCGGCGGATCAGAAGCTCGCGGCCTGGCTCAAAGAGAACTACATCGACAAGGGCAAACTCGGAATCGCCTCCGGCGAAGGCTTTTACAAATACTCCTGAAACCCCCTCGAAAGGCAGCATGTACTACAGCAGCGGCAATTACGAAGCATTCGCACGCCCGCGCAAGCCTGCCGGGGTCGACGACAAGACCGCCTGGCTCGTCGGCGCGGGCCTCGCGTCAATGTCGGCCGCTGCGTTCATGATCCGGGACGGACAGATGAGCGGTGAGCAGATCACCATTATGGAACGGCTCAAACTGCCCGGCGGCGCCCTCGACGGAATCAAGGAACCCGAGAAGGGATTCGTCATTCGCGGCGGCCGCGAGATGGAAGACCACTTCGAATGCTTGTGGGACCTGTTTCGCACGGTACCGTCGATCGAGGTCGACGGCGCCAGCGTCCTCGACGAGTTCTACTGGCTCAACAAGGACGACCCGAACTTCAGCCTGCAGCGTGCCACTGTCAACCGCGGGCAAGATGCCCACACCGAGTGCAAGTTCGCGCTGAGTCACGCTGCACAGCAGGACATTCTCAAAGTCTTCCTCGCCACCCGCGCGGAGATGGAGAACAAGCGGATCGACGAGGTGTTTGGCAAGGATTTCCTGGCCAGCAACTTTTGGCTGTACTGGCGCACTATGTTCGCGTTCGAGGAATGGCACAGCGCGCTGGAGATGAAGCTGTACCTGCACCGCTTCATCCATCACATCCACGGGCTGCCCGATCTGTCGACCCTGAAGTTCACCAAATACAACCAGTACGAGTCGTTGGTGCTGCCGCTGTACAGATGGCTGCTGGACCAGGGTGTGACGTTCGAGTTCGACACCGAGGTCACTGACATCGACTTCGAGATCACCGCGGACCGTAAGCAGGCCAACCGAATCCACTGGATCCGCGGCGGTATCGGCGGCGGCGTCGATCTTGGACCAGATGACCTCGTGTTGACCACCATCGGCTCGTTGACGGAAAATTCCGACAACGGAGATCAACACACCCCGGCCAAACTCAACACCGGACCGGCGCCCGCCTGGGACCTGTGGCGGCGGATCGCCGCCACGGACCCGTCATTCGGGCGTCCCGACGTGTTCGGTGGCGACATCCCCAAGACCAAATGGGAATCGGCTACCGTCACCACCTTGGATCACCGTATCCCGGAATACATTCAGAAGATCTGCAAACGAGACCCGTTCAGCGGCAAGGTGGTGACCGGCGGCATCGTCACGGCGCGCGACTCGAAGTGGTTGCTGAGCTGGACAGTCAACCGCCAGCCACACTTCAAACAACAACCGAAAGACCAGATCGTGGTGTGGGTGTACTCGTTGTTCGTCGACGTGCCCGGGGACTACGTCAAGAAACCGATGCAGGACTGCACCGGCGAGGAGATCACCCAGGAATGGCTCTATCACCTCGGTGTTCCGGAAGCCGAGATTGCTGAGCTGGCGGCCAACGCGGCCAGGACGGTGCCGGTGATGATGCCCTACGTCACCGCGTTTTTCATGCCGCGCCAGGCCGGTGATCGGCCCGATGTGGTGCCCGACAAGGCGGTGAACTTCGCGTTCATCGGACAGTTCGCCGAGACCAGCCGGGACTGCATCTTCACCACCGAGTACTCGGTGCGTACCGGCATGGAGGCCGCATATCGGTTGCTGAACATCGAACGGGGCGTGCCCGAGCCGTTCGGATCCACCTACGACGTGCGCAAGTTGATCGAGGCGTCGCTGCATCTGCGCGACGGCCAGGAGATGCAGTTGCCGGTGCCGGAGATCTTGCGCAAGCGAATGATGGCCAAGGTGACCGACAACGAAGTCGGCGCGCTACTGGTCCAGCACGGTCTGCTCGCGGAGTAGCGGCTCGGGTTCGCCGAACAAGCTCTCAGATGATCCACGGCGCAATGATCGTCATCGCCCCCAGGACCACCAACCCGATGACGAACGCCACGATCGTAAAGCCCATCACCTGACGGACATTGAGCTTCGCGATCGCCAGCAGTGGCAGCAGCCAGAAGGGCTGAATCATGTTCGCCACGCCCTCGCCGACAGCAACGGCCATGGATACCAGGCCGAGATAGGCCGGTGACTGCTGGCCGATCGCCAGCGCAGAGTCGACGGCGATCGGGCCCTGCACGGCCCAGTGCCCGCCGCCGGACGGCACGAACAGGCTGATGATCACCGAGCCGATAAAGGTCAGGAACGGCAACGTGTACTCCGTCGCGCCGTTGACCAGCGTCTGGGCCAGTAGCGTCTGCAGCGGCTTGGACCCCTCGGCGCCCTGGTACGCCAGCAGTCCGACCAGGCCCCCGTAGAGCGGATATTGCAGCAGCAGCGGGCCAGAGACCTTCGCGGCACCGGTGAATGCCCGGATGAAGCGAATCGGCGTGCGGTGCAGCAGGGCGGCGGTGATCGTGAACAGCATGATCATCGACGAGATGTTCAGCGCGAAACCACTGGTCACGAAATACGTGATCCCCGCCGCGAACAGCAGCACGTTGAGGATCCACTGATTCTCCAGCCATTCGGCAAATGTCTTGCCGGCCGGGATCTCAACGGCCGCTGTGTCGTCTTCGAACACCGCGGAATCGGGGGGCAGGCTTTCCGACGGCTCCATCCGCCACACCGCGAGCGCGAGCACCCCCAACACGATGAGCGCCGACAGCCAGCTGTACGGCTGGAAAATGGTCTGGCTCAACGGCACGGTGAATCCGGCGATCTTGTGGATCACGTTGATGGGGCTGCCGGCATCGGTGTTCGCCAGCGCGATCGACGACGAGAGTCCCTGCGTCCAGACGATGAAGCCCATGAACGCCGCGGCGATCAGGTAGCCGAAATGCGAGTCGGGGAAACGTCGCGCGACCTGCCGGGCCACCAGCGCACCGGCCACCAGGCCCAGGCCCCAGTTCAATAGGGACGCAGCGGCACTGACGGTAAAGCACAGCAGCGCCCCCTGCACCTGGTTGCGCGGCACAGCCGCGACGCGGACGATCGCCCGCTTCAGCACGGGGGCTTCGGCCAGCGTGTAGCCGGTCACCAGGATCAGGGCCATCTGGAAGGCGAACGTGAAGATGTTCTGCGGCCCCCAGACCCCGGCGTACCAGGCCGTCAGCATGCCGCTGGCCGATGCGCCGCGCACCAGAGCGGCGACCATCCCGGCGACGATCAGCGTGAGGATCACGGCGAACAGGTACGGGTCGGGCATCAGGCGCTCGACGTAACGGACACTGAGCCCGGTGAGCGATTGCATGACGCCTCGGCGTTGCGTCGGCTGCTCAGTCATCGCGCCGTCTGCCCGTAGCTCGGTCATTGCGCAGCCTCTCGTCGGAAAACCGCTCGCATTGCGGTCGCTCGTGCTGTGCCACGATAAATCCCGCCGGCGCTCGGGCCGGGGGTTTTCAGCGCATGGTGGCGTGCAGCGCGTCGGTCATCGCTTCAATGGCAGCCTCGCGCTCCAGTGGCCAGCCGTCGACCAGCCACAGGTGCATGAAGGAATCGACCATGGTGTACATCATCGCGATGGCCAGCCGCAGCTGGGCCTCGGTGGCATCGGGCATGGCATCGGCCTCGATCCACTCGGTGACGTTGTCCTCCATGGTGGCTCGATGCGCCGCGGCGAACTCCGGGTCGGCCGCCCGCGCCTGATGCAGTGCCATATAGAGCTGCGGCGCGGAGGTGTAGAAGTCGACCACCTTCTCGAAGAACGCTCTGATCGAGGGCCGTCCCGATCTGCCGCCACGCGGGGCGTCCTGCTGGGACCAGACGGTCATGCGGGTATTGCGCAGTTCGCGCAGCACGGCAGCTTTGGAGTCGAAGTGCAGATAGAACGTCGCCCGCCCGATCCCGGCCCGGCGAACGATGTCGTCGATGGTCACTGCGACATAGCCGCGGTCGGCAAACGCCTCCAACGCGGCGGCCATGATCTGGTCGCGGGTCATGGCGCGGTGCCGGTCACGCATCGTGAGTTTCGGTGCAGTGGAAGTCATTTCAGGATCACCCCCTCCAGCTGGCCGGTGGATCGCCACGCGTTCAGCATCGCGAAGAACTCGACAGGCTTGCCTCCGAAATTGGTCGACAGCATGCCGTGCGGATTCTCCCGGTCGCCCTCGGAACTGAGGTAACTCGGCGTGCACTCGGCGTAGAAGGCTTTGGGCTTTCCTGATGCTTGGTCCATCGCGGCCAGCCACTGCTCCTCGGCGGCCTTGGTGGCTTCGATGGTGTTCGCACCCCGCTGCACGAATGTGCTGACCAGGTAGGCGAAATGGCGGGCTCGCTCCTCGGCGGTGTGGGTGTAGTTGGGGGAGACCCCCGATTGGGTGTAGCCCAGGAAGAAGCAGTTGGGAAAGCCGTGGGTCTGTAGGCCGTGCAGTGTCCGCATGCCTTTGGCCCACTTGTCGCTCAGCCGCACATCGTCGCGGCCCACGATCTCGAAGCCGAGCCGACGGGTGAACTCGGTACCCACCTCGAAGCCGGTCGCGAACACCAGTGCGTCGAGTTCGTATTCGATGCCGTCGACCACGACGGCGGTCTCGGTGAACCGATCGACGCCGCGCCCATCGGTGTCGACCAACGTGACGTTGTCCCGGTTGAACGTATCGAGGTACCGGTCGTGGTAGCCGGGCCGCTTGCAGTTCAGCCGGTACCAGGGCTTGAGCGCTTCGGCGGTCTTGCGGTCGCGGACGGTCTCGTCGATGCGGGCGCGCAGCCGTTGCATCGCCACGTAGTCGACGTGGAACAGGAAGTCGGCGATCTCCTCGGGGGTCATCTGCCGGCCGAGGCGCTGAGTCTCGCGGATCACGGCGGGCTCACTGAGTTCCAGGGCCTTCTGCGTCCAGCCGTCGTCGGTGAGATCGAGGTCCATCTCCACCCCGCAGGTGACCCGGGTGAAGTTCTCCATGCGTTCGCGTTGCCAGCCCGGCTGCAGGCTCGCCGCCCACGCCGGGTCGGTGGGCCGGTTGCCCCGCACCGAGACCGTGCTCGGGGTGCGTTGGAAGACGTAGAGCTGGCGCGCCCACTCTCCGAGGTGCGGGATGCACTGCAGCCCAGTGGAACCGGTGCCGATGACGCCGACGCGCTTGTCGGACAGCTTGGTCAGCCCACCGGATTCGTCGCCGCCGGTGTAGCCGAAGTCCCAGCGGCTGGTGTGGAAGGTATGCCCGCGGAATTCGTTGATGCCGGCAATGCCCGGCAGTTTCGGCCGGGTGAGCGATCCGGGCGAGACCGCGACCAGCGTCGCGGTGAACGCGTCTCCGCGATCGGTGGTGATCTGCCAGCGCTTGGCGGCGTCGTCCCAGTGCAGGCCGGTGACCGTGGTGCCCAGCAACGCGTTGTCGTAGAGGCGGTAGTGCTTGGCGATGTTCTGCAGGTGTTCGCGGATCTCCGGGCCGTGCGCATAACGCTCGGTGGGCACGTAATTCAGCTCTTCGAGCAGTGGCAGATAGATGTAGGACTCGACATCGCACTGCACGCCGGGGTAGCGGTTCCAGTACCAGGTGCCGCCGAAGTCGCCGGCGGTGTCGATCATCCTGATGTCGTCGATACCGGACTCCTGGAGCCGCGCGGCGGCGATCAGGCTGCCCAGGCCGGCGCCGATGATCGCCACCTGGACGTGGTCGTGCACCGGGTCGCGCTCGACGCGTTCGGTCCACGGGTCGTCGGCGTAGTGCGAGAAATCGGCGGTGACCTCGATGAACTGGCCCACGGCGTCGGGACGCAGCCGTTTGTCGCGTTCGAGTGCGTACTTCGCCCGGACCCATTCGGGGTCGTACTCCGCTGGCTGCGGTCCCAGGGAGCTGGCCGTGGGGGGCATCGCCTCGTGCTCCTTGCGTCATCGAGATCTCACTGGACATAATGTCCAGTGAATAGACTAGGCGATAGCTGGCCAGACGCAACGTATATTCCTTGGGCTCAATTCGGCGGCCGTCAGCGCCGAGCTGGGAGAGCGGCGGCGATGTCCTCGAGGGCCCGGGCCGCGTCGTCGAACGGCCAGCGCATGAACTCGTGGATCATCCCGTCGTAGCGATTGATGGTGGTGGGGACACCCGCTTGTTGGAGTCGGGCGCCGTACTGTTCGCCCTCGTCGCGCAGGGCGTCGAATTCGGCGGTGACGATGAACGCCGGAGGAAGCTGCTCGAGGCTGGGGGCCAGCAGCGGCGAGACGTGAGCATCGAGCTTTTCGTGATCGCCGTTGAGGTAGTGGTTCATGAACCACTGCTGGGTCGCTCGACTGATGTTCCCGTACCGTCCCGCGAATTCTTGGATGGAAACATTCGATCGCCGAAAATCCAAGTCCGGGTAGATCAATACCTGGTGTGTGATGGCCGGGGCACCGGCGTCGCGAGCCATCAGCGCGACCACAGCTGCGAGATTTCCGCCGGCACTGTCACCGGCGACAGCGATGTTTGTGCCGTTGGCGCCGATTTCGCCCGCGTGCCGGCCCACCCACTGCGTGGCGGCGAAGCCGGCGTTGATCGCTGCCGGGTACTTGTGCTCGGGGGCCAGGGGATAGTCGACCGAGACGACGACGCGGCCGGTGCGGTTCGCCAGCGCCCGGGCCAGCCCGTCGTGGGTGTCGAGGTCGCCGAGCACAAAGCCGCCGCCGTGGAAGAAGACGATCACCGAACGCCGTTCCTCTGGTTGCGGGTGGTAGATCCGAACCGGCAAATCGCCGGCTTGCGTGGAGATGATGTGGTCGCAAACGCTTGCGACGGCTTCCCCGGTGCCCAGGCTTTCGGTCATCAGACGCATGGCCTGCCGGACCTGCTCCGGGGCGAACGTGTGCAGGTCGGCAAAGTTACTGCCGGCCAGGCGTTCCAAATGGGCTTGGACCTGCGGATGTAGTGGCATGGCGCTGGGTGTCCTTTCTTAAGCGGCGCTTCGTCGCTAGTCTCTGACTTGAACCACGCTTCAAGTCAAGGGGATGGTGATGCTGGACATTGCTGAGGTGGCGAGTCGATCCGGTCTGGCGTCATCGGCGCTGCGGTTCTACGAGCGGCGCGGGCTGATCAGCTCCGGTGAACGCAACGGCCTGCGCCGCACCTACGAGCCGGCGGTGCTTGACCGGCTCGCCTTGATCGGCTGTGCCAAAGCGGCCGGATTCACGCTTGCTCAGATCGAGCGCTTTCTGCGGGCCACGCCCAGTGACACCGAACTACGTGCACGAATGGCTGAGAAGGCTCGCCAAGTCGACGACGAAATCGCCCGCCTCACCCGCATGCGCGACAGCCTCACTCACGCGGTGACCTGCACCCATACCCCACTGGTCGAGTGCCCGGAGTTCAAGGCGCGCATCAGCGAGTCCTAGCAGCTCGTCGGTTGTAGGGACCGTTTGATGTGCTACTACTGCCTAGCATCCTTCGATGAGAGGTTCCGCCATGGCCGGTCTGTATCACGCCGCTGTCGTCTTCCTGATCGTCTTGACGGTCGTCACCTTCGCCAGCAGCTTCTGGTTCACCAATCCTTATGGCCGCTTCGCGAGTCCGGACGATCGCTTCACGCTGCCGGGAAAGATCAGCTGGCTGATGTTCGAGTGCCCGCAATGGTGGGCTTTTACCGTGACGTTCTGGCTGGTGGCGCACTCGCATGGGGCGCCGGCGATCGTGTTGTACGCACTGTGGCAGTGCCACTATCTCTACCGCGGGTTGATCTATCCGCTGAGCCGCAAGGGCGATGACAAACGCTTCCCGGTCTCCGGTATCGCCTTTGGCTTCGTCTTCAACGCCGTCAACGGATTCGCCAACGGTTACGCCGTGGCGCTGGCCCCGCACTTGCAGCAGGAGCGTTGGTTTGTCGACCCCCGCTTCATCGTCGGCCTGGCCGTGGCCGTGATCGGCTGGGGAATCAATTTCCAGGCCGATCGCATCCTGATCGGCCTGCGCGCCGACGGCAGCAGCGGGTACAGCATCCCGTACGGCGGGGTGTATCGCTGGGTGTCTTCGGGCAACTACTTCGGTGAGCTCGTCCTGTGGGCGGGCTGGGCGATCATGGCCTGGACTCTTCCGGGCCTGATCTTCCTGCTCTTCTCCATCGCCAACCTGGGGCCCAGGGCGATGGCCACCCACAAGTGGTACCAGCAGAAATTCCCCGACTACCCGCCCAACCGTAAGGCGATCATTCCCGGCGTACTGTAGGTGTCCGCCTCAGATATAGAGGCGGACAGCGGAAATCTCGCCCCGGTCCGCGCCCGCTGTGGAGAACTCGAACAACCCCACCCCGCGGCGGCCGTCCAGGTGCACCGTCGCAGTGACGGTGTGCCCTGCGGCCAAGAGCTTTTCGACGGCCAGGTGCCGCGCCGTTGCGACGAACTCGGCGACCGAGGTCTCCGAAACACCGTCCGGACTCAGCGTGGCATGGGGAGTCAGCTGCGCCGAAACCGCCGCCGCATCACCGTGCGCCAGCGCCGCGACAAGGTCTTCGACCCGACGCTTACCGCGCTTTCCCACCCCGGAAAGGCCGCGCAGGAATCCAGCGCAGCCAGAAAGGCCTTGGTGCCGAATCAGCTGCGGGCCCAGGATCACCGACGCCAGCAGGCCACGGCCACCGGAGGTAAGGAGCTGCCCGACCATCTTCTGCAGCTCCCAGTGCGCGAACAACCGCTGGATCTTCAGCGAGCTGTCCGGCCCCTGCGAGACCAGGTCATAGCGCAGGTGCATCGGGATATGCATGGTGACACCCGTCGACATTGTGGTGTGCACCGTCAGGTCTCGGAGCACCGACATGCCGGCGACCACGTCGTTCTGCACCTCAAATGCGATCGTGTTAGGCGCGATGAAGGTGTCGAAGAAACGTCCGATGGCGGCCGTGCCGACATGGGGCCTCGAACCGACCGGATCATTCACCTGGCCGTCGGCGGTGAAAATTCCGACCCACGCCGACTTATCGTGCACCGCAACAGCTTTCGGGGACCGCTCTACGGCGTCGAGCAGTGCACTGGCACTGTGCGAAGAACGCTGGTCCGACATCGGAACTCCTCTCGTTTCGAAGACCGCTGAGAATTAACGCCGCTCAGTCACGCATCCGCAGCACGACCTTGCCGGCCGCGGTGCGATTCTCCAGTGCCGCCAACGCATCAGCGGCCCGGTCGAGGCCGAACACATCCGGTTGCGGCGCGGCCACCTTCCCGGAGGCCAGCAACGGCTCCAACGTCTCCCATTGGCGCTCCAGCTCACCCGGATGCGACATCACCCACGCGCCCCAACCGACGCCCACCACGTCGATGTTGTTGAGCAGCAGCCGGTTCACCTTGACAGTCGGAATGTCGCCACCGGTGAAGCCCACCACTAACAGCTTTCCGCCGGGGGCCAGCGAGCGCAGCGAGTCGGTGACACGGTCACCGCCCACCGGGTCGAGCACCAGGTCCACGCCGCGCCCGCCGGTCAGCTCGGCCACCGCCTCTCGGAACCCGTCGGCGAGCACGGTGTCGGTAGCGCCCGCAGCCCGGGCCACCTCGGCTTTAGCCTCCGTGGAGACCACCGCGATCACCCGCGAGGCCCCCAGCGGTGCGGCCAGCCGCAGCGTGGAGGTGCCGATCCCGCCGGCGGCGCCGTGCACCAGCACGGTGGCGCCTTCGGCCAGCCGGCCGCGGGTGGTCAGCGCGAAGAGCACCGTCAGGTCGTTGAACAGCAGCCCGGCACCGGCCTCGAACGACACCGTGTCCGGCAGCTTGAACACCTGCGCGGCGGGCACCGCGATCACCTGCGCCATGCCGCCGTTGAGCATGGTCAATACCGCCACGCGGTCCCCGGGGCGCACATGCGCGTCGGCCGGGGCGCTGCGCACCACGCCGGCAGCCTCGCCGCCTGGCACGAACGGCGGCTCCGGCTTGTGCTGATAGAGCCCGCGGGACTGCAACACATCGGGAAACGCCACTCCGGCGGCGTGGATGTCGATGACCACCAGGCCGGCACCGGCCGGTTCGTCTAGGTCGACTACCTGGGCAGCTGCCGGTCCGTCGAGTCGGGAAATCTGTACCGCGCGCATGGGCGAACCCTTCGTCAGAAGTGCTTTTCCGAAAACCTAGTCCACGCAGGCGTATGCTCGCGATGCGGCAGCGTTGCCGCATTTCCGATGAGGTGGCGATGAGTGCTCAACGGTCCGGTCGGCGGCGAAGTGCCGGCATGTTCCCGGTGGAGTTGCCGCCGGCCCGCACCATGGCGGTCCGGGCAGCCGACGGAACCAAGCTGCACACCCAGGTCTTCGGGCCGGCCGACGGGTATCCGATCGTGCTGGCGCACGGCATCACCTGCGCCATCCGGGTGTGGGGACCTCAGATTGCCGACCTGAGCGCCGATCACCGGGTGATCGCCTACGACCACCGCGGCCACGGACGAAGCGGGGTGCCCAAGCGCGGCGGATACAGCCTGACGCACCTGGCATCCGATCTCGATGCGGTGCTGGAGGCCACCCTGGCGCCGGGAGAGCGTGCCGTCATCGCCGGACACTCGATGGGCGGTATGGCGATCAGCGCCTGGTCAGACCGCTACCGGCACCGCGTGCAGCAGCGTGCCGATGCGGTAGCGCTGATCAATACCACCCTCGGCAACCTGCTGGCCGAAGTCGAACTGTTCCAGGTGCCACCGCCACTGCAGCGGGCCCGGGTGCAGGCAGCCCGTCGCGGGTTGCTGGCCTTTGGCAACGTGCCGATCGTCGGCCCGGCGAACCTGGCGGCTCGGCGATTCGTACACATGCTTGCCGTCGGCGGCGAGGCCGATCCGTGGGTCACCTCGTTGATCTGCGACCTGTTCGCCAAGACGCCGGCCGCAAGCCGCGGCCACTGGGTGCGGGCGCTCGTCGACGCGCTCGGTCCGGCGTCCTTCATCAACCTCGACGGTCTGACCGTGCCCACCCTGGTCATCGGCAGCACCCGCGACCGATTGTTGCCGCTGGCGGCTTCGCAGCGAATCGCTGACGCCGCACCCAATCTCGCCCGGTTCGTCGAGGTCAGCGGGGGCCACTGCTCGATCCTGGAGCACCCTGTCGCGGTCAACCGTGAGCTTCGCGACCTGGTGGACCTGGCCACCGGATCCACCGGCGGCTTGGCCGTCGGGTCCGAAATCAGTTCATAGGGCTTCGGAGCCGCGTTGAGAGTTCTCACGGCCCTCAGCGGGCTGACCGGTGTCGTCGATCAGGCACGCGAGCTGCGCGACGCCGGCGTCGGCGGGGTCTTCACCTTCGAAGGTCCGCACGATGTGTTCGCACCGTTGACGTTGGCCGCCGGTGTGGGCGGCCTGGACCTGATGACCAACGTCGCGATCGCCTTCCCACGCAATCCGATCCATTTGGCGCACCAGGCCAACGATCATCAGCTGCTCAGTGGCGGGCGATTCGTCCTGGGGCTGGGTACCCAAGTGCGTGCGCAGATCGAGAAGCGCTTCGGTGCGGACTTCGACCACCCGGTGGACCGCATGGTCGAGCTGGTCGCGGCGCTGCGGGCGATCTTCGAAGCCTGGAACACCGGCGCCCGCTTGGACTTTCGGGGTGACTACTATCGGCACACGCTGATGACGCCGACGTTCAGCCCCGGACCGAACCCGTACGGCCCGCCACCGATCTACGTCGGCGCGCTGGGACCACGGCTGACCCGTGCGGCCGCGACGCACGCCGACGGCCTGCTGGTGATGCCGTTCTCCACCAAGCGATTCCTGCATGAGAGCACCATGTCCGCGGTGCGCGCAGGGCTTGCCCAATCCGGACGTCGCGCCGAGGATTTTGCGGTCGTGCCGGAAATCATCGTGGCCACCGGCGCCACCGACGCCGAGCGGGAAGCCGCCGAAGCCGCTACCCGGATGTTGCTCGGCTTCTACGCATCGACTCCGGCGTATGCGCCGGTGCTGGCCGCGCACGGCTGGCAGGATCTGCAGCCCGAGCTCAACGCGCTGTCCAAGCAGGGCCACTGGGCGCAGATGGGTGCACGGATCACCGACGAGATCCTGCACACCATCGCCGCATGCGGTACTCCGGCGCAGGTGGCCGCGCGAATCCGCGACCGGGTCGACGGAATCGCCGACACCGTCTGCGTTTACCAGGCTGCGCCCATCGCCCCGGCGGTCGTCGGGGCGATCGTCAGCGAGCTGGGCTGACGGGACAACCCGCTTAGCGCTGAGCGCTAGGGCGCCATGGTGACCCAGTCGGGGAATCCCGTCGGGTCATGCCGGCCCAGCACACCGTGCTCGTAGAGTCCCCAACCCTCGACCGGGGCGGCGTCGCCGTCGCGGCACACCGCGCGCCCCACGTGGTCGATCATCCCGAAGCTGGTGCGCCCCAGGATGCCCGGATCGGTCATGTCATAGGTCAGGCGCTCGGTGAACTTCTCACCCTTCCACTCGCCGTGCAGCCAGTCGATGTCGCCGCCGTAGCCGCCGCCGACGTGAATGGGCACCGGCAGTTTGGATTCCACCTCGAACACCACTGGAGTGCCATCCGGGCGCGTGGCCTCGATGGTGGCCCCGGTGGCGATGCGAGTGCCGGCGCGGTAGCGCGTGGAGATCCGTGGCCACCCCAACTGTTCGACACGGCCATCGCGCCAGACCCGGCTGCAGTCGTTGAGTGAACGGAAACCGTTGGGCTCCTCCTGGATGATCATCACCACCGCGAAGTCCTCGAACGCCATTGGCAGATACAGCCACCACATGCCATCGAACGGCGGGTCGGCGGGCCGGCCCGCCGGTTCGCGTTCACCGACCGGGCGAATTCCCCAGGAGCGGTCGCGTGAGCCGATCCAGATCGCGGGGTCGACGGCGATCTCCTCGCCATCGATCACGATCTGCCCACTCCACGAGCCCAATTGAGCGAAGCGCTGCGCGTCCAGGGTCACCCGGTTGCCGGTCCGCAGGATGTGCCGCTGCTCCTGCACCGGGTCGAACAGCCCCTCCCAGCGCAGATCCAGCGCGATGCCCTCGGTCTCCTCCATCACCACCCGCAGAGAGCGCAGCGGATCGGTGACCTCGATGCGGTAAGCGCCGATCCGCTGATTGAGCCGATCTTGGTCGATGGCGTCGGACAGGTGCACCGCGGTCTGGGTGTCGCCGCGGCGTAGGAGCACGTAGGCGTCCTTGACACCGAGGTTGGGGTAGTAGCCGCACCCGGTGATCAAAAAGATGTCCCCGGTGCGGTCGTGGGCGTTGAGATAGCACCGGTCGTAGAAGTTGCGATCCGAGGAGCCCGGCCAGGCGAGCGGCTGTGGCAATTGGTGGATCGGGAATTCGTCGAGTGGCCCCAGCATCAGCTCTGTTCTCCGATCAACTTCTTGAGCAATCCGGCATGATAGAACAACGATTCGGGATTCTCGGGCTTTTCCATCTCCCCGAAGTGCACCCGACGGGCCCCGGTGCGCATGAACACGATCGCCCACATCACGCCGGCATAGACGTAGAACCAGTGCAGGTCACCGAGTTCGACGCCGGTGAGCTTCTGGTAGGTGGCCCGCACGTCCTCTCCGCGTAGCACCTGCGGGAGCCCGGGGAGTCCAGCCAGTCCAGCGAGTTCCTCGAAAACCAAGTGCGCGAAGATAATCCACGACACATCGAGCTCGCGCGGCCCCAGGGTCACCATCTCCCAGTCCAGCACGGCAACGGGCTGGAAGTCGCGGTAGAGCACATTGCCGACCCGCGAGTCGCCCCAGCACAACACCGTCTCGCCGGCGGCCGCGCCGTCCGGCCAGTTCTCCTCCAGCCAGCCCAGGGCGCGGTCCAACAGCGGCGAACGTCCCATGTCGGGCACCGCGAATTCGTACCACTGCCGCACTCCCTCGAAGTGTCGGTGCAGCGCGGTAGCCCCATCCGTCCCATCGTCGAGGAACGCGAAGGTCTGTTCGGCATTCGGAATGGCGTGCAGCTTGGCGAGCACTTCGACGGTGGAGTCCTGCAGGGTCCGCTGCTGCTCGGCTGTCGCGTCAGAGAACCAGTTGCTGCCGAAGGTATAGGGCATGACGTCGGGAGGCACCTCGCCGTCGATGCGGTCCATCAGGAAGAACGGTCGGCCCAGCACGTCTCCGGTCGGTTCGAGCCAGCGGACCTTCGGCACTGGGACATCGGTGAGTTCACCCACCAGTCGCATCACCTCGAACTGGTGATCCAGCCGGTAGGTCGGAAACACCGGGACGTCTTCGGCGGCCGGTCCCACACGCATCACCCAGCGCTGCTCAATCGGGGCGCCGTCGGCCGTCCAGCGGCCGGTGAGCATGATGGTCTCCGACGACATGCCGTTGGTGTCGACGCCGCTTTCCACGGTGATCTCCGGCGTGGCCGCGCCGGGCAACTGGGTGGCAAGCCAGCGAGACATTACCGTGGGCAGTGTGGTGACATCGCGGCTAGAACGTTGGATCCGGCCGACGTCCTTTTCCACAGTCGGTTGGTCGACCACGGTTGTATCCTCCGTCAAGGTAATTACGATACGACAGGTAGCGTTATGAAAGCAGAACGTTCGGCCGTTGACAAGGGGTCCGGCGCCGGACGCCCTCGTGATCCCCGCATCGACGGTGCCATATTGCAGGCCGCCGCGGAACTGGTTGTCGAAGTCGGATATTCGAATCTGAGCCTGGCGGCCGTCGCCGAGCGCGCCGGCACCACCAAGACCGCGTTGTACCGCCGGTGGCCCAGCAAGGCCGAACTGGTGCACGAGGCCGCGTTCTCGGTGCCCCCGAGCGCGGTGACTGCGCCGCCGGGCGACGTGTCCGGCGACCTCAAGGCGATGATGGCCGGCGCGCGCGACGCGTTCACCAACCCGGTGGTGCGGGCGGCGCTGCCCGGCTTGATCGGCGACATGGCGACCAACGCCGAGCTGACCGCGCGGATCCTGGACCGCTTTCAGGGCCTGTTCGAGGTGATGCGCCACTGGGTGGCCGATTCGGTGAGCCGCGGCGATGCACGAGCCGATGTGGACCCCGACCGGCTCGTCGAGATTATCGGCGGTGCGACGTTGCTGGCGATGATGCTTCGTCCCGACGACGACCTCGACGACGACTGGGTGCAACGGATCGCGGACATCATCGCCCACGGCGTGATGGCATAGACCCATGGCTCAGCCGATCGGGCCCAGCGGGCCGCAGCCCTTCCCGCAAGACTGGGCGTCGCTGCTGGTGTTGGTGCCGCATCCCGACGACCCCGAGTACGGCATCGCCGCCGCGGTGGCCAAATGGACTGCCGCCGGCAAGACCGTCCGCTATGCGTTGGCCAGCAGCGGGGAAGCAGGCATCGCCGGCATGGAGCCGGCGCAGGCCGGGCCGCTGCGCGAGGATGAGCAACGGCGGGCGGCGGCCATCGTGGGGGTTCCTGACGTCGACTTCTGGGGCTTCCCGGACAGCAACATCCGCAATACGCCGGAGTTGCGCGCCAAGATCGCCTCGGTGATCGGTGAGGTGCGCCCCGACGTGGTGGTGACGATCTACGGCGGTGCGGAGTTCGGGCCGGGGGCGCCCAACCAGCGCGACCACATCGAATTCGCCGCCGCGGTCACCGACGCCTGGGACAGTTGCGAGGACCCGCCGCGCTGGCTGTTCCAAGGGGGCCCGGGACCCACCCACGTCGAGGATGTGGGTGACTACCTCGACATCGCGGTGGACTCCCTGGCCGCCCACGAGGTCTACCTATCGGTCCTCGACCCCGCCACGCCGGTAGCCGAGCAGGCACGCCGGGTGGTCGACATGACGACCTCGGCGCAACCCGGTCGCCGGCTGGCCGGGTTCTTGCTGCAGCGGAGCGCCGTCGCATGACCGGCACCAGGACGGTGCTGCGTATCGGCGTGCTCGGAGCAGCGCGGATCACCCCGGACGCACTGCTCAAACCGGCCGCCGCCAACCCTGAGGTCGTGGTGAGCGCAGTGGCCGCGCGCGACATCGGCCGGGCCCGGGCGTTCGCCGCGAAACACGGCATCGCCCGGGTGCATGACAGCTACAACGCACTGATCGCCGACCCCGAGGTCGACGCCATCTACAACCCGTTGCCGAACCACCTGCACGGCAGGTGGACACGCGCCGCACTGGACGCCGGCAAGCATGTGCTGTGCGAGAAGCCGTTCACCGCCAATGCCGAGGAAGCCCGCGAGGTGGCCGCGGCGGCCGCGGGCTCTGATCGGGTGGTCATGGAGGCCTTCCACTACCGCTACCACCCGATGACGGCGCGCATCGAAGAGATCATCGACTCGGGGGAGTTGGGCGAGCTGCGGCAGGTCGACACCGCGCTGAGTTTTCCGCTGCCCCGGTTCTCCGACATCCGCTATCACTACGCGCTGGCCGGCGGGGCGTTGATGGACGCGGGCTGTTATGCGGTGCACATGGCCCGCACCTTCGGCGGAGCTACCCCGGAAGTCGTTTCCGCGCAGGCGAAGTTGCGCGACCCGCTTGTCGACCGGGCCATGACGGCACAGCTGCGGTTTCCGGCCGGGCACACCGGCACCATCCGCTGCTCGCTGTGGTCATCGAACCTGCTGCAGATCAGCGCCCGGGTGATCGGCGAGCACGGCGAGCTGCGAGCGCTCAACCCGCTGATGCCGCAGTACTTCCACCGCTTGCGGGTCAGCTCGCCAAAGGGCAGGCGCGTCGAGCGATTCACCCACCGGGCGTCCTACGCCTACCAGCTCGACGCGTTCGCCGACGCGGTGTTGCGCGGCGTGCCGGTGCGCACCACTCCCGAGGACGCGATCGAGAACATGACCGTCATCGACGCGATCTATCAGGCTTCCGGTCTTCCGCTGCGAGAGCCGGGCTAAGCGCTGCTCGGGCCGTTCCGTCAGGCTTTGTGGCCCGGTTCGAGATCGTTGACGTCGGAAAGCGTCAGCAGGTCATCGTCGCTCTGGGCGGCATATCCGGCCACCGGGTCCAGCAGGTAGCCCATGTGGTCGCCGAGGTCGATCCGGCGCAGCGTCTTGCCGACGAACCAGGCCGGCGCATGGTCGAGGATTGGCATTCCCGCGGGACCGCTGTGCCAGGCGCAGCGCTCGAACTTGTCGATGTCGTCGCCGGTCTGACCGCCGAACAGCCGGGCCAGCTCGATGTCGCGGCGTGCCAGGACGTGAACGGCCAAGTGCTCGGACTCGGCAGCCACCTCGAAGGTGTGGTTGCGCTTGGACATGCCGACCAGAAATCGCGGCGGCTCGATGCTGGCCTGGGTGGCGAACCCGACCAGACACCCCGAGGCGCGCTGATCGGTCGCCGTGGTCACCACGAACATCGTGTAGTCCAGCATGGCGACCAGCTGCTGGAATGACTCGTCTGGCATCTCTCCATGTGTACCCGCTGCACGGCGGGCATGTTGCGCTTACTGCGCGAATTGGGTTGCGGCGTCCACCAGGTCGAGCAGCGGCTGCGGCAGCACCCCTAGCAGCACGGTGATCGCGGCACACAGCGCGATGGCTGCCTTGCTCCACACGCTGGGCAGCACCAGTTGCGGTGGGTCGGCGGGGGAGTCGGTGAAGAACATCAACACGATCACCCGGACGTAGAAGTAGGCGGCGACACCGCTGGCGATCACGCCGACCACCACCAGTGGTGCCGCACCGCCCTCGGCAGCGGCCTTGAACACCGCGAACTTGCTGATGAAACCACTGGTCAGCGGGATGCCGGCGAACGCCAGCAGGAACATCGAAAACAGTAGGCCCACAACGGGGTAGCGCCGGCCCAAACCGGCCCACCGAGACATGTCGAGCTCTTCCTCGCCGCTGGAGCCGCGGATCAGGTTCACCACCGCGAAGGCACCCACCGTGGAGAAGCTGTAGGCGACCAGATAGAACAGCGTGGCGGAGATGCCGGCCGGGATCGCCGACAGCACACCGGTCAGCACAAAGCCCGCGTGGGCGACCGAGGAGTAGGCCAGCATCCGCTTGACCTCGGTCTGGGTGATCGCCGCGATGGTGGCGACCACCATGGTCAGCACCGCGATCAGCCACAGCAGCGGCCGCCAGTGGTCATGCAGCGCAGGCAGTGCGACGTAGAGGATCCGCAGCATCGCCCCGAACGCGGCGACCTTGGTGGCCGCCGCCATGAAGCCGGTGATCGGCGTCGGCGCCCCGACGTAGACGTCGGGAACCCACGAATGGAATGGCACCGCGCCGACTTTGAAGAACAAGCCCACCAGCAGCAGCCCAGCCCCGATCAGCGCCAGCGGGTCGCTGCTGTGGGCGAACAACTGCTCACCGATGTCCGGCAGCGTCAGCACCCCGGTGGCGCCGTAGAGCAGCGCGGCGCCGAACAGGAACAGCGCCGAAGAGAAGGCGCCCAGCAGAAAGTACTTCAGCGCCGCTTCCTGCGAGAGCAGACGGCGGTAGCGGGCCAGCCCGCACAGCAGGTAGAGGGGCAGTGAGAGCACTTCCAGCGCCACGAACATGGTGACCAGGTCGTTGGCGGCGGTGAACACCATCATGCCGCCGGCGGCAAGCACGGTCAGCGGGAATACCTCGGTCTGAGCCACCCCGGCTCGCGCCGCGTCGAGTTCGGCGACGCTGTCCGGCACTGCCGACGCCTGCGGAGTGAACGCGTCCAGGCCCGCACGTGCCGGGGCTGCGGGGGCTGTCGCCGCTCCCGGACCTTCGGGAACTCCGGCACCGATATTGCGCTCGGAGATAAACAGCACGGCCATGATCCCGACCAGCACGATGGTGCCCTGCAGCACCAGTGCGGGCGCGTCGACGGCCAGCGCGCCCAGGACCGCGATGCGGCCACCGGTCGGCAGATCACGGCCCACCACGACGATCGCGGCGAACGTCGCGACTAAACCGCCGACAGCGAGCAGGACCTGCATTACGTAGCGCGCTCGGCGCGCAATGAACGCCTCGAAGAGCACACCCGTCACCGCAGTGCCGAAAACGATCAGCAGGGGCAGGACAAGGCTGTATTCGACGGATGGGATAGGCATGCCCGCCATGGTCAGTGCGCCCCCTCAGCGGTCAGTGGTGCCGGA
The DNA here is from genome assembly GCF_000455125.1 of Mycobacterium sp. UM_WGJ. Lineage (GTDB taxonomy): Bacteria > Actinomycetota > Actinomycetes > Mycobacteriales > Mycobacteriaceae > Mycobacterium. Next base: position 22,552 of record NZ_AUWR01000036.1, read on the forward strand.
TCGGTCTCACCGATCGTGGTCAAGGTGTGCGCGACACCCGGATTGATGATGTCCAGCGCGGGTTTGGGGTAGAAGCCGAGGAACAGCAGCAGCGCGATCAACGGCGTGACGACCAGCAACTCCCGCGGCACCAGATCGCGGATGCGCTCATTGCCCGCCGTGACCGGGCCGGTCATCACCCGCTGATACAGCCACAACATGTAGATCGAGGACAACACCAGCGCCGTGGAGCCGACCGCCGCCGCCACCCAGTACCGGTTGAACGTGCCGACCAAGACCAGGAACTCGCTGATGAACGGGGCCAGACCGGGCAGCGACAGGGTGGCCATCGCGGCGACCATGAAGGTGCCGGCCATCACCGGCGCCACCTTCTGCACGCCGCCGTAGTCCGAAATCGCCCGGGCACCGTCGCGCCGGGACACCAGGAACCCGGCGATCAGGAACAGTGCCGCCGTCGACAAGCCGTGGTTGAGCATGTACAACGTCGAACCGCTCTGCCCCTGGCTGGTCATGACGAAGATGCCCAAGATGATGAAGCCGAAGTGCGAGATCGAGGTGTAGGCGATCAAGCGCATCATGTCGCGCTGGCCGATCGCCACCATGGCCCCGTAGACCACGCCGATGACCGCCAGCACGATGATGACCGGACGGAAATATGTTGAGGCGTCGGGGAAGAGCTGCAGGCAGTACCGCAACATCCCGAAGGTCCCCACCTTGTCCATCACCGCCATCATCAGCACGGCAGTGGCCGGGGTGGATTCCACGGCGGCATCGGGCAGCCACCGGTGCAGTGGCCACAGCGGGGCTTTGACCGCGAAGGCGAACATGAAGCCGGCGAAGAGCAGCTTGAGTACACCCGGATCCACCGTCGTGGTCGCCGGGGAGAAGATCGAGACCAGTTCACGGAAGTCGAAGGTGCCGCCGGAGGCGCCTTCGCCGGAACTCACCACGTACACCCCGATCACCGCGGCCAGCATGATCAGACCGCCGAACAGGTTGTACAGCAGGAACTTCAGGGCCGCTTGGGAACGCTTGGCGCCATTCCCGAAACCGCCGATCATGAAGTACATCGGGATGAGCATCGCTTCGAAGAACACGTAGAACAGCAGCACATCCAGCGAGACCAGCGAGATCAACACCATCGCCTCGACGGTCAGGGTCAGCGCGGCGAACGCGTGCGGGCCGCGGGCTGACGAGCGCAAGCGCAGCGCAGCCGGGCGCTGGGGGTCGTTGGCATCGGCACCGTTCTGATCGGCCCGTTCGCCGTCGTTCCAGCCGGCCAACATCAGCAACGGCACCAGTCCGGCGGTCAACAACGCCAGGATCACCGCGATACCGTCCACTCCGAGCGTGTAGCTCGCGCCGAATGCCGGTATCCAGGAGTGCGACTCGACGAACTGGTAGGGGGCGGCCACCGGGGTCGTGTCGAAGCCGACGGTGACCACGATCGCGATCGCCAGCGTCGCCAGGCTCACCAGCAGGGCGGTCCACTTCGCCAGTGCTGCCGCTCGGGCCGGCAACACGATGACCAATCCGGCGCCGACCAGCGGTACCAACCACAGCAGGCTCAGCCAGGGCACGTTGTTGTTCACAGCTGCACCGCCAGCACGAGTGCGACGACCAGGACCGTACCGGCCAGCATGGTCAGCGCGTAGGAGCGCACGAAACCGGTCTGCAGGCGCCGCACCAGGTATGACGCGATCGCAACCAGGCCGGCTGTCATGTTGACCGAGCCATCAACCACCCGGTCGTCGACGCCGACCAGGCCTTGTGCCAGTCGGTTACCCGGACGCATGAGCACCTCCTCGTTGAAGGCATCGCCGTAGAGATACTTGCGGGCCGCCACCGTCAGCGCCGACACGTCGGTGGGCGCGGTGATCGGTATCGGCTTGCGGCCGTACATGTTGAAGGCCACGGCGACACCGAGTAGGACAACTCCGAGGGTGATCGCGCCGGTGAGCCAGGCCGGGATGGCGTGCGCGTGCTCGGCAACCGGCGCTACCCGGGTGACCACCGGCTCCAGCCAGTGCTCCAGGCGCCCGCCGATGGCCAGCGCGGCGCCGGCGAACACAGCGCCCAGAGCCAGCACGATCATCGGCCAGGTCATCACCCGCGGGGATTCGTGCGGGTGCTGCAGCACGCGGTCCGCACTCACCTCGCTCTCATCGGCGGCCCAGCGGCGCTCGCCGCCGAACGTCATCAGCATCACCCGGGTCATGTAGAAGGCGGTGATGCTGGCGCCCAGGATGGTGACCGCCCCCAGCACCCAGCCGCGGGTGCCGCCGGATGCCAACGCGGCCTCGATGATGGCGTCCTTGGACCAGTAGCCGGCGAACGGCGGCACCCCGATGATCGCGAGATAACACAGTCCGAACGTCGCGAACGTCACCGGCATGAAGCTGCGCAGGGCGCCGTAGCGGCGCATGTCCTGTTCGTCGTTCATCCCGTGCATCACCGACCCCGAGCCCAGGAACAGCCCGGCCTTGAAGAAGCCGTGGGTAAGCAGGTGCATGATCGCCACCGCGTAGCCGGCCGGGCCCAGGCCGGCGGCCAGCACCATGTAGCCGATCTGGCTGACCGTGGAGGCGGCCAGTGCCCGCTTTATGTCGTCGTTGGCGCAGCCGATGATCGCGCCGAACAGCAGCGTGAGGGCACCGACCACGACCACCGCCAGCCGGGCGTCGGGGGACAGATCGAACACCGGTCCGGACCGCACGATCAGGTAGACACCGGCGGTCACCATGGTGGCGGCGTGGATCAGGGCCGACACCGGGGTCGGGCCTTCCATGGCGTCGAACAACCAGGCCTGCAGCGGGACCTGCGCGGATTTGGCGCAGGCACCCACTAACAGCAGCAGGCCGATCGCGGTGGTCAGGCCGCTGGGGCCGGCGTCGCCGACCGCGCCGAACAGCCCGTCGTAGGACAGCGTGCCGAATCCGGCGAACATCACGAACATGGCCAGCGACAACCCGATGTCGCCGACCCGGTTGGACACGAACGCCTTCTTGCCCGCCGCGGCCGCCACCGGCTTGGCGTACCAGAAGCCGATCAGCAGGTAGGACGCCAGGCCGACGCCTTCCCAGCCGACGTAGAGGCCCAGGTAGTTGTCGGCCACGACCAGCAACAGCATCGCCGCGACGAACAGGTTGAGGTAGGCGAAAAACCGTCGCCGGTCCGGGTCGTGCTTCATGTAGCCGGTTGAGTAGATGTGGATCAATGCGCCGACGCCGCTGATCAGCAGCACGAAGCAGATCGACAGCTGGTCGATCAGTATCCCGAAATCGACCTGCAGGGCACCGACCGGCACCCAGCTGAACAGGTGCGTGTGAAGCGCCCGGTCCTCGCCGTCGCGGCCGAGCATGTCGGCCAGCAGGGCCAGGCCGATCCCGAACGAGCCGAGCACCGTGGCGCAGGCCAGTAGGTGTCCCCACCGATCGGTGCGGCGCCCGCCGAGTAACAGGATCAGGGCACCGGCCGTCGGAAGGGCCACCAGCAGCCAGCTCAGCTGGCTCAGATTCGTCATAGAGCTCCCCAACTCCTAGCCGCGCAGTAGGTTCGCGTCGTCGACCGAGGCGGATCGCCGGGCCCGGAAGATCGTCATGATGATGGCCAGGCCGATCACCACCTCGCAGGCGGCGACGACCATGGTGAAGAACGCGACCATCTGGCCGTCGAGCTGGGAGTGCAGCCGGGCGAAGGTGACGAACGCCAGGTTGGCGGCGTTGAGCATCAGCTCGACGCACATGAACATCACCAGTGCGTTGCGCCGCAACAGCACTCCGGTGGCGCCGATGGTGAACAGCATCGCCGACAGGTACAGGTAGTTCTCCGGATTCACTGGTCCGATTCCTCCCCGTTGGCCGCGGCGGTGCTGATGCGCCGCTCCTCAGCATCGCTCCGCTGTGCACCGTCGGCGGCGGCGGCGTTGCCGGTGGAACCGACCCAGCGGTGCGTTAAGGTGTCCGACACCGACAACTCGGAGTAGGTCCCGTCGGGTAGTCGTGCGGCGATGTCGACAGCGTTGTGGCGGGCGTACACCCCGGGCGTGGGCAGCGGGGTGGCCCGCCGGCCGGATTGGAAACGCTGGATGGACAGCTCCCGCTGCGTCATTCGCGGCTGCAGTCGTTCGCGGTGCGTCAGCACCATGGCGGCGAGCACCGCGGTGATCAGCAACGCACTGGTGAGCTCGAACGCCCACAGGTAGCGGGTGAAGATCAGCGCCGCCAGTCCCTCGACATTGTGCTGGCCCAGGTCCGCCGAGCCGGTGCCCGTCGCGGCGGGCGTGCCAATGCTTCGCAGGTGCGTTGTGGCGCTGCCGATTCCGGCGATCAGCAGCATTCCGAAACCGATGCCGGCGAGCGTGGCGCCGACTCGCTGGCCGCGCAGGGTCTCCACCAGAGACTCGGCGGAGTCGACACCGATCAGCATCATCACGAACAGGAACAGCATCATCACCGCGCCGGTGTAGACGACGATCTGCACCACGCCCAGGAACATGGCGTCTTGCACGAAGTAGAACACCGCCAGGATCAACATCGTCATCGCCAGAAACAGCGCCGAGTAGACCGCCTTCGCGGCGGTGACGACGCCGATGGCACCGATGACCGCGATGACGCCCAGGACCCAGAACACGACCGCTTCCCCGGTCGAGGTGCGGACGACGATATCGGCGGCGAGCAGTGTGGTGCCCATCAGGCTTTACCCTGCTTGACTCGGTTCAGCATCACGAACAGGTCTGGCTCGGCATCGAGCCCGGCCGGGCTGACCCGGCCCAAGTAGTAGTCCTTTTCGGTGGCGCCGGGCGGCATCGCGTGCGGCGGCGCGACCATGCCCGGTTCCAGGGGCGCCAGTAGCTGGTCGCGTTCCCAGATCAGGTCGGCGCGGTTGTCGGCGGCCATCTCGTAGTTGTTGGTCATGGTCAGCGCGCGGGTGGGGCAGGCCTCGATGCACAGTCCGCAGCCGATGCAGCGCAGGTAGTTGATCTGGTAGACGCGCCCGTAGCGTTCGCCGGGGGAGAAGCGTTCCTCGTCGGTGTTGTCCGCGGCTTCCACGTAGATGGCGTCGGCTGGGCAGGCCCACGCGCACAATTCGCAGCCGATGCACTTCTCCAGCCCGTCCGGGTGCCGGTTGAGTTGGTGACGGCCGTGATAGCGCGGCGCCGTGGGCTTCTTGCGCTCGGGGTAGCCATCGTTGATCGGCCGCTTGAACATCGTCTTCCAGGTGACGCCGAACCCGGCCAGGGCGTCTCTCAAGCTAGCCATTGACGTCCTCCTTGACCCGCGATGGATTGCGTTGCGGCAGCGGTGGTGTCGGAAATGCCCCCTCGGACGAAGGCACTGCGACGGCTGGCGGCGGCGATTCGTCGAGGCGGCTGTTGAGCGCGCTGAACTTGCGATGCAGCGCCACCAGCAGCACCACCGTGGTCAGCGTGCTGATACCGGCCAGTGCCAGTTGCCAGTGCTGGTAGCCGTCGTTGCGCATGCTGCGCAGCACCGCGGCGAGCATTACCCACGACAATGACACCGGGATCAGGATCTTCCAGCCCAGCGCCATGAACTGGTCGTAACGCAGCCGGGGCAGGGTCCCCCGCAGCCAGATGTAGATGAAGATGAAGCCCCACAGCTTGACGGTGAACCACAGCAGCGGCCACCAGCCGGTGTTGGCGGCCGGCCACATGTTGAACGGGAACGGCGCGTGCCAGCCGCCCAGGAACAAGGTGACGGCGACGGCCGAAACCGTGGCCATGTTGATGTATTCGGCGAGGAAGAACAGCGCGAACTTCAGCGACGAGTATTCGGTGTGGAAGCCGCCGACCAGTTCGCCTTCGGCCTCGGGCAGGTCGAACGGCGCGCGGTTGGTCTCACCGACCATCGCGGTCAAATACACCAGGAAGGCCGGCATAAGCAGGAATGCGAACCATGCCCGATCCTGGGCCGCCACGATGCCCGAGGTCGACATGGTCCCGGCGTAGAGGAACACCGACGCGAACGCCAGACCCATGGCGACCTCGTAGGAGATCACCTGGGCGGTGGAGCGGATTCCGCCGAGCAGGGGATAGACGGATCCGGACGACCAGCCGGCCAGGATGATCCCGTACACCCCGATCGAGGACATCGCCAGCACGAACAGCACTGCGATCGGCAGGTCGGCCAGCTGCAGCGCGGTGCGGTGGCCGAAAATGCTGACCTCGGGACCGAGCGGGATCACGGCGAATGCGGTGATCGCCGGCACCGTCGAGATGATCGGCGCCAACGTATATATCACCCGGTCGACGTTGAAGGGGGTGATGTCCTCCTTGAGCGCCAGTTTGATCGCATCGGCCAGGCTCTGCAGCCAGCCCTTCGGCCCGACGCGGTTGGGTCCGGGGCGCATCTGCATGCGGCCCACGACTTTTCGTTCGATGACGATTGCCAGGACCACCGTCAGAATCAGAAACACGAAGACGCCGAGGACCTTGACCAGCATCAACCACCAGGGATCGGTCATGAGCTGCGTCCTATCTGTACCGTCGCGCCGGGGGTGACTCCCAGATCCCGATGCACCGCGCAGCCGTGCGAATTCATCGGCAGCCACAGCACGTTGTCGGGCATCTCGGTGATCACCAGCGGCAGGGTGATGCTGCCGTGCGCGGTGCTGACCGTGACCGGCTCGTCATCGGCCACACCGATATCGGCGGCCGTGGTCGCCGACAGACGCGCCACCGGTTTGCGGGCGGTGCCGGCCAGATTCGGTTCGCCGGCTTGCATCCGGCCCTCGTCGAGCAGCATGCGCCAGCCGGCCAGCACGGCTTCGCCGGTGCCGGGCTGCGGTGGTGACCCGGCGGCGACGTCGGGGCCGGCGACTCGCTCACCGGACCAGGCGCCCAGCCCCGCCAGTTCCTCGCGGGCAGCTTCCAGCGTGCCCAGCCCCAGCGCGACGCCCATCTCCTCGGCGAGGACGTCGAGCACCCGCCGGTCGGGCAGGGCGCCGGTGTCACCGAGCGCGACACCGAACCGCCGATGGCGGCCTTCCCAGTTGACATAGGTGCCGGACTTTTCGGCGGCGGCGGCCACCGGCAGCACCACGTCGGCGCGTTCGGTGACATCGCTGTGCCGCAACTCGAGACTGACCAGGAATCCGACCGCATCCAGGGAGGCCAGCGCCGCTGCCGGGTCGACCAGGTCGGTCGGCTCCAGCCCGCCGACCACCAGTGCCCCCAACGTTCCGTCGGCCGCGGCCGCCAGGATGGCGTCGGTATCGCGACCCGTCTGCGCCGGCAGGTCGTCGGAGCCCTCGAGACCCCACGCCCGCGCCACCTCGGCCCGCGCCGCCGGATCCCCCAGCGGACGTCCGCCCGGGAGCAGGCCGGCCAGCGCCCCGCCGTCCAGTGCTCCGCGTTCTCCGGCTCGGCGGGGCACCCAGGCCAGCTTCGCGCCGGTGGCTTCGACCAGCCGGATCGCCGCCGACAGTGCTCCCGGTGAGGCCGCCAACCGCTCGCCGACCAGCACCACCGCGCCCGGTTGGCGAAGCGCTTGCCCCAGATCGGATTCGTTCCCGGTGTGCAGGCCGTCCAGCGCCGCCGCCTCACCGCCGGGAACCACTGCCAGCAGGGTGCCGAACATCTTGGTCAGCCCGCGATCGGCGAACGGCGCCAGGCTGAACACCTTGGTGGCGTTCTTGCGGGCCGCCTTGCGCAGTCGCAAAAAGACGATCGGCGATTCTTCCTCGGGTTCCAGACCGGCCAGCAGCACCACCGGGGCGGCTTGCAGATCGGCATAGCTGACCTCGATGCCGCGGCCTGCCACCCGGGCGGCCAGGAACGCGGCCTCTTCGGCGGACTGTGCACGCGCCCGGAAGTCGATGTCATCGCTGTGCAGCGCCACCCGGGCGAACTTGGCGTAGCCGTAGGCGTCCTCGGCCGATACCCGGCCGCCGACCAGTACGCCGGTGCGCCCACGTGCGGCGGCCAGGCCACGCGCCGCCACTGCCACCGCGTGCGGCCAGGAGGTGGGGACCAGTTTCCCGCTGTCGTCGCGGACCAGCGGCGTGGTGATCCGGTCGCTCTGGGTGGCGTAGGTGAACGCCCAGCGGCCCTTGTCGCAGTTCCATTCCTCGTTGACGTCCGGGTCTTCGCCGGCCATCCGCCGCATCACCTTGCCGCGACGGTGGTCGGTGCGCTGGGCGCAGCCCGACGAGCAGTGTTCGCAGACGGTGGGGGTGGACACCAGGTCGAACGGGCGCGCCCGGAACCGGTAGGAGGCGCCGGTGAGTGCGCCCACCGGGCAGATCTGCACCGTGTTGCCCGAGAAGTAGGAGTCGAACGGCGTGTCGGTGTAGATGCCCACCTGTTGCAGGGCGCCGCGATCCATCATTTCGATGAACTTGTCCCCGGCGATCTCATCGGCGAACCGGGTGCAACGTGCACACAGGATGCAGCGGTCGCGGTCCAGCAGCACCTGCGAGGAGATGTTGATCGGCTTGGGGTAGTGACGCTTGGTCTCCTCGAAGCGGGTCTCGGTGCGGCCGTGCGTCATCGCCTGGTTCTGCAGCGGGCACTCACCGCCCTTGTCGCAGGTCGGGCAGTCCAGCGGGTGATTGATCAGCAACAGCTCCATCACCAGGTGCTGGGCCCGATCGGCCTCGGCGGAGGTGTGCTGGGTGCGTACCACCATGCCGTCGGCGGCGGCCACCGCACACGACGGCTGTGGCTTGCGCTGGCCCTCCACCTCGACCATGCACTGCCGGCACCAGGCCACCGGGTCCAGCAGCGGGTGATCACAGAACCGCGGGACCTCGATGCCCAACTGTTCAGCGGCCCGAATGATCAAAGTGCCCTTGGGGACCGTGATCTGTTGGTCGTCGATGGTGAGGGTCACCGACTCCTGGCCGTCCGGCTGAGAAGTTTGGGTCACGCCACACCGCCTGCTGCTCCACCTGGCACGAACATGCTCGCTTTCGGGTCGAACGGGCAGCCGCCCTCGAGGTGGGCGATGTATTCGTCACGGAAGTACTGGATCGACGACTTCACCGGCATGGCCGCGCCGTCGCCCAAGGCGCAGAACGACTTTCCGAACAGGACGTCGGCGATGTCCAGCAGGGTGTCGAGGTCTTCGGGGGTACCGCGGCCGGCTTCCAGCCGTTCGTAGATGGGCACCAGCCAGTAGGTGCCCTCACGACACGGCGTGCATTTCCCGCAGGACTCATGCTTGTAGAACTCCGACCAGCGTCCGGCGGCGCGTACCACGCAGGTGGTCTCGTCGAAGATCTGTAATGCCTTGGTGCCCAGCATCGATCCCACCGATGCCATGCCCTCGTAGTCCAACGGGATATCGAGGTGCTCCTCGGTCAGAATCGGGGTCGACGATCCGCCCGGCGTCCAGAACTTCAACCGGTGTCCGTCGCGTATGCCGCCGGCGTAGGCGAGCAGTTCGCGCAGCGTGATGCCCAGCGGCGCCTCGTATTGGCCGGGCCGGTTGACGTGCCCGGACAGCGAATACAGGGTGAACCCGCGGGATTTCTCGGTGCCCATGGAGCGGAACCACTCCGCACCGTTGCGCAGGATCGACGGCACGCTGGCGATCGATTCGACGTTGTTGACCACCGTCGGCGAGGCGTACAACCCGGCCACGGCGGGGAACGGCGGGCGCAGCCGCGGCTGGCCCCGATAGCCCTCCAGCGACTCGATCAGCGCGGTCTCCTCGCCGCAGATGTAGGCGCCTGCTCCGGCGTGCACAGTGATGTCCAGGTCGAAGCCGCTGCCGCCGATGTTGGTGCCCAGCAATCCCGCCGCATACGCCTCGGCGACCGCGGCCTGCATTCGGCGCACCACCGGCAGCACTTCGCCGCGGATGTAGATGAAGGCGTTGCGGGCGCGGATTGCGTAGCAACACACGATCATGCCCTCGATGAGGACATGCGGTGTCGCCATCAGCAGCGGCATGTCCTTGCAGGTGCCGGGCTCGGATTCGTCGGCATTGACCAGCAGGTAGTGAGGACGCGCCCCAGGACCCTCACTGCCTTGGGGGACAAAGGACCACTTGGTTCCGGTGGAGAATCCGGCGCCGCCTCGGCCCCGCAACCCGGAGTCCTTGACCAGTTCGATGACCTCGTCGGGTGTCATCGCCAGCGCGCGCTTCATGCCGACGTAGCCGTCGTGGCGGCGGTAGGTCTCTAGCGTCCAGGACTCGGGCTCGTCCCAGTAGCTGCTGAGCACCGGGGTCAGCGGTGTGCCCTCGGGCGGTGTTCCTTTGGTAAGGGTCATTTCGCACCCCTATCGGTTTTGCTGCCGGGCTCCGGTGCCGTCATCCCGCGCTCACGGGCCACCTGCAGGCCGGCCAGCGTCGCCGCGCCGGCACCTCCTTGGCCGTCGTCGGAGCGTTCGTCCGGGAAGCCGGCGAGAATCCGCTCGGTGGCGGCGAAACTGCACAGCGGCATTCCTCGGGTGGGCCGCACTTCGGCATCGGCGCGCAACTTGTCGACCAGTTCACGCGCCGATTCCGGGGTCTGATTGTCGAAGAACTCCCAGTTGACCATCACCACCGGCGCGTAGTCGCAGGCGGCGTTGCACTCGATGTGCGCCAAGGTGACCGAGCCGTCCGCAGTGGTCTGATCGTTGCTGACGCCCAGGTGTTCCTTGAGCTCGGAGTAGATGGCGTCGCCGCCCATCACCGCACACAGGGTGTTGGTGCAGACGCCGACCAGGTACTTACCGGTGGGATCACGCCGGTACATCGAATAGAACGACGCGACCCCGGCGACGTCGGCGCTGGTCAACCCCAACAGTTCCGCGACGAACGACATGCCGGCCGGTGTGATGTAGGTGTCCTCCGACTGCACCAGATGCAGCAGCGGCAGGATCGCCGAGCGCGGCTGCGGGTATCGGCCGATGATCTCCTTGGCGTCGGCCTCCAGCCGGGCTCGCACGTCGGGGGAGTAGGCGGTCGGGGCGCCGGGGTGGTTGAACTGATTGGGTTCTTCGGGCTGTCGGCCCAGCTGCAGAAAGACTCGGTTGCCGTCGGTCCCGGCGGTCGGCGGCATCAACCGGCCACGCCCGGTCTTGTTGACGCCGACCTTGTCGATCTCGCCTCCTGGCGCGCTCACCGGTCCACCCCGCCCATGACCGGGTCGATGCTGGCGACCGCGGCGATCACGTCGGCGATCAGCCCGCCCTCGCTCATGGCGGCCACTGCCTGCAGGTTGGTGAACGACGGGTCCCGATAGTGCACCCGGTAGGGGCGAGTACCGCCGTCGCTGACCATGTGCACCCCCAGTTCGCCGCGCGGTGACTCGACCGAGACGAACACCTGCCCCGGCGGCACCCACAGATCCTCGGTGACTCGCTTGAAGTGGTGGATCAGACCTTCCATCGAGTGGCCCATGATCCAGCCGATGTGCTCGCGGGAGTTGCCCTGCCCGTCCGGGCCGATGGTCAGGTCGGCCGGCCAGGCGATCTTGCGGTCGGAGACCATCACCGGGCCGGGCTGCAGCTTGTCCAGACACTGTTCGACGATTTTCAGGGACTCCTTGATCTCTGCGATGCGGATCAGGTAGCGGCCGTACGCATCACAGCCGTCGTCGGTGATCACCTCGAACTCGTAGTCCTGGTAGCCGCAGTAGGGTTCCGCACGTCGCACGTCATAGGGCAGGCCCGTCGAGCGCAGTACCGGTCCGGTGATGCCCAGCGCCATGCACCCGGTCAGGTCCAGGTAGCCCACGCCTTTGGTGCGGGCCTTCCAGATGTAGTTCTCGGTCAGCAGGTCCTCGATATCCTTGAGCCGCTTGGGCATCAGCTTGAGGAAGTCGCGAATCATGGGGATCGCGTCGCCGGGAAGGTCCACCGACACCCCGCCGGGCCGGACGTACTGATGGTTCATCCGCAGACCGGTGATCGCCTCGAAGATGTCGAGTACCAGCTCGCGTTCCCGGAAACCGAACAGCATCACCGAGAGCGCGCCGAGCTCCATGCCACCGGTCGCGAGTGCGACCAGATGCGAGGACATCCGGTTGAGCTCCATCATCAATACCCGGATGACGCTGGCGCGTTCGGGGATGTCTTCGGTGATGCCCAGCAGTTTCTCTACCCCGAGGCAGTAGGCGGTCTCGTTGAAGAACGGCGACAGGTAGTCCATCCGGGTCACGAATGTGACGCCCTGGGTCCAGTAGCGGCTTTCCAGGTTCTTCTCGATGCCGGTGTGCAGATAACCGATGCCGCAGCGGGCTTCGGTGACGGTCTCACCCTCGAGTTCCAGGATCAGCCGCAGCACGCCGTGCGTCGACGGGTGCTGGGGCCCCATGTTCACGACGATGCGTTCGCCGGGGTCAGCGGCCTTGGCGGCGTCGACCACCTGATCCCATTCCTGCCCGCCGACATTGAGAACGGTGTGCGGTGTATCGGTGCTCATTACTTGTAAGCCCTCCGCTGGTCCGGCGGCGGTATCTGTGCGCCCTTGTACTCGACCGGGATGCCGCCCAATGGGTAGTCCTTGCGCTGCGGGTGACCGTGCCAGTCGTCGGGCATCTCGATTCGGGTCAGTGAGGGGTGGCCGTCGAAGATGATCCCGAAAAAGTCGTAGGTCTCCCGCTCATGCCAGTCGGTGGTCGGGTAGATGGCGAAGAGCGAAGGAATGTGCGGATCCGCGTCGGGGGCAACGACTTCCAGACGGACGCGGCGGTTGTGGGTGATGGATCGCAGCGGATACACCGCGTGCAACTCGCGGTCGGCGTCGCTGGGGTAGTGCACACCGGAGACTCCGAGGCTCAGCTCGAAGCGCAGTTCCGGCTCGTCGCGCAGCAGCCGGGCGACCGCCGGCAGCTGCGCGCGTGCAACGTAGAGGGTCAGTTCATCGCGGTAGACGACAACTTTCTCAATGGCGTCGGTGAACTCGATTCCGTTGCGCTGCAGCGCGACGCTGAGGGTGTCGACAAGTTCGTCGAAGTATCCGCCGTAGGGCCGCGGGGTCTCGCCGGGGAGCGTGGCCTCGGTGACAAGACCTCCGTATCCGGATGTGTCGCCGGTGCCCGTCGCGCCGAACAGGCCGTGGCGGACCTTGATTAGGTCTTCGGGCCCGTTGCGGTCGCGGTCCCCGCCGCCTGCCTCGCTCACCGCAGCAACCCCCTCATCTGCCAGGTGGACGGCGCCGACAAGGCGGCCTCCTCGGTCGCGGTGATCACCTGTTCTCGGTTGGCACCCAAAGGCATTGAGCGAATCTTCTCGTGCAGCTTGAGGATTGCGTACATCAGCATCTCCGGCCGGGGCGGACACCCAGGCAGGTAGATATCGACCGGGACGACATGGTCCACGCCCTGCACGATCGCGTAGTTGTTGAACATTCCGCCCGACGACGCACACACGCCCATCGACAGCACCCACTTGGGCTCCACCATCTGGTCGTAGATCTGGCGCAGCACCGGTGCCATCTTCTGGCTGACCCGGCCCGCCACGATCATCAGATCGGCCTGCCGCGGTGAGGCCCGGAAAACCTCCATCCCGAACCGGGACAGGTCGTAGTCGGGTGCCATCGTCGACATCATCTCGATCGCGCAACAGGCCAGGCCGAAGGTGGCCGGCCACAGCGACCCGGTGCGGAAGTACCCGGCCAGGTCTTCCACCGTGGACAGTAGGAGCCCGCTCGGCAGTTGCTCTTCTAATCCCATGTCTAAGCCCGCCTACTCCCGCTCAATCCCAATTCAGGCCGCCGCGCCGCCAGACGTAGGCGTAGGCGACGAACACGATGACGGCGAACAGCACCATTTCGATGAGGGCGAACATTCCAAGCCCGTCGAAGGCCACTGCCCAGGGGTAGAGAAAAACGATCTCGATGTCGAAGACGATGAACAGCATCGCCGTCAGGTAGTACTTCACCGGGAACCGCTGCCCGGATGGGGCGTGCGGACCGCTGACCGGCTGGTCTGTGGGCTCGATGCCGCACTCGTAGGCTTCTAGTTTCGACCGGTTGTAGCGCGAGGGGCCTACCAGAGCGGTGGCGACCACGGAAAATACGGCGAAACCGGCGGCGAGCGCGGCGAGGACCAGGATCGGCAGGTAGAGGTTCATGCTCAGTGACGTAGTTCCCTTCCGGGCACCGATGTGACTTCAGGCACAGCCTAGTCTGCTGCCACGAGGCGGTTGGGAAGAATCCGAAATTGCCGACAACTGTGACGGGTATCACCTGTAGCGGTAACGGCGACAGGGGAATTCGGTCCTGAGGCTGCCCTAACCCCGCCGGTTCAGCGAGGCTCGACGCAGGAGAGGTGAGGCTGGGACCGCGGTATCAACCAGGGGTCGGCGTGCGCAGCAGACCCAGCACCGCGCGGCTCAGTTCCATCGGGTCGATCGGGTGGGCCACCGCGGTGTCGGCATGTGACCATTTGGCGAGCCAGACGTCGTCGGCGCGGCCGGTCAGCACCAGGATCGGCGGGCAGGGCGTGATCTCGTCTTTGAGCTGTTTGCAGATGCCCATCCCGCCGGCCGGGGTTGCCTCTCCGTCCAGGATCGCCAGGTCGATTCCGCCGGCATCCATCTGCCGGATCACCACCGGCTCGGTCGCGACCTCGACATAAGTCAGCTCCGGTAGGTCCGGGTGCAGCTGCTTGCCCAACGCGGTCATAACCCGTGCGCGGGTCGCGGCGTCGTCACTGTAGACAAGGATTCGCAGCGCGGCATTGGAGTCGGACACGCACCAGATGCTACTGCGCAGGTCCTGTCGATACACCAGGTTTGGAGCAGCGCCGTCGAAGTGATTGTCGCGCAGGAACTCTAGCGGTTACTGGGCGTATCCCGGATGGTCGATCGCCAACCGATGCTCCACCAGGGTGTACAGGCAGGCGGTGAGCGCCTCAGGCCGGTCGTCGAGGTCGCCGGCCCGGATGGCGGCGGCCAGCTCGGCCTCGTCGGCGAAACCCAGCCCGGCCAAGGCCTCGACCACGACGCCACCGGCGGTATCGCGCAACTCCCGTTCGACGATACGCAGTGCGTTGGCCGCCACCCGGGCGTGGAACCTGACCTGGCCGTCGTTGGCGGCATCGCCGTCGCGGTTCACCAGCGCGGTGTCCAGGAATTCGGTGACAGCTGCGACGAGTTCGGCCGCGGTGGGGCGGCGTCCGGCGCTCATGGCCGCACTCCATCGAGCAGGCGCAGCACGTCCCATTCGGATTCGGAGACCCGCCGACCGATGGTCGCCAGTTCCACCGAACGGGTTTGGCCACTGAGGTGACGCTGTGCCTGGTAGCGGCAGATGATGCCCCATCGCAGCGTGCCCAGCAGTAGCCACCAGTCGAACCGATCCGGGTCGACGGCACAGTCGCCGCCGGCCTGCTCATAGGCGGCCAGGAAGGCGTCGATATGGCCGAGCCCACCGGCGGCGCGCTCCAGGGGCGCACCGAACCGCCAGGCCCGGAGACAGAACCAGGCCAAGTCCTCACACCCGTCGCCGAGGTGCACCAGCTCCCAGTCCAGCACGGCGGCCAGGTCACCGTTGCCGGAGACCATCAGATTGCCCATCCGGAAATCGCCGTGGACCAGCTGCTTCGGCACCGGCGATGGACGATCGGCGGCCAGCCGCCGAAACGCCCATTCGAAGGCAGCGGTGGTATCGGGCATGGTGTCGAGCTGGGCGCGGCACGCGGCCAGCTGATCGTCGGTGCTCAGTGCGATGCCACTCGGATCGGCCCGGTGGATGGCGCTCAGCGCGCGCGCACACTGGCGCAGCAGGTGTTCGCCTCCGGCGTCATCGAGCTGGCGCTCGATGCGGCGAACCACCGTCTCGCCGTCGATCAGGTCGCAGATGAGGTACGGATTCCCCAGTGCTGCAGGGGAATTATCGGCGAGTAACACGTGCGGAACGGGAGCGCCGGCCTCGCCTGCGGCGTGCTGGGCCTGCGCCTCGAGTTCCATGCTGGCGTAGAGCTCCTCGAGCGGCCCGGTGCGCAGAATCAGTGACCGGCGTTCCTGGTTGTCGGCGACGGCATCGAAAGCCCAGGTGATGCGGCTGGCGCCGCCGGTCAGGGCGCGCAGGCCCTCGACCGCGACGGGGCCCATCACCGGCGTCAGCACATCGGCCAGCCGATCGGCGAGCTGGTCGGCGGTCATCGCCGGCGGTCGAACCCGAACAGGCGCTGGGCGACCCGACGGATCTGGATCTCCTCGGCGCCCTCGGTGATCCGGTATCGGCGGTGATGCCGGTAGATGTGCTCGAACTGCTCGTGGCGGGTGTAGCCGATTCCGCCGTGGATCTGAATGGCGCGGTCGGCGGCTTCGCACACCAGCCGGTTGGCGCGGTAGTTGGCCATCGACACCTTGTCGGAGACCTCCAGGTGGTGGTCACGGTCCAGGTGCCAGGCCGCATAGTTGACCAGCAGTCGCACCATCTGGGCCTCGGTCTGCAATTCGGCCAGCGGCCACTGCACCGCCTGGTTGACCGACAGCGGCTTGCCGAACACGATGCGTTGCCGGGCGTACTCGGCGGCGCGGTCGATGCAGTACTGCGCGGCGCCCAGGCTGGAGGCGGCCTGGCGGATCCGGTTTTCGTGCAGGAAAGTCTGTGCCACGTCCAACCCGCCGTCGACTTCGCCGAGCACCGCTTCGGCCGGAACTCGCACGTTGCGCAGTTCGACCTCGCCATGGTCGGTGGGCATGTTGAAGGTCCACCAGTAGAACGGGATGGTGAAGCCCGGGGTGTCGGTGGGCACCAGGAATGCGGTGATGCCCCGCGCCGAACCCGCCTCGCCGGACGTGCGGGCGAACACCAGATCGTGGGTGGCCCGATGCACTCCGGTGTTGAACCGCTTGGCACCGTTGATCACCCAGGTGTTGCCGTCGAGTTCGGCGCGGGTTTCCAGCCACGTCGCATCCGAACCATGGTCGGGTTCGGTCAAGCCGAAGGCCATCGAGCGCTCGCCGGTGATCATCGCCTCGGAGAACTCGCGGCGCTGCTCGTCGGTGCCGAACCGCTCCATCATGATCACCTGCGGGAAGTTCCCGACGATCGAGGACTCGTCCTGCAGATCGTTGTGCAGGCCGAGACCTTTGTGCGCCAGATGTTCCCGGATCACTGCCATGTCGACGTTGGTTCCGTTTCGCCCGCCCAGCGAGGAGGGCAACCCGTACCGCAGCCAGCCGGCGGCGTCGGCGCGGCGGCGCATCTCATCGAGCAGTTCTTCCCACTCACGTCGCGGGATGCCGCCACGTTCCACGTCGGTGCGGGCGAACTCGCGCCGGTGGTCGAAATACTGCATGTTCTCGGCCTGCAGCGGTGCGATCTCGCGTTCGATGAAGTCGTCCATCTCGGCGAGCACACCGGGAAGATGTTCGGGCAGTGTGAAATCCATGGCGATTCCTTCAGTTGTCAGTGATCACGGCCGTACAGGGTCTTTCTCCAGATGGTCGACAGCGTCTCGATTGCCTCGCTGTCACTGATCCGCCATCCCGGCCCGGACGGGCCGACGAACACGACGGTGAAATTCTCGAACAGTAGCGCGATGGCCGCCGCGATGTGGTCGGGATGGAGCTCGACGCCATAGCCCTGCTGCTGTGCCCGCCGCACCGAGGCGGCGACGATCTCCATGCCGAACCGGCGGAACTCGTTCTGCAGCGCGGCGAATCGCTCGCTGGTCGCGGCCAGCTGCGCGACTGCGATCATGACGCCGATGTTCGGCTTGAACATGGCCCAGTAGGCGCTGACCACCGACGAGAAGAACTCGGTGTCCTCCGGAGATTCCGGCAGTCGCATCTTGAGGCCGGAGGACTCGACCACCTGGGTGAGAAACGACTCGGCCAGCGCGGCCAGCAGCTCTTCCTTGTCGCGGAAGTACCGGTACAACACGGCCGTCGACTTTCCGGCGGCCGACGTGATGTCGGCCAGTGTGGTGCCGTGAAACCCACGTTCGGCGAACAGTTCTCGGGCGGCTTGCTCGATCGCACCACGCGTCAGGCGCCCCTTGGAACTGAGCTCACGCTGGGTCGACATCGAGGCTCTCAGACCCGCTTCCGGTCTCCGGCGGCCAGCAGGGCGCTGGGTAGCCCGTGGCCGACGACGGTGCTGGCCACGCCGGCCGCGGTGATGGCGGCATCCAGATCGATTCCGGTGTCGATGCCGCAGTCACCGAGCAGGTACACGAGGTCTTCGGTGGCGATGTTGCCGGTGGCACCCGGGGCGAACGGACAGCCGCCCAGGCCGCCGGCTGAGGCGTCGAGTCGGGTGATTCCCGCCTGAATCGCCGCGTAGGCGCAGGCCAGCCCGGAGCCGCGGGTGTTGTGGAAGTGCGCTCCCAGGGGGATGTCGCCGATGATCGGCTGCACCGCCGCGATCAGGTCGGTGACGCGCCGGGGAGTGGCGGTGCCAATGGTGTCGGCGATGGCCAGCCGGTCGATTCCGAAAGCGGTCGCCGAGGCGACGATGTCGGTGACGCGGCCGGGCTCGGTCGGACCGTCGAACGGGCAGTCCCAGGCCGTGGCGACGATGACCTCCACCGAGGCGCCGGCGTCGTGGGCGATGCCGGCGATGTCGGTGATGGCTGCGACAGCCGCTGCCGTGGGGCGCCCGACGTTGGCGGTGCTGAAGGCATCCGAGGCGCACACCACGTACTCGATGGACTTCAGGCCGGCGGCGACCGCCCGGGCGGCGCCACCGGGGCTGGCGACCAGTGCGGAGAACTCGAGTTGGGGGTAGCGCCACAGCTCGGCGGCCAGCTCGGCGGCATCGGCGAGGGCCGGGACTTTGGTCGGGGAGACGAAGGAGGTCACCTCGACTTCGCGAACGCCGGTGGCGGCGATGGCGGCCAGCAGTTCGAGCTTGGCGCTCAACGGGATCGGTGCTTCGATCTGCAGACCGTCGCGCAGCGCGACTTCGCGGATCGCGACCTGGGCGGGCAGTGTGCTCACAGCACCCCCTCGGTGCGTAGGGCGTCGATCTGCGCGCTGGTCTTGCCGAGCAGGCCGGCGTAGACCTCGTCATTGTGCTGGCCGGGCCGGGCCGATCCGGCGTTGCGGATGGTGCCGGGGCTCTCCGAGAGCACGGGCATGACGCCGGGTCCCAGCACGGTGCGCTCGGCGCCTTCGTCCCAGTGTTCGGCGAGCATGCCGCGCGCCCACAGTTGCGGGTCTTTGACGACCTCGGCAACGGTGTTGATGGGCCCGGAGATCACGCCGGCGTCGCTGAGCGTCGCGATGATGGCATCGGGCGCCCGCTGCGCCGCCCACTCGCCGATGATCGCGTCCAACTCATCCTGATTGCGGCCGCGGGCCCCGTGATCGGTGAACCGCGGGTCGGTTGTCAGCTCGGGGCGCCCCATGGCCTGACACAGCCGGGCGAACACGCTGTCCTGGTTGGCGGCGATCACCACCCAGCTGCCGTCGGCCGACTGGTAGATATTCGACGGGGCGATCCCTTCCAGCCGGGTGCCCGACGGTCCGCGGACCACGCCGCCGACGTCGTAATCGGGGATGGTGGATTCCTGGATGGCCAAGCAGGATTCGGTGAGGGCGACGTCGACCACCTGGCCTTGGCCGGTGACCGTGCGACGGTAGAGGGCGGCCAACGCACCTTGGGCGGCGAACATGCCCGCGAGGCTGTCACCGAGAGACAGGGCCAGCCTCGGTGGCGGGCCGCCGGGAAAGCCGTTCATGTGCCGCAGCCCGCTGGCCGCCTCAGCGACCGAGGCGTAACCGGCCTTGTGTGCATCCGGTCCGGTCTGTCCGTAACCGGAGACCCGCACCAGGATGATGCCCTTATTGCGTTGACGCAGGATGTCGAAGCCCAGCCCCCAGCGCTCCAGCGTGCCGGGCCGGAAGTTCTCCACGACGATGTCGGACTTGTCGATGAGCTCCAGGAACAGCTCGCGGCCGCGCTCGGTACGCAGGTCGAGGGTGACGGCCTTCTTGTTGCGGGCGTGCACGGTCCAGAAGAAGTGGTGCCCGTCGAGCTCGGCCTGTCCCCAGGTGCGCAGCGGGTCGGGTTTGCCGGGCAGCTCGATCTTGATGACCTCGGCACCCATGTCGCCCAGCAGCCGCCCGGCGAACGGCCCGGAGATCAGCGTGCCGAGCTCCAGCACCCGGATGCCGTCCAGCGCACCAGCGGTGTTCATGCCGACGAGCCTACGAAATCGTGCTGGGCCAGCCAATCAGTGACGATCGTTACGGCCTGTCGCAGCGCGTCACGCTGATCCGGCCCGGCGTAATAGTGGTTGGCTCCGGGGATCTCGTGCATCGCCTTGTCGCTGGTGCCGATCGCCTCGAAGAGCCGGCGGGTGTGACTCGGGGTGCAGGCGTCGTCGGCCAGATTGCCGATCACCAGGGTGGGCACCGCGATGTCTGCTCCGCAGTCCAATCCGTCGCCGTGGGCGTCGTCGTAGCTCCACTGCGACAGCCAGCTGCGCAGCGTGCAGAATCGCGCCAATCCGACCGGGCTCATGTTCACCACCGCGGGCTCGCCCAGATAGCAGCTGCCGGGGGTGCGATCGTTGGGATCGACGGTGGGATCCAGCCAGCGCGGGTCGGCCATGGTGCCGTGTACGACGAACCCGAACTCCTGATCGGGCAGGCCGGCCTCGGTGTACTCGGCCAGCTTCGCCTTGACCCAGGCGGTGATCCGGCGGTTGCGGGCGATCTGGGCCGCCCGGTAGCGGTCCAGGAACTCCGTGCTGTAGGGCGGCTGGTTGGGGTTGTCCGGGTTGTAGAGGTCCAGTTCCGGGTCGCGTTTGGTCGGGTCGGACTCGTCGAGGATGGACGCGTCCAGCCACTCGGTCAGCGTGCCGTGGCGGCTGATGTGGGCGGCCAGCAGCATCACGCCGTCGGCCGGGATCAGGTTCAGTTTGGTGAGGTCGGGGCCGTCACCGGACGGGCTGGCCGTCACCGTCGGGTGCTGTGCCTGCTGTTGGTAGAACAGTGACAGCGAACCTCCGCCGCTCCATCCGGCCAGCACCACCTTGGCGTAGCCGAGCCGGTTCTTGGCGTCGGAGATGCACTGACCGAGGTCTTCGACCACCTTCTCCATCAGCAACGCCGAGTCGGTGCCGCGGAATCGGCTGTTGCAGTAGATGACGTGGTGACCGGCGCGGGCCAGCGCATTGACCATCGGAAGGTAGGCGCCGCCGCCGATCGGGTGCATGAACACCAGCACGGTGTCGCTCGGCGCATCCTTCGGCTTCAGCAGGTAGCTCTCCAACACCACCAGCTCGGCGACTCCGCCGTAGACGTCACGGACGCCCGAGTTGTTCTGGTAGGCGATCAGGTAGGGGATTCGGTCGTAGTCGTGCTTGGCGGTCATGCGTGCTGTCCTAGGTCGGCGGCCAAAACTTCGGGGGAGGGGATGAGGCGGCGCCGGGTGTCGATGGCGATGACCTGCCAGTCCACCCGCTGATAGTCGTCGAACTTCCGGCGCGCGCGCTCGCGGGCCTTCTCCGGTGCACCGTGATGCACGCCCTGCGGGGCGTGGCTGATCAGTCCGGGTGGCATCGGAATCCCGTAGAGCGAACCGCCGTGGAAGAAGGCGATTTCGTCGTAGTCGACGTTGCGGTGATACCACGGTGTGCGTTCGGTGCCCGCCACCCCTTCGGCGGGTTTGGGCAGGAAGTTCATCACGTAGACCCCGGTGGCCTGCATGAACAGGTGCACCGTCGGTGGCAGATGCACGCTGTCAGACGTCACCACGTTGTAGTCGGCGATGTTGAACGAGAACGCGAAGTTGTCGCCGCGCCAGCCCTCGACGTCAATCGGATTGTGTTGGTAGTGAAGCGTTGTCGGGCCGCCGTCATGGATCAGCCGGACCTCGTAGCTGTCCCGCCCATCGTCGTCGATGGGGGCTGGATCCGGGATGACGATCAGGGAAGGGTCGAACGGGAAGTGCCGGCCCAGCGGACCGGGCGGTGGAACCCGGAACTCGTCGGTGGCCTCGATCATGAGCAGCGTCGTTTCGGCCGCGGGTAGTTGTCGCCAGGTGGTCGCTTTGGGCAGATATAGCCAGTCGCCCTCGCGGTAGTCCAGTGGGCCGAACTCGGTTTCCAGCTGTCCGGACCCGGCATGGACGAAGCAGAGCAGGTCGCCGTCGACGTAGCGGATGTGAAACGGCATCGGGACCGAGCGCCGCGACAGCCGGATGCGGCAGTCGGCGTTGCTGAACAGCAGCAGCGGATCGCCGGCGGCGTCGGTGGCGTCGGTCGGCTGCAGGAGCGCGGCCAGCACATCGACGGGCCGCAGTGGTCCTTCGGCACGGTAGGCGGTCGGGTCGTTGCGCCGGTACATGTTGGCGGTGCGGCCGATGAAGCCACCGCGGCCGAGTTCATCGTCCTTGAGGCCGTCGAGGTCGGCGTGCAGGCGATGCGGCGTGGTGCCTTTGCGCAGGTGGACGAAGGATTCCATCGGCGACTCCCGGGGATAGGCGCAAGAAAGTAAAAGTAACATTACTTTTCGTTTATCTCCGGGGCAAGTGCGCGAGCAGACGCAAAAGCCCCCATTCCGTGCGGGAGATGGGGGCCTGTGCGTCTGCTCGGCGGGAAGGGGGCGGGTGCGCTACTTCAGCTCGGCCGAAGTCAGGCCCAGCAGCCGGCGGGCCACCACCAGCAGCTGAATCTGCTGGGTGCCTTCGAAGATGTCGAGGATCTTCGAGTCGCGGCTCCACTTCTCCAGCAGCATCTGCTCGGAGTAGCCCAGGGTGCCGGCCATTTCGACGGCCTTGAGGGTGATGTCGCTGGCCACCCGGCCGGCCTTGGCCTTGCCCATCGACGCCTCTTTGGAGTTGGGGATGTTGTTGTCGGCCTGCCACGCCGAGCGCAGCGTCAGCAGGTTCGCCGACTCCCAGTCGGCCTCCATGCGCAGGAATTCCGCGGCCGGTGCGCTCTGGGCGTGGGCCGGCTTGTCATAGGAGATCTCGATGCCCGCGGCGGTGAGCATCTTGCGCAGCTCTTCGAGTGCGGCGCGCGCGACCCCGACCGCCATCGCGGCCACGATCGGCCGGGTGTTGTCGAACGTCTCCATGACCCCGGAGAAGCTCTTCTCGGTGTTGATCTCCGGGCTGCCCAGCAGGTTGTCCTTGGGGATGCGGGCGTTGTCGAACCGGATCACGGCGGTGTCGGAGGCCTTGATACCGAGCTTGTGCTCCAAGCGCTCCACGATCACACCGGGGTGCTCGCGCGGCACGACGAACGACTTGATGGCTGCCCGCCCCAGCGCCTTGTCCAGGGTCGCCCACACCACGATGTGGGTGCATCGCGAACCGGCGGTGACGAAGATCTTCTCGCCGTTGATCACGTACTCGTCGCCGTCGAGGGTGGCCGTCGTGGTCACCGCCGCCGAGTCGGAGCCAAAGCTCGGCTCGGTGATGGCCATTGCGGCCCACACCTTGCCCAGTCGAGCGAGCTGTTCATCGGTGGCCACACCGGAGATCGCCGCATTGCCGAGGCCCTGGTAGGGGACCGACAGCATCAAAGCCACATCGCCCCAGCTCATCTCGAGCACCTGCAGCATTGCCGCCATGTTGGAGGCGTTGCGGTTGCCGGTCTGTGCGCCGGCGTCGCGGAAGGCCTCGGCGCCGGCCATCGCACTGCCGCCGACGCCCGAGACCCCGTCGAACAGGGATTCCAGGGTGTCCAGCTCGAGCGGATAGGCATGCTCGCGCGCGTCGTACTTGCGCGAGATGGGGCGCAGCAGTTCAGCGGCCCCGGCGTGCGTCATCTCGATGACCTCTTGCATTTTACGGGGCAGTTCCAGATTGATTGCCATGATCAGACTTTCGTGTTCGCAGCGGAGTTGGCTGGGTGGCTCAGAAGACTCAGATGACCAGGACACCCTCGGCGATGCCGAGTGCCCGCAGATCCCGGTACCACCGCTCGACCGGGTGCTCCTTTGTGTAGCCGTGCCCGCCGAGGAGCTGTACCCCGTCCAGGCCGATCTGCATGCCCTTGTCGGTCGCGATCCGCTTGGCCAGCGCAGCCTCTCGGATGAACGGCAGTCCCTGTTCGCACCGCGACGCGCCGCGCCAGGTCAGCAGTCGCAGCCCGTCGAGCTCGATGGCGATGTTGGCGCACATGAAAGCCACCGACTGACGGTTGGCGATCGGCTCGCCGAACGCCTCGCGCTCCTTGACGTAGGGCATCACGTGGTCGAGCACCGCGTGGCTGGTGCCGACCGCAAGCGCCGCCCAGCCCAACCGGGACAGTGCGATGGCCTGCGAGTAGTCCGCATCGGTCGCGGCGTCCTCGCCGAGTCGGGCGTTGAGGGGGACCGACACCTTGTTCAGCTCGAGCTGGCCCAGGGCGGCGGCGCGCAGACCCATGCTGGGATCGGCCTTGACCGTCAGGCCCGGCGCTGAGGACTCGACGATGAACAGTGCGGGATTGCCGTTCAGCTGGGCGGCCACGATGAACAGCTCGGCGTCGGCGGCCGCTACCACCAGCGACTTCACGCCGTCGAGCCGGTAGCCGCTGGGCGTACGCACCGCGGTCGTCTTGAGGTTGGTCGGGTCGAACAACGGGTGCGGCTCGACGATCGCGACGCAGGCCTGCGGAACCTTCTCACCGGCGAACTCAGGCAGGTAGGTGGCCTGCTGGTCGGCACTGCCCCAGTGGGTCAACGCCGAAGCCACTCCGCCGGGGGCCAGGATCGGCAGCGCCAGGCTCATGTCGCCATAGCCCAGCGCCTCGGCCACCAGCACGTTGGTGACCGCGGAACGGTGTGCGGCGATCCCGTCGAAGTCCTCCGGGATGTTGATCGCCGTGATCCCCAACTCGGCCGCCTTGCCGAGCAGCTCACGCGGGTAGTCGAGGGCTTCGTCGGCGTCGTGGGCGGCCGGGCGCAGCAGCTCGGCCGCGAACTCCTCGACCGTGTCGATGATCATCTGCTGGTCATCGTCGGGCGTCAGGTCGAAGTAGTCGCCCCCCTTGCTCCGGGCGGGGGCTCCGAGCCGGGCCGGGGCCTTGCCCAGACCCTGGACCTTCTTGAACTGGCGGGTGGAGGCTCCGGCGACGGAGAACACCGTCTTGACGCCGTAGTTCAGGCCACGGTTGAGCGGTTGCCGCAAGCCGTAGCGGTCCAGAAAGTCCTGGCTGACCAGTGGCGTGACGAACGACAGGGCGGCTGCGATCGGGCTGCGCTTGTGCGGAACCGACCCGACGCCGCTGGCGCGGCTGTTCAACCGGACCTTTGAGCCGTTGGTGGCGGGGGCGATATCAGTCATGTCAGAGCCTCACTCGATGGGAAGGTATCGATGAGACCACCTTACTCCGAAGTAAGTTAACTCAAAAGTAAGGTGTGACGAAGTCGTCAGTCGGCCCCCGCCGGTAGCCCGATTACTGCGGGGTCAAGGCCGCCAGCACCTGCTGGTGCAGGGTGGGGTTGGCGGCCACGGCGCAGTTGCCGTGCGGGCCCGGGTTACCGGCCAGGTCGGTAAACACCCCGCCCGCTTCGCGCACCAGGATGTCGACGGCCGCCAGATCCCAGACCGACACTGCCGGCTCGATGGCTGCGTCCACAGCTCCCTCGGCGACCAAGCAGTACGCCCAGAAGTCGCCGTAGGAGCGTGCCCGCCACACCGCCTCGGTCAGCCCCAGGAACTGCTCCCGCAGGCCGCGCGCGGCCCAGTAGGGCAGCCCGGCGAACGTCAGGCTGGAGGAGCCCACATCGGCCACCGAGGAGACCGACAGCGGCCGGGCCGGGCCGCCGGCGACGGACCCGAACGCGCCCTGACCGCGCGTCGCCCACCACCGCCGGTGCAACGCCGGGGCGCTGACCACCCCCAGAATCGGGACGCCGTCTTCAAGCAACGCGATCAGAGTGGCCCACACCGGCACCCCGCGCACGAAGTTCTTGGTGCCGTCGATCGGGTCGATAATCCATTGGCGCCCAGTGAAAGTGGCGGTGCCACCGAATTCCTCGCCGAGGATCTGGTCGTCGGCACGCTCGGCGACCAGGACCTCGCGCAGGGCGGTTTCCACCGCTTGGTCGGCGTCGGTCACCGGGGTCAGGTCGGGCTTGGTGTCGACCCGCAGGTCAAGCGCACCGAACCGCGCCAAGGTGATTTCGTCCGCCCGGTCGGCCAGGCCCAGGGCCAGGGTCAGGTCTTGATGAAGCTGCGAGTCGCGATTGTCGTTGATCTGCGCCATGGCGAAAGTCCTACCATGACCACATGTGGGAGTTTGGGGCACTGCTGTTGCTACTGGCGGTTCTGGCGGTGTTCCTCGCGCCGCGTTTTCTGCGCTCGGGGCCGGGCTCGGGCGCCCAAGACGGCACCGTGCTGGTCACCGGCGTCAGCCCGCGGCCCGAGGCCACCGGCCCGCAATACGTCACCATCACCGGTGTCCTGCATGGGCCCACCGTCGATGAGCACGAGGTCTACCAGCGCTACGCCGTCGATGTCAGCAAATGGCCGAGCGTGGGCGATCTACTGCCGGTGCGCTACTCGCCGCGCAATCCGGACAACTGGAATCTGATCGGGCCGATCGGCGACTGACGTTCCCGGTCAGTGCGACTGCGACTCCGGCAATGCCACCGGGTAGGACGTCAGGCCCGCGTCATCACAATCCGGGCAGGAGTCGGTCGCGCCCGGTCCGTGCCCGACCCGCAGCATCTCGGCGACGTTGGTCAGCTTGACCCGGGGGCGGCCGTGCGGCTCGCCGGTGGAGCGCTCGTGGGTATCGATCAGCTGCCAGTGCTCGGCGGTGACCAGTTCCGGCTGGCGAGACAGCAACCAACGGTGCAGTTGCGCTTCATAGTCGGTGTCGACATCGGGTAGGCCGCCTTGCGCTGCCCGGGAGGCCAGATCTGCGGCGAGCGTGTCGACGGTGGCCTGCGAATCGCTCTTGTTGGAACCGATCACCCCGGAAGGTCCACGCTTGATCCATCCGACCACGTACTGATTGCTGGTGCCTTCGATGCGGCCGTCGGTGTGCGGAATGGTGCAGCTGCGATCGTCGAACGGCAATCCCGGCATCGGAACCCCGCGATACCCGACGGAGCGCACCACCAACTGGGCCGGCAGAACCTCGCGCTCACCGGTGTCATTGGCGCTGACCCAACCGTTCTCGTCGGTCGTCAGCTCGTTGCGTCCCAACACGATTTCCTCAACCCGGCCGTTGCCGCGGATCTCGATCGGTGACGTGCAGAACCGGAAGACGATCCGGCGGTGATCAGGACGGGTTTCGCGCCCGACGTAGGTGCGCAGCACCTTGACGTTCTGCCGGGGATGCTTGGCGGCCGCCTCGATGTCCTCGTCGGTGATCCCGGCGAACTCGGCGGCGTCGATCACCACGTCGACGTCGTCGAGACCCTTCAGGTCGCCGAGTTCGCGTAGCTCGGGGCTGGTGAACGTGGCCTGCAGCGGGCCGCGCCGACCGACGATCACGACCTCCTCGACACCGCGCGGGCTGAGCAGATCCAGCGCGTGGTCGGCGATGTCGGTGCGGCGCAGTTCGTCGGGTTGACTGACCAGAATGCGGGCCACGTCCAGGGCCACATTGCCGTTGCCGACCACGATGGCGCGCTTGCACGTCAAGTCGGGTGCATGGTCGGCGAAGTGCGGGTGGGCGTTGTACCAGCCGACGAAGTCGACCGCGGCGACGCTGCCGGGAAGGTCCTCCCCGGGAATGCCCAACTGCCGATTCGACTGCGCTCCGATTGCGTAGATCACCGCGTCGTAGCGCTCGGCCAGTTCCTCGGGCATGACGTGCTCGCCCACGGTGACGTTGCCGTAGAACCGGAATCGTGGATCGGCGGCGGTCTTCTCGAACTGGGCGCTGATCGACTTGATCTTCGGGTGATCCGGCGCCACACCCGAGCGCACCAGGCCCCACGGCGTCGGCAGCATCTCCAGCATGTCGACGCGCACGTCGACCTCACCGCCGGCAGCAAGCTTGAGCAGCGATGCCGCAGCGAAGTAGCCGGAGGGACCGGAGCCGACGATGGCCACGTGGTAGGGCCGCATCCTCGAACCTTCTTTCGGAGTCGGAAGTCGTTCATGCACCCGCGTAACCCCGATGCTAGAGGTCGCACGCCAATGGCCGCCGGTAACCTCGATAAACGTGGAACCAGACCGCCAGCCCGATATCGATGCCCTCGACGCCACCTTGACCACGGTGGAGCGGGTGCTCGATGTCGATGGCCTGCGCCGCCGTATCAGCGATCTCGAACGCGATGCATCCGACCCGAACCTGTGGGACGACCAAGCCCGCGCCCAGAAGGTGACCAGCGAGTTGTCGCATGCTCAGGCCGAGCTGCGCCGGGTGGAGGAGTTGCGCCAGCGCGTCGACGACCTTCCGGTGCTCTACGAGTTGGCGGCTGAAGAAGGCGGTGCTGACGAGGTCGCCGAGGCTGACGCCGAACTGGCCCGGCTGCGCGAGGACATCGACGCGATGGAAGTCCGCACCCTGCTCTCGGGGGAGTACGACGAGCGCGAGGCGCTGGTCACGATCCGCTCCGGGGCGGGCGGCGTGGACGCCGCGGACTGGGCCGAGATGCTGATGCGGATGTACATCCGCTGGGCCGAGCAGCACAAGTACGGCGTCGAGGTGTTCGACACCTCCTACGCCGAAGAGGCCGGGATCAAGAGCGCCACCTTCGCGGTGCACGCCCCCTTCGCCTACGGCACCCTCTCCGTGGAGCAGGGCACCCACCGTCTGGTGCGGATCAGCCCGTTCGACAACCAGGGGCGCCGGCAGACGTCGTTCGCCGAGGTCGAGGTGTTGCCGGTGGTGGAGACCACCGACCACATCGACATCCCCGAGGGCGATGTGCGGGTCGACGTGTACCGCTCCAGCGGGCCGGGCGGACAGTCGGTGAACACCACAGACTCGGCGGTGCGGCTCACCCACATCCCCACCGGGATCGTGGTCACCTGCCAGAACGAAAAATCGCAGTTGCAGAACAAGGTTTCGGCGATGCGGGTGCTGCAGGCCAAGCTGATGGAACGCAAGCGATCCGAAGAGCGAGCCGAGATGGACGCGCTCAAAGGCGATGGTGGCAGTTCGTGGGGCAACCAGATGCGCTCCTACGTGCTGCACCCCTACCAGATGGTCAAGGACCTGCGTACCGAGTACGAAGTCGGCAACCCGGCCGCGGTGCTCGACGGTGACATCGACGGATTCCTCGAAGCCGGAATCCGGTGGCGCAACAGGCCGGAAGGCGACTAAGCGGATGGTCTTGGCTTTCTCTCCGGGGCAGCGCTGGCATGACTTGTGGCGCGGTGAGATCGGCGAGTGGGTCATCACCAAGGGCTTGCGAATCGTCCTGCTGCTGATCGGGGCGGCGCTGGCATCGCGGTTCATCACCTGGGCGGCGCGCCGCGTCACCCGGCGGCTGGAACGCGGCTTCGCGGCCAGCGACGCGCTGGTGCGGTCTGAAGCCTCCAAGCACCGCCAGGCCGTTGCCTCGGTGATCTCGTGGCTGTCGGTGGTGCTGCTGTGCGTGATGGTCGCCGTCCAGATCACCAGCATCCTCGACGTTCCGGTCGGCTCCCTGGTGGGGCCGGCCGCGGTGCTCGGTGGCGCGATCGGTTTCGGCGCCCAAAAGCTGGTGCAGGACCTGCTGAGTGGATTCTTCATCATCACCGAAAAGCAGTATGGCTTCGGCGATCTGGTGCAGCTGTCCATGGTGGGAGCACCGACCGAAGCGCTCGGGACGGTCGAGGAAGTCACGCTGCGGGTGACGAAGCTGCGCACCCCCAACGGCGAGGTCTACAACGTGCCGAACGGCAACATCGTCCGGTCGCTGAACTTGTCCAAGGACTGGGCGCGCGCCGTCGTCGACATCCCGGTACCCACCACCGCCGACCTGACCCGCGTCAACGAGGTGCTGCACCAGGTGTGTGAGAACGCCCGCGAGGCCGACGCTCCGCTGCGGGACCTGCTGTTGGACCAGCCGTCGATCATGGGCGTGGAGAGCATCGAGCTCGGCGTCGTCAATCTGCGGATGGTGGCTCGCACCCTTCCCGGGAAACAATTCGAGGTGGGCCGCCGGCTGCGCATCCAGGTGGTGCGGGCTCTGGCGGCGGCCGGCGTGGTCACCGCCGGCGATGTGAAGCCGGTGGAGACACTGTGAAACTCAGCATCAGAAAGCCCGACGACGTTCCGGAGAAGCCAGAGGTGGCAGACGGCAGGCGACTGAAACTGCCGGCGCATCTGTTCGGCGGCCGGGTCCGCACGTCCACGGCGGCGCTGATCATCGCCTTCGTCGCGGTGTGGTGGGTCTACGAGACCTACCGGCCGGAGCCGACGCCGCCGCCCGCCCCGCAGGTGGTGCCGCCGGGATTCATCCCCGACCCGGCCTACACGTGGGTGCCGCGCACCAAGCTGCAACAGCCGCCGGTGACGGTCACCGAGACCGTCACACCGACACCAACCACCACCGAGGCGCCCGCCCCGACGGAGCCGCCGGCCGGTGCACCGCCGCCGGCGCCGGTGCCGGGATTCCCGTTCTGTCCGCCGCTGTGTCCGCCGCCCGCCCCGGCGCCGCCGGAGGAAGCCGGACCGGTCCCACCGGCTCCCGAGGCGCCGCCGGATGTTCGCCAGCCCGTGCCTGTGCCGCCCACACCCGCGTCCCCGCCCGGTCCGGGCGCCTCACCCGGCTAAACTTCGTGCCGTGATGATCACGCTCGACCATGTCACCAAGCAGTACAAATCGTCGGCCCGTCCGGCGCTGGACAATGTCAATGTCAAGATCGACAAGGGCGAGTTCGTGTTCTTGATCGGGCCGTCCGGCTCCGGCAAGTCGACGTTCATGCGGCTGCTGCTGGCCGAGGAGACACCCACCTCGGGTGACATTCAGGTGTCGAAGTTTCACGTCAACAAGCTGCCCGGCCGCCACATCCCCAGCCTGCGGCAGGTGCTCGGATGCGTGTTCCAGGACTTCCGGTTGCTGCAGCAGAAGACCGTGTTCGAGAACGTCGCGTTCGCGCTCGAGGTGATCGGCAAGAAGCCGGAGATGATCAACCGGGTCGTCCCCGAGGTTCTGGAGATGGTCGGGTTGTCCGGCAAAGCGAACCGGCTGCCCGGTGAGCTGTCCGGTGGTGAGCAACAGCGGGTGGCGATCGCCCGGGCCTTCGTCAACCGGCCCCTGGTGCTGCTGGCCGACGAGCCGACCGGAAACCTGGACCCGGAGACGAGTGAGGACATCATGGATCTGCTGGAGCGGATCAACCGCACCGGAACCACGGTGCTGATGGCGACCCACGACCACCACATCGTCGACTCGATGCGCCAGCGCGTCGTCGAACTGTCACTGGGCCGGCTGGTGCGTGACGAACAGCGCGGTGTTTACGGGATGGACCGCTGACGTGCGCTTTGGATTCCTGTTCAACGAAGTCCTCACCGGCCTGCGTCGTAACGTCACCATGACGGTGGCGATGATCCTCACCACGGCGATCTCGATCGGGTTGTTCGGCGGCGGCCTGCTGGTGGTGCGGCTGGCCGACCAGTCCCGCAACATCTACCTGGACCGGGTGGAATCGCAGGTATTTCTGAACCCCGACGTCGCTGCCGATGACCCGAACTGCGAAGGCCAGGAGTGCAAGGCGCTGCGCGAACAGATCGAGACCCGCGATGACGTGAAGTCGGTGCGCTACCTCAACTCTGATGACGCGTATGCCGACGCGATCCGTAAGTTCCCCGAGTTCAAGGATGTGGCGAGCAAGGACTCGTTCCCGGCGTCGTTCATCGTCAAGCTGGAGAATCCGGAGCAGAGCAAGGATTTCGACGCCGCGATGCAGGGTCAGCCGGGCGTGCTCAGCGTGCTCAATCAGAAGAAGTTGATCGACCGGCTGTTCGCCGTGCTCGACGGACTGAGCAGTGCTGCGTTCGCGGTCGCCCTGGTGCAGGCGGTGGGGGCGGTGCTGTTGATCGCCAACATGGTTCAGGTCGCCGCCTATACCCGGCGCACTGAGGTCTCCATCATGCGTCTGGTGGGTGCCAGCCGCTGGTACACCCAGCTGCCGTTCCTGGTGGAGGCGGTGCTGGCCGCGACGGTGGGGGTGATCATCGCGATCATCGGTCTTCTCGTGGTGCGAGCGGCGTTCCTCGACAATGCGCTCAGCCAGTTCTATCAAGCGCATCTGATCGCGCGGATCGATTACGCCGACATCCTCTACATCTCGCCGATCCTGCTGCTGTTGGGCGCGGCGATGGCCGGAGCGACCGCGTACGTGACGCTTCGGCTGTACGTGCGGCGGTAGCGATGGCTAAGAAAGCGGCGGACAAGGGCAGCAAGAAGAAGCCGGACAAGCAGATCGTTGCATCGAATCGCAAAGCGCGCCACAACTACTCGATTCTGGACGTGTACGAGGCTGGGGTGTCGCTGGTGGGCACCGAGGTGAAGAGCCTGCGGGCCGGGCAGGCTTCACTGGTCGATGCGTTCGCCACCGTCGATGACGGCGAAGTGTGGCTGCGCAACATGCACATTCCCGAATACCACCACGGGACCTGGACCAATCACGAGCCGCGACGCACGCGCAAGCTGCTGTTGCATCGACGCCAGATCGACATGCTGATCGGCAAGATCCGCGACGGCAATCTCACCCTGGTGCCGCTGTCGGTGTACTTCACCGAAGGCAAGGTCAAGGTCGAATTGGCATTGGCACGCGGTAAGCAGGCCCACGACAAGCGGCAGGACCTCGCCAAGCGTGATGCGCAGCGCGAAGTGACCCGGGCGCTGGGTCGGCGCGCCAAGGGCATGTGACCGGCGCCGTCCTGGCGCTGTTGTCAGCGGCCGGGTTCGGGGTCAGCGATTTCGTCGGTGGCCTCGCCGCGCGTCGCGTACCCGCCCTGCGGGTGGTGTTGGTGTCCTACCCGGTGGCGCTGGTGTTGCTGGGCACGCTCGCCATTGCGGTGGGCGGACCGATTCCTGCGGGTGCGATCGGCTGGGGCCTGGCCTCCGGTGTGGCGCTGGGGCTGGGTGGCTGGTGGTTCTACGCCGCGTTGGGTGCCGGGCCCATCGCGGTGGTGTCTCCGATTTCGGCGGTGCTGACGGCCGGGGTTCCGGTGGGGATCGGCTTGATCCAGGGGGAGCGGCCCGGCACGGTGGCCGATGGCGGGATTGTGCTGGCGCTGTTGGCGGTGGTCCTGGTGAGCCGGCAGGCCACCGACGAGGACGTCCGGCCGCACCGCTTCACCCGCAAGGTGGCTTGGCTGACCGTGGGCGCCGGTATGGCGTTCGGGTTGGACTTCGTGTTCATCCACGAGGCGCCGGACGACTCCGGGCTGTGGCCGTTGGCGTTCGCGCGGGTGGCCGCCGCGGTGCTGGTGTTCAGTGCGGCGACCGGGGCGCGTGAATTGCGGTTGCCCACGGGCAGGCCGTTGAAGCTGGCGCTGGTGGCGGGGCTGTCGGACACCGCAGCCAATGTCGCGATGCTGCTCGCGCTGCGCGGCTCGGACCTGGCGTTGGCCAGCGTGCTGATTTCGCTGTTCCCCGCGGTGACGGTGGTGCTGGCCATCGTGGTGCTGCGTGAGCGGGTGCACCGCGGACAGGTGCTCGGCATGGTGCTGGCTGCGGTGGCGGTGGCGATGATCACCGCGCGGTGACGGTGCGGCGCCGATGGAATGAACAGGCGTCGGTCTGTCGTTGGAAACGCGTACCATGAAGTGTCCGCCGAGGGTCGGCGGCAATCACCCAAGACAGGGGGCTGAAAGGTTTCGACTGCGTGTGTCGAATCAAGGGAAGCGTGCCGGTGCAGGCAGGAGACCACCGTAAGCGTCGCTGTAAACAAGTAAGCGCCAAGGCACTTACGCCGGCTAAGGTCGCTCTCCAGAGCGACTTCGCCCTCGCTGCCTAAGCGAGGCGGGCCTGTCAGACCGGGAGCTCCCTCGGCCCGGACCCTGGCATCGACTAGAGGGATCCACCGATACGTCCGGTCGCGGGATTTATCGGGACACCAACAGCGACTGGGATCGTCATCTCGGCTGGTTCGCGTGACCGGGAGATCCAAGTAGAGGCATAGCGAACTGCGCACGGAGAAGTCTTGAGGGAATGCCGTAGGACCCGGGTTCGATTCCCGGCAGCTCCACCGAAGCGGGACGGGCCAGGACGAAAAGTCCTGGCCCGTCCCCGTTCCAGCTCAACCTCAACCGAGGCACCTGGCGCTCGCTTACACCTGCACGGTGGCGATTGCGCCGATGAGATGATCCGCTGGGGCTTATCCTGTTCGCGTCCCGCCCTGTGGCGAGGCCTCGATCGTGATGTGTGCCAGCGCTGCGCACCGTCATGCGCTCACGCGAAATCGAGTGGACATCTGTCGCGTTGAAAGCTCGGCGCACAAGGAAGTAGGAACGGTGTTGACCGAGATGACGCGCAGATGACCGACGGCGCAGCCGACGCACGAGGACGCCTGCTGGGAAAGTCGGCGGTGATCACCGGGGCAGCCCTTGGCATCGGTCGGGCCACCGCCGTGCTCTTCGCACGCGAAGGTGCGCGTCTGGTCGTGACTGACATTCAAGGCGAGCCGCTGCTGGCGCTCGCCGAGGAACTGCGGCACGCCGGGGCGCAGGTTGAGACCGTCGTCGGCGACGTCTCGGTCCAGAGCGACGCGAAACGAATGATCGGCGCGGCGATCGACCGCTTCGGACGGCTCGATGTGCTGGTCGCCAACGCCGGCATCATCCCGCTCGGCGATGCGCAAGAAGTGACCGCCACCGACTGGGACAACGTGATGGCCATCGACGGCCGCGGCATGTTCCTCACGTGCAAATACGCAATCGAGGCAATGCTGTCAACCGGCGGCGGCGCGATCGTGTGCCTCTCGTCGATCTCGGGACTGGCCGGGCAGAAGCGACAGGCGGCCTACGGGCCGGCCAAGTTCATCGCCACCGGTTTGACCAAGCACTTGGCGGTCGAGTGGGCCGACCGGGGAATCAGAGTCAACGCTGTTGCCCCCGGAACGATTCGCACCGAGCGAGTCAAACGGTTGCCGGAGGAGCCGGGGGGCTCAGAGTATGTGGCGGCGGTCGAACGCATGCACCCGATGGGCCGTATCGGCGAACCGGCCGAAGTTGCCAGCGCCATCGTCTTCCTCGCTTCCGACGACGCCTCCTTCATCACCGGAGCCGTGTTGCCCGTCGACGGGGGATACCTCGCCCAATAGCGCTCTCCCCGTTGGTTCCACCGATAGAACACCGGCACTTTCATGAGGGGAGATCGGCGGTCCAACCCGCGATATGCGTTGCCTTGGATAGTGGAGTCCTAGTGCGGCGTCAGACCGGCCACGTAATAGCAGGGCCAGACCTTCTCCCCGGGAAGCCCCGGCCTGGGCATGGCGCCGGGCGCGAACCATTCGGGACCGGTGCTGTACATCCAGCAGTTCTTGTCCGCCAGGTCGCCCTTCTTGGAGGCATCGTTGTTGGTGGGGTTGTTCGGCGGGTTGGCGTTGGACGGGTTGTTGTTGGATGGGTTGTTGTCGGGAGCATCGGGCCGCGGCGGCGAGAATCCCTTCTGCTGCTGTTCGTCCTGCTGTTCCTGGTTCTCGGCCGGCTCCTGCTGAGTTGAGGGCTCCGGGTCGGCCCAGGCCATCGGTGCACAGGCGAGGACGATGCCCGCGGCAGCCCCGGCCGAGACGGCTTTGGCAGTGGTGACGACGAAGCGCCCAACCCATCGGCGAGAACGCGTCCATACCCAATCAGTCATCGGCCTCTCCAGTCCCAGCGTGACGATCTGCTGATTTCGCACAGTAGGCGATGAATCCCCCCGGCGTG
>NZ_AUWR01000037.1 GCF_000455125.1 Mycobacterium sp. UM_WGJ
CCGCTCGATTATCCGGCCCTCGTGAGCAGGGCAACCCGTTGTGGTCGGGGGTTCAGCGGTTGAGGCGTTGGAGGTGGTCAGTGAGGGCGTCCGCGACGCGGTCGTGGCGGGCTGCTTCGTCGGTCCAGCCGCGGGTCTCGGCGTCGGTTTTGAGGGCTTGGACATCGACAAGTTGATCGGTCAGGGCGTCACGGAATTCTGGGGCGGTGATGTAGTTGTCGCAGGTTTCGCAGATGTTGGCATAGGGGCAGGCGCCGGCGGCTGGGTGGCGGGCGCAGTAGCCGTGTGCAACACGGGTTTTGAGCATCTCGCTGTGCAGCCAGCCGACCTTGTCGGGCAGGATGGGTTTGCCGACCGGGGTGAGGGTGAACTGGCGGCGCATCTTGCCCATCGCCTCGTCGTAGGCGGCCTTCAGAGTCGGTGAGGCCAGCCTGGCGTAGCGGATCGTCATCTGTGGGGTGACATGCCCGAGCAGTGCCATCAGTGCTTGCAGGCTCATCCCGGCATTGGCGAGTTCGGTTGCCCAGGTGTGGCGCAGCTGGTGAGGGGTGATGACGAGAACGCTGCCGTCGGGTGCGCGCAGGCCGGCGGCTTGGGCAGCGGCCAGCAGCCCGTTGCGCAATCGGGTGTAGCCGAGGCGGCGCCCATGGTGGGTGAACAGGAAGTCTGTAAGCATCCCGGTGCGTGGATGGGCCAACGGCCGGTGCGACCCGCGTTGGGATGCCCACTCATCCAGGGCGGCGATGGTGGCTGCCGATAGCGGCACCATGCGTTCGGTGGCCAGCTTGCCCAGCGGCACCTTCAACCAGGTGCCGGCGGGCCCGTAGTCGACGATGCTGCCCAGTTCCAGGTCGAGTAGCTCGCCGACTCGCAGCCCGGCACCACGCAGCACGGTCAAACCAATGCGGGCAAACGGATCATCGAGGCTGGCAACGGCATTCATCACCGCTGTATCAGCGTCGGGGGCCAGTGCACGCGGCAGCGGCTGATCCAATTTGGGGACGTCGGCAGCGAAAACCAGCCGGCGCGGTGGTGCCTGCTGCCAGCCCCATCCGGTGATGTCATCGAGCAAGTTGCGCAGGCTCAGCACCGCCGATTGTGCGACCGCGGTCGAGATGGTGCGCCCGCCGCCGGCGGCGGCGCGTTGCCCGCGCCAGCCGCGGGTGCGGTTCCAGACCAGGTAGTCCTCGATGCAGGCCCGGTCCAGCAAGCTCAAGCAGGTGATCTCGGGATGGTCGGCGGCGAGGTATTCGGCGAACGGTAACAGGTCGTTGATCAGCGACTCCACCGATTTCGGGCGCAGCACCGCGGCACGAACACGGATGTAGCGCAGCAGGGTCTCGCGGATAGGTCCGGCTATCGCGACGTCGGTGAAGCGCTGCTCAAGGCTGCGCGCCCACGCTCGCCGCCGCGGTGCGGTGTCGAGTACCCGGGTCTCGAACAGCAGTTGGCGCAGGCTGGCCAATCGCGCCCGGTAAGCACGCCGCGACGAGGGCGGGATCGAGCTGGCGGCCAGCGCGGCATCGAACTCCTCGATCGCTTGCTCGGTCAGGTCGACGACCAGCCCTCCCCGGCAGGCCAGTACCACCGCCAGGCATTCACCGAGCACGGTTTCGACCCAGGAGCTGGTCCAGCCCAGCCGATGCCCCGCATCTCGTATCGTCGCGAACCCGACCGGGTCCCGCGCTTCGAGCACCGCGCCGAGTCCGGTCAGCTGCTTGATCGCGGCCAACTCGACATCGAGCCGGATTCGGTCGGTGCCGATCGCGTAACACACCAGGGGCCACGCTCGGCTCGACCGTAGTTCGGCGGCCCGCTGGGCAGCGGGTAGAACCATCCACTGCGCAAGGTTCGGGTTGCGGGACACGAATTCGCGTGCGATGCGGGTCCGGTCGCGGACCGACCGCTCAGCAAGACCCAGACCCGCGACGTAATCGAGGTAGTCACCCAGCAGGGCATCGGTGTCAACACCCACGGCGGTCACGGTCATCGTGGTACTCCCGCCAACGTCGCGCGGGCAGCACCATATTCAGCGGCGAGCTGCTCGACCGAGAGATGCACGTAGCGGGATGTGGTCTCCGGCGAGACGTGTCCCATCAACGCCCGCAACGTCAGTAAATCGATTCCCGCCGAAGCCAATTCAGTGCCGTAGGTATGCCGCAGACGGTGCGGACGCACCCGGGTCGCCCCGGAGAGCTCCCGGTGGCGGCGAAACAGGCTGCGCAGCCCGGCCGCACTGATCGGCGCGCCGGTCGTTGGACCGCGCAGCACCACAAAGCACTGCGGTGTCGCCAGCCCGGGTGGGCGTTCCCACCGCAGATAGGCCGCGACCTCGGTGAAGAACGCCGCATCCACCGGCAGGTGGCGTTCCTTGCCGCCCTTGCCGATCACCCGCAGCCGGCGCCGACCCATGTCCACATCGGCCAGCAGCAGGCCACGAACCTCTGCTGAGCGCAACCCGCCCAGCAGCATCGCCAGCACCATCGCCCGATCCCGATGCGTGCCCAGCGTGGCAAGGAAGTCCTCGATATCACTGGCCGGCAGCGATTCGGGAAGCAGCCGCGGTTGGCGCACCAGCCTGCCACCGGTGCGGGCCCTTCCGGGACCAAGGTGGCCCAGTAAACCACGCTCTGAGCGGCGCAGTCCCTGGCCGCGGCGCGGCGATGGCACCGGATTATCGCCACGACGCCCGGTCATCACCAGGTACTCGAAGAACGCGCGTATTGCCGCGACCCGGCGGTTGACCGTCGACGCCGCGGCCGAGCGCGCCCGCTGCGTGTGACCCGAAGGGCCGCGGCGGCGCACTCCCTGCCAATCGATCCAGTCGAACACCAGCGGCGCATCCACTGCATCCAGCACGACACCGTGCTCGCTGAGGAACCTCGCCAGATTCACGACATCAAATGCATACGCGCGCACCGTGGCCGGGCTGAAACCGCGACCGCTCAGGTGTGCCAGGAATGCGTTGGCCGCATCCAGACCATCCCAGTCGCCATCGACCCGATACTCACCGTCACACTCCCGCATACGAACAGCCATGCTCGTCCCGCCTTCCCGTAACGCCTGCCCCCAGCATCGACCCGGCGCCGCGGGCGGACCGGAATCTCACGCTGCAACGAGTCGCGTGTCCCCCGAGGGCCGGTTAACGGATATCGG
>NZ_AUWR01000038.1 GCF_000455125.1 Mycobacterium sp. UM_WGJ
GGTGGGTTCCAGCTGGGCGTAACGTCAGCTCAAGACCCGGAAAGACCCGACGCAGCGGAGGGGGCTGCGTCGGGCTTTTCCGTTTCCAGACATCAAGGACTCATCAAGGTTGGACCCGGCGCCGTTAAGAGCGCGTCAAGGCAGCAGCTAACCGAGCACCGTTGCGGCACGGTAGATCTCGTGACCGGAACCGTGTCGGCTCGATCGGTTAGGAGAGGGTGATGTTGATGTCGTTCGTGAGCGCGCAGCCAGTGGAGCTGACGGCCGCGGCCGGCGAATTGACCGGTATCGGCTCGGCGATGGCTGCCCAGAACGCGGCAGCCGCCCCGGCGACCACCGGCGTGGTCCCCGCGGCGGCCGATCCGGTGTCGGCGTTGACCGCCGCCCAGTTCGTCGCGCACGCCGGCCTGTACCAGGCGGTCAGCGCGCAGGCTGATGCGATTCACCAACACTTCGTCGCCACATTGGCGGCCGGCGCGGGCGCGTACGAGGCGACCGAGGCCGCCAACGCGATCGCAGCCCGCTAGCTCCCGCACCCGCAACGGATCAAGAAATGATGGATTTCGGTGCGTTACCACCGGAAGTCAACTCCGCATGGATCTACACCGGCCCGGGTGCGGCGCCCTTGATGGCGGCCGCCACGACCTGGCATGGCCTGGCCGTGGAGCTGGGGTCGACGGCCGCGGCCTACCAGGCCGTGGTCACCCGGATGGCCGGCGAACTGTGGGCGGGTTCGGCGTCGGCATCGATGGCCGCCGCGGCGGCTCCCTTCGTGGCGTGGATGAACACCACCGCCGATGCGGCCGAGCAGTCCGCCACCCAGGCCACCGCGGCCGCGGCCGCATTCGAGACCGCGTTCGCCATGACGGTCCCCCCGCCGGTGATCGCGGCCAACCGCAGCCTGCTGATGGCCCTGGTCGCGACCAACTTCCTGGGACAGAACACCCCGGCGATCACGGCCACCGAGGCGCACTACGCCGAGATGTGGGCCCAGGACGCCGCAGCCATGTACGGCTACGCGGGTTCGTCGGCGGTAGCGGCGCAGGTGACTCCGTTGACCGCACCCGCCGACCCGGCCAACCCCGGCGGGCTGGGCGGGGTGGCCCAACTGATCTCGGCGGTCCCCTCCGCCCTGCAAGGCCTTTCGTCGCCGCTGCAAGCTGGATCGTCGTCGGCGTCGGCGATGCTCAGCAGTCTGCTGGATCCGGCGAACCTGGGTTCACTGGCGAGCTCTGGTGGCTCCAATCTGGTCGGGGTGCTCTCGAACATGCTGGGCATCTTCAGCAGCGTCGGCGGCGCCGCCCCGACACCGGTGCCCGCGCTCGCCGCGGCGCCGGTGTCGACCGGCGCGGTGGGACTGGCCGGCGCGGCCGGCACGAGCGCCCACGGCGCCACCGTGGTGGCCGGTCTGGGGCGGGCCGGGTCGGTCGGCCTGTTGTCGGTGCCACCGACGTGGGCCACCGGCAGCACGGCTGCCGGGGCCGCCACCACAGCCTTGCCGGGAGGGACCTTGGCCGCCGCCGAACGCGCTGTGGGCGCCATGCCCACCGGCATGCCGATCGGGACACTCGGCGCGCGTGCCACCTCGGCGGCCCCCGCCCCCAGCTACGGATTTCGGCCCACCGTCACGATGCACCCGGTGGCAGCGGGCTGAGCAGGGAAGACAAATCACCACTGGAGGACGCGGCCCGACGGACCCAGCCGGACCTGAAAGCAAACCGTCAATAATCCGGGTCAGACCGTAAAGAACTCGTTAACGCCGCTGGTCTTCCCCAGGTCTAGGGAAAAAGTGGAGCGGGACCGAGCCCAGCCGGGGGCCGGCTCGAATCTCACAAGGAGCTGTCATGTCGTTCCTGACCACCCAACCCGAGGCGCTGTCCGCCGCGGCCGGTGAACTGCAGACGATCGCCGGGGCGCTCAACGCCCAGAACGCAGCCGCGACCAGCCCGATCACCGGGCTGGCCCCGGCCGCCGCCGACGAGGTCTCAGCGTTGCAGGCCGCCCAGTTCTCCGCCTACGGCACCCTGTATCAGCAGATCAGCGCGCAGGCCGCAGCGATGCAGGAGATGTTCATTCACACCCTGCGTGCCAGCGCCGACTCCTACGGGGAGACCGAGACCGCCAACTCGGCAGCGGCCGGACTGGGCACCGCCACCTCCGCGTTGGGGAGCACCGGCGTGGGGGCCGCCGACCCGACGTACGGGCTTGGCGGAATCGCCAGCAACTCCGCCATCCTGGCCGCCATGCAGGCCACCAACCTCGGGTCGGCTGCCTCGGAGTTCACCGGCCTGGGCAAGGGCTACATCACCAACCCTCCGGGCGTCATTCACCACATCGAGGGTGTCGGCGAGCACGCCAACCTGATCTCGCGGGCCGCGCCAGAGGCCGGTGTCCCGGCCGCGGCCGCCGCCGGCCAGGGAGCACCCGTCAACAAGATGTCAGCACCACCGAGCTGGGCCGCTGAGGCCGCACCGGCCGCCGAGCCGCGCCCGCTCGTCGCCGCAGGATCAGCCGAGGTCGAGCCGCGCGGCGCCGCCACGGTGCCAGCCGGAGCACCGGCGGTCGCCGCCGCGAATCGTGGCGGACCCGGATTCGGCCGGCCTCGCTACGGCGTCAAGCCGGTCGTGATGCCGCGCAAGCCGATCGTCTAGCACCAGCAGCGCCGCGGCCGAAATCGACTAGAGGAAACGGACTTCCCCACCATGGACTACGCAGCTCTGCCCCCCGAGATCAACTCCACACGGATGTACGCGGGCGCTGGGGCCACTCCGATGACCGCCGCCGCGACGGCCTGGAACGCACTCGGCGCCGAATTGGCCACGACGGCGGCCTCCTACGAATCGGTGATCTCGACGTTGACTGGCGAAGAATGGCGCGGACCGGCCGCGGCGGCGATGGCCGCCGCCGCCCGGCCCTACGTGGCGTGGCTCAACACCACCGCCGCGGCCGCCGAGCACGCCGCCGCCCAGGCATCGGCCTCCGCCGCCGCCTACGAGGCGGCGTTCGCGATGACGGTGCCCCCCGCGGTGGTCGCCGCCAACCGGGCCCAGTTCGCGGCGCTGGTGGCAACGAACTTTTTGGGGTTCAACACCGCGGCCATCGCGGCGGTGGAGGCCCAATACGCCGAGATGTGGGCACAGGACGCGATGGCCATGTACGGCTACGCCGCCTCGTCAGCGCTCGCGGGAACGCTGCAACCGCTGAGCTCGCCCGCGCCCAGCACCAACCCGGCCGGGATCGCCGGTCAGGGCGCCGCGGTTGCCCAGGCCTCGGCCGGCAGCGCGCAGAACGGGCTGTCGCAGTTGGTCTCCGG
Organism: Mycobacterium sp. UM_WGJ; assembly: GCF_000455125.1. Lineage (GTDB taxonomy): Bacteria > Actinomycetota > Actinomycetes > Mycobacteriales > Mycobacteriaceae > Mycobacterium. The sequence goes on from NZ_AUWR01000038.1 coordinate 3,314, forward strand.
TCTACCGTCGGCCATGCAAACCCTGGCGGCGCCGGCCATGGCGACCCAGCCGGCGCAGAGCGGCATCACCGACTTCCTGTCCAACTTCATCGGCTCCACCCAGAACATCGGTATCTGGAACGGACTGCAGACCTACAGTTCGGCGTTGAGCAACGCCGGTGCCTGGCACCTGTTCGCCGGCATCGCCAGCGCGTACGCCATCGCGACCGGGCCGGCGCAGGCACCGGTCTGGCCGGAGATGGTGCTGGCGGACGCGGTTACTACACCGGCTGGAGCCGCATCGGGCGGCGCCCCCGTGCTGGCCGGTGTCGGGAACGGCGTCCCGGTGGGCGGGCTGTCGGTGCCGTCGAGTTGGCCGGCCGCCGTCCCGACAACGGCCACGTCGATCCCGGAAGGCAGCGCCACCTTGGTCAGCCACGGCTGGACCGAGGCCGAGGAGGGCGCCGCGGTCAACACCGTGGGGGCCGGCGTGCCGGGCATGGCATCGGCCGGCCGCAGCGGTGCCGGTCTCAGCAACCCGAGGTACGGGTTCAAACCCACCGTGATGGTGCGGCCTGTCGTCGCTGGCTGATGTCCTCGGTTGCCGCGATGATGGACGGGTGAGTGTCGTGAGTCAGCGCGGCCGGCGCGGAGAACCACGGGGAGAACTCCGCATCTACCTCGGAGCCTCGCCCGGGGTCGGCAAAACCTACGCGATGCTCGGCGAAGCCCATCGCCGAGCCGAGCGCGGCACCGACGTCGTCGCCGCCGCGGTCGAGACCCACGGCCGCAGCAAGACCGCGGAACTGTTGCAAGGCATCGAGATCATCGGCGAGCCCGAGGGCGAACTCGATGTCGCCGCGGTGCTGCGACGCCGGCCGGAGGTGCTGCTGGTCGACGATCTCGCGCACACCAATGCCGCGGGCAGCCGCAATCCCAAGCGCTGGCAGGACATCGAGGAACTGCTCGCCGCGGGCATCACCGTGATCTCCACGGTCAACGTCCAGCAGCTGGAGAGCCTCAGCGACGTCGTCGCCAAGATCACCGGAACCACCCAGCACGACACCGTCCCGGACGCGGTGGTGCGGCAGGCGGCCCAGATCGAACTCATCGATGTCGCGCCGGAGGCGTTGCGGCGCCGGCTTTCCCACGGCAACGTCTACCCACCGGAGAAGGTCGACGCGGCGCTGGCCAACTACTTCCGCGGCGAGACCCTCACCGCGCTGCGGGAATTGGCGCTGCTGTGGCTGGCCGGACAAGTCGACGCCGCACTGACCCGCTACCGTGCCGACAAGAAGATCACCGAGACCTGGGAAGCGCGCGAACGCATCGTCGCCGCGGTCACCGGCGGGCCGGAGTCCGAGCCGCTGGTCCGCCGGGCCTCCCGGATCGCGTCCAAGGCCGGTGGTGAGCTGCTGGTGCTGCACGTTCTGAGTAACGACGGCCACTCCGGGGCCCCGGCTCCCTGGGTGGGCAAGCTACGCCAACTGGCGACCAGTCTGGGCGCCTCGCTGCACACGGTGATCGGCGATGACGTGCCGGCAGCGCTGCTCGATTTCGCCCGCGACGTCAACGCCACCCAACTGGTGATCGGCAGCTCGCGGCGTTCCCGCTGGGCACGCATCCTCGACGAGGGTGTCGGCGCGGCCGTAGTGCAGCAGTCCGGCGACATCGACGTGCACATCGTCACCGACGACGACACCAAACCGAACTTCCGGGCGCTGTCGATCTCCCCGCGGGAGCGCCGGGCGGTCTCGTGGCTGGCCGCGATCATCGTCCCGTGCCTGGTGTGCCTGGTGGTGGCGGGCTGGCTCGACCACTACCTCGACACCGGGCAGAGCGCGCTGTTCGTCGTCGGGGTGCTGCTGGTGGCCCTGTTGGGCGGTATCGCGCCGGCGGTGCTATCGGCGTTGCTGTCCGGGATGTTGCTGAACTACTTCCTGCTCGCGCCGCGCCGCGACTTCACCATCGCCGAAACCGACGCCGCGGTGACCGAGGTCGTGCTGCTGCTGGTCGCGGTCGCGGTCGCGGTCTTGGTCGACGGCGCAGCCAAACGAGCCAGGGAGGCCGGCCTCGCCTCCCGCGAAGCCGAGCTGATGACGCTGTTCGCCGGATCCGTGCTGCGCGGCGCCGACCTGGGCACCCTGCTGGAGCGGATTCGCGAGACCTACGCTCAGCGGGCGGTGAGCCTGGTCCGTGTTCCGGGCGGCACCGGCGTCCCCGAAGTGGTGGCCTCCGTCGGCGAGATGCCCTGCACCTCGGTGGATCTCGCGGACACCTCGATCGATGTGAGCGACGACGAGTTCTCGATGCTGATGGTCGGCCGGCAGTTGGCCTCCCGGGACCGCAGGGTGCTGTCGGTGGTGGCACGGCAGGCGGCCGGGCTGGTCCGCCAGGAGGAGCTGGCAGCCGAAGCCGGCCGGGCCGATGCGGTGATGCGGACCGACGAACTGCGCCGCTCCCTGCTGTCGGCGGTCAGCCACGATCTGCGGACCCCGCTCGCCGCCGCCAAAGCGGCGGTGTCGAGCCTGCGTGCCGACGACGTCGACTTCTCCCCCGACGACACCGCCGAGCTGCTGGCCACCGTGGAGGAATCGGTCGACCAGCTCACCGACCTGGTGGGCAATCTGCTGGACTCGTCGCGGTTGGCCGCCGGGGTGATCCGGCCCGAGCTGACCAAGGTGTATCTCGAAGAGGTGGTGCAGCGCGCTCTGATCGGGATCGGCAAGCGCAGCAACACCTTCCGCGGCGGCGGCCTGGACCAGATCAAGGTCGAGGTCGGCCCGACTGTCGCGATGGCCGACGCCGGACTGTTGGAACGGGTACTGGCCAACGTGATCGACAACGCGTTGCGCTACGCCTCCGACAGCGTGGTACGGGTGACCGCGGGCCACGTGGGCGAGCGGGTGCTGATCAACGTCGCCGACGAGGGCCGCGGGCTGCCCCGGGGCGGCGAAGCGCACGTATTCGACCCGTTCCAGCGCCTCGGCGACCGCGACAACACCAGCGGTGTGGGCCTGGGACTGTCGGTCGCCCGGGGTTTCACCGAGGCAATGGGCGGCACCATCTCGGCGACGGAGACACCGGGCGGCGGGTTGACCATGGTGGTGGACCTGGCCGCCCCGGCGGGAGAGAGCTGATGAGCACACGGGTTCTGGTCGTCGATGACGAGCCGCAGATTCTGCGCGCCCTGAAGATCAACCTGTCGGTGCGCGGCTATGAGGTCGTCACCGCGGCGACGGGCGGCGGCGCACTGCGCGCCGCGGCCGAACAGCGCCCGGACGTGGTGATCTTGGACCTGGGACTGCCCGACATCTCCGGCATCGAGGTGCTGGCCGGGCTGCGCGGCTGGCTGACGGCGCCGGTGATCGTGCTGTCCGCCCGTACCGACTCTGCCGACAAGGTGGAGGCGCTGGACGCCGGTGCCGATGACTACGTGACCAAACCATTCGGGATGGACGAGTTTCTGGCTCGGCTGCGAGCGGCTGCGCGGCGTAATGCCGCGACCGCCGAAATTGATCAGCCGATAGTCGACACTGCCTCGTTCACCGTGGATCTGGCGGCCAAGAAAGTCACCAAAAACGGTGGCGAAGTGCACCTGACCCCCACCGAGTGGGGAATGTTGGAGATGCTGGTGCGCAACCGGGGCAAGCTGGTCGGCCGCGACGAGTTGCTCACCCAGGTGTGGGGTCCCGCGTACGCAAAGGAAACCCAGTACCTCCGGGTCTATCTGGCGCAGTTGCGGCGCAAACTCGAAGACGATCCCTCAAACCCCAAACACCTGCTCACCGAGGCCGGGATGGGTTATCGCTTCGAAGTGTGAATTTTTGAGGTTTTGAAATCCGGCGCCGCGGATATGCCTGGGAGAACCTAACGGAAGGAGTTTTACCGTGTTCTCCCAGATCGCCAAGAAGACGGCAATAACAGCAGCTGGCCTCGCGACGGTCGGAATGCTCGCGGTGGCGCCGGCTTCTGCGGACCCACAAGTAGTCGGATTCGGTCAGAGCGAAGAGATCCAAAGCCCTGGCGGAGCCATCGACTACACCGTCAAGAACCTGCAACCCAGCGGGCACAACGACGGCATTTGGTATTCCGATGTGACGGCCAAGGCGGTCAGCGGTTCTCCCACCCCGAACATCGCCGACTTCAACGCCCGCGCCGTCAACAGTTCGACGTTTGCGGTGATGAAGGGCAACGAAGTCGACGGCCTTCCTAACGGGCCGATCGCAGCCGGCAGCCAGACCAGCGGACGCATCTACTTCGATGTCAAGAACGGCACCGCGCCGGACAGTGTCGTCTACCGCGACGCCGCCGGCGTCGACAAGGTTGTCTGGAAGCAGTGACCGGCTAATCGGAGACGGTGATCGACAGCACAATGCCATCCAGGATGTCGTGCTCGCTGACTACCAACTCCGTGATTCCGGCGCGCTGCGCCAAGATGCGGGCCAGTTCCTGGACCACGATCGCGCCACCGCCGATAACATCGACGCGGCCGGGGTGCATCGGGCCCAGGGCGGCCCGCTCGGCGCGGCTCATGCCGATCAGCTGATCGCAGACCGCCGTCAGATCCTCGAAGCCGACTCGGGACAGATGGATTGCGGCCGAGTCGTATTCGCCCATTCCGTGCGCAAGAGCCGACAGCGTGGTCATGGTGCCCGCCACCCCCACCCAGGTTCGGGCCTGCTGCACCGGCACCGCCCGCACCGCCTCCCCGAGTAGCTCCCGGGCCACCGCGGCAGCGGCGGCGACTTCTTCGGCGGTAGGCGGGTCGGAGTGCAGGCAACGCTCCGTCAGCCGGACGCAGCCGACGTTGGCCGAAAAGCTCGCCGTCACCCCGTTGTCCGGATCGCCCAGCACCACCTCGGTGGAACCACCGCCGAGGTCGACGACCACGAATGGCCCGTCGGCACTGTCCAATTCACCCACCGCGCCGCGGAAGGACAGCTCGGCTTCCTCCTGGCCGGTGATGACCTCGGCGACCGCCCCCGGAACGGCGCGTCCCAGCACCTGCGCCGTCATGTCGAAGAAAACGTCGCGGTTGGCCGCGTCCCGGGTGGCTGAGGTCGCGACCATCCGCACCCGTGAAACACCGTGTGCCGCCAACAACTCGGCGTAGTCCTCCAACGCCGCACGGGTGCGTTCCAGCGCCTCGGGGGCGAACCGTCCGGTCGCGTCGACGCCCTCGCCCAACCGGACGATGCGCATCTCTCGATGAACATCGCGCAGCCGGCCGTCAACTGGCTCCGCGATCAACAGCCGAATCGAGTTGGTGCCGCAGTCGATTCCCGCCAGGCGCGTCACAGCCAGTCCCCCGGTGCCAGAATCCCGGCCATCGCCGGCTCGGCGGCCAGGATGGCGAGCGCCTCGTCACCGAAAGGGTTGACGCCGCGGCCCTTGGCCAGGGAATGGGCCATCAGCACGTGCAGGCATTTCACCCGCTCGGGCATGCCCCCGCCGGTGAAGGTGGTTCCCAACGTTTCGATCGCATCACGCTCAGCGAGATAGGCCTCGTGAGCGGCCCGATAGCCGGCCGCGAGCTCGGGATCGTGCTGCAGCCGCTCGGTCATGTCGGCCATCAGACCCGACGATTCCAGCCGGCTGGCCGCGGCGGTCAGCGCCGGATGCGTCAGGTAGTACAGCGTGGGAAACGGTGTACCGTCCGGCAGTTTCGGGGCCGTCTTGACCACGGCAGGTTCACCGTTGGGGCACCGATAGGAGATCTCCAGGACGCCGCGCGGCTCACGGCCCAGCTGCCGGCCCACCGCATCCAGGTCGGCGGGATCAACCAACGGGCACCACCGGTGCGGGCGGAACCGGAAGCCCGGGAGCGCCCGGGGGCGCAGCAGGCGCAGCCGGCGGAGGGTGCGGCGCGTCGGCGATGGTGTGCCACAGTGAGGTGTACCAGGGATCGCCGGTGGGCGCGTCCAGGGGCTCGGCCCCCGGCTCGCCCGGCACCTCGGCCGGCGCGGGCAGCTGGACCTGGTACGGGATCTCGCCTGGCATGACAAAGCCGAGCCGCTGGCGGGCCTGCGCGCGGATGTGCGCGGGGTCGTCCAAGTTGGCCTTCTGTTGCTGCAGGTCGGTGATCTGGCGGTGCAGGGTGTTCTCCAACTGGGACTGCTGTTTCATCTCCGCGTGCTGGGCGAAGAACGTACGGACCGGCCCGGCGACGGTCAGGGTGAGCACACACATCACGGCGGCCAGGATCACCGCCCGCCGGGCGGTGAAGCCGACCCGCAGCTCCGAACTCTGCTCGGCCGCCGCCGCGATGGCTCGTTTGACCGCACCGGCCGGTGACGGCGGTGGGGTCCGCGGGGCGCCAGGTCCCCGGCGCACCGGCGGCGTCCGGCGCGGGTGCGCCCGTCCGTTCTCCCCGCCGCGTCCCGGCCGCGACGTCGCGGCACGCCGCTTGGCGTCAGGACGTTTCGGATCGGACATGGCAGCGGCCCCTGGCGGCTACTTGCTCTCCGGCGCGTAGCGGGGGAAGGCCAGCTCGCCGGCGTAACGCGCGGCGTCGCCGAGTTCCTCCTCGATCCGCAGCAGCTGGTTGTACTTGGCCACCCGCTCGCTGCGGGCCGGGGCACCGGTCTTGATCTGACCGCTGCTGACGGCCACCGCCAAGTCGGCGATGGTGGTGTCCTCGGTCTCGCCGCTGCGGTGACTCATCATGGTGCGGTAACCGCTGTGGTGGGCCAGGGTGACCGCATCCAGGGTCTCGGTCAGCGTGCCGATCTGGTTGACCTTGACCAGCAGTGCGTTCGCCGCGCCCCGCTCGATGCCCTCCTCGAGCCGTTCGGGGTTGGTGACGAACAGGTCGTCGCCGACGAGCTGCACCCGGTCCCCGATAGCCGAGGTCAACGACACCCAGCCGTCCCAGTCGTCCTCGGACAGCGGGTCTTCGATGGACACCAGCGGGTAGCTGTCGAGCAGCTTGGCGTAGAACTCGGCCAGCTGGGCCGCGGTGCGGTTCTGCTTCTCGAAGGCGTAGCCGCTGCCCTCGGTGTAGAACTCGGTGGCCGCGACGTCCAGCGCCAGCGCGACGTCGGTGCCCAGCTTCAGGCCGGTGGCCTCGATCGCGGTGCTGATCAGGTCGAGCGCGGCGGTGGTGCCGGCGACGTCGGGGGCAAAACCACCCTCGTCACCGAGCCCGGTGGACAGACCCTGCTTCTTCAGCACCGCCTTGAGCGAGTGGTAGACCTCGGTGCCCCAGCGCAGCGCCTCGGCGAAGTTGGGGGCGCCGATCGGGGCGACCATGAATTCCTGGACGTCGACGCCGGTGTCGGCGTGGGCGCCGCCGTTGAGGATGTTCATCATCGGCACCGGCAGGATGTGGGCGTTGGGGCCACCCAGGTAGCGGTACAGCGGGAGCGCCGCGGAGTCGGCGGCCGCCTTGGCCACCGCCAGCGAGACGCCGAGCATGGCGTTGGCGCCCAGCCGGGACTTGTCCGGGGTGCCGTCGAGATCCACCAGCGCCTGGTCCACCAGCCGCTGGTCGTCGGCGCTGATTCCGATGACCGCCGGCGCGATCTGGTCCAGTACCGCGGCGACCGCCTTCTGCACGCCCTTGCCGCCGTAGCGGGCGCCCCCGTCGCGGAGTTCCACGGCCTCGTGCTCGCCGGTGGATGCACCCGAGGGCACCGCGGCCCGGGCGAACGTGCCATCTTCCAGCGCGACCTCGACCTCGACCGTGGGGTTGCCGCGGGAATCGAGAATCTCGCGGGCGCCGACCTGCTGGATGATGGGCACTGACTTCTCCTTGAGCGTGGGTGGGGCTGGCCGTCGTGTTCTATCGGAGGCCTGTTGGGAGCCTAGCTGTACGTCGCCTTACTCCGTACCGGACACCACTACAGCGGGCGACCGGCCGCGTACGCGGCGGCCCAATCCCGGACAGCGCGGGCGTAGATCTCCGACTCGTTGTAGGCCATCAACGCCGTCATCCAGCCCTTGGGGGTGGCCAGATCCTTACCGCGCCAGCACAGATAGCCGGCCGCTGACAGGGCGGCGTCGTCGATGTTGTCGGGGCTGACGATGCCGTCATTGTTGGCATCAACGCCGTAGAGCCGCCAGGTCTCCGGAATGAACTGCATCGGGCCCATCGCACGGACCACCCCGTCGTCGTCGGCCAGGTCCGGTTGGACTTCTTCGACGATGTGGAGATTGCCTCCGGAGCCGTCGAGCCGGACCCCGCGGATCTTGGGCCGCACGTCTCCGTTCCGCGCAACCGTGGCGTTGTTGTAGTGGCCGTGATGACTCTCGATCTGGCCGATGCCAGCCAGCGTGGTCCAGCCCAGATGACAGTTGGGGTTCTCCACCTCCGCCACCCGCGCGGCGTAGGCGTAGGCCTCCAGTGCGGTGATGGGAATGCCGAGCATCGGGGCTCGCTCAGCGGCCCATTGATAGAGCTGGTCGGCAGGTCGGCCCGCTGCGACGTCAGTACTGACCGGCGGGACCGGGTCGCCCGGCGGCGGCGGCACGCCCTGCGGGATGGGATTACCGAGCTGCCAGCTGCAACTGGATGCCAGCAGCACAGCCGTCGCGCCGACGACGGCGGCCGTCCGCAGCCAACGTAGCGCCGACACCGCTCTCCCCAACCTCGAAGCTATGGTTTCGCGTACATCGTTCCATGACTGGGCCATCAGCGAGGCATGCCAACCGGCCGCTTCGGCCGCGCTAGCCGCAAAAACGGCTCTGCCAGCGCGAACCCGGCCGGTCTATGCGGCGGTTCCCGCGTCGCTGAACCGTCTGCTAACCGGTCAGCTCACTGCGGTCAGGATCGGCCAGCAGCGCGTCACGTGCGCGCGCGACTCGAGATCGGATGGTGCCGACCGGGCAGTCGCAGACCGCCGCGGCATCGGAATAGGACAGCCCGAACAGTTGGGTCAGCAGCAGCGCCTCGCGCTGATCGGTCGACAGGCCGGCGATCAACTCGGTCACCTCGACGACATCCTCGAAACCGCGGGTCGGCCGGTCGCGGTCCAGCAGCAGTGCGGGGTCGACGCCCGGTGCGGTGCGCGGACGCGCCTTGAGGTAGCGAATGTGGTCGGCCACCACCCGCCGAGCGATAGCCAGCAGCCAGGTCCGCGCACTGGAACGGCCGGCGAACCGCTGGATAGCGCCGATCGCCCGCAGGAACGTCTCCTGAGTCAGGTCGTCCGCACTGACACCGTCGAACAGGTAGGCCACGAAGCGCCAGACATCGTGCTGAGTGGCCTTGATGAAGGCCTCCAGCGCACGGGCATCGCCGGCGGCGGCGGCAACGGCGAGGGCGGTGACAGCATCGTCAGGATCGCCTTGGACCCGCTCAGCTCCCGCCATGAACACCCACCTTAGACCCGGGTTCGCAGAGCCATTACGACGCATGGTCGTAGAGCTGTCCGAGTGGTTGACCGACCGCAGATGGCGCCGCCGGCCGCGACCGGCGCCCGCCGCCGGGACTGCCCCGTCAGCCGCGCCGTCCGCGCCCCATCGGGCCGGGCGCGGGCCTGCCCCGCCCATCCGCTGACGCGCCACCAGCAAAGCGAACACCAAGCCGATCAGCACCGGCAGGTGGCTGGCGATCCGAGCTGCCGTCACCTGACCGTGGTAGGCGTCGACCGCCACATAACCGCCCAATGCCAGGGCATAAACTCCCGCGATCGCGGCGACCCCGGCCGCCACGGACGGCCAGATACCGGCGGCGATCATCGCCCCGCCCAGCGCCAACAACCAGGCGGTGGACTCGTGCAGCAAATGCGCCCCGGTGGCCGCGCCGTGCCCGTGGCCGTGCGCCGAAACCATGCCGAAGTCCACACCGGCGATCTGGATACCCGCCAGCGCCACCTGGAGCACCCCGACGGCGATCAGCGCCGGACGCCGGAAACCCCACCGCGACCAGACGCTGTCGCCGGAGTTCTCGGTGGTGATCGATGTCACCCCGGCCGCCGCCAGGATCTGGGCGGCCAGGTCAGGGCCGTGCCCGGCGCCACCCTCGCTGTTGATGTCAGTGAGCCGGCGGGCCTGGGCAGCCGCGCCGACCAGCCAGCGCCGGCAGCCGCGGCATGATGCCAAGTGCGCATCAACCTGCTGCGCCGGCAGCTCCTGCTGCTCGCCGTCGAGCAGCGACGACAGGGTCTCCCGCACCACCTCGCACCGCATGCCGCCATAGTCGCTCATCCGGCGCGTGGAAACAAAGGGGCATCCCCAGGGAACCAAATCGACCCACAACGCGACTACTGATTGACGATGTGAAGATCACCAAGCGTGGGGAAGAGGTGTTCGATGACCGCACCGGTCTGGCTGGCTTCGCCGCCGGAGGTGCACTCGGCGCTCCTGAGCGCCGGGCCCGGACCTGGTCCGCTACTGGAATCCGCGTCAGCGTACTCGGCGATGAGCGCGGAGTACGCCGAGGTGGCCGCCGAACTCGACGCGGTACTGGCCGGAGTGCAGGGCGCCTGGCAGGGCCCCAGCGCCCAGCAGTACGCGGCCGCGCACGCCCCGTATCTGAGCTGGCTGGCCGAGAGCGCCGCCAAGAGCACCGCTGCCGCCGGTCTGCACCAAACCGCGGCCGCGGCCTACACCGCGGCGCTGGCCGGCATGCCCACCCTGGCAGAGCTGGCCACCAACCACGCGGTGCACGCCACGCTGGTGGCGACGAACTTCTTCGGCATCAACACCGTCCCGATCGCACTGAACGAAGCCGACTACGCCCGGATGTGGGTGCAGGCCGCGGAGATGATGACCGTCTACCAGGGCGTCGCGGGAGCGGCGCTGGCCTCGGTTCCGGTAGCGACGCCGGCGCCGCCGATCGTGGCCCCGGGGGCCGCCGAGGCCGCTGCCGCCCCCAGCTGGGAACAACAGATCGCCGACCTGCTCAGGCAGTACAACATGGGCTTCGCCGACCCGATCGCCAGGTGGCTGTGGTCGCTGCTGGGCGTGGACGGATATCCGATCGAGGCGTTTCCGTTTGCCAGCTCGGTCACCCAGATGCTGCTACAGATCCCGGGCATGACCCCGATCCTGGCCGGGGCGCTGGGCTGGACCACCTTCCACACCCTGACGCTGTTGTGGCCGATGGGCCAGATCGCCGTCCAGATGGCGATCCCGATCGTGATGGCCGCAGCGCCCGCCCTCGCCGCGGCCGCCGGGCTCGGTGCGCTGGGTGCGCTCGGTGCGGTCGGGCTCGACCAGACCGTCGAGCCGACCCCGCCGATGCCGGTGGGAGGCAGCGTCGGCGCCCCGGTCGCCGCGGGTGCCCCGGTGCCCGCGGGAGCCGAGGCGTGCGCCTGCGCGGACCCGATCTCCTCAGCCGGCCCGACCGCTCCTGCCACCGCGAGTGCCGGCATGCCGGCCGGCGGCGCGGCGGGCGGCGGACCGGGCGTCGGATTCGGGCCCACCTCCTGCCTGTACCTGGTGAGCAGCGTCTCCTCGTCGGCGCGGAGCTCCAGCGGTGCGCGACGTTCCCGCAGTGCCGACGAAGAGGCGTCCGAGAGCCAGGGCGCCCCCGGTGAAGCCACCGCGCAGGCCCTGGCCGCCAAGCGCCGGCAGCGGCAGCGCGCCAAGCAGCGCGGGTTCGGCGACGAATACATGGATATGAACATCGGCGTGACGCCGGAGTGGGAGGGACCCGCCGGCACGGCAAGCGCCTCGGATTCCGGTGCCGGACCGCTGGGCTTCGCCGGCACCGCTACCGGCACCAGCCGTCAGGCTTCCGGGATCGCCGTGCTCACCGGTGCGGGGCTCGACACCGAGCCGCGGATCCCGATGCTGCCCGGCAGTTGGGGCGAGGTCTCTGACTCGCAGCGCTAACCCAGTCGGTCGAGCCTTGACGGTTGGAGCCCCATCCGCCTCACCTGTCTCGGCTCCCGAGGGTATGGAGATGTGCCCGCCTGTGAGCGACAGGTCAGACAAAGGCCCAGGTGGGCGCCGGAAAGACGCCTAGGCTCACGCCCCATCTGCACCAGGTTCCCCGCGTATCTCATCCGCCGCGGATTGTCGCTGAGGGGCGGGGCGCCCACCTAACAGCGACAATCAGGGCTCCCACGCACACCGTCATCGCCATTGTCGCTACGACGCGGGCACCCCTCAGCCCGCGGCAAAAGCGTGACATTGGGGGATTTTGAGATGAAAGTGACCTGCGTGAGTACCGGAACGCACAGCCACCTGCGGAAATACCGGGTTGTCGCTCACAGGCGGGCACATCTCCATACCCTCGGGAGTCGCGACCAAAGTGACGGATGAGGAGACCCGGCCGACCCGAGCGGGAGGCTAGGGCTGCGGCCAGTGGGCTCGCCACAGCTCTTCGGTGGGCTCGCCGATGATCGTCTTCTCGACGGCACGGACGGTGTCCATGAGTTCCAAAACCGCTGTCCGCAAATTGTTTTCGGCGTCGACGCCGGCCGCGACGGTCACGGTGGTGACCGTCTCGGGGATCAGGTCGGCGGGCACGCCGGCGCGGACCAGCCGTTGCAGCACTTTCTGGGCCAACGCCAAGGCCGGCTGCGCGGTCGACAGGTCGTCCATGATCGAGTTCCTGGAACTCTTCTCCAGCGTTTTCCGCTCTTCCCACTGCGCCACCTGCTCGGCCAGCGAGATCTCCTCGCCGGCGAGCACCGCGGGCGCGCGGTTGCTCAGCTTGCGCAGCAGCGAATCCGCGACGTCGTCGATACCGAACGGGTTCTCCAGCGCGTCCTCGGCGATGCGGGCGTGGAACAGCACCTGCAAGAGCACGTCGCCCAGTTCCGCACACAGCTCGTCGGCATCCCCGCTGCGGACGGCGTCGAACAGTTCATAGGTCTCCTCAAGGAGAAACCGGCGCAGCGAGTCGTGGGTCTGCTCGCTCTCCCACGGGCCGGTGGTGCGCAACCGGTCCATGATCGCGACGGCGTCGATCAGCCGCTCCCCCGGCGGCGCGTCCGGCGCCGCGATCAGCGTCTCCCCGGCCTCCAGTCGAGCGACCACGTCGGGATGGTTGCGGTCCGAGGACAGCAGTACCGGGGCCGGCACGTCAGAGGCGCCGCCGGTGAGCACCGATCGGGCGGCCGGCAACGACCACGGCACCACGATCGGCAGTTCCTCGGTGTAGACGACCTCACCGGCCAGCAACGCGAGGGCTTCGACCGGGACAAGCGAGGGCCGGCGGGGGTCGACCAGGACGACGGTCATCGTGGTTACCGTACTGCGGGCACCGCGCCGGTGACGTCGATAAGGCCCTGCGGCTTGCCATCCAGGGCCGAGATCAGATCGGCCACCATCTGGACGAGTTCGACGTCGCGGATACGGGGCGCACCGACGGGTGCGCCGGCACCACCGGCACGCGGGATCGGCACCTGCACGGTTGCGGTGGTGGCCCGGTAACTCGCCGACGGATGCATCCGCTTGAGCCGCAACTGGGCGGAGTCCGGCAGCGTCATCGGAGCCAGCCGCAGCGTGGTCGCCGACGCCGCGGACACCTCGGTGATCCCGGCGGCGCGGCACAGCAGCCGCAGCCGGGCCACCGCCACCAGCCGGCCGGCCGGCTCGGGCAGCGGTCCGTAGCGGTCGGTGAGTTCCTCTATCACCGCGGTGATCTCGTCGTCGCCGGGGGCGGCCGCCAACCGCCGGTAGGCCTCCAGCCGCAACCGGTCGGAGTTGATGTACTCCGGCGGCAGATGCGCATCGACCGGCAGGTCGATCCGGACATCCTTGACCTCTTCGGTGGTGATCGTCTCGCCGTTGAAGGCCGCCCGGTAGGCCTCGACGGCCTCGCCGACCAGCCGCACATACAGGTCGAAACCCACCCCGGCGACGTGCCCGGACTGCTCCACCCCCAGCACGTTGCCGGCGCCGCGGATCTCCAGGTCCTTCATCGCCACCGCCATGCCGGCGCCCAGTTCGTTGTTCTGGGCGATAGTGGCCAGCCGGTCATGGGCGGTCTCGGTCAGCGGGCTCTCCTTCGGGTACAGGAAGTAGGCGTAGCCGCGTTCCCGGCTGCGTCCCACCCGGCCGCGCAGCTGGTGCAGCTGCGAGAGCCCGAAGGTGTCGGCACGTTCGACGATCAGGGTGTTGGCGTTGGAGATGTCCAGGCCGGTCTCGATGATGGTGGTGCACACAAGGATGTCGTATTCCCGATTCCAGAAGCCCTGCACCGTGGTTTCCAGCAGTTCTTCGGGCATCTGGCCGTGCGCGACCACCACCCGGGCCTCGGGCACCAGGCCGCGCACCCGGGCGGCCGCCGCATCGATCGAGCTGACCCGGTTGTGCACGTAGAACACCTGGCCGTCACGCAGCAGCTCCCGGCGCAACGCGGCCGCGACCTGTTTGTCGTCGTGGCCGCCGACGTAGGTCAGCACGGGATAGCGGTCTTCGGGCGGGGTGAGGATCGTCGACATCTCCCGGATGCCGGCCAGGCTCATCTCCAGGGTGCGCGGGATCGGGGTGGCGCTCATGGTGAGCACGTCGACGTGGGTGCGCAGCGCCTTGATGTGCTCTTTGTGCTCGACGCCGAACCGCTGTTCCTCGTCGACGATCACCAGGCCGAGGTCTTTCCAGCGCACCCCGGTCTGCAGCAGCCGGTGGGTGCCGATCACCACATCGACGGAGCCGTCGGCCAGGCCGTTGATGGTCGCCTTGGACTCTTGGGTGTCGGTGAACCGTGACAGCCCCTTTACGGTGACCGGGAATCCGGCCATCCGGGTGCTGAAGGTCTGCAGGTGCTGATCGGCCAGCAGCGTGGTGGGCACCAGCACCGCGACCTGCTTGCCGTCCTGGACGGCTTTGAACGCCGCACGCACCGCGATCTCGGTCTTGCCGTAGCCGACGTCGCCGCAGATCACCCGGTCCATCGGCACCGGCTTTTCCATGTCGGCCTTGACCTCGCTGATGGCGGTGAGCTGGTCCATGGTCTCGGTGAACCCGAACGCGTCTTCCATCTCGGCCTGCCACGGGGTGTCCGGGGCGAACGCGTGGCCGGGCGCGGCCTGGCGTTTGGCGTAGAGCGCGACGAGTTCGTCGGCGATCTCTCGGACGGCCTTGCGGGCCTTGGTCTTGGTCTGGCTCCAGTCGCTGCCGCCCAGGCGGCTCAGTGCCGGGGCTTGGCCACCGACGTAGCGGGACAGCTGATCGAGGGAGTCCATCGGCACGTAGAGCTTGTCGGTACCGTTGGCGCCGCGTTTTCCCGAGGCGTATTCCAGCACCAGGTATTCGCGGCGCGCGCCGCCGACGGTGCGCTCGGTCATCTCCACGAACTTGCCGATGCCGTGCTGGTCGTGCACCACCAGGTCGCCGGCGGTCAGCGCCAGCGGGTCCACGGCGTTGCGGCGCTTGGCCGCCAGCCGTTTGCCTTCCGGACCGCTCACCCGGTTGCCGGTCAGGTCGGCTTCGGTCACCACCACCAGGTTGGCGCCGGGGATGACCAGGCCTTCGTGCAGCGGACCCTGCAGAACCCCGACCACTCCGGGCTGCGGCGTCGCGCCCGCGTCCAACAGCGTTGCCGCGGTCTCGGATTCGGCCAGCTGCTCGACGATCCGCCGGGCGGTGCCGACGCCGGGGGCGACTACCGCGGCCCGTCCCCCGGTCGCGATGTGCGCCCGCAACATGACGAAGATCTCGTCGATGTCACGCTGGCGGCCCCGCGCCGACGGGGACGGACGCACATCGAGTTCGGTCGCGTCCGGGTCGGGCAGCTGGCTCAGCGTCCACCACGGGTGCCCGGTGTCCAGCGCCACCTGGCGCACCTGCGCGAACTCACGGAATCCCGAGCCGCCCAGCTGTTCGATGTCGATCGGTGCCTCACCGCCGATCGCCGCCACAGACCAGGACGCCTCCAGGAATTCCCGTCCGGTCTTGATCAGGTCGGCCGCGCGGGCCCGGATCTTCTCCGGATCGCAGACCAGCACCGGGGTGCCCGGACGCAGCTGATCGGTCAGCAGCACCTGCGGGCCGGGCCGCAGCACCGGTCCCAGCGCCTCCATGCCGTCGACCGGGATGCCCTCGGCCAGTTTGGACAGCATCTCGCCGACGGTGCCCAACACGGCGTTCTCGGTGTGCGGCTGATCGCGGGCCAGCTCGGCCGCACGCGCCCGCACATCGTCGGTGAGCAGCAGCTCCCGACAGGCCACCGCGACCACGGTGCCGACCTCGATCTCGGGGATGGAGCGCTGATCGGCCACCGAGAACGGCCGGATCTCGGTGACCTCGTCACCCCAGAACTCGATGCGCACCGGATGTTCGGCGGTCGGCGGGAACAGGTCGAGGATGCCGCCGCGGACCGCGAACTCACCGCGCTTGCCGACCAGGTCCACCCGGGTGTAGGCCAGCTCGACCAGCCGGGCGATCACCGCCTCGAACGGGATCTCGTCACCGACGGCCAGCATGACCGGCTCGATCGCGTCCAGTTGACCGGTCATCGGCTGCAGCAGGGACCGGGCCGCGGTCACCACCACGCGCAGCGGAGGTCCCAGCCGGGCGTCGTCGGGTCGGGCCAGCCGGCGCAGCAGCAGCAGACGGGCGCCGACGGTATCCACCCCGGGCGAGAGCCGCTCGTGCGGCAGCGTCTCCCAGGACGGGAACAGCGCCACCGTATCGCCGTACACCCCGCGCAGCTCCGCGGTCAGGTCGTCGGCCTCGTGGCCGGTGGCGGTGACCACCAGCAGCGGGCCGGTGCGGGCCAGCGCGGCGGCGGTGAAGGGCCGCGCGCCGACCGGGCCGACCAGCGCGAGTTCGGTGGGCGGGTCGCCCGCGCGCTCGATGAGTTCGGCGAAAGCGGGCGCGGTCAACGCCAGGTCTACGAGCCCCGCAATCGGGTTTTGGACAGTCGGGTACCCCGGTGCGGTCATGATGTGGGCAATTCTAGGCGGTGTGGCGGATGCCGACGATTTGCGTTGCGGTACATGCCTTATTCGTCGTGCAGGGTCGGATCGGACTCCAGGTGAGTCAATCCGTTCCAACACAGGTTGACCAGGTGCGCGGCCACCACTTCCTTCTTGGGTTCGCGTACGTCGAGCCACCACTGGGCCGTCATCGACACCGAACCGACCAACGCCTGGGCGTACAGCGGCGCGGTCTCGGGGTCCAGGCCGCGTTTGGCGAAGTCGCCGGCCAGAATCGACGACACCTGGCCGATAGCGTCGTTGAGCAGGGTCGAGTAGGTGCCGGAACTGATCGACGCCGGCGAGTCCCGGATCAGGATGCGGAATCCGTCGGTGTGCTCGTCGACATAGGTCAGCAATGCCAGCGCGACGCGCTCCACCCGCAGCCGGGACTGGTTGTTGGTGGCTTTGGTCAAGGACGTGGTGATGCCGTCCAGCAATGCCGACATCTCGCGGTCCACCACCACCGCGTAGAGGCCTTCTTTGCCGCCGAAGTGCTCGTAGACCACGGGCTTGGACACGTTGGCGCGCTGCGCGATCTCCTCGATGGAGGTGCCCTCATACCCGCGTTCGGCGAACAGCGAGCGGGCGACGTCGATGAGTTGGTGACGACGCTCGCTACCTGTCATCCGGGCTCGAGGCGCCCGGCCGTCCTTGTCCAGACCAGCCACGCGACCAGGGTAGTCCGTGGGACCAGACCGGATTGTCCGACTTCTTACTCGGGCGGCGGGCGGCCCTCGCCGTCGGCGGACTAAAGTCACTGCGAAGCACCGATCCGTCGTGGTGTAATCGGCAGCACCTCTGATTTTGGTTCAGATAGTTCAGGTTCGAGTCCTGGCGACGGAGCTCAGATTTGTCCCACCCTTTGCCGCGAGCGTGCCCAGAATGACAGGCTAGGCGGCGTGTCGATGGACAATCACGCACTCTCGAGCCCGGATGCCAGCCAGGACGCCGTCATCGTCTTGGCGGCCGGAGCCGGCACCCGGATGGTCTCCGACACCCCCAAAGTGCTGCATGAGCTGGGCGGGCGCAGCATGCTGGCGCACTGCCTGCAGGCCGCCGCCGGCGTCGATCCCCGCCACTTGGTGGTGGTGTTGGGCCACGAGCACGAGCGCATCACCGGGTCGGTCGCCGAACTGGCGCAGGCCCTGGACTTTCCCATCGACATCGCCCTGCAGGACCAGCAGTTGGGCACCGGGCACGCGGTGCTGTGCGGCTTGGCGGCCCTGCCGGACGACTTCACCGGCACCGTCGTCGTCACCTCCGGCGACATCCCGCTGCTGGACACCGCCACCCTGCAGGCGCTGATCGACACGCACCGCACCGCCCCGGCCGCGGTCACGGTGTTGACCACCACGCTGGCCGACCCCACCGGCTACGGCCGCATCCTGCACACCCAGGACGGCGAGGTGACCGCGATCGTCGAGCAGGCCGACGCCACCGAATCACAACGGGAGATCCGCGAGGTCAATGCCGGGGTGTACGCCTTCGACATCGCCGCGTTGCGTTCCGCGCTGGGCCGGCTGGGCTCCGACAATGCCCAGCACGAGCTGTACCTGACCGACGTGATCGGTATCGTCCGCGGCGACGGCCAGGTGGTGCACGCCCGTCACGTCGACGACGCGGCGCTGGTGGCCGGCGTCAACGACCGGGTGCAGCTGTCCGCGCTGGCCAGCGAACTCAACCGACGCCTGGTGGCCGCCCATCAGCGGGCCGGTGTCACCATCATCGATCCCACCACCACCTGGATCGACGTGGACGTGACCATCGGGCGCGACACCACGGTCGCGCCCGGAACCCAGCTACTCGGCCGGACCGCCGTCGGAGCGCACTGCACTATCGGCCCCGACACCACCTTGACCGACGTGACGGTGGGCGACGGTGCGTCGGTGATCCGCAGCCACGCCACCTCGTCGGCGATCGGCGCCGGTGCAGCGGTCGGACCGTTCACCTACCTGCGTCCCGGCACCGTGCTGGGTTCCGACGGCAAGCTAGGCGCGTTCGTCGAGACCAAGAACTCCACCATCGGCACCGGGACGAAGGTTCCGCACCTGACCTACGTCGGCGACGCCGACATCGGCGACCACAGCAACATCGGCGCGTCCAGCGTGTTCGTCAACTACGACGGCCAGACCAAACGACGGACCAAGGTCGGCTCGCACGTGCGCACCGGCTCGGACACCATGTTCGTCGCGCCGGTCACCATCGGCGACGGCGCCTACACCGGCGCCGGGACCGTGGTGCGCCACGATGTGCCGCCGGGCGCACTGGCAGTGTCGGCCGGCCCGCAACGCAACATCGAGAACTGGGTGCAGCGCAAGCGGCCCGGCAGCCAGGCCGCCGCGGCCGCCGCGTCGGCGGCTGACGCCGAAGAAGCCGGCCAGACTCCACCCGATCTGTCATCGTGAGCTTGATCGCGTTGAGGCAGCCCGAGGCGAAATCGCACGCCGGGCTACGTACCATAAGGCCCGAATTAGCTCGACCGAAATCCACAATCTCCTACGGCGGGGGCAGCGCGTGAGCCACGACTGGACAGACAATCGCAAAAACCTGATGCTTTTCGCCGGCCGTGCGCACCCGGAGCTGGCTGATCAGGTCGCCAAGGAACTGGACGTACCGGTTACCGCGCAGACCGCTCGCGACTTTGCCAACGGCGAGATCTTCGTGCGCTTCGACGAATCGGTGCGCGGCTGCGACGCCTTCGTGCTGCAGTCGCACCCGGCGCCGCTGAATCAGCACCTGATGGAACAACTGATCATGATCGATGCGCTCAAGCGCGGCAGCGCCAAGCGGATCACCGCGATCCTGCCGTTCTACCCGTACGCGCGCCAGGACAAGAAGCACCGCGGCCGCGAGCCGATCTCGGCTCGCCTGGTGGCCGACCTGCTCAAGACCGCCGGTGCCGACCGGATCGTCACGGTGGACCTACACACCGACCAGATCCAGGGCTTCTTCGACGGCCCGGTGGACCACATGCGAGCCCAGCCGCTGCTGATCGGCTACATCAAGGAGAACTACGGCAACTCCGACGTCGTGGTGGTCTCCCCCGACTCCGGCCGGGTGCGGGTCGCCGAGAAGTGGGCCGACTCGCTGGGCGGCGTGCCGCTGGCCTTCATCCACAAGACCCGTGATCCGCGGGTGCCCAACCAGGTCAAAGCCAACCGGGTGGTCGGCGAGGTCACCGGCAAGACCTGTGTGATCACCGACGACATGATCGACACCGGCGGCACCATCGCCGGGGCGGTCAATCTGCTGCGCGAAGACGGCGCCAGCAACGTGATCATCGCCGCCACCCACGGGGTGCTCTCGGACCCGGCCGCCGAGCGGCTGGCGGCCTGCGGAGCCAGCGAGGTGATCGTCACCAACACCTTGCCGATCCCCGAGGACAAGCGCTTCCCGCAGTTGACCGTGCTGTCGATCGCTCCGCTGCTGGCCAGCACCATCCGGGCCGTGTTCGAAAACGGCTCAGTCACCGGGCTTTTCGATGGGGACGCCTGATATGACGGATGCAGTGGTCTATCACAACCCGCGCTGCTCGACCTCGCGCAAGACGCTGGACCTGCTGCGCGAGAACGGTATCGAACCGACGGTCGTGGAGTACCTGAAGACCCCGCCGTCACGAGCGGAACTGGCCGAGATGATCCGTGCCGCCGGAATCGGTGTGCGCGACGCGGTGCGTACCGGCGAGGCGGCGTATGCCGAGCTGAACCTGGCCGATGCGACCGATGACGAACTGCTCGACGCGATGGCCGCCAACCCGATCCTGATCCAGCGGCCGTTCGTCGTCACCGGTAACGGCACCCGGCTGGCTCGTCCGATTGACACGGTCCGCGAGATCCTGTGACCACGCTGCGCTTGACGGTCGCCGCACTGGCGTGCGCGGCCCTGGCCGGCATCACATCCGGGTGCGGCGCTAAAAGCCCTGACTACCAGTCGATCTGGGGTAACGGCACCACAACCACCACCTCTTCGGAACCGGAGGCTCCGGTCACCGTGGGGCGCTACCTGGAGGACCAGGGCGTGGTCGCGGAGGCGGTGGCCCCCAACGCACCGACCGACCTGACGGTGTCGATCCCCACGCCGCCGGGCTGGACGAAGAAGGAAAGCTCGTTGCTGCCGCCCACCACTCTGGCGCTCGGCAAGGGCGAGAAGTACCCCCGGGCGATTTTGAGTGTGGTCAAGCTCAACGGGAACTTCGACTCGAAAGAGGCCATCCGGCACGGTGTGGTCGACGCCCAGCTCTCGCCGAACTTCCGGCTGCTGGACGCCTCGAACGAGGACTACCAGGGCTTCCCGTCATCGATGGTGCAGGGCACCTACGACATGGATGGCCAACGTCTGCACAGCTGGTTCCGGATGGTGATCGCCACCGGCTCGGCGCCGACCGAACAGCGTTACCTGGTACAGCTGGCGGTCACCGCCCCCGCCGACGAGGCGGCCAAGAACGCCACCGACGTCGAGGCGATCATGAAGGGCTTCACCGTCGCCGCCAAGTGAGCCCCTAGCTGCGTCGGATCTTGTTAAAGTGACGCACCCGTCGAAGGGAGTCCCGCCATGTCCCTTATTCGCCCGTCATCGCTGAACCTCGCCGGCCTCGGCGTGGCCGCGGTCGCCACCGGCCTGCTGGCGCCCATGGCGTCGGCTGACGCCCCACCCGGCTGCACCGCCGCCGACATGGCCAACGCCGTCACCGGCGTCACCGCCTCGACGTCGGGCTACCTCTACGCGCATCCGGACGTCAACGCGTTCTACACCGAGCTGCGCGACCGGCCCGACGACGAGGTGCCCGAAGCGATCCGCAGCTTCTTCGCCGACAACCCGCAAGCCCACGCCGACCTACTCGGGCTGCGCCAGCCCCTGACCGATTTCCGGGCCCGGTGCGGATTGCCCCAGCCCGAGCACCCGCTGCTGGACCAGTGATGGCCCGCCGGATCTGGGTCGTCGCGGCGCTGGCCCTGACCAGCCTGCCGGGGGTCGTCGTGGTGTTCACCCCGGCCGGCACCGCCACCGCGGGGTGTGTGGGTGTGGGCCGCCGGGTGTATGTCAGCGGCTGCGCCGACCCGGTTCCACCCCCGGCCTACTACGCACCGCTGCCCGAAGACGTGCCGCCGCCACCGCCTCCACCGCCGGTCAACACCTGCGTGGGCTACAACGGCCGCTGGGTGCACGCCAACAACTGCAACTAGGCGCCCTAGCGTTCTAGGGTGACAGCCATGAGCTCTTGGTCCGCCTCCGATCTGCCGTCGTTCGCCGGGCGATCCGTCATCGTCACCGGAGCCAACAGCGGTTTGGGTGCGGTGACCGCACGCGAATTGGCCCGTGTCGGCGCCGACGTCACCCTGGCCGTCCGCGACACCGCCAAAGGCGAGGCCGCCGCGGCAGGGATGTCCGGCCGTACCGGTGGGGTGACGGTGCGCGCCTTGGATCTGGCGGACCTGTCCTCGGTGCGGCGGTTCGCCGCGGAGACCGAGTCAGTCGATGTGCTGATCAACAACGCGGGCATCATGGCGGTGCCCTACGCCAAGACCGTCGACGGTTTCGAAAGCCAGATCGGCACCAACCATCTGGGGCATTTCGCGCTGACCAATCTGCTGTTGCCCAAGCTCACCGACCGGGTGGTGACGGTGTCCTCGGCCCTGCACCGGATGGGCTACATCAGCCTCACGGACCTGAACTGGGAGTCGCGGCGGTATTCGGCGTGGCTGGCCTACGGCCAGGCCAAGCTGGCCAATCTGCTGTTCACCAGCGAACTGCAACGCCGGCTCGTGGCCGCGGGCTCACCGGTGCGCGCGCTGGCCGCCCACCCCGGCTATTCGAGCACCAACCTGCAGGGCCAGACCGGAAATCGGATCAGTGACCTGGTGATGCGCACCTTCGGCAACGGTCTGCTGGCCACCAGCCCCGACTTCGGGGCGCGCCAAACGCTCTACGCCACGTCGCAGGATCTGTCCGGCAATACCTTCATCGGTCCGCGCTTCGGCATCGTCGGCCGCAGCGGTTCGGTGGGCCGCAGTCTGCTGGCCAAGCGCGGATCCACGGCCGCCGGGCTGTGGGAGCTGTCCGCGCAGCTCACCGGCGTTCAATTTCCACTCTGAGCCGCCGATGCGCTAGCCTGACCAGGCGTCACGGCGAGGGCGGCCACCATTGGGCCGCCGTTATCGACGAGGACCTCCTTAGATGGTTGTCGCGATCTGGCCGTGCCTCATGCACCCCGTAGCAACCAAGGAGTCCAGATGGCCAAGAGCCCGACCACCAACCAGCTGACCGTTTCGGTGCGCACCGAGACCGGCAAGGGCGCCTCGCGCAGGGCCCGTCGGGCCGGCCGCGTCCCCGCGGTCCTCTACGGCCACGGCAGCGACCCCCAGCACCTCGAACTGCCGGCCCACGACTTCGCGGCCGTGCTGCGCCACTCCGGCACCAACGCCGTGCTCACCCTCGACATCGAGGGCAAGGAGCAGCTGGCGCTGACCAAGGCTCTCGAGATCCACCCGATCCGTCGCACCATCCAGCACGCCGACTTGCTGGTCGTGCGCCGCGGCGAGAAGGTCATCGTCGAGGTCAACGTCGTCCTCGAGGGCGACGCCGTTCCCGGCACCCTGGTCACCCAGGACGCGACCGCCGTCGAGATCGAGGCCGAGGCGCTGTCGATTCCGGAGCAGCTGACCGTCTCCATCGAGGGCGCCGAGGCCGGCACCCAGGTCACCGCCGGGGCGCTGGAGCTGCCCAAGGGCGTGAGCCTGATCTCCGACCCCGAACTGCTGCTGGTCAACGTGATCGAGGCCCCCAGCGCCGAGGAGCCGGCCGAGGCCGAGTCCGCCGGCGCGGAAGCGGGCGCGGAGGCCGCCGAGGGCGCGGCCGACGAGTCCGAGTAGGCCGAGCACCGCGTGGCCGAGTCACCACCGATATTGGTGGTCGGCCTGGGCAACCCGGGCCCGACCTACGCCCGCACCCGCCACAATGTCGGCTTCATGGTCATCGACCTGCTCGCCGAGCGGATCGGGTCGTCGTTCAAGCTGCACAAGAAGTCGGGTGCCGATGTGGCCACCGGGCGCCTGAGTGGGCGCTCGGTGGTGCTGGCCCGGCCACGCTGCTACATGAATGAGTCGGGCCGCCAGGTGGGGCCACTGGCCAAGTTCTATTCAGTGCCTACCGGCGACGTCGTGGTGATCCACGACGATCTCGACTTGGACTTCGGCCGGATCCGGCTCAAGCAGGGCGGCGGCGAGGGCGGTCACAACGGCCTGCGCTCGATCGCGACGGTGCTGGGCAGCAAGGACTTTCAGCGGGTCCGTCTCGGGATCGGCCGGCCGCCCGGCCGCCAAGATCCGGCGGCGTTCGTACTGCAGGCATTCACTGCCCGGGAGCGCGACGAGCTGCCGACGATCTGCGAGCAGTCCGCCGACGCCACCGAGCTGCTGATCGAGCTGGGTCTGGAACCGGCCCAGAACGTGGTGCACGCCTGGTCCTAGCGCGCCGAGTGCCAGATTCCCACTCGCGGTGGATGCTGCCGCGCCCTAGGTGACCAGGGCGACGGAGTTGGCCCGGCGCAGCTTGCCCGACGGCGTCTTGGGGATGCTGCCCGGTCCGAGCACCACCACGTTGCGCGGCCGCATATCGACCTCGGTGACCACCTCATGGGCGACCTGGTGCTCGATACGGCGTACCTCGACCGGGTCCTGCCAGGCGTTGGATTCCACCGCGACCGCGAACGTCTCCCGCGAGTGCCCGGCGTCCAGGCGCACTGCGACCGCACAGCCCGGGCGCACGCCCTCGACGCGGCCCGCGGCCCGCTCAATGTCGGTCGGATAGATGTTGCGGCCCGCCATGATGATGACGTCCTTGACGCGGCCACACACCACGACGTGGCCGTCCTCCATCTGGTAGCCCAGGTCGCCGGTGTCATACCAGCCGTGCTCGTCCTGCGCCGGCAGGAAGCCCGCCATGGTCAAGTAACCCGGGGTCACCGGCTCGCCGCGCAGCTGGATCACGCCGACCCCGCGCGCCGGCAGCGAATTGCCGTGCTCGTCGACGATCCGGATCTCGATGCCCTCCAGCAGCGGCCCCAGCGAGGCCAGTCGCCGGGTGTTGCCCTTGGTGGCGGGCACCGCCTGGCGCAGCGCGGCCAGCAGGTCGGCGTCGACCTCGTCGACCACCAGACCCGCACCGCACTTGGAGAACGACACCGCCAGAACCGTTTCGGCCATGCCGTAGGCCGGCAGGATGGCGGCCGGGTTCAGCCCGAACGGTTTACCGGCGTCGATCAGGTCCTCGACGTCGGCCGGCTCCACCGGCTCGGCACCCGAGAGCGCGAACCGCAGCGTGGACAGGTCGAACTGGCCCGGCGTGGCTTGCTTGCGCAGCCGCTTGGCGAACAGCGCGTAGGCGAAGTTCGGGGCCGCGGTCATGGTGCCCTTGTACTTGTCGATCAGCTTGGCCCACAGCAGGGTGTCCCGCAGGAAGTCCATCGGGGTGATCTTGACCAGCTCGGCGCCGAAGTACATCGGCACGGTCAGGAAGCCGATCATGCCCATGTCGTGGAAGCACGGCAGCCAGCTGACCATGACGTCCTTCTCGACGTCGTACTCAGCGCTGATGAACATCGCCTCGGCGTTGGAGTAGATGTTGCGGTGGGTGATCTGCACGGCCTTGGGCGACCCGGTCGAGCCGGAGGTCAGCTGCATCAGCGCCAGATCGTCTTCACCGGCTTCTTCCGGATCGATCGGTTCGGCGGCCAGCAGGTCAGCAACGGTGACGACCTTCAGGCCCTTCTCGGTCAGCACCGGGGCCGCCGCCATGAAGGGGTCGGAGATGATGACGGCCTTGGCGTCGATCATGTCGACGACGGTCATGGTGTCCTCGGCCCACACCGCCAGGTCGGTGCGCGGGGTGGGCTGGTGCAGCATGGTCAGGCTCGCCGCGCGCATCCACACGCCCTGGGCGGTGGGAGCGATTTCGACGGGGGCGCCGGCGAGCACGCCGACGGCGTCACCCGGGCCGACGCCGGCAGCCGCCAGCCCACCGGCGATGCGCCGGGCGCGTTCATGGACCTCGCCCCAGGTGTGCCGGACGGGTGTGTGCGGCTCACCGGTGACCATGCCCTTGGACGACTCCCGGGCACTACGGAACATGTTGTCGGTAAACCTGCTCACGACGGCCTCCTAGCCGGCACCAGTACTTTCCATACGGGCTCAGATTTCATGTTCCACCTGCCGTTGACCACATCGCGAGAGGCACACGCGCACAATTCGGTGGCGGTTAGATCTCGATACCGTAATGCGCGGCCCACCAGAGCGGCGAGCGTCTGGATGGCAGGGTTGTCCTGGCCGCAAATTGTCACCGCGGGCCATCTTAAACTCCTCTTAATCCGCGGGCAAATCTGCTAGCGGATCGGTGACGGTGTTATGCGCCACTCACCGATGACGGCACCACCCGGGCGCCGTAGACCGGACCGCTGGCCACCCGCACCGCCCGTCCCGCGCCGAGCGCCGACAGCTCGACGGCGACGTCGGTCGCCGACTGCGCTGAGCTGCACAGGAACGCACACGTCGGACCGGATCCGGACACCACGCCGGCCAGGGCACCTGCCTCCACGCCGGCGCGCAAGGTGCGGCGCAGGCCCGGATTGAGGCTGACCGCCGCCGCCTGCAGGTCATTGCCGAGCAAGCCGGCCAGCCGCTGCGGGTCCCCCGCGGCCAACGCGGCCAGCACCGGCTCTGGGTCGCCCGGTTCCGGCAGTTTGCGCCCGGTGTCGCGCAGCCGGTCCAGTTCTTTGAAGACCGTCGGCGTCGACAGCCCGCGGTCGGCGAACGCCAGCACCCAGTGGAAGGTCTCACGGGTCAGCACCGTGGCCAGTTCTTCGCCGCGACCGGTGCCCAGCGCCGTCCCGCCGTGCAGCGCGAACGGCACATCGCTGCCCAGCTTGGCGGCCAGTGAGTGCAGGTCGCGACGCGGCACGCCCAGTTCCCACAGCACGTTCATGCCGACCAGCACCGCAGCGGCGTCGGCGCTGCCGCCGGCCATGCCGCCGGCCACCGGGATGGACTTGTCGATGCTGATCGCCACGTCCGGAGCCCGGCCCACGTGCTCGGCCATCAGCTCGGCAGCCTGCCACGCCAGGTTGCGCTCATCGGTGGGCAGCACATCGGCGCCCTCGCCGCTGAGTCGCAACGACAGCACGTCGGCGTCGCGGACGGTCACCTCGTCGACCAGCGAAACCGCGTGGAAGACGGTGGTCAGCTCGTGGTAGCCGTCATCGCGACGGTCACCGACGGCCAGGTAGAGGTTGAGCTTGCCCGGTGCCCGCACGGTGACCGAACCGGTCGGGGACCACTCGGTGGCGGTATTGCCGTCGGATGCGGTCACGTGGATGAGACTATCGGTCCACGGCAACCCTGCACCCGGGCTCCGGGCCGCGAATCCCTACCGATCAGGAGAACAGGTCGGCGAAGTCGGCGCTGATCGAGCTGAAGGCATTCATCAGAACCTCCACCTCGAACCCGGCGGCCATGGTGACCAACCCGGTGGTGGCCGCCAGCGGCATCCCGATCGCGCCCACCAGATCACCGGACATCAGCTCGTTGAAGAACAGGCTCGCGCTGTAGGCCGGCAGCGTGGTGATCAGCGAGTTGATGATGTCGGCGGTCGGCAGCAGTGTCGCGTACAGGGTCGAGGCGGCGGCGCTGATGGTATTCGCGACGTCCAACAGGCTCGGCATGCTGAAGTCCGCCGGGCCTCCGGTGTCCCAGCCGAAGAGGCCAGCAGCACTGCCGGATGCCATGTCCTGCAAGGCGGCAACGAAGTCGTTCCAACCCTGCTCGGCGCCGTTCGCCAGGGCGGTGAGCACGTCCATCGGGTTCACGTCGGGGAACAGCCCGAACGGCGTGGAGATGTCCGCCGGTCCCTGGTCCCAACCGTGCTCGATGTTGCCGTAGCCGAGGTTGATCAGCACCCGCAAGGCCGGCTGCAACAGGTCGGCGAACGCGTTGCCGAATGCGTTGCCGCGCAACAGCTGCAACAGCGGCAGGTCTTCAGTGGGGATCATGAAGTACTGGTTGTTGCCGGTATAGCCGTCGGAGACATTGAGCTCGATGGCACTGGCCAGCTGTTCATCGGTGAGCCTCGGGTAGGTGCCG
The DNA here is from genome assembly GCF_000455125.1 of Mycobacterium sp. UM_WGJ. Taxonomy (GTDB): domain Bacteria; phylum Actinomycetota; class Actinomycetes; order Mycobacteriales; family Mycobacteriaceae; genus Mycobacterium. The sequence continues at coordinate 31,248 of NZ_AUWR01000038.1, forward strand.
TGGATGAACATGATGCCCATGAAGGCGTTGAGGTCGGCCAGGAAGTTCAGCGGGTACTTCGGGAAGTCGGCGAAGCCGTCGTATTCCTGGATGTAATTGGCGGTCTCCCAAGGTGTCTCAGATGGAGCCCCCCCCGCTGAAGGTGACGCCGAGGCTGGCCAGGCTCAGCGGAACCCCGGGCACGTCGAAGCGGGCCAGCAGGCCGCCGTTGGGGTTGGCCGGGCTGCCCAGCGTCACGAAGGACAGCTGGTCGGAGGTCGGACGCTCTTCCTCGGGCAGGGCCAGCAGCTGGTCCATCACCAGACCGTTGATGACGCCGCTTTGCGAATAGCCCAGTACGACAAGGTCATTGCCTTTGCCGATCTCGCTCATGATCGTCTGATACAAGATGGTGGAGCCCTGCTGCAGCGAGGTGTCCAGCGGTAGCGTCTTCACGCCGGTGAGCGGGTAGAGACCCTCCGGGGTGAACAACGGGTTGGTGGCGTCCACCGGGAAGGTCGGCTGACCCGCGAATTTCGGCGTCGACGGGTCAAGAAACCGATCGGTCAGTGCGGCCAGGTACTGCGGCGACGGGATCGGCAGGCCGCTGCCGCCCATGATCCACGATTCGGTGTCGAGCAGAGTTGTCTGAGCAATCACGGTCTTGACGGAGGCGGTCAGGTCCGGCACCACAACCGGGGCGACTCCGAGGGCGGTGATGGCGGCCAGGGTCAGCGGCACGGCACCGATGGAGCTCAGGTTGCGACGGGACAGAGTTGTCATGGTGGCCTCCCCGGGTGACGTTATGGGGACGATTATCACCTCGCACCAGCGAAATGTCATTGATTTATACGCACTCGATCATGTTTTTCTTAGTTTTCTGCGAGGTAGCTGTGCGCGCCCTAATCTGAGGTCATGAACGCAGCCGGCGATTACGGCGGCTACCTGATCGAGCGCGAGATCGGGCGTGGCGGGCACGCCGGGGTGTATTTGGCCCACCACCCCAGCAGCCGCGACGTGCCCGTGGCGCTGAAGGTCCTCGATGAGTCGCACCGCTCCCCCGCCGAGCAGCGCCGGTTGGAGCGGGAGTTCGGGTTCGCCAGCGCCCTCAAGCACCCCCACATCGTCGCGGTGTACCGGCACGGGCCGTTCTGGCTGGCGATGCAGTACGTCGACGGGGGCAAGGCGACCGGCCTGCGCGCGCTGCAGGACCGCCTGGCCGCGCTGACCCAGATCGCGACCGCGCTCGACTACGCGCATCGTCGCGGCATCGTGCACAGTGACGTCAAGCCGGCCAACATCCTGATCCATGCCGACTTCGGCCGGGCCGGTGCGGTGCTGACCGACTTCGGAGCGGCCCACGCCGTCGTCGAAGACGTGTGGCACCGGCCCGGACATTTCGGGCACCCCGAAGTCTCGTTGCCCTACACCGCGCCGGAGATCCTGCAGGGCAAGGCCCCGTCGGCGGCCACCGACGAATACGCCTTGGCCTGTACGGCGGTAGAACTGCTCACCGGAGCGCCGCCCTTCCCCACGCAGAGCGCAGCCGATCTGGCCGAAGCGCACCTGCGGCTGCTACCGCCACCACTGTCCGACACGCTCGGTCCGGCGGCGCGAGCAGCCGATGTGGTGGTGCAACGTGCGCTGACGAAGTTTCCGGCACGCCGCTACGGGTCCTGCGCAGACTTCGTCGAGGAGTTGTCCCGCGCGCTGCTGCCGCACGCCGGGCCACCCAAGCCGGTCGAGACCTGAAGCAGGCGCACGAAATCGTCGATCGCCAACGTCTCGCCGCGACTCATCGGATCGATGCCAGCGGCCTCCAACAACTCCGCAGAGCGCGCCCCCGTTCCCGCCCAGTCCGTGAACGCATTGCGAATAGTCTTGCGGCGCTGGGCGAAAGCGACATCGATCAGGGCAAAGACCTGGCGACGGAAGGCATCATCGACCGGCCATTCAGCGGTGTCGTACCGGTCGATACGCACCAGCCCGGAATTCACCCGCGGCACCGGCCAGAACACGCTGGGCGGGACCGTGCCGCAGCGGCGCACCGCGCCGAAGAATCGTGCCTTGGCGCTGGGCACCCCGTAGTCCTTGCCACCAGGCTCAGCGGCCAAACGCTCGGCTACCTCCAACTGCACCATGACCGTCACGGTGCGGATGGAGCCGAACTCCGACAGCAGGTGCAACAACGCCGGAACCGCAACGTTGTAGGGCAGATTGGCCACCACCGCCGTCGGCGCGGTCGCCACCTCGTCACGGCGCAGGGTCAAAACGTCCCGCCCGAGCACCTCGAGCCGGGTGGCGTCAGCGGGAGCGTGTTCGGCGATGGTCTGCGGCAACCGGGCGGCCAGCACCGGATCCTTCTCGACGGCGATCACCGTCGGGCCGTACTCGAGCAACGCCAGGGTCAACGAGCCCAGCCCGGGCCCGACCTCGAGGACGTGGTCGTCGGCGGTGATACCGGCGCCGTCCACAATCCGGCGCACGGTGTTTGCGTCATGAACGAAGTTCTGCCCCAGAGATTTTCGGGGCCGCAGGTCGAGTTCGTTTGCCAGGGCCCTGATGTCACCGGCCCCGAGTAGCCCGATGGTCAGCGCCTCCCGCTGCACACCGGCCAGGCTCCCCAGCCTTGGCGGGCCTGGGTGACCTCCGCGATCGCGATCTGCTCTTCGCGAGTAGCCATATCCGCGCGCGGCGCGTACTTCAGACCGCCGTTGGCCACCCACGTGCCGTAATCGAACTGCACGCCACCGTAGAAGCCGTTGCCGGTGTTGATCGCCCAGTTTCCGTGCGACTCACAGTTGGCGATGCGGTCCCAGGCGGCCCCGTACACCGACGGCGGCACCTCGGTGCCCGGCTTGGCGCCGACCCGCAGTACCGAATCGCGGGCCGGGTCCACCACCGCGTTGGCGACCGGCAGGCGGCCGGTCTCGGCGCCGTTGACGGTGGCCACCGAGTACGTCACGTCCTGGGTGCCAGGCGTGCCCGGGTCGTCAACGACCTGCCGGCTGATGTTCATGGTCGGGTCTTCGATGCGACGGGCCGACGGGGGCAGCGGCACCCGCTCGGTGACCTGCTTGACCCGGATCCGCGTCACCTGGATCGCCATGCCCTCGGTGACCGGGGTCGAGGCCGCCGGGATGACCTTGTCGGCCTGCTCCAGCGGGGCGCCGTCGGCAGCCAGCAGTTCGGCGACATTGGGCGCGGCCAGGTGCACGGTGCGCACCACGCCACCGTCGTCGATCGTGACCGTCTTGGCGCTGACGACCGGCAGTGCCATACCGGCCAGCGGGACGCGGCTGCCGCGCGACGCCGCAGCGGGGGCGGTGTCGGTCATCGAGAGCTGGGCCAGCGCCTCGTCCACCGAGAGCGCCGTCGTCCACACCTGCTGAGGCTCACGCCCGTCCAGCGAGACCTGCAGGGGCCGCCCGCGGCGGACCATGATCGTGTCCGAGTCGTGCACCTGCGCGGTGCGGGCGGGGCTCACATCGTCGCGCTCGCCGAGGTCGAAGCCGTTCTCGGAGACGACGTCGATGACCCGCGACCGCATGGTGGTGACGGTGATCGGGGTTCCATCGACGTCCAGCGTCACGGTCTTGGCGCTGGCGACCGCGAAGCCGCCCGCAAAGGTCAGCACCAGCAGTAAAGCGCCGACCAGAAGCCGCAGCATCGGCGAGGGAGCCTGATGCAGCCTGGTCAAAAGATTCAAGACAAAAACCTCACGACACGGGAAAGGGGCCCTTACGGTGCCCCAGCTTCGATAACGGAACGGTAACGAACTCCACTGGCGTCGGCAACCGAATGTGACCTGCTCGACCTTCACCCCAGCCCATACACCCGCCGGGCGTTGCGGTTCGTGGCCTGCGCCAGTTCGGCTGCCGATCTTCCCAACAGCTCGGCCAGCGCTCTCACAGTGTATGGCAGACAGTAGGGCTCGTTCGGTGCACCGCGGTACGGATGCGGAGTCAAAAACGGCGCATCGGTCTCCACCAGAAGCTGCGCGTCCGGAATCAATGCTGCCGCTTCCCGCAGGTCACGGGCGTTTTTGAAGCTGACCGTGCCGGACAGACTCAGAATCCAGCCGGCGTCGATGCAGGTGTGAGCCATCTCCGGGCCGGACGAGAAACAGTGGAAGATCACCGTCTCCGGGGCGCCTTCGGCGCGCAGCACGTCGAGCACGGCGGCGTCGGCGTCACGGTTGTGGATCATCAGCGGTTTGCCAGCCCGTTTGGCCAGGTCGATATGCCAGGCGAACGCCTCGCGCTGGGTCTGGGGGGTCGCGCAGCCCTCCAGACGCCCGGGCCAATACAGGTCCATGCCGGTCTCGCCGACCGCCACCACTCGAGGATGGGCGACCAGCGCCTCGATCTCGGCGCGGGCCGCATCGGTGAGCGAATCGGCGCGAGTGGGATGCAGGGCGACCGCCGCGTAGACCCGCTCGTCGGCGTCGGCGGCCTGGGTCACCCAGCGAGCCGACGCCAAGTCGTCGGCGACGGTCACCGCCGCCTGCACCCCGACGGCGGCGGCGCGGTCCATGATGGCGCGCACCGACGAGGCGTCGGCACCCCCACAGGCGTCGAGGTGGGTGTGGGCGTCGACCAGTGGACTCAGCTCCTGCGGTGCCGGCGGCGGAGTTTTGGCTGATCGTTTCGAGCTCACCCGCACACAATAAGGTGGCGAGTGATGAGAAGAACGCAGCCTTTCTATGTCACCACCGCTATCACCTACCCCAACGGTGACCCGCACATCGGCCACGCCTACGAGTACATCGCCACCGACGCGATCGCCCGGTTCCACCGGCTCGACGGGTTCGACGTGCGGTACCTGACCGGCACCGATGAGCACGGGCTGAAGATGGCCGAGACCGCCGCCGCCGAGGGCATCGCCACCGCGGATCTGGCCCGGCGCAACTCCGATGTGTTCCAGCGACTGCAGGAGAAGCTCAACATCTCCTTCGACCGGTTCATCCGCACCACCGACGCCGATCACCTGGAGGCCTCCAAGGCGATCTGGCAGCGCATGGTCGACGCCGGTGACATCTACCTAGACGCCTACTCCGGCTGGTATTCGGTGCGCGACGAGCGGTTCTTCACCGAGGGTGAGACCCGGCTCAACGAGGACGGTTCGCGGGTCGCCGCCGAGACGGGGGCGCCGGTCACCTGGACCGAGGAACAGACCTTCTTCTTCCGGCTCTCGGCCTACGCCGACCGGCTGCTGGCGCACTACGAGGCGAACCCGGACTTCATCGCCCCCGAGGTGCGTCGCAACGAGGTGGTCAGCTTCGTCTCCGGCGGCCTGCGGGATCTGTCGATCTCGCGCACCTCGTTCGACTGGGGGGTGCCGGTGCCCGGACACCCCGACCATGTCATGTACGTCTGGGTGGACGCGCTGACCAACTACCTGACCGGCGTCGGCTATCCCGACACCGACTCGCCAACCTTCCGCCGGTATTGGCCCGCCGATCTGCACATGATCGGCAAGGACATCATCCGGTTCCACACCGTGTACTGGCCCGCCTTTCTGATGTCGGCCGGAATCGATTTGCCGCGCAGGGTTTTCGCACACGGCTTCCTGCTCAACAGCGGCGAGAAGATGAGCAAGTCGGTGGGCAACGTGATCGACCCAGTCGAGTTCGTCGACAAGTACGGCGTCGACCAGGTGCGCTTTTTCCTGCTGCGCGAGATCCCGTTCGGCCAGGACGGCAGCATCTCCGACGAGGCGATGATCGGCCGCATCAACGCCGACCTGGCCAACGAGCTGGGCAACCTGGCGCAGCGCTCGCTGTCGATGGTGGCCAAGAATCTGGGCGGGGTGGTGCCCGAGCCGACCGCCCAGGCCGCCGACGGCGAGGAACTGCTGGCCCTGGCCGACGCGCTGCTGGAGAAGATGCGGGCGGCCTTCGGCACGCAGTCCATGCACCTGGGCCTGGAGGCGATCTGGCAGATGCTGGGCGCGGCCAACCGGTACTTCTCGGCCAACGAGCCGTGGAAGCTGGCCAAGAGCGAGTCCGCGGCCGATCAGGCCCGCTTCGGCACCGTCCTCTACACCACGCTGGAGGCGGTGCGGATCGCCGCGCTGCTGGTGCAGCCGGTGATGCCGGACTCGGCGGCCAAGCTGCTGGACCTTCTGGGCCAGACCAGCGAACAGCGGATGTTCACCGCCGTACCCCAGCGGCTGGCGCCGGGCCTGACGCTGCCGGCACCCTCCGGGGTTTTTCCGCGGTATCAGCCCTGACGATGGGAACGCCCGGGCTAGAGCGGATCTAACCGTACGGCCACGGTCACTGCGCCATGCTCGTCGCGGTGCGCGACGGCCTGCCCGGTCCGGTTGACTCCGTCGAGCCGGATCGTCAACGGCCCGCCCTCGCCTGAGAAATTGCGCCACCAGGCCTTCGCATCCGGCATGGCGACTCCGATTCGCACCTCGTCACCGCTGCGCCAGTAGCCCACCGGAAGAGTGAAGGTCTGCCCGGACCGTCGCCCCACATAGCTGATCGTGGTCAACCGCCGGCCGAACAGCGAACCGAGCATCGGCGCTGCGATCAGCGACGTCGCCACGGCGTTGAACACCTGAATGAATCTCCGTCCCCGGCCACCGAACGCCATGGACCCAGCCTACGCACGCAGTGAATCAGGTCACACCGTGTCACGCTCGCCCGCTCCGCGGTGTCTAGAGGGCATCACCACTTCAAGGACAGGAGCACCTCATGACCCGCATCCAGGTCGTCATCATCGGCGGCGGCTACGCCGGCACCCTGGCCGCCAACCGGCTGCGCCAGCACCCGGACGTCGACATCACCCTGGTCAATCCGCGCCCGGAGTTCGTCGAGCGGATCCGGCTGCACCAGTACGTGGCCGGCACCGGCACGGCCACCATCGACTACCCCGAACTGCTCGGTGACGGAGTCCAGCTGCTGGTCGACTCCGCCACCCGGATCGACGCCGCGGACCGGCGCGTCGAGCTGGCGTCGGGCACCGTGCTGCGCTACGACTTCCTCATCTACACGGTAGGCAGCACCGGTGCGATCACTCCGGCGGTTCCCGGCGCCGCCGAATACGCTTATTCCCTCAGTGAATTCGAGTCCGCGGCCCGGCTGCTGGCCCGGCTGGGCGAGCTCGCCCCGCAGGCCCCGGTGACGGTGGTGGGCGGTGGACTGACCGGAATCGAGGCTGCCTCCGAACTGGCCGGACAGGGCCGGCCGGTGACCCTGGTCTGCGGCGAAATGCTCGGACCGTCACTGCACGCGGCGGGCCGACGCTCGGTGGTCAAGGCGCTGCGCAAGCTGGGTGTCGATGTGCGCGAGGCGGTCGTCGCCGAAGTGCGCGCCGACGCTCTGGTGCTGCGTGATGGCACCGTGCTGCCCAGCGCGGTGACGGTCTGGACGGCAGGGTTCGGCGTGCCGGACCTGGCCACCGCCAGTGGACTGGCCACCGACGCGTTGGGTCGGCTGCTCACCGATGAAACTCTGACCAGTATCGACAACCCGTGGATCATGGCGGCCGGAGATGCCGTCGCCCCCTCGGGCCAGCCATTGCGGATGAGCTGCCAGGCCGCCCTGCCACTGGGCGCTCAGGCCGCCGACACCGTGCTGGCCCGCATCGCCGGGACCTCGCCGGTCGCGCTGGACCAGGCGTTCGCCGCCCAGTGCATCAGCGTGGGACGCGACGCGGCCACGGTGCAGTTGTCCCGCCGCGATGACACCCCGATCAAGGCGTTCGTCGGCGGCCGGCTTGGCGCCGTGGTCAAGGAGGCGATCTGCAAATACACGGTCACGTGGATTCGGGGCGAGGCCGCCAAGCCGGGCTCGTACCGTTGGATGAAGGCCGGCGCCCGTGCGGGCCGCATCGCACAGGGCCAGGCGGAACGGGGGGCCGCGGTGTGACAAACGGTCAAACCCAGCGGTTCAGCGAGCCTCGACGAAGGAGAGGCGAAGCTGGAACCGCTGCTCAAGCCCAGCGGTTCACCGAGCTCCGGCCGCTACTGTTCACCATCGCCTACGAGATCCTTGGCTCGGCAACCGAATCCGACGACGTCTTGCAGGACAGCTACCTGCGCTGGGCTGAGGTGGACCTGGCCGAAGTCCGCGATGTCAAGGCGTACCTGGCCAGCCTGGTCACCCGTCAGGCGCTCAACGCGCTGCGGGCCGGCGCTCGGCGCCGCGAGGAGTACGTCGGGCCGTGGCTGCCTGAGCCGCTGCTGCTGACCGAGCACGATCCCTCGGCCGATGTCGTGCTGGCCGAATCGGTGTCGATGGCGATGCTGGTGGTGTTGGAGACGCTGCGCCCCGAGGAGCGCGCGGTGTTCGTGCTGCGCGAAGTGTTCGGTTTCGACTATGACGAGATCGCGGCCGCGGTCGGCAAATCCGCGGCCGCGGCCCGCCAGGTCGCGCACCGGGCGCGCAACCACGTTCAGGCGCGGCGGCCGCGCTACGCTCCGGTCGACCCGGAGGAGAGCGCGCGGGTCACCGCGGAGTTCATGGCCGCGGCGGCGGGCGGCGACATCACCACCGTGCTGTCGATGCTGGCGCCGGATGTGGTGTGGACTGCCGATAGCGGCGGCAAAGCCAGCGCGGCCCGCCGGCCGGTCGTGGGTGCCGACAAGGTGGCCCGCACGGTTATCGGGCTGCTGCGGCAGGGGACGCAGATGCCCGACGTCCGGGTGGACATGGGCGTCTGCAACTCCGCACCCGCGGTGCTGTTCTACCGCGCCGACCGTCTGGAGGGTGTATTCACCTTCGAGATCGTCGACGGGCTGATCACCAACTTCTACGCCATGCGCAACCCGGACAAGCTGGCGGCGGTGGCGGCCGCCCGTGAGATCACCCGAGGCGCCGACGTCTGACAAGCTAGTGCCGTGCGAATCGAGCGGCTCGGCGACTTGGGGGCAGCCCCGGCGGTGCTGCGCGCAGTCGGCGATGCGACCGACCGACGCGGGCTGCCGCCGCCGGCCGCTCTGACCGGCGAGTGGTTCGGGTCCCAGGCGGTGATCGCCCCCAGCGTGGCCGTGAAGCCGGTGGGCCCCGACCAGGTGTTTTGTGCCCCGAATGCCCCGAATGCCCCGCATGGACCCGGTGTGGTGGGCGGCGGCTGGATCGGCTATCTGTCCTACCCCGATGCCGGCGCCGACGGCCTGGGGCCTCGCATCCCCGAAGCCGCCGGCGGCTGGACTGACTGCGTGCTGCGTCAGGACAACACCGACGGGCAGTGGTGGTTCGAAAGCCTGTCCGGAGCGGCCATGCCGGGTTGGCTGGCCGAGGCGCTGACGACGCCCGCCCCGGCGCGGGGATACCGCATCTATTGGGAGACTCCGGACCGCCAAGCGCACCGCGCCGGAGTGCTGGCCTGCCTGGAGGCTATCCGGTCCGGTGAGGTGTATCAGGCCTGCGTGTGCACCCGCTTCACCGGAGCCGTCAGCGGCGCCCCACTGGATTTCTTCGCCGACGCGGTGGCGCGCACCGGCCCCGCGCGTGCCGCCTACGTCGCCGGCGACTGGGGCGCGGTGGCCTCGCTGTCACCGGAGCTGTTCCTGCGCCGCCGCGGTCAGGTCGTGGACTCCAGCCCGATCAAAGGCACCCTGCCGCTGTACGCCCGCCCGTCGGCGCTGCGCGCTTCGACCAAGGACGTCGCGGAGAACATCATGATCGTGGACCTGGTCCGCAATGACCTGGGCCGGGTGGCGATCACCGGCACGGTCACCGTGCCCGAGCTGTTGGCGGTGCGGCCGGCCCCCGGGGTGTGGCATCTGGTGTCGACGGTCTCGGCCCGGTTGCCCGAGCAGCTGGCCATGGCGGAGTTGCTGGATGCGACGTTCCCGCCCGCGTCGGTGACCGGGACCCCCAAACACCGTGCCCGCCAGCTACTTTCGGAGTGGGAGCCCGCGCGTCGCGGGGCGTACTGCGGCACGGTGGGGTTGGCGTCGCCGGTGGCCGGCTGCGAACTCAACGTCGCGATCCGCACCGTGGAGTTCGACGCCGCCGGTGGCGCGGTGCTGGGGGTCGGCGGCGGTATCACCGCGGACTCCGACGTCGACGCCGAGTGGCAGGAGTGCCTGCACAAGGCCGCCCCGATCGTCGCCGACGGCCAGTCCCAGGAACGCAGCACCGCGTCGTAGACGCACTACACGGTTGCGCCGCGGCGCGGCATCAGCAGCGCCAGCACCAGCGCCACGATCACCAACGCGGGCACGTCACCGGCCAGATGACCACGTTCGGCCGGGTCGCCGATCGCCTGCGCCGTCATGATCGCGGCGTGCACCACACTGGAGGCCACCGTGAACCAGATCAGGCTGCGATGAGCCAGCGGATCACGTGCGGCGAACAGCAGGAACACCCCGAGCGTGGCGTACATGCCCAGGATCATCACCAGATAGTGCGACGAATCCGCGCCGGCATGGCCCCAGGCCCAGCCCGCCGGCCAGAGCACGGTCAGCGGATAGATCCCGACGACGAAGATCAGCCCGACGACGGTCAGCGCAACCTTCAGCGGTGTCGTTTCAGTCCTGTCGTTCGACGTCATCCGCGTCCTCTTCGAGCCCGAGCAGCTACATCAGCAAAGCCTAACGGCGCACAGGAGAATCCGATATCCCCTACTGGCGGGATCGCAGCACCGCGTCGTACAGCTCGCGTCGCGACACCGCGGCGGGCACGTCGGCGATCACCTGCGCGCAGGCATCCTTGACCCGCATGCCTTCGCCCGCCAGCCGGTTCACCTCGTCCACCAGCGTCGCCAGGTCAGCGCGCGGGGTCGCGCCCGCCAACACCACGGTGATCTCCCCCAGCACGCCGTCGACGGCCCAGCCGGCCAGCTCGGTCAGCGTCCCGCGCCGCACCTCTTCGTGGGTCTTGGTCAGCTCCCGGCAGACCACTGCGCGACGGTCCCCGCCGAGTTCGGCGACCGCGTCACGCAGGCAGTCGGCCAGCCGCCGCGGCGACTCGAAGAACACGCAGGTGCGCCGCTCGTCGGCCAACGAAGCCAGCCACGCCCGGCGCGCCGCCTGCTTGCGGGGCGCGAAGCCCTCGAAGCAGAACCGCTCCGAGGCCAGCCCGGACAGCGCCAGGGCGGTCGTCACCGCCGATGGCCCGGGCAGGCAGGTCACGGCCAGCCCGGCCTCGGCGCACGCGGACACCAGGCGGTAGCCCGGGTCGCTGATCAGCGGCATCCCGGCGTCGCTGACCACCAGCACGGTGGCGCCGGCCTCGATCTCGGCAAGCAGGGTCGGGACCCGCGTCGCCTCGTTGGCGTCGAACAGGCTGACCACCCGGCCGGCAATCTGCACATCGAGAGATTTGGCCAGCGTCCGCACCCGGCGGGTGTCCTCGGCGGCCACGACATCAGCGGTACGCAGCGCTTCGACCAGCCGCGACGACGCGTCACCGGGCTGGCCCAACGGGGTGGCACCCAGCAGCAATCGACCATCGGGCATGGCGCACAGCCTACGATCGTCGGAATGAGCGCTCCGACCGCTACCAGGCCCGCGGCCGTGCCGGAGCGCTCTGCTCCGGTGATCAGCCCGGGGCTGCTGGTGCCGGTCGCCGATTTCGGCCCGACCGACCGGGTCCGGGGCTGGGCCGTCACCGCGGCAGTCACGCTGTTGGCCGCGGTGACCCGGTTTTCCAACCTCTACACGCCGACCGACGCCGGCACCCCGATCTTCGACGAGAAGCACTACGCGCCGCAGGCCTGGCAGATGCTGCACAACCACGGGGTCGAGGACAATCCCGGCTACGGCCTGGTGGTGCACCCGCCGGTGGGCAAGCAGCTGATCGCGATCGGTGAGGCGCTGTTCGGCTACAACGGGCTGGGCTGGCGGTTCACCAGCGCACTGCTCGGCGTGCTGGCAATAGCGCTGCTGGTGCGGATCGTGCGGCGCATGACCCGCTCGACGCTGGCCGGCGGGATCGCCGGGCTGCTGCTGGTGGGCGACGGGGTCAGCTTCGTCGCCGCGCGCACGGCGCTGCTGGACGGCTTCCTGACGTTTTTCGTGGTGGCCGCGTTCGGGGCACTGATCGTCGACCGCGACCAGGTGCGGATGCGGATGCATACCGTGCTGACCGAAGGCCGCTGCGGCGCAACCCCGTGGGGCCCTCGACTCGGGGTGCGCTGGTGGCGCTTCGGCGCCGGGGTGCTGCTCGGCTTGGCCTGCGCCACCAAGTGGTCCGGCCTGTACTTTGTGGTGTTCTTCGCGGCGATGTCGCTGGCGTTCGACGTGGCCGCCCGCCGGCAGTACCGGGTGCGGCGGCCTTGGCTGGGGACGCTGCGCCGCGACGTCGGTCCCACGGCGTATGTGTTCGCGCTCATCCCGTTCGGGGTGTATCTGGCGTCGTACGCGCCATGGTTCGCCTCCGAGACCGGCGTGGACCGCCATGAAGTCGGCCAGTCGATCGGCTTCGAGAGTCGGTTCCCGATTCCCGACGCGCTGCGCTCGCTGTGGCACTACACCTACCAGGCGTATCACTTCCATGCCGGGCTGACGAACGCCGCCGGCAACCACCACCCGTGGGAGTCCAAGCCGTGGACGTGGCCGATGTCGCTGCGCCCGGTGCTCTATGCGATCGACCAGCACGACGTGCCCGGCTGCGGCGCGCAGTCCTGCGTCAAGGCGGTGATGCTGGTGGGCACGCCGGCGATGTGGTGGCTGGCCGTGCCGGTGCTGGGCTACGCATTGTGGCGCAGCCTGGTGCGCCACGACTGGCGCTACGCCGCGGCGCTGACGGGCTACTGCGCTGGTTGGCTGCCTTGGTTCGCCGGCATCGGCCGGCAGATGTATTTCTTCTACGCGGTGCCGATGGCGCCGTTTCTGGCGATGCTGCTGGCCCTGATCTGCGTCGACATCATCAACAACGGCAGAACCCGTACCGAGGAGCGGTGGGCGCTCGGTCTGCTTGCGGTGTCGTGCTACGTGGCCCTGGTGCTGACCAACTTCGCCTGGCTGTATCCGATTCTGACCGGGGTGCCGATCTCCCCGGCGACCTGGAACATGGAGATCTGGCTGCCCAGCTGGTCGTAGCAGCGTCGCCGCGTGCGTCGTCGCGTCCTTCGTCGCGTGAGATTGCGCGCAGGGCTGCGGGCGGAACTTATCCACAGCCCTGCGCGCAATCTGAACGCGCGGGCCTCTAGTGTCCTGAGTCA
>NZ_AUWR01000039.1 GCF_000455125.1 Mycobacterium sp. UM_WGJ
GGTATGACTGGCCGCACCCGCGGCACCGTCCTTACCGCCACCACCATTGCCGCCGACACCGGCCGTGCCATCAGCGGCGTGGCCGCCACCGACCTGCAGACCACCATGCCCGGCGTTACCACCGACACCACCATTGCCACCCGAGGTACCTGCCGCAGCAGTCGCATCCGTAGCGGCGTCATACCCGGACCCACCGGCGCCACCGTTACCGCCCTTACCGGCCGAACCATTGGTGCCGCTGGCGGCGTTGGTCGCGCCCGAGCTACCACCGGCGCCACCGGCACCGGCGTTACCACCATCGCCACCATTGCCACCCGCACCACCGGTGCGGTCCTGCGCGGTGCCCGTGGTACCAGCACCGCCATTGGCGCCATCAGAACCCGAACCACCATTGCCACCCACACCACCGACGCCGTGCGCACCCGCAACGGTGCCGCTACCGCCGGCACCACCGTCACCACCGGCGCCACCATTGGTGCCCGACGTGCCGGCCGCCGCACCAGCACTAACCGCGTCATACCCGGCACCACCCTTACCACCGGCACCACCGGCACCACCATTGCCCTGCGCAGCATGACTGCCGTTGGTGTTCAGGCCGCCCTGGCCACCGTTACCACCGGCGCCGCCGGTGCCGCCATTGCCACCGGCAACGCCCGCGGTGGTGGAGTTGGCACCATCGAAGCCCTTACCGCCCTGGCCGCCGGCACCACCCACACCGGCTGTACCAGCGGTTCCATCGAGGGCCTTGCCCACGCCGTCGCCATTGGCGCCACCGGTCCCAGCCTTGCCGGCGTTACCACCGGCACCACCGTTACCGCCGGCGGTGCCGTTCGCGTTGCCGGCCGTGCCATCGACACCGGTCGAACCCGCGGCACCCGCGCCACCGTTACCGCCATTGCCGCCGACGCCACCCGCACCGGCCGTGCCGTCGTTGGTGCCCTGCCCACCGGCACCACCGGCACCACCGTTACCGCCGGCCCCACCGTTGGTGCCGCTGCCACCCGGTGCGGCTCCGGTGACGCCCGCGAGGCCCGCCCCGCCCTTACCGCCGGCGCCACCGTTGCCGCCATCGCCCTGGGCGGCACGTGTTCCGTCGGTTTCCAGACCGCCCTGGCCGCCGTCACCACCGGCGCCACCGGCGCCACCGTTGGTGCCGTCCACACGTCCGGTGGTGCCGTCGACACCGGCGAAGCCGGCGCCACCGGCACCGCCCTTACCGCCCGCGCCGGCCGAACCGTCGGTGCCGCTGCCGGCGTTGGTTCCATCGCCGTTGTCGCCGCCGGCGCCGCCCTTGCCGGCGTTACCACCGGCGCCACCGGTCTGACCTGCCGCACCGTCCACATGGGTTGCGGTGCCGGCCGCACCGGCCGCGCCCGTGGCGCCGTCGCCACCGGACCCACCGTTACCGCCCTCGCCACCGGCGCCGTGCGTTCCCGCGTTGGTGCCGGTTCCGCCGACACCACCGGCACCACCGGCACCGCCGTTGCCGCCGTTCTCCCCGGCCGCGCCCGCAGCCACCGCGTTCTGGCCCTCGTAGCCGGCACCGCCCTTGCCGCCGGCACCACCGTCACCGCCGTCGCCGTCAGCGGCCCGCGTGTTGTCAGCTTTCAGGCCGCCCTGGCCGCCGTTACCCCCGGCGCCGCCGGCCTGACCGGCGGTGCCGTCCGGGTTGGCCTGGGTACCCGCGGCACCGTCTTGGCCGTCTTTGCCGTCACCACCGTTGCCGCCGACACCGGCAGTGCCCGCAGCCGCGCGAGAACCGTCGGCCTCCATACCGCCGACACCGGCGTTACCGCCGACACCACCATTGCCGCCTGCAGCACCCGCCGCCGCGGCCAAGTCGGAGGCAGCGTCATAGCCCGCGCCGCCGATGCCACCATTGCCGCCCTTACCGGCCGAACCGCTGGTACCGGTCGCAGCATGATTGCCATTGCCGGAGCTGCCACCCGCGCCGCCCACGCCGGCGTTACCGCCGTTGCCGCCGTTGCCGCCCGCGCCGCCATCGGGGTTGGTGGCATCCCCGGCGGTTCCGGCCCCGCCATTGGCGCCGTCGGTGCCCGAACCACCCTTGCCACCGACACCCCCGACGCCGTGAGTGCCCGCCGTCGAACCGGTGCCCCCGACACCTCCGTCGCCGCCGGCACCACCATTGCCGCCCGAAATGCCCTGCCCTGCACCAGCACCCAGCGCGTCGTAGCCGGCGCCGCCCTTGCCGCCCGCGCCACCGTCACCACCGACGCCGTCCACAGCGCGCGTGGTGCCGTCGACCTCAAGGCCACCCTGCCCACCGTTGCCGCCGGCACCGCCGGCGCCACCGGCCTTGCCGTCCGGCGTCAGTGCGGTGCCCGCGGCACCGGCCGCACCGTCCTTACCGTCGCCACCGTTGCCGCCGAGGCCGGCCGTGCCCGCAGCCCCGCGCGTGGTGCCGTCGGCTTGCAGACCACCCAGGCCGGCGTCACCGCCGGCGCCGCCATTGCCGCCAGCCGTACCGGCCGCCGCAGTCGAGTCCGTCGCCGCGTCATAGCCCGCACCACCGGCACCACCGCTGCCGCCCTTACCGGCCACGCCCGCCGTGCCGCTACCGGCCTGACCACCAGCGCCCTGACCTCCGGCACCGGCATGCCCGGCGTCACCACCGTTGCCGCCGGCCTGACCGGCTGTACCGTCCGGGCTACTCGCCGTGCCCGCATTGCCGGCCGCGCCGTCGAGGCCGTCGCCACCGCCACCACCGTTGCCGCCGAGTCCGCCGACGCCCTCCGTGCCGGTCGCGCCCGCAGGACCGCTGCCCATGAACCAGCCACCGGCCCCACCGGCACCGGCAGTACCGGCCGCGCCGCCGTTGCCGCCTAACCCACCATTGCCGCCACCGGTGCCGTCAAGGTCGAGACTGGTGCCGTCCGCACCGTCGGCACCCGCGCCGCCGGCGCCACCGTTCCCACCGTCGCCAGCCGCGCCACCCTTGCCGCCGGCGCCGAACCAGTACGAACCCCGGCCGCCAGCACCACCGTTACCGCCGGCACCACCCTTGCCGCCGTTGCCGCCGTTGCCATCGCCACCGTTGGCGAAGCTGCCGGCCAACCCGGCCGCGCCGGCAACCCCGTCACCGCCCTGGCCACCGACGCCCGCCGTGCTGAACAGGCCCCACAGCGCAGCATCGCCACCGATGCCACCGGTACCACCGACACCACCGACCGTGGTCGCGTCGCCGCCGGCGCCACCGTCACCGCCGTGGCTGAACCAGGCGAACAGACCCGCGGCACCACCATCGCCACCATCACCACCGTCGACGCCATCACCGCCGGCGCCACCGTCGCCGCCGAACAGACCGCCCTGGCCACCGTTACCACCGTCGTCGCTGGCGCCGGTGCCGTCGGCGTCCCAACCCGCGCCCCCATTGCCGTAGATCCAGCCGCCGGCGCCACCGTCGGGGTTGGTGGCCGTGCCGTCCGCACCGTTTCCGAACGGCATCAGCCAATTGATGTCAGCCCAATTGAAGGACGCATCGGCCGAGCCGGGCAGATCCAGCGAGGCCGCCCCGATACCAGCCAGATTCAGATCCGCAAGAATCGCATCCCACATGGCCGGCTCACCCAGGCCGTCGAAGAACGGCGTCCAACTCCCCGGATCGAAGACCACCGCCCAGGCGGCCTGGTCGCCCCAGTCGGCGCTCAGATCGGCAACGGCCGTCCCCAGGTCAGGACCGAACAGATCGACCCACACGTCTTCGATGTCGGCGTGCGCGGTGGGCGACGCCGCCAGTGGTGCCATGCCGAACGTCAGGAATGCGCTCACCGCAGTTCCAGCGCCGAATACGCGGCTACGACGAGCCTTAGATCCCCCTTGACGATGACTAGCCATGACCCGTCTCCCCTTTGGTCGGACTTAGCTGGCGCACAACGACAGCACAGTGAGCGTGATGAAACGCTACGTTAACAGTGATTCTGGCTCCGTCAACCCTTTTCCACCCGGACAGACTCTGGCGCTGTAAATGAACTTGTGGCCGCGTATTTCGGTTAGCGATACTCCATAAGTAGGCTTACTACGAATCGGGGCATTCCGGTTCTCACAGGTAGATGCCAGGTTAATGGACATTCTGCATCGCTCAGCAAATACCGGGCGAGGGCGAAGAATTTGCTGAGTGCGTGCAGCGTTACCGGTCACTGCACAGTGGCGGCGGGCCGATTGCCGGCCGCGGCAGCCTGCACTCCGTCGCCTCGGCGCGGGCCGCGTGACGCGGCAAAGCCCGACGTTGAGTAACACCTGGAATGCCTTCTGGCACAACACTCTTGTTACGAACAAGTTCGCGCACTAGAGCGGCTACGCGCGGAGCTGGACGGACGCAGCCGAATTGACGTCGGGCAAGTCGTAGAGACCCGGCGGCCAGGGCCCGCGGGGGCTACGCAACGGTGAAAGGTACTGACCGCCAACGGGCCTGACCCCGATCACATAGCTTCGGCATCCAGGACCCAGCCGCCCGCGCGCACCTGACCTCTCAGGTCACGATGTCCGGCCCCCGCATCCCATCAACCCCCCAAACGAATCAGCACCGGCTGCGCCAGTGGCGCAACCGGTGCTGAACCGGATAGTTGCTGAATTACTGCTGCTGGCAGAGGTTGTCCAGGACGTCGATCTGCCCGCGCAGCTGGTCGCGCAGCGGCTGCTGGACGGCGTCCTCGGGCGAGTGCCCGGCCAGGTAGTTGATGCTCAGCGCCTCGAGGGTGTCAGCCATGTCGCCAACGGCCTTCGACAGGTCGCCCGGGGTGGCCGGGTTGGCCTCAAGGTTCTGGTGCAGGAAGGCGCCGCCGGCGAACAGCGAAAGCCGCGCGTTGGTGCCCACCGCCAGGTCGCCGGCCAGGTCGCCCGGGACCGGGTTCTGCAGGTTGGTGTTGAACTGGGTGCCCTGACGCACGACGGCCTGCGCCTCGCAGATCTTGCCCTTGGCGTCGGCGCGCTGGTCGTCGGAGAACTTCTGGCTAGTCGACGGGTGGAACCAACCGAGAATGGCCAAAACGATGCCGATCACGGCCAGCGCCAACGCGGCGATGGTGGGCACCGACAACGCCGACGCGGTGGTGGAAGATTGCGGAAAACCCGCGCTCTTGGGCTTGGCAGACGAAGATTCACTCGCAGGAGTCTCAGGCATTGCGCGATCGTAGCGGGACAGCTCGCATTAGTCACGCGCAACCAGGATCCGGCGCGTTGCCGGTACCCTCATGTGCGATGTTGAGCACCGAGCCGCAGACCACACCACGCCGCCTCACCGGTTGGGGCCGCACCGCGCCGAGCGTGGCGCAGGTGTTGTCGACCCCGGATGTCGAGGTCATCGCCAAGGCGGTGGCGCGGGCGGCCGACGCCGGAAGCCGGGGCGTGATCGCGCGGGGCCTGGGCCGGTCTTACGGCGACAACGCCCAGAACGGCGGCGGCCTGGTGGTCGACATGACCGCACTGAACCGGATCCACTCGATCTCCGCCGACCGCGGTGTCGTCGATGTCGACGGCGGGGTGAGCCTGGATCAGTTGATGAAGGCGGCATTGCCCTTCGGGTTGTGGGTGCCGGTGCTGCCCGGGACTCGCCAGGTCACCATCGGTGGGGCGATCGCCTGCGACATCCACGGCAAGAACCACCACAGTGAGGGCAGCTTCGGCAACCACGTGGTGTCGATGGAGTTGCTGACCGCCGACGGTTCGGTGCGGCACCTGACTCCAGACGGTGACGAGGCCGCATTGTTCTGGGCCACGGTCGGCGGCAACGGCCTGACCGGGATCATCCTGCGCGCCAAGATTGCCATGACGCCGACCGAGACGGCGTACTTCATCAACGACGGCGACAACACCACCACTCTCGACGAGACCATCGCCTTCCACAGCGACGGCAGCGAAGCCGACTACACCTATTCCAGTGCCTGGTTCGACGCGATCAGCCCGCCGCCGAAACTGGGCCGCGCCACCATCACCCGCGGACGGCTGGCCTTGCGCGACGAGCTGCCGAAGAAGCTGGCCCGCAATCCGCTGAAGTTCGACGCGCCGCAGCTGATGACGGTGCCCGACATCTTCCCCAACGGGTTGATGAACAAGGTGAGCCTGAGCGCCATCGGTGAGCTGTACTACCGTCGCGGCGGCCACTATCGCCGCAAGGTGCAGAACCTGACGCAGTTCTATCACCCGCTGGACCTACTTGGTGAGTGGAACCGCGGCTACGGGCCGGCCGGTTTCGCCCAGTACCAGTTCCTGGTGCCCACCGAGGCTGTCGAGGAGTTCAAGAGCATCATCATCGACATCCAGGCCAGCGGGCACTACTCGGCGCTCAACGTGTTCAAGCTGTTCGGACCGGGAAACGAAGCGCCGCTGAGCTTCCCGATGCCCGGCTGGAACGTGTGCCTGGACTTCCCGATGAAACCCGGCGTCAACGAGCTGCTCAACGAGCTGGACCGCCGTGTGCTGGAGTTCGGCGGCCGGCTCTACACCGCCAAGGACTCTCGCACCACAGCGGAGAATTTCCACGCCATGTACCCGCGGATCGACGAATGGATCGCGGTGCGCCGCAAGGTGGACCCCGACGGGATCTTCGCCTCCGATATGGCCCGACGTTTGGAGCTTCTGTAGATGGTGTTCGACGCAACCGGAAACCCCCAGTCGATTCTGCTGCTGGGCGGCACGTCCGAGATCGGTTTGGCGATCTGTGCGCGCTACCTGCGCAATGCCTCGGCGAGCGTGATCTTGGCCTGCCTGCCCGGTGATCCCGGCCGGGACGGCGCCGTGGCGGCGATGGAGGCGGCCGGCGCGAAGTCGGTGCGGATCGTCGACTTCGACGCGCTGGACACCGCGAGCCACCCGGCGATGATCGACTCCGCTTTCGGCGCCGGCGATATAGATGTGGCGATCGTGGCATTCGGCATGGACGCCGACGCCGAGGAGCTCTGGCACAACCAGGCCAAGGCGGTTCAGGTCGCGCAGATCAACTACACCGCAGCGGTATCGGTGGGTGTGCTGCTCGCCGGCAAGATGGGCACTCAGGGCTTCGGGCAGATCATCGCGATGAGCTCGGTGGCCGGTGAGCGGGTCCGCCGGACCAATTTCGTCTACGGCTCCACCAAGGCCGGGCTCGACGGCTTCTACCTCGGCCTGGGCGATGCGCTTCGCGAAGACGGGGTCGGGGTGCTGGTGATCCGGCCCGGCCAGGTGCGCACCCGGTTCTCCGCGCATGTCAAGGAAGCACCGTTGACCGTCGACAAGGAAGACGTCGCCGAACTGGCGGTGACCGCAGCCGCCAAGGGCAAGGAGATCGTCTGGGCGCCAGGGGCGTTCCGCTACGTCATGATGGTGCTCCGGCACGTCCCGCGGGCGATCTTCCGCCGGTTGCCCATCTAGCCGATGAGCCGCGCCAGCCTCGTGCGTCACACACGTCACGGCGGGGAAGGCTGCGGTGAGTTGCCCGCCTTTGAGCGACAATCGTTGTCGCTCAAAGGCGGGCAATCGGCATATATCTCTTTCCGAGTGAAAGTTGAGACTGGTGGTGGCCGTGCGTAATGCGCTGAACGCGGTGGCCCAGATGATCCTGGCCGGCATCATCGCCGTCGTCGTCGCGGTGGTCGCACTGGTGGCGATCGCCCGGGTGCAGTGGCCGGCCTACCCGTCGTCGAACCAACTGCACGCCCTGACCACCGTCGGGCAGGTCTGCTGCCTGGCCGGGTTGGCCGCGGCCGCCGTGCTGTGGCGACGCGGCCGGCAGGCGCTGGCCTGGCTGGCGGCGGTGGTGTTCGCCAGCGCGTTCTCGGTGGTGACGCTGGCGATGCCGCTGGGGGCCACCAAGCTCTACTTGTTCGGAATCTCGGTGGACCAGCAGTTCCGCACCGAATACCTGACCCGGCTGACCGACAGTCCCGCGTTGGCCGACATGACCTACCTCGGGCTGCCGCCGTTCTACCCGCCCGGCTGGTTCTGGCTCGGCGGGCGGGCCGCGGCCTGGACCGGGCTGCCGGCCTGGGAGATGTACAAGCCGTGGGCGATCACCTCGATAACGGTGGCCGTCGCGGTCGCGCTGGTGCTGTGGAACAAGATGCTCCGCTTCGAGTACGCGCTGCTGGCCACCGTCGCCGGGGCGGCGGTGACGCTGGCCTACAGCTCCCCGGAGCCCTACGCGGCGATGATCACCGTGCTGCTGCCCCCGGTGCTGATCCTGACCTGGTCGGGCCTGCGGGCGTCCGGCCGAGGCTGGGGCGCAGTCGTCGGTGCCGGTGTCTTCCTGGGCTTTGCCGCCACCTTCTACACCCTGCTGGTGGCCTACACCGCCTTCACGGTGACTCTGATGGCGGCGCTGCTGGCGGCGTCGCGGGCGATCAAACGCGCCGGCGCCAAAGCCGCGCTGAGCCCGCTGGGCCGGCTGGCGGTGATCGGCGTGATCGCCACGGCCATCGCGTCGCTCACCTGGACGCCTTATCTGCGGCAGGCGCTGTACCACCCGGCCGGCGAGTCGCGCAGCGCCTTCCACTACCTGCCCGGCGACGGCGCCGAGCTGAGCTTCCCGATGCTGCAGTTCACGCTGCTGGGAGCACTGTGCCTGCTGGGCACGCTGTGGCTGGTGACGCGGGCCACCAAGTCAACCCGAGCAGGGGCCCTGGCGATCGGCGTCGTCGGCGTCTACCTGTGGTCGCTGCTGTCGATGCTGTCCACACTGGCCCTCACCACCCTGCTGAGCTTCCGGCTCCAGCCGACGCTGACGGTGCTGCTGGCCACGGCCGGCGTGTTCGGCTTCATCGAGGGCGCCCAGGCGCTCGGCCGGGCCGCGCACGGCTGGCACACCATCGTCTACCCGGTCGCGACCGCGGTGGGGCTGGCCGGGGCGATCGCGTTCAGCCAAGACATTCCCGAGGTACTGCGGCCCGACATCACCGTCGCCTACACCGACACCGACGGCCACGGCGATCGCGGCGACCGGCGCCCACCCGGCGCGGCGAAGTACTACGAGGCCGTTGATGCCGCTATCACCGCGGCCACGGGCAAGCCGCGCAACGAGACGGTGGTGCTCACCGCCGACTACAGCTTCCTGTCCTACTACCCCTACTGGGGCTTCCAGGGGCTGACGCCGCACTACGCCAACCCGCTGGCGCAGTTCTCCGCGCGCGCCGCCGCGATCGAGGCCTGGTCCAAGCTCGAGACCCCCGAGCAGTTCACCCACGCGCTCGACGACTTGGCGTGGCCGGCGCCGACCGTATTTCTGATGCGTCCCGGCGCCGGGGACAGCTACACGCTGCGACTGGCCAAGGACGTCTACCCCAACCATCCCAATGTGCGCCGCTACACCGTGGAGCTCGATGCGGCCCTGTTCGCCGGGCCGCAGTTCCACGTGCAGAAGATCGGCCCGTTCGTGCTTGCCATCCGCACCTGACCGACGCCGTCGAGCGCACCGATAGCATCTGGTCCGTGACCGATACGCGCGCCGACTTCCGGATCGCTCGGGCCGTCGCCGTCGTCGCCGGCATCCTGGGCACCCTCCTGGCGATCCTCACCCCGTTATTACCGGTCAAGCAGACCACCGCCGAACTCAACTGGCCGCAGAACGGTGCCCTGGCCAGCGTGCAGGCACCGCTGATCGGCTACGTCGCCACCGACCTCGACATCAGCGTGCCGTGCCAGGCCGCGGCCGGCCTCACCCCGGCCAAGTCGGTGCTGCTGTCCACGGTGCCCAAACAGGCCCCCAAGGCCGTCGATCGTGGACTGCTCATCGAACGCGTCAACGACGACCTGGTTCTGGTGGTGCGCAACGTGCCGGTGGTGGTGGCGCCGCTTTCGGCGGTGCTGGGCCCGAACTGCCAGAAGCTGACCTTCACCGCGCACGCCGACCGGGTCACCGCCGAATTCGTCGGCCTCACCTACGGACCCAACGCCGAAAAGCCCGGCTCCCCGCTGACCGGCACCCGCAGCGGCTACGACTTCCGCCCACAGATCGTCGGGGTCTACACCGACCTGTCCGGCCCGGCGCCCGACGGACTGGACTTCACCGCCACCGTCGACACCCGCTTCTCCAGCGCCCCCACCCCCCTCAAGCTGGCCGCGATGATCCTCGGGGTGGCGCTGACACTCATCGCGCTGATCGCCCTGCACATCCTGGACACCGCCGACGGCACCCGGCACCGGCGCTTCCTGCCGGCCCGCTGGTGGTCGGCCTCCCCGCTGGACGCCCTGGTCACCTGCGTGCTGGTCTGGTGGCACTTCGTCGGCGCCAACACTTCCGACGACGGCTACATCCTGACCATGGCGCGGATCTCCGAGCATGCCGGCTACATGGCCAACTTCTACCGCTGGTTCGGCACCCCCGAGGCGCCGTTCGGCTGGTACTACGACCTGCTCGCGGTGTGGGCCCACGTGTCCACCTCCAGCATCTGGATGCGGCTACCCACCCTGGCCATGGCACTGGCGTGCTGGTGGCTGATCAGCCGCGAGGTGATCCCCCGCCTGGGCCACGCCGTCAAACACAGCCGGGCGGCGGCCTGGACCGCGGCCGGCATGTTCCTGGCGTTCTGGCTGCCGCTGAACAACGGCCTGCGTCCGGAGCCGATCATCGCGCTCGGGATCCTGGCGACCTGGTGCTCGGTGGAGCGGGCGGTGGCCACCAGCCGACTGCTGCCGCTGGCGATCGCCTGCATCATCGGCGCGATGACGTTGTTCTCCGGGCCCACCGGGATCGCGTCGATCGGTGCGCTGCTGGTCGCGATCGGGCCGCTGCGCACCATCTTGCACCGGCGCTCCAAGCAGTTCGGCCTGGCGCCGCTGCTGGCGCCCATCGCCGCGGCGGTCAGCATCACCGCGATCGTGATCTTCCGCGACCAGACCCTGGCCGGTGAGATCGAGGCCAGCACGCTGAAGTCCGCGGTCGGGCCCAGCCTGGCCTGGTTCGAGGAGCACGTCCGCTACGAGCGGCTGTTCCTGGCCACCCCCGACGGCTCGGTGGCGCGCCGGTTCCCGGTGCTGGCGCTGGGTGTCGCGCTGGCGGTGGCGGTGGCGATGGCGCTGCGCAAGGGCCGGATTCCCGGCACCGCTGCCGGACCGAGCCGGCGCATCAT
This sequence comes from Mycobacterium sp. UM_WGJ, assembly GCF_000455125.1. Classification (GTDB taxonomy): domain Bacteria; phylum Actinomycetota; class Actinomycetes; order Mycobacteriales; family Mycobacteriaceae; genus Mycobacterium. The sequence continues at coordinate 11,061 of NZ_AUWR01000039.1, forward strand.
CGGGATCACCATCATCTCGTTCATCGCGATGATGTTCACGCCTACCAAGTGGACGCATCACTTCGGGGTGTTCGCCGGGCTGGCCGGGTCCCTGGGTGCACTGGCCGCCGTCGCGGTGAGCGCCGCCGCCATGCACTCGCGGCGCAATCGGATGCTGTTCACCGCGGTGGTGCTGTTCATCACCGCGCTGTCGTTCGCCAGCGTCAACGGCTGGTGGTACGTCTCCAACTTCGGGGTGCCGTGGTCGAACGCGTTCCCCAAGTGGCATCTGGCGTTCGCCACCATCGGCGTGGGACTGACGGTGGCGGCAGCCCTGGTGGCGGCCTGGTTCCACTTCGCCAACGGCGCCGAGCGGCGACCGCGCTGGGCGGCACTGTCCGGCTACCCGCTGGCGATCGCCTCCTGGGTGCTGATCGTGTTCGAGGTGGTGTCGCTGACCGCCTCGATGCTCGGCCAATACCCGGCCTGGACGGTGGGCCGCTCCAACCTGGGCGCCCTCACCGGCAAGACGTGCGGGCTGGCCGACGATGTGCTGGTCGAACAGGACCCCACCGCCGGGATACTCCCCCCGGTCGACTCGCCGGTCGACGACGCCCTGGGCGCGACGTTCTCGGTCGGGTTCACCCCCAACGGGATCCCCGCCGACGTCTCGGCCGACCAGATGATCGGCCCGCCCGGGCTGGGTCGGCTGGCCGACGACGACGCCCAGGTCGCCGGCGGCGAGGCCGGCACCGAGGGTGGCATCACCTCCGGCGAGGGGATCAACGGCTCACGAGCCCGGCTGCCCTACAAGCTGGACCCGGCCCGGGTGCCGGTACTGGGCAGCTGGCGCGCCGGCATTCAGGTGCCCGCGCTGCTGCGTTCGGCCTGGTACCGGTTGCCCGCCGACCGGGCCAACGCCGGACCGCTGCTGGTGGTGGCGGCCGCGGGCCGCTTCGACCGCGGCGAGGTCACCGCGCAGTGGGCCACCGATGCCGGGGCCGAGGCCGACAAGCCGGGCGGCACCGTGGACTTCGGTGACATCGGCGCGGTCCCGGCCTGGCGCAACCTGCGCGCGCCGATGTCGACGATCCCCGCCGAGGCCACCCGCATCCGGTTGGTGGTCCGCGACGACGACCTGGCCCCGCAGCACTGGATCGCGGTGACGCCGCCGCGCGTCCCGCAGCTGCGCACCCTGCAGGAAGTGGTGGGCTCGCAGGACCCGGTGCTGCTGGACTGGCTGGTCGGCCTGGCGTTCCCCTGCCAGCGTCCGTTCGGTCACCAGAACGGGGTGACCGAGGTGCCGAAGTGGCGGATCCTGCCGGACCGGTTCGGCGCCGAGGCGAACTCTCCGGTGATGGACAACAACGGCGGCGGCCCGCTGGGCATCACCGAGCTGCTGGTGCGCGCCACCACGGTGCCCAGTTATCTGAACCACGACTGGTTCCGCGACTGGGGCGCCCTGCAGCAGTTGACGCCGTACTACCCCGCGGCCACACCGGCGAATCTGGATCTGGGCACCGCCGTGCGCTCCGGGCTGTGGAGCCCGGCGCCGCTGCGGCACTGATCCGGGTCACCCGCCCCACTCGCCCCGCCCGTCACCGGAGCCGAGGCATGTGAGCGTTGCCCGGCTCTGAGCGACAACTGCCTGCCCTGTCGGACCGGGGTGCCAGGGTTCGCCACATGACGAACCGGAGATCACTGCGCGGCATCGAACTGCGCTACATATTGACCCACCACCTGTTCCATTACGGGACGTGCAGCATCAACGAGCTGGCCGCGGAGCTGGACTCGCGAGGCTTCAGCGTCGCGGGGCGGCCGTCGAAGGCGATCTCGGATGCCCTGCGCTGGGAACGCGAACACGGCCGGGTGTTCCGGCGCGGGCGGGGCCGCTACGGGCCCGCGTCGATGCCGCGGAGTACCGAGTACCGGATTCACCAGCGGGTGATGGCGTTGCGCGCCGAGGCCGCGGGCCAGGACCTCGGCCCGTAACCCGGCGCACCTCGTCCTGCACCCGACATGACGTGGGTTGTCGCTCAAAGCCGGGCAACTCTGCGTATGGTCCGCCGCGGCGTCGACGCGGTCGCCTAACATCGAGGCTCGTGTCCTCCACCTACGATCAGCCTAAGCAGCGCTATCGGATCGCCCGGCTGATCGCGGTGGTGGCCGGCGTCACCGGCGTGCTGCTGTGCGGCATCACGCCGCTGCTCCCGGTCAAACAGACCACCGCCACCATCGCCTGGCCCCAGGGTCTCAACGCCGACGGCCACGTCAGCGACGTCACCGCTCCGCTGGTGTCCGGTGCGCCCCGCAGCCTCAACATCACCATCCCCTGTTCGGCGATGGCCACCCTGGGCGTCAACGGCGGCCTGGTGCTGTCGACCGTGCCGGCGGGCGGCGTCGACGCCACCGCGCACGGCCTGTTCGTGCGGGCCAATAAGACCGCCGTGTTCGCCGCCTATCGCGACCAGGTGGCCGCGGCCGCTCCCCGCGCCAAAATCGCTGACTGCACCGAACTGCACCTGTGGGCCAACGCGGGCGAGGTCGGCGCGGATTTCGTCGGCATCCCCGGCGCGGCCGGCACCCTGCCACCGGAGAACAAGCCGCAGATCGGCGGCGTCTTCACCGAGCTGAAGATCGGCCCGCAGCCGGGCCTGAACGCCCGCATCGACGTCGACACCCGGTTCATCACCAACCCCACCACCCTCAAGGCTGCCGTGATGGCCCTGGGCGTGCTGGCGGTGCTGGCATCGATCCTGGCCCTGGCCGTCCTGGACCGGCGGCAATGCCACCGCACCCCGCGCAGCTGGCGGCACTGTTTCAAGGCCAACCCGATCACCTGGCTGGCCGACATCGGCGTCGTCGGCACGCTGGCGCTGTGGCACGTCATCGGCGCCATCTCCAGCGACGACGGCTATAACCTCACGATGGCGCGCAACGTCGCGCACGCCGGCTACGTGGCCAACTACTACCGGTTCTTCGGCACCAGCGAGGCCCCGTTCGACTGGTACCCGGCGCTGCTGGGCCAGTTGAGCACGATCAGCACCGCCGGGGTGTGGATGCGCCTGCCCGCCACGCTGGCCGGGGTGGCCTGCTGGCTGATCATCAGCCGCCGCATCCTGCCCCGGCTGGGCCGGCTCTCCGGCAACCGGGTGGCGGTGTTCACCGCCGCGGCCATGTTCGCGGCGGCCTGGCTGCCGTTCAACAACGGCCTGCGCCCCGAACCGCTGATCGCGCTGGGCACCCTGGGAGTCTGGGTGCTGGTGGAACGCACCATCGCCACCCGACGGCTGGTGCCCACCGCGTGCGCGGTCCTGGTGGCGGTCTTCACCGCCACGCTGGCCCCGCACGGACTGATCGCACTGGCTCCCCTGCTCACCGGCTCCCGAGCCATCGGGGCGGTGATCCGCCAGCGCCGCGGCAGCGACGGCCTGCTGGCTCCACTGGCAGTGCTGGCCGCGGCCGGCTCGGTGATCGCCGTGGTGGTGTGCCGGTCCCAAACACTGGCCGCGGTCGCCGAATCGGCCCGGATCAAGTACGTGGTCGGCCCGACCATCGCCTGGTACCAGGAGTTCCTGCGGTACTACTTCCTGACCGTCGAAGAGAACGTCGACGCCTCGCTGACCCGCCGATTCGCCGTGCTGGTGCTGCTGTTCTGTATGTTCGCCATGCTGGTGGTGCTGCTGCGGCGCGGCCGGATCAACGGGGTGGCCAGCGGCCCGGCCTGGCGGCTGATCGGATCCACCGCGGTGGGCCTGCTGCTGCTGACGTTCACCCCGACCAAGTGGGCGGTGCAGTTCGGCGGGTTCGCCGGGCTGGCCGGGGCGCTGGCGGCGCTCACCGCGTTCACCTTCGCCCGGGTCGGGCTGCACAGCCGACGCAACATGACCCTGTATGTGACCGCGCTGCTGTTCCTGGTGGCCGTGGCGACCTCGGGGGTCAACGGCTGGTTCTACGTCGGCGGCTACGGGGTTCCGTGGTTCGACATCCCGCCGGTGATCGCCAGCCGCCCGGTGACCTCGATGTTCCTGGCGGCCTCGATCGCCACCGGCCTGCTGGCCGGCTGGCAGCACTTCCGGCTGGACTACGCCGGGCACACCGAGGTGACGCCCAACCGGCGCAACCGGATCCTGGCCTCCACTCCGCTGCTGATCGTGGCCAGCCTGATGGTGCTGCTGATGGTCGGCTCGATGGCCAAGGCCGCCGCGGGGCGCTACCCGGCCTACACCACCGCCCGGGCCAACGCCGACGCTCTCTTCTCCGGCCTGTCCTCCTGCGCCATGGCCGACGACGTGCTGGCCGAGCCCGACGTCAATGCCGGACTGCTGCAACCGGTTCCGGGACAGACCTACGGCGAGCTCGGCCCGCTGGGTGGTTCGGACCCGTACGGCTTCGACCCCAATGCCGTCGACGACGACCTGACCTCGCTGGCCGTCATCGCCAAGCCCGGCGTGCCCAACGCCGATGCCTCCCCCAACAAGCCCAGCGCCAACCAGAGCGACGCCGCGGGTACGGCCGGCGGCAAGATCCCCGACGACGCCCCCGACGGGGTGAACGGCTCCCGGGTGGCGCTGCCGTTCGGGCTGGACCCGGCCGTCACCCCGGTGCTCGGCTCCTATCACGAGCAGGTCGCAGCGCACGCCACCTCGGTCTGGTACCGGCTGCCGGAGCAGTCGCCGGACCGGGCCCCGATCGTCGTGGTCACCGCCGCCGGCGCCATCTGGTCGCACGGCGAGGACGGCAAGCTCGACTACGGCCAGCCGCTGAAACTTCAGTGGGGTATCACCGCCGAAGACGGCACCGTGCAGGCCCAGGGAGAGGTGGAGCCGATCGACATCGGGCCGCAGAACTCCTGGCGCAACCTGCGTTTCCCGCTGGCGTGGGCGCCGCCGGGCACCGACACCGTTCGGATCGTCGCCAACGACCCGAACCTGTCCACCGAGCAGTGGATCGCCTTCACCCCGCCCCGGGTGCCGGTGGTCAAGACCATCAGCGAGTTGATGGGCTCGCAGACCCCGGTGCTGATGGACATCGCCGTCGCGGCGAACTTCCCGTGCCAACGGCCGTTCTCCGAGCACCTGGGCATCGCCGAGCTGCCGGAGTACCGGATCATGCCCGATCACAAGCAGACCGCGGCGTCGTCGAACCTGTGGCAGTCGGCCGAGGACGGCGGGCCGTTCATGATCACCCAAGCCATGCTCTGGACCACCACCGTCCCGACCTACCTGCGCAATGACTGGTATCGCGACTGGGGTGCGGTGGAGGCCTACCACCGTCTGATCCCCGCGAAGGACGCGCCGGACGCCGTCATCGAGCAGGGCACTGTCACTGTTACCGGCTGGAGCCGGCCCGGACCGATTCGAGCACTGCCATGACGCGCGAGGTGAAACTGACCCGCTGGGTGGCCGTCGTCGCCGGCCTGGTGGGCTTCCTGCTGTCGGTGGCCACCCCGCTGCTGCCGGTGGTGCAGACCACCGCCACGCTGAACTGGCCGCAGCACGGCGAGCTGAGCAGTGTGACCGCACCGCTGATCTCGCAGACCCCGATCTCGATGACGGTGAAGGCGCCGTGCGCGCTGGTGCGCGCACTGCCCGCTGAGGGCGGCACGCTGCTGGCCACCGCGCCGGCCAAGGGCAAGGACGCCGCGCTCAACGGGCTGTTCATCACCGTCACCGAGAAGCGGGTGGACGTCACCGACCGCAACGTGGTGCTGGCCACCGCGCCGCGGGCCAAGGTGGAAGGCCCCGGCTGCACCGATATCGAGGTCACCTCGTCGCACGCCGGAACCTTCGCCACCATCGGCGGGATCACCCAGCGCTACGGCTGGCCCGACCCGAACCTGCGCCCGCAGATCGTCGGGGTGTTCACCGATCTGGCCGGTCCCGCCCCGGCCGGGCTGTCGCTGACCGCCGACATCGACACCCGGTTCTCCACCAAGCCCACGGCGCTCAAGCGGGCCGCGATCTACGCCGCCATCCTGGCCACCGTGATCGCGGTGCTGGCGCTGTGGCGCCTGGACCGGCTCGACGGGCACCGGATGCACCGGTTGATCCCGAGCCGGTGGCGATTCTTCTCGCTGGCCGACGTGGCGGTGGTCTTCGGCTTCCTGCTCTGGTACGTGATCGGCGCGAACTCCTCCGACGACGGCTACATCCTGGGGATGGCCCGGGTGGCCGATCACGCCGGCTATATGAGCAACTACTTCCGGTGGTTCGGCAGCCCCGAAGACCCGTTCGGCTGGTACTACAACCTGCTGGCGCTGATGACGCACGTGTCCGACGCCAGCATCTGGATCCGGCTGCCGGACCTGGTCGCCGGGCTGGTGTGCTGGCTGCTGCTGAGCCGCGAGGTGCTGCCCCGGTTCGGTCCCGCGGTGGCGGCCAGCAAGCCCGCGCTGTGGGCCGCCGGCCTGGTGCTGCTGGCGGCTTGGATGCCGTTCAACAACGGCCTGCGCCCCGAGGGAATCATCGCCGTCGGCGCGCTGATCACCTGGGTGTTGGTGGAGCGGGCGATCATCTCCAGCCGGCTCACCCCGGCAGCGCTGGCGATCATCTGCGCGGCCTTCACCCTGGGCATCCAGCCCACCGGGCTGATCGCGGTGGCCGCGCTGCTGGCCGGCGGCCGTCCGCTGCTGCGGATTCTGGTGCGTCGTCACCGTATTCACGGCACCTGGCCGCTGGTGGCGCCGCTGCTGGCCGCCGGAGCGGTGATCCTGACCGTGGTGTTCTCCGACCAGACCATCCGAGCGGTGCTGGAAGCCACCAGGGTTCGCACCGCGATCGGCCCCAGCCAGGCCTGGTACACCGAGAACCTGCGCTACTACTACCTGATCCTGCCGACGGTCGACGGCTCGCTGTCGCGGCGGTTCGGTTTCCTGATCTGCGCGCTGTGCCTGTTCACCGCGATGTTCATCATGTTGCGGCGCAAGCGTGTTGCCGGTGTCGCCAGCGGCCCGGTGTGGCGGCTGATGGGCGTCATCCTGGCGACCATGTTCTCGCTGATGTTCGCGCCCACCAAGTGGGTTCACCACTTCGGCCTGTTCGCGGCGGTGGCCGGAGCCATGGCGGCGCTGACCACGGTGCTGGTATCGCGACAAGTGGTGCGCTGGTCGAGAAACCGGATGGCATTCGCGGCGGCGGTGCTGTTCATCCTGGCGTTGTGTTTCGCCACCACCAACGGCTGGTGGTACGTCTCCAGCTATGGGGTGCCGTTCAACGCCGACATGCCGCGTATCGGCGGGATCACCGTCAGCACAATCCTGTTCGCCATGTTCGCGGTCGCGGCCGGTTGGGCGGCCTGGCTGCACTTCGCCCCGCGTGATCGGGGCGAGGGCCGGCTGGCCCGCGCGTTGACCGCCGCGCCCATCCCGGTGGCGGCCGGCTTCATGGTGTGCGTGTTCGTCGCCTCGATGGTGGCCGGGATCATCCGCGAATACCCGACCTACTCCAACGGCCTGGCCAATGTGCGGGCGTTCGTGGGCGGCTGCGGGCTGGCCGACAACGTGCTGGTGGAGCCGGACCCCAACGACGGTTCGCTGACGCCGCTGCCCGGGGAGTACGGCGACCTCGGACCGTTGGGCGGTGTGGACCCGGTGGGCTTCACCGCCAGCGGGGTGCCGGAGAAGGTGGTCGCCGAGTCACTGCGGATGCCGATCACCCAGCCCGGCACCGACTACGACTGGGACGCCCCCAAAAAGCTGAAGACGGCCGGAATCAACGGCTCGACCGTGCCGCTGCCCTATGGTCTGGACCCGGCCCGGATTCCGCTGGCGGGCAGCTACAGCACCGACGGTCAACAGGAGTCCAAGCTGACCTCGGCCTGGTATGCGCTGCCCCCGGCCGACGCCGGTCACCCGCTGGTGGCGGTGACCGCCGCGGGCACCATCGCCGGCAACAGTGTGCTCAAGGGCTACACCACCGGCCAGGACGTGCAGCTGGAGTACGGGGTGCCGGGTCCCGACGGCGCCCCGGTGGCCGCCGGGCGGCTGGTGCCCTACGACCTGTTCGGCGAGTGGCCGCGGATGTGGCGCAACCTGCGCTACCCGCGGGCGCAGATCCCTGCCGACGCCGTGGCGGTACGCATTGTGGCCGTGGACAAGTCGCTGAACCCGCGGGACTGGATCGCGTTCACCCCGCCGCGGCTGCCCGAGGTCAAGACCATCCAGTCCTACATCGGCTCCGACAAGCCGGTGCTGCTGGACTGGGCGGTGGGCCTGGCCTTCCCGTGCCAGCACCCGATGCTGCACGCCAACGGTGTCACCGAGGTGCCGCAGTACCGGATCACCCCGGACTACAACGCCAAGAAGCAGGACACCGACACCTGGCAGGACGGGGTCAACGGCGGGCTGCTGGGTATCTCCGACATGCTGCTACGGGCACACGTGATGGCCACCTACCTCAATTACGACTGGGGCCGCGACTGGGGCTCGCTGCGTCAGTTCGAGGTGATCACGCCGGCCACGCCCGCGGAGTTGGAGCTGGGCAGCGCGACGCGTTCGGGCTGGTGGTCACCGGGCCAGATCCGGATCAAGGCCTAGTTTTTATCCGCGAGCGTGCAGAGTTGTCCGGCATTTCCCCAGGTGAGGGTGGACAACTCTGCACGCTCACAAAGAGTAGGGGTCAGGCCACCCGGTCCAGCTGAAACCTGATCCGTCGCAGCAACTCGTAGGGCCGGTGCCGCACATCGTCGACGATCACAGCCAGCACCACCCAGCCCGCCTCCTGCAGTGCAGCCCGTCTGACCCGGTCGTAACGCAACGCACCCACTCCGCTGTGCCACTCCAGACCGTCGTATTCGACCGCGACCCGGTACGCTGGCCAGGCGAAATCCACTCGCCAGGTCCGGAAATTGCGGTCGACGATCTCGTACTGAAGCTCCGGCGCGGGTAGGCCGCCGTCGATCATCACCAGCCGCGTCTCGCTCTCCATCGGTGACTCGGCGCGCGGGTCGGCCAGCGGCAGGAGGTCACGCACCTTGACGATCTCGCGCCGGCCGGCCTGGCGCTCCGCGGCCGCCCACAGCTCCCGTTCAGTGCAGGTGCCACTGCGCAGCGCGGCGTCAAGGGTGGCCAGCGCACGCGGTCGCCATAGGCTGCGAGCCGTCTCGATCGCAGTCCAGGCCGGGGCGGTGGCGAGCCTCCCGTCGACCTCCACCAGCGGGGCGCCCTCCCGGCGGTGCACCACCAGGCCGTCGACCGGCCGGAGCTGTCTGCCTTCAGGATTCAGCACATGCAGCTCCTGGGGGCATTCCACGTCGAAGCCGTGGGTGGCGGCTGCGGTGGCCAGACAGGTCGCGACTCGACTTCCGGTCAGCAGGTCCAGGCCGCGCAGCCGCAACCCGGCGTCGGGTTCTCCGGCACCGTAGATTCCGTGCCAAAGTTGTTGCAGCTGTCCGTGTTTGACTGCGTCACGAAGCGCGCGCCGACTCAGATGGTTGAGGGCCTGGCCGCAGGTGACGACGCCGCCCTGGTGTGCCAACAGCTCGCGGAGGTCTGGGTTCATGGGCGCCTATCGTCGGCGCCGGTACCCCATCCCGCCCAGTCACCCTGCCGCGGCGCTGTGGATAATCCCTGCTCCTTCGCCCACCGTGCAGATTTGTCCGCCCCGACCTGGGGAAACACCGGACGGTTGTGCACGCTCGCGGGAGAGGGACGCCAAGTCCCGCAGCTCGCGCTCGAGTTCGCCCTGCACACCGGGGATGCCGGTGCCGCGCAGGGAGCACCCGAGGGTCTCCGGTAGGAACCGCAGGGCGACCAACCCGAGCACCGCGGCGGCCACCAGATATGCCGCCGGAAAGAGCTGCCATCCGGTGTGCTCGATGACCGAGTCGGCCAGCACCGGCGCGGTGCCGCCGAAGACCGCGACCGCCGCGTTGTCGGCGATCGCGAAGCCCGCATAGCGGACCTGGGTGGGGAACATCGCCGGGAACGTCGCCGCCACGGTTGCCAGCGGCGCCGCGAACAGCACACTGAGCACGGTGAATCCGATCAGCGCGCAGGCGAATCCCTGGCCCATCAGCCAGTACATCGGCAGCGCCAACACGATGAACCCGACCAGCGAGCCGCGCCACAGAGGTTTTCGACCGATCCGGTCCGACCAGGCGCCCGCGAACGGGATGCAGGCCATCATGGCCAGTTCCCCGACCAGCACCACCGCCGTCCTGCTGCGCTCGTCGAGGCCGGCGGTGGCGTGCAGATAGGTCGGCTGGTAGGTCACCAGGGTGTAGTCGATGATGTTCAGCGCGACCAGCAGGGCGAACGTCACCAGGATCGGTCGGGTGTAGTTGGTCAGCAGGTCGACCAGTCGGTCCCAAGCCGATCCCTTGATCGCATCGCAGGCGACGCATTCGGCGAACACCGGCGTCTCGGGCATCCGGCTGCGCAGCACCAACCCCAGCACGCCTAACGGCAGGGCCAGCAGGAACGGAACACGCCAACCCCAGGCGGCCATCTGGTCGTGGCTGAGCATCGCCTCCAGCGCCAACACGACGGCACTGCCCAGGACAAAACCACCGACAGCGCCGAACTCCAGGAAACTGCCATAAGTCCCGCGTTTGTGGTCGGGCGCGCTCTCGGCCATGAACGTCGCCGCGCCGCCGTATTCACCACCGGTGGAGAATCCCTGCACCACTCGCAGGGCGATCAACAGCCCCGGCGCCCACCACCCCGCCGTGGCGTAGGTGGGCAACACGCCGATCAATGTCGTCGCCACCGCGATCAGCAGGATGGTCGCGACCAGGACCGACTTGCGCCCGAACCGGTCTCCGATCGGGCCCCAGATCATGCCGCCCAGCGGCCGAAGCACGAAGGAGACCGCGAAGCCGAGCATGGTCCCGAGGTTGCCGAGCATGTCCGGAAAGAACGCCTCGGTCAGATAGGTTGCCACGACGGCATATACGCCGTAGTCATACCATTCGGTCGCGTTGCCGATGGCTGATGCCGCAATCGCCTTGCGCAGCAGCCGTTTACGTTCATCTGACGCACTTCGCGGATGCCGCGCCTGCGACGCCGACGGCCTCGCCGGTAGCAGCAGACTCATCGAGCCTCGCCGCCAGGGCATACGCTTACAGCACGCACGGCGTCCCCCTCGTCACGCCCCCGACGATTCACACGGCGATCCGTTCAGCCGGAATCACCTTCCAGCCCCGCAGAATTGGAACATCGGCGGCTAGCCCATCGTGGGATCGCCTGGGGTAAACGATAAATGGTTTGCGACAGATGTGACTGGCGTTGCTGAAGCGTTACGCAACACTTATCCGTCCGAGACTAGGAGGCGGCTTCCCAGTAAGCAGGATCGAAGTATTGACCGACCAACGACTCCCACATCATGTTGGTCAGGCCGTTGAGCATCTCGCTCACCGTCGGGTCCTCACCTGGGGCAGCACCCACGCCAACCATCGCTGCGAGCAATCCGTCCAGTGCGGCGTTGTCGAGCATGTCCACCTGCACGTAGGTCTGGGGGTCGAAGATATCGGTGACGAAGGCGCCCACGCCGGTCATCGCCGCCGCAAACAGCGCGTTGCTCACCTCGTTCCAGTCGAGGTCGGGCATGACGTCCGTCGCCATCGTCGGGACATCCGCGGGGCCGTCGTTCCATCCATGATCGATGCTGCCGTAACCCAGGTTCACCAGGATCCGCATGACCGGCTCCAGCAGGTCATAGATCGGCTTTCCGGTGATCGGGACGAACAGCAGCGGGTACAGCAGCGGAAGGTACTCGCTGGGGATCACATACGAGTTGATCATGCTGTCCGGGCTCGACTCCAGCAGGACGGCGTCCGCGATCTGTTCGGGCGTCAAGCCGAGGTACGCAATGTGCTGGATGGCCATACCCATGACCGCGTTCAGGCTCGACAGCGGGTTCATGAAGTACTTTGGGAAGTCCGCGTAGCCGTCGTACTCCAAGGTGTAGATGTCGGTGCGGTACAGATCGTTCGGGGTCGCGTTACCGAGCGTCACGCCCTCTTTCGCCATGTTCTCGGCGATGCCCGGATAATCCGCGAAGCCGACCAGCAAGCCACCGTTCGGATTCGCCGAATCACCGATCAGCACGAAGCGCACCGCCGAACTCGGCACGCCGGCCTCGTCGAGCTGCTGCATCGTCAGAGTCGTGAGGGCGGCGCTCTGCGAGTAACCGAAGACCGTCACCGGGCTGTCCTCGCCCGCCTTGCCTTCGTCGATCAGGGTCAACACTCTGTCGGTCAGTATCTTCGCGCCCTTGGCCATGGACTCGTCCAGCAGGTAGGCCTCCTGCGGAGTGGTCAGCACCTCAAGTCGGCCATCGAACCCGTTCGGCTGCAGAAAGAGAGAGGAGACCGTATCGGCGAACTGCTGGCTCGGCGTCGGCATCATGCTGGGGCCCATGATCAGCGCAACGCCAGAGTTGGCGAGGGAGCCGGCGTCGGCGGCCGACAGCAGGACCCCGGCGTGGTCGGGAGCCGACGTCAACGGCGCGAACTGGGGGGCGCCGACGATACCGCCGAGCAGCACGACGGCGGCTAATGCAGCTCGCAGGCCGGGCTCGCGGTGACTGATCCGTGCCGCGACTGCATCAAACATCCAGGGTTCCTCGCCACATTCTCGAGGCCGCCACATCAGTGGGGCGTTGTTGAATGTGGATGATTTCAATCACACTCTGTTATGTCAAATTTAGGTTCACTAATCTGGAAACGCGCCCTTACCAGGAAAAGTTGGCGCGCACCCTGAGAGCGCAGGCCACCTATTGTTCCCACAACCTGAGTCGCAGCTGAGCGGGTTAAGGGTAGGGACCCGCGCGCCTACGACAGAGTGCGGAGGGTGTGGCCTAGATCGGCAGCAGGCCGTGCTTGCGCTGCACCTTCGGGAAGTTCTGCTTGTCCCGCAGCAGACGCAGCGATTTACGCAGCAACAACCGGGTCTCGTGCGGCTGGATCACCGCGTCGATGTAGCCCCGCTCAGCGGCAGTCCACGGGATCGCCATGTTCTCGTTGTAGCCGTCGATGAAGTCCTGCTTGATCTTCTGCACCTCCGGCGCGGTCGGATCCGGGAAGCGCTTCACCAGCAGTTGGGCCGCGCCGTCGGCGCCGATCACCGCGATACGTGCGGTCGGCCAGGCGAAGTTCAGATCCGCGGACAGCTGCTTGGAGCCCATCACCGCGTAACCACCGCCGTAGGCCTTGCGGATGATCACCGTCACCTTCGGCACGTCGGCCTCGACGATGGCGTTGAAGAATCGGCCACCACGCTTGATGATCCCGTTCTTCTCCTCCGATACCCCGGGCATGGCGCCAGGAGTGTCGACGACGAAGACCAGGGGCAGGTTGTAGGAGTCGCAGAAGCGGATAAAGCTGGCCGCCTTGTCCGACGCCTCGGTGTCGACCGCACCGGACATGAACATGGGCTGGTTGGCGATCACCCCGACCGGGTGGCCGTCGACCCGGGCGAACGCGGTGATCATGGCCTGGCCGCGCTGTTCGGCGATCTCGAAGACGTCACCGTCGTCGAAGATCCGCAGCAGGATCTCGTGCATGTCGTAGGCCACGTTGTCCGCGTCCGGAACGATCGAATCCAGCTCCAGGTCGTGCGGGGTGATCTCCGGCTCCAGACCGGGGTTGACGATCGGCGCGTCGTCGAAATGGTTGGCCGGCAGGAACGACAGGTAGTCACGCACGTAGGCGAACGCCGCCGCCTCGTCGTCGACCACCTTGTGGATGTTGCCGCGCTGCGCCTGCACGTCGGCGCCGCCGAGCTCGTCGAAGCTGACGTCCTCGCCGGTGACGTCCTTGATCACATCCGGTCCGGTGATGAACATGTAACCCTGATCGCGCACAGCCACCAACAGGTCGGTCTGGATCGGCGAATACACCGCTCCCCCAGCGCATTTGCCCAGGATGATGGAGATCTCCGGCACCAGACCGCGCAGCATCTCGTGGCGCCGGCCCAGCTCGGCGTACCAGGCCAGCGACGTCACCGCGTCCTGGATTCGCGCGCCCGCGGAGTCGTTGATGCCGATGATCGGGCAGCCGACCATGGCCACCCATTCCATCAGCTTGGCCACCTTGCGGCCGAACATCTCGCCGACCGAGCCCTGGAACACGGTCTGGTCGTGACTGAACACACCGACCGGCCGGCCGTTGATCCGGCCGTGGCCGGTGACCACGCCGTCGCCGTAGAGCGCGTTGGGGTCGCCGGGGGTCTTGCACAGCGCACCGATCTCCAAGAAGCTGCCCGGGTCCAGCAGCGCATGGATGCGCTCGCGGGCGCTCGGGATGCCCTTCTTGGCACGCTTGGCGACGGCCGCCTCACCGGCGGGTTCCTTGGCCAGCTCCAGTTTTTCGCGCAGTTCGGCCAGCAGTTCGGCGGTGGTCTTGTTACTCACTGCTCTCCCTGGATCCGGTTGATCGCCGCACTCATGTGGGCGCCCACCTTGGCAATGTACGGCTCGTCGATCACCTGAACATGCTCGCCCCCGATCGGAACGATTTCCAGGTCCTTGACGTATTCGCCCCAGCCGCCGTCGGGCTTGCGGGTCGCGTAGGCGGGCTCGAACACGATGGCGTCATCGTGGTAGCGGTCCGCCATGTACAGCGCGACATAGCCGTCGTAGGGCTGGTATTCGGCGGTGTCCAGTGCCCGGTTGTCCAAGTAGGACGTGCGCTGGTGCTCGATGATCCCGCCGGGGATCTGCACCCCACTCTGGGCCACCACATCCATCACGAAACGGACCTGACCCTCGTCGTCGAGCTTCTCCAGCTCCTCGTAAGGGATCTCGGGAACCTCGACGTTGAAGGTGCGCTCGGCGAACCGCGCGTAGCGGTCCCAGCGGGCGCGCATGCCTTCCTTGCTCTGGTCGATCGGCTCGCCGGGCATCACCGCATCGATCAAACCGACGTAGCGCACGTCGGCACCGGACTGCTTCAGCCCGATGGCACACGCGTAGGCCATCGCCCCGCCCAGCGACCAGCCGGCCAGCAGGAACGGCCCGTCGTGCAACTCCAGCAGCTTGGGCACGTACTCCGCGGCGCGCTCCTCGATGGAACCCTCCACCCGTTCGATGCCGTAGACGGGCGTGTCGGCGGGCAGGCGCTTCATCAGCGGCTCATAGACCACCGTCGATCCACCGGCCGGGTGGAACACGAACAGCGGAACCTTGTTCGAGCCTTCAGGTTTGGCGCGCAGGGTCCGGACGAATCCGTCCACCACGCCGTCCTCCAGCTGATCGCGGACGATCGTCGCCAGGGCCTCGATGGTGGTCGCCGACTTCACATCGTCGGTCGAGATGATGCCCTCGGCACGCTCGGACAGCCGCTCGGCCATCTTGGTCGCGGTGTCGTCATCGAGAGCCGGCAGTTCGTTGAAGATGCCGCCCGGCGACTTACCGGTGACGATCGCCCAGGTGGCGAACGTGACCCGCTCGGCGGCGTCACGCGGTGGCACGTCGGCGCCCAGCGCCTCGGTCACCGCCTCCTGGGTGAGCACCTTGGCGGCCGCGGCCGCGGCGGTCTTGGTGCTGACGCCGCTCGACTCGGCACCCGGGCCTTCGGGATTGGTGGGTGGCGGTGGGATCGGCGCGCCCCCCGGACCGGCCGGGTTATTCGGCGGCGGCGGGATCGGGATGTCCGAAGCGGGCGGCTCCGCCGGTGCCGCTTGCGTTTCCGGTTCGGCCTGCGGGTCCGGAGCCTCAGCGGTGACCGTCGTCGTGTTGGCGCCCGAGATCAACGCGGCCTGCTCGGCGGCGATCTCCTCGGGCGTCTGGGTCTTCTGGTGTTCGTGCAGCGCCTCGACCTCGTCGCGGTGCTCGACCGCGTAGCGGATCATCTCCTCGACGTTGTAGAGGTTCGCGTCGCGGACCGCGGTCAGCTGGATCGGCGGCAGGTCGAAGTCGTATTCGACCCGGTTCTTGATCCGCACCGCCATCAGCGAATCCAGACCCAGCTCGATCAGCGGAACCTCCCACGGCAGGTCCTCGGGCTCGTAGCCCATGGCACCGCCGACGATCGTGCCCAACCGGTCTGCGATGGTCTCGCCGGATTCCGGCGACCACTTGGCGAAGTTCGCCGCCAGGCCCGCCCCTGCGGTGAGGTTGTCGTGCAGGATCGCGGCGTCGTCGACGGCTTCCTCAACGGCCGCAACGGAAGTGGTCGCGGACTCGGCCACCGCGGTGCCCGCACCGACGGCGACCGGCAACACTCCGGCGGCCCCGCCACGCGACACCAGTGCGTCGTAGACCAGCGTGAACGATTCGCCGATGCGCGCGTGCACCTGCACGGCCGCGCCGCCCGGGTGCCGAGTCAGCGTCGTCACCAGGCGAGAACCCTCACCGGGCACCGCCCGCTGTTCGGAGGCCACCAGAGTCGAGTCCGGAATAACCGTTGCGGCAGCGGCTTTGACCAGGGCGGCCAAGTCGGTCTCGCCGCGACCGGCGTACTCGAAGACGTGCCGACCGTCCGGGGTCGCGACGTGCGAGCCGGGCATGACACCGGTGGCGTCGCCGGAGAAGCGGGCGTCAAGCCAGTGCGGCTTGCGCCTGAAGTGCGTCGGCGGGATGTTGGCGAACTCCGCCGGGCTGACCGGACCTTGCACCTCGCGCGGGAAAAGGGTGCGGAAGTCGAGGTCGTGGCCGAAGACGTAGAGCTGGGCCATCGCCATGGTCATGGCGTCCACGTCGTCGGTCTTGCGTGCCAACGTCGCGATCAATTGGGCATCGTGCAGCCCCGCGCTGGCCGTCGTCAGACCCACCTGCATGAGCGCGACCGGGTTCGGAGCCAGCTCCAGGAAGGTGGTGTAGCCGTTGTCGACGGCATTGCGGACCCCGTGGGTGAAGTAGACGCTGTGGCGCATCCCCTTCTTCCAGTAGTCCACATCGTGGATCGGCTCGCCGCCGGGCTTGACGTAGCTGCCCTCGTGGACGGTGGAGAAGATGCCGATCTTCGGGGTGTGCGGCTCGATGCCCTGCAACTCCGCGGAGAACTCGCCCAGCAGCGGGTCCATCTGCGAGGTGTGGCCGGCGCCCTTGGTCTGCAGCTTGCGGGCGAAGCGGCCCTCGGACTCGGCGCGCGCGACGATCTCGTCGATCTGTTCGGGCGGGCCGCCGATCACGGTCTGGGTGGGGGCGGCGTAGACGCACACCTCCAGGCCGGGGAAGTCGGCGAACACCGTGTTGAGTTCCTCGGCGGAGTATTCGACCAGCGCCATGAACCGGATGTACTCGCCGAACAGCATCGCCTCGCCCTCACCCATCAGGTGGGCGCGCGAGCAGATCACCCGGGTGGCGTCGGCCAGCGACAGACCGCCGGAGAAGTACGCCGATGCCGGCTCGCCCAGTGACTGGCCGATGACGGCGGTCGGGCGGGCGCCGTGGTGCTTGAGCACCTCGCCGAGCGCGATCTGGATGGCGAAGATGGCGATGTTGGACGTCTCGATGCCGTAGTCGTGCGAGTCGTCGAGGATCAGCTCCAGCACCGAGTAGCCGCGCTCGTCCTGGACGTGGGCGTCGACCTTCTCGATCCACTCGGCGAAGATCGGGTCGCGCAGGTAGAGGTTCTTGCCCATCTTGCGGTGCTGCGCGCCGAAGCCGGCCATCACCCAGACCGGCCCGTTGGTGACCGGGCCGTCGGCGGAGTAGACGTTCGGCTTCTGCTTGCCCTCGGCCACCGCCCGCAGGCCGGCGATGGCCTCGTCGTGGTCGTGGGCCAGCACCACGGCGCGCGAACGGCCGTGGTTGCGCCGCGACAGCGACCGGCCGATCGACGTCAGCGGGGTGGCGCGGCCCTCTTCGCTGTCGATCCAGTCGGCCAGCTCGGCCGCGGCAGCCTTCTTGCGGGAGGTCAGAAACGCCGAGATCGCCAGGGGGATCAGCGGTTGCACGGGCTCTTGCGCCGCCAGCTCGGCCAGCGCCTCGTCGCGCAGCCGTAACGCCTCATCGGTCAGGCCGGGCAACTCATACTCCGGCTCGTCGCCGTAGCCGTGCGCGCTGTCAGGCTGAATGAACTCGCCGTACTCGTCGAAGCGCGGGGCTTCGTACTCGATCTCGGGTTCCGAAGCCTCCTGGGCGACGGGCGCTTCGGTCTCGTCCTTTTCCGGGGCTTCCTTTTCCACCACGTCGCGGGGCAGCACCTCACGCACCACCAGGTGCGCGTTGGCGCCACCGAAGCCGAATCCGGACACCCCGGCCACCGCATAGCCGCCGTAGCGCGGCCAGTCGGTGGCGGTGTCGGCGACCTTCAGGTGCGTGCCGGCGAAGTCGATGTAGGGGTTGGGCCCGGCGTAGTTGATCGACGGGGGGATCTTGTCGTGCTGCATGGCGAGCACGATCTTGGCCAGGCTGGCCGCGCCGGCGGCCGACTCCAGGTGTCCCACATTGGATTTCACCGCGCCCAGCAGCGCGGGCTTGTCCGCGGCGCGGCCACGGCCGACCACCCGGCCCAGCGCCTCGGCTTCGATCGGGTCACCCAGGATGGTGCCGGTGCCGTGCGCCTCGATGTAGTCCACGGTGCGCGGGTCGATGCCGGCGTTCTTGTAGGCCTTGCGCAGCACGGCGGCCTGCGCGTCCGGGTTGGGCGCCAGCAGGCCGTTGGACCGGCCGTCGTGGTTGACCGCGGAGCCGGCGATCACCGCGAGGATCTGGTCGCCGTCGCGACGCGCGTCGTCCACCCGCTTGAGCACCAGCACGCCGCCGCCCTCGGCACGGGAGTAGCCGTCGGCGTCGGCCGAGAACGACTTGATCCGGCCATCGGGCGACAGCACCCCGCCGACCTCGTCGAAACCGACCGTCACCAGCGGGGTGACCAACGCGTTCACGCCGCCGACCAGCGCCACGTCGGCTTCGCCGTTGCGCAGCGCCTGCACACCGGCGTGCGCGGCGACCAACGACGACGAGCAGGCGGTGTCGACGGTGACCGACGGGCCACGGAAGTCATAGAAGTAGCTCACCCGGTTGGCGATGATCGAGCTCGAGTTACCGGTGATGGCATACGGGTGGGTGATGCTCGGATCCGACAACGCCAGGTTCTGGTAGTCGCCGTTGGTCGAACCCATGTAGACCGCGACCGCTTCGCCGCGCAGGCTCGAGGCCGGGATGCGGGCGTGCTCCAGCGCCTCCCAGGTCAGCTCGAGCGCCATCCGCTGCTGCGGGTCGACGTTGTCGGCTTCCATCTTCGACAGCGCGAAGAACTCGGCGTCGAAGCCCTTGATGTCCGACAGGTAGCCACCGCGGGTGCGCGCCTTCTTGACGCGTTCGGCAACCCGGGGCTCCTCCATGAACTCCGACCAGCGCCCTTCGGGCAGGTCGGTGATGGCGTCGAATCCCGCCAGCAGCTTCTCCCAGGTCTCCTCGGGAGAGTTCATGTCGCCCGGGAAGCGGGTGGCCAGGCCGACGACCGCGATGTCGGCGACGTCGGCGTCCCGCGACCAGTCCTCGGAATCGTCAGCCCCGCTTTCCAGCACCGGCTCGCCCTCGACGATCACCGTGGCCAGCGCCTCGATCGTCGGGTGCCGGAACGCCACCGTCGCCGACAGCGTCACGCCGGTGAAGTCCTCGATGTCGGACGCCATCGCCACCGCGTCACGCGAGGACAGGCCCAGTTCGATCAGCGGGGCGGTCTCGTTGATCTTGTCCGGCGACTGGCTGGTGGCCTTGGCCACCCAGTCGCGTAGCCAGGTCCGCATCTCGGCGACGGTCAGGTCGGTGCGGCTGGTGCCGCGCAGGGTTGCGTCGTCGCCGTCGCCGGTCATCTGCGGAGCCTCGCTCATCTGGGGTTAGACCTCGTCGGGGTAGGCGTTCGGGCCGGTGGTGCCGCCGCGCAGGCTGCCGTCCAGGTAGGCGGCCCGGCAGGCGCGGCGACCGATCTTGCCGCTGGAGGTACGCGGGACGGTGCCCGCCGACACCAGCAGCACGTCACGCACGGTCACGCCGTGGCGCACCGCGATCGCCGCCCGGATGTCGTCGGCGATCGGTTGATATTCCAGCTTGTGGGCGCCCGGAGCGCGCTCGGCGACGATCACCAGCTGCTCGGAGCTGTCCTCGGGGTCGAACTTCAGCCCGGAGTGCGGGTTGTCGAAGGCCGACTGGGGCAGCTGGTTGGCCGGCACCGAGAACGCCGCGACGTAGCCGGCGCGCAGCGCCCGGCTGGCCTCCTGCGCGGAGTACTCCAAGTCCTGCGGGTAGTGGTTGCGGCCGTCCACGATCACCAGGTCCTTGACGCGACCGGTGATGTAGAGGTCGTCCTTGTAGTAGGCGCCGTAGTCACCGGTGCGCACCCAGAAGCCGTTCTCGTCGGAGCCCTCGGCCCGCGACGGAGTGGTGCGCGACTTGAGCACGTTGTGGAAGGTGTCGGCCGTCTCCTGCTCACGGTTCCAGTAGCCGACGCCCATGTTGTTGCCCTGCAGCCAGATCTCGCCGATCTGGCCGTCGGGCAGCTCGGCGCCGGTCTCGTAGTCGACGATCACCGCCCACTGGTCCACGGACACCCGGCCGGCCGAGGCCTGGCTGACCGCGTTGGGGGCGTCGGCGGGAACCTCGACGAACCGGTTGCCGTTGTTGAGCTCCTCGCGGTCGACGTAGACCACGCGCGGTCCCTCGTCGGGCGGGGTGGTGGAGACGAACAGGGTGGCTTCGGCCAGACCGTAGGACGGCTTGATCGCCTCTTCACGGAAACCGTACGGGCCGAAGGCCTCATTGAACTTGCGCACCGAGGCCGCCGACACCGGCTCGCTGCCGTTGAGGATGGCCCGGACGTTGCTCAGGTCCAGCGGCGGGTCGCCCTCCTTGGGCAGGCCGCGCGCGGCGGCGTGCTCGAAGGCGAAGTTCGGGGCCACCGAGAAGCACTCACCGGTCTCGCCTTCCTTGCGAGCCATCTCCTTGATCCACCGGTAGGGCCGGCGCACGAACGCCGCCGGAGTCATGAAGGTGAACTGCTGGCCCATCACGCACGACAGCAGGATGGTGACCAGGCCCATGTCGTGGAAGAACGGCAGCCAGGTGACGCCCCGGTCGCCCTCGCGGCCCTTGAGCGCGTCCAGCAGCTGGACGACGTTGGTGGGCAGGTTCAGGTGGCTGATCTTCACCCCGGTCGGGGTGCGGGTGGAGCCGGAGGTGTACTGCAGGTAGGCGACCGCGGACCGGTCTGCCTCGGGCATGACCCAGGTCGACCCCACCTCGTCGGGCACCGCGTCGACCGCGATCACACGCGGCCGGGCGTTGGCCGGGCGGCTGCGGAAGAACTTCCGCACACCCTCGGCGGAGTCGGTGGTGGTCAGCACCGCCGACGGGGTGCAGTCGTCGAGCACCGCGTGCAGCCGGCCCACGTGGCCCGGCTCGCCCGGGTCGAACAGCGGCACGGCGATGCGGCCGGAGTACATGATCCCGAAGAACGACACCAGGTAGTCCAGGTTCTGCGGGCACAGGATCGCCACCCGGTCGCCGGGCTCGGTCACCTGCTGCAGCCGGGCACCCAGTGCGCGGTTGCGGGCGCCGAAGTCGGCCCAGGAGATCTCACGAGCTACGCCATCGCGCTCGGTGGAGTAGTCCAGGAAGCGGTAGGCCACCTTGTCGCCGCGCAGCGCAGCCCAGCGCTCGACGGTGCGCACCAAGTTGGCGTTGTCCGGGAACCGGATCTTGCCGTCCTTGACGAACGGGTTGTGGTAATTGGCCTGTGTTGCCGGGGCCATGCAAAATCTCCTGTCGCGAACATGCGTGCTCATCAGCTGCCGGGCGCGTGTGGCCACGCCGCTGCGTTACATCGCGCGGGCCCGGGACCTCACAGATGGTAGTGGTTGCCTGCACCCCGACGACGCGCTGCTGCCCCGCGGCCACGGACCGCCGCTCTTAAATTGCTCTTAATGTTAGAGGTCGGTGCGGTCCATGCCAAATCAAACGGTACCGCGTGTGTCGCCGGTCTCCAGGTCACAAGGCGGTCCCAGCTTCGCCTCTCCTTCGTCGAGCCTCCCTGAACCGCCGGGTCTCAGCCGTGCGGCGGGCGTGGCGCGTTGTCGACCAGGTCACGTGCCCAGTTCAGCGTCCACTGGGTGGCGGACAGCCCGTCGTGGTCCCAGAACTCGGTGGTGCCGTACAGCGCGTGCACCGGTTGGCCCGCTCCGCCCGCCAGTGTCTCCAGGGTGGCGGGCAGTTTGCCGATACTGAACGCCTCTTGCGGCGCGGCGCAGATCAAATCACCGCGCGCGCAGATCTCGTTGGTGCGCTGGGCGAGATCGCCGAATCCGCCGTCGCGCGCACCGGTCATGGTCAGTCCCATTCCCGACAGGATCGGCAGTTCGTGCAGGGTGACCTCGGCACCTTGTCCCGGCGGGGTGGGTGGTACGTCGATACCGCTGCCCGGCCCGACTTGGCGCCGGCCGTCGGCGATCAGCGTCACGCCCAGCACCAGGTCCTCGTCGACCGGACCGCGGCCATTACCGATGTCGCTGGCGACATCTCCGGCGATCACCGCACCCTGCGAAAAACCGATCAGCACGTAGCTGGTCAGCGGGCAGCGGTCGTTCATCTCGGTCAGCGCCTTGACGGTGGCGCGGGTGCCTTCGGCCCGGCTGTCGTTGTAGCTCATCTGCTTATCGGCCGACAACGGATTGTGGAACTGCGCGGTGTAGGGAACCGTGTAGGTCTGCACCCGAGACGAATCGAACTGCCCGGCGATCGGGCGGGTGACGGTGAGCAGCAGCGCTATGGGGAACTGAGTGGGGTTCAGCGGGTCATCGCTGGGCGAGGTCTCCCAGGTGCCGGGTACCGACACCAGCTGCACATCCGGGCAGCTGGCGTCCTGGTAGGCCGGGCGTGGCTTCTTGGTCCGCGTCGGCACCGAACTGGTCGACGGGACGCCCGCTCCGGGCTGCTCCGCGAGCGGGGGTGAGGCCGGGCGCCGAATCCAGATCACCACTGCGACGATCACCAGCGCCACCACGAGCGCCATGGCGCCGGCGGCGATCCAGGCGAGGACGCGGCGGCGGCCAGCCGGGGACTTGCGAGGAGATTTCGCGGATTTGCGCGGGGTTCTCGATGTTTTCTTCTTGGCCATATCGCCTTTCACGGTACAGATCGGCGACGGCAGACACTGACTCTGCGTCCAGGGCGGTACCTACCCGCGGTTTCCCGCCGTAGACGCAGTGTCAGCGCACTGTGCTGATGGCGCGGACCCGCTTCGACCGGCTGGCGCCGCCCTCGCGATCCGCGCTAACTAGCGGATTGCTCGGCCTAAGCGCGATCCCGCGTCGCCTGGCTGACGCCGCGCTAGCGGATCGCTCGGCCTAAGCGCAATCCCGCGTCGCCCGGCTGACGCCGCGCTAGCGGATCGCGCCGACGATGTCGCCGACCATGGCGCCCAGCTGCGACGCCCACGATCCCCAGCCGTTGTCACCGGCAGAGAAGTCGAAATGCCCGTTCTTGCCGCGCACCTGCCGGTACTGCGAGTTGAAGTACCGCCCACTGCCGGCGGCCTGCGCCGGGTCACCGATCATCGCGGCCGGGTTGGAGGCGCCGCCCAGCGGGGCGTAGACCCAGACCCGGGTGTTGTTCTGCGCCAGCAGGGTGGCGTGCACGGTCGGGTCGTGCCACTTCCAACGGCCGAGCTGGGGCGCGCCCCACATGCCGTAGGGGTCCACCCCGCCGAAGTTCTGCAGGCCCGCGGCGATGACACCGCCCTCGGTGGTGTTGGCCGGCCCCAAGAAGCCCGACATCGAGCCGGCGAAGCCGAACCGGTCGGGGTGGAAGGTGGCCAGCGCCAGGGCCCCGTAGCCGCCCTGCGACGCGCCGACCACGGCGTGACCGCCCGGCGCCAGGCCCCGGTTGGCCGCCAGCCAGTCCGGCAGCTCACTGGACAAGAAGGTGTCCCACTGCTTGCTGCCGTCCTGCTCCCAGTTGGTGTACATGCTGTAGGCACCGCCGGCCGGAGCGACCACCGAGACACCCTTACCGGCCAGCGTGTTCATCGCGTTGCCCGCGGTCACCCAGTTGCTCAGCTCGGGGTGGGCGTCGAACGCGTCGAGCAGGTACACCGCGTGCGGTCCCTGGTTGAGGAATGCCACCGGAATGTCGCGGCCCATCGACGGCGACGGGACCATCAGGTTCTCGAACTGTGCGGCGTGCGCGCCCGGGCTCACGATTGCGCCGCCTCCCCACAACCCCAGCATCAGCACGGCCACGCACAACGCCCGCAGCAACTTCGACAGTCCGCTCATATCCACCTCGCTCGTCGGCACAGATTCTCCGATGTTTCCACCCGCTGGTCACGCGCCCTGACCCCGGGGGGTAGTCAATCACACGGCACTCGCAAGCAGGGCGGGAAACGACCGACGGCGGCGACCCATCAGGTCGCCGCCGTCGGCGGTACATCTTCAGCGTTGGGAGACTACTCGCCCGAGCTGCTGCTGGCGCCGCCTCCCGGCGTGGCGCCCAGGTGGCTCTGCAGGTCAGGCTTCATGGCCTGCAGCTGCTGACCCCAGTACTCCCAGCTGTGGGTGCCGTACTCCGGGAAGTTGAAGATCGCGTTGTTGCCACCGGCCGCGGTGTAGAGCTCCTGGAACTTCTTGTTCGCACCGATCATGAAGTTCTGCTCGAGGAACACGGCGGGGATGTTGTCGCCGCCCAGCTCGTTGGCCTTGCCGTTACCGCAGAAGACCCACAGGCGGGTGTTGTTGGCCACCAGCTTGTCGACGTTGACCGTCGGGTCGTTGCGCAACCAGGCCGGGTCGTTGTCGTCGCCCCACATGTCGTTCTTCTTGTAGCCGCCGGCGTCGCCCATGGACAGGCCGATCCAGCCCTTACCGGTGGACGGGTTCAGGTAACCCGACAGCGAGCCGGCGTAGGTGAACTGGTTGGGGTGGTAGATCGCCAGCGTCATCGCCGACGAACCGGCCATCGACAGGCCGACCGCGGCGTTGCGACTCTGGCTCACGCCGTACTCCGAGGCCAGGTAGGCCGGCAGCTCGCTGGTGAGGAAGGTCTCCCACTTGTAGGTGGAGCAGCCCGCCTTGCCGCAAGCCGGCTTGTACCAGTCGCTGTAGAAGCTGGACTGGCCGCCGACCGGCATGATCACCGA
>NZ_AUWR01000040.1 GCF_000455125.1 Mycobacterium sp. UM_WGJ
CGCTTGCGGTCGCCCGGTCTGAAATGCTGTCCCCATGACCAGAATCGCGATCATCGGTGGCGGCAACATGGGCGAAGCGTTGCTGGCGGGGCTGCTGGCTGCCGGCCGCCCGGTCAAGGACCTGGTGGTCGCTGAGCGGTACGGCGAGCGGGCCCGGCAGCTCTCGGAGAAGTACTCGGTCCTGGTGACTTCGGTCGCTGACGCGATCGAGAACGCCTCCGTCGTGATCGTCGCGGTGAAGCCACAGGATGTGGACGCCGTGGTCGAGGAGTTCGCCAAGAGCGTTACCGCTGCCTCCGGGGACAGCGTGGAGCAGGTGCTGGTCACGATCGTCGCCGGTCTCACCACCGAGTACGTGGAGTCCAAGCTCCCCGCCGGAGCGGCCGTGGTGCGGGTGATGCCCAACACCCCGGTCAAGGTCGGCGTCGGTGCCAGCGCGCTGGCCAAGGGCCGCTTCCCCAGCAACGAACAGGTCAGCGAGGTCGCGGCGCTGTTCGAGTGCGTCGGGACGGTGGCGATCGTTCCGGAAGAGCAGATGGACGCCGTCACCGCGGTGTCGGGATCCGGGCCGGCGTACTTCTTCTTGGTGGTCGAGGCGCTGGTGGATGCCGGGGTTGCCGCCGGATTGAGCAGGCAGGCGGCAACCGACTTGGCGGTTCAGACGATGGCCGGTTCGGCGCAGATGCTGCTGGAGGAGCGGGACGCAGGCGATGGTGCGCCCAATGCTGGCATCGACACCGCCCCGACCCACCTGAGAGCGATGGTGACTTCGCCTGGGGGGACCACTGCGGCCGCACTGCGTGAATTGGAGGCCGGTGGCCTGCGGACCTCGCTCGATCGGGCGGTGCAGGCCGCAAAAACACGCTCTGAGCAGCTAAGAATTACATCAGAGTAATTCACTTATTTTTCACATATTGGCTCTCACTAGTCGCAGGAACCCCATCCGTCCCGCTATTCTCCTCTATGTCTGTGCGTGTGGGCGCAGCGGAGGGGAAGCCGCTGGGACTGCACGTGCCTGATTGAAATGGGTAACGATGACGTCTGCGAACGGGCCTTCGGCGCGTGACACGACACAATTTCTCACCGTGGCCGAGGTGGCTGCGTTGATGCGGGTCAGCAAGATGACGGTGTACCGCCTGGTGCACAACGGCGAGCTGCCCGCGGTGCGGGTGGGACGGTCTTTCCGGGTGCACGCCAAGGCGGTGCACGACCTGCTGGAGACCTCCTTCTTCGACGCGGGCTAAAGAGCCGGTCGACAGGTAAGCGCCCCCCGGGCGTCGCCGCACGGCGACGCCCGGGGTCGGCTGTCCTGGTTGCGTCGTGGTCGGGGCCAGGTGCGGTTTTCCGGTCCGTGCCCGCCTACGGGTAAAGTAGCCGGGTCGATCAAGTTCAGCAGCGCCCAATCGTCGGCGCGGGCAGAAGCAGATAGCGGAGTTCATGGGTTCAGTCATCAAGAAGCGGCGCAAGCGCATGTCGAAGAAGAAGCACCGCAAGCTGCTTCGCCGTACCCGCGTGCAGCGCAGAAAACTCGGTAAGTAACTCCGCCCGGGTCCGTCCAGGCCCCCGAGCCGTGCCGAGCGTGAAGTCGGCTTCACGCTCGCGTACCGGGCCGATCGCCGGTATTGCTTTTCCGGCGTGGCCGTTAGGCTGACCGAATGGACGAGGCCGGACCCCCGAGCGACGGCACGCGCAGTGACGCCCGGCATTACCCCAAGGTTGTGTTGGTCACCGGTGCGTGCCGGTTCCTGGGTGGATTCCTCACCGCAAGGCTCACGCAGAACCCGTTGATCAACCGGGTGATCGCTGTGGATGCGGTCATGCCGAGCAAGGACATGCTGCGCCGTATGGGGCGCGCTGAGTTTGTCCGTGCCGACATCCGTAACCCCTTTATCGCCAAGGTGATTCGAAACAGCGAAGTCGACACCGTCGTGCACGCAGCGGCGGCGTCGTACGTGCCGAGGTCCGGCGGTGGGGCGGCGCTCAAAGAGTTCAACGTGATGGGCGCGATGCAGTTGTTCGCCGCCTGTCAGAAGGCGCCTTCGGTGCGGCGGGTGGTGCTCAAGTCGACCTCGGAGGTCTACGGGTCGTGCTCGCGCGACCCGGTGTTGTTCTCCGAGGACAGCACCAGTCGCCGTCCTCCGACGCAGGGGTTCCCCCGCGACAGCATCGACATCGAGGGTTATGCCCGTGGGCTGGGCCGGCGTCGGCCCGACATCGCGGTCACGATCCTGCGGATGGCCAACATGATCGGCCCGGCCATGGACACCGCCTTGTCCCGCTACCTCGCTGGCCCGCTGGTTCCGATGGTGCTGGGACGAGACGCGCGCCTGCAGCTGCTGCACGAGCAGGACGCGCTGGGGGCCTTGGAGCGGGCCACCATGGCCGGCAAGGCCGGCACCTTCAACATCGGCGCCGACGGGATCATCATGATGTCGCAGGCAATCCGCAGGTCAGGGCGCGTTCCGATGCCACTGCCCGGTGTCGGGCTGTGGGTCATAGATTCGCTGCGCCGGGCCAACAATTACACCGAGATCAACCGGGAACAGCTGAATTATCTGAGCTTTGGCCGGGTGATGGACACGACTAGAATGCGAACCGAACTCGGGTACAGCACCAAGTGGACCACCGCCGAGGCGTTTGACGACTACGTGCGGGGTCGGGGACTGCACCCGATCGTCGATCCCAAGTGGGTCCGTTCGGTGGAACAGCGAGCAGTGAGCGCAGCGCAGCGCATGGGGGATATCGGCTTCAACAGGGTGCGGGGAGGTTAGCGCTATGGCTGATGATTCGAAGGCGAAAGTCATTCCGCTGCACAAGCATTCGAACTCGGTGCGCAGGCATCCGTCGGCGTTGGCGGGTCCGGCCGAACGGGTCTCGGCCAAGCAGGCCGCCGCGGTGGTCCGTGAACTCGGCGACCGCCGCGGCACCGCGTCGGCCACCAGCGCCGCCGCGCCCACCCCGAGCGAATTCACCCGC
Organism: Mycobacterium sp. UM_WGJ; assembly: GCF_000455125.1. Taxonomy (GTDB): domain Bacteria; phylum Actinomycetota; class Actinomycetes; order Mycobacteriales; family Mycobacteriaceae; genus Mycobacterium. Next base: position 2,977 of record NZ_AUWR01000040.1, read on the forward strand.
CGGGTGAGCGCGGTCGCCGCGTTCCTGCGGGAGCGGATCACTGGCGATTACCAGGTGGACGAATTCGGGTTCGACCCGCACTTCAACGAGGCAGTGGTGCTGCCGTTGCTGCGGGTGTTCTTCAACGACTGGTTCCGCGTCGAGGTCAGCGGCATCGAGAACCTTCCGATCGATGGGCCCGCACTGGTGGTGGCCAACCACGCCGGGGTGTTGCCGATGGACGCGCTGATGCTCTCGGTGGCGGTGCGTGACCATCACCCCGAACACCGGAACCTGCGGATGCTCGCCGCCGACCTGGTATTCGACCTGCCGATGATCGGCCCGACCGCCCGCAAGGCGGGCCACACCATGGCCTGCACCTCCGACGCCAACCGGTTACTGGAGGCAGGGGAGCTGACCGCCGTCTTCCCGGAGGGCTACAAGGGCCTGGGCAAGCGGTTCAAGGACCGCTACAAGCTGCAGCGGTTCGGTCGCGGCGGCTTCGTCTCGGCGGCGCTGCGCACCAAGGCGCCGATCGTGCCCTGCTCGATCGTCGGCTCGGAGGAGATCTACCCGATGATCGCCGACGTCAAGCTGTTGGCCCGACTGCTCGGCGTGCCCTATTTCCCCATCACGCCGCTGTTTCCGCTGGCCGGTCCCGCCGGCCTGGTGCCGATGCCGTCGAAGTGGCACATCGCCTTTGGTGAACCGATTGAGACCACCGACTACGAGGCCGGTGCCGCCGACGACCCGATGGTCACCTTCGAGCTGACCGACCAGGTGCGCGAGACCATTCAGCAGACGCTGTACCGGCTGCTCGCCGGTCGCCGCAACACGTTCTTCGGCTGACGTTCGCGACTCCGCCACCTCATCCAGCACCGACAGGTGCAGCCGCTCCTTGAGATTGCCGTCAGGGCTGTGGATGGCGCCGCGTCCACGACCCTGGACGCAATCTCGATGAGCTTGGACGGCTACTTCTTGCCCAGCGCCCGATCGCGCATCGCCTCAAGGGCGGCGATTGTCTTGGCCTCGGTGTCGGCGTCCTGGTTGACCGACTCGCCGAGCATGGTCACCACGCTGGTCACCACCGGCTCGCCGTTCTCGTCGGTGACCTCGCTGCGGACCTCACTGACCACCGTGCCGTGCGACTCGATCACCGAGTCCAAGTAGGTGTCGAAGAACAGCTTGTCACCGGCCACGATCGGCCGGTGGAAGGTGAACTTCTGGTCGCGGTGCAGCACCCGGGAGATGTTGATCGGGAGGTCGAACTTGTCGAAGATCTCCAGTTGCACCTGGCGTCCGGCAACCGCCAGGAACGTCAGCGATGCCACCAGTCCCGGATGCCCGGCTTCGCCGGCGGCGGCCTCGTCGAAGTGGGCCGGGTGGTCGTCTTTGACGGAGCGGGCGAACTCGCGGATCTTCTCCCGGCCGACCTCGAAATAATCCGGGAACCGGTAGTGGGCTCCGATCATCCGCTGCGACTCGGTGTGTACTGACATGCCGGTTTACCCCTCCGCTCGCCGTGGTGTACGGCGGCGGAAGTTTATCAGCGAGCAAGTCAGGTGCGCTCGTTCCGGTGCGCCACGGTGCCTGATGCGGTCGACCGGTCCTCGCGTACTCCGCTGCGCTACGTTCGCTCGTTCCGGTGCGCCACGGCTGCGGCCAGGGCCCCGCCGACGGCGCCCAGCGCCAGCGCCGACGGCACGCCGATCCGCGCCGCCCGCCGTGCGGTACGGAAGTCACGGATCTCCCAGCCCCGCTTTCGCGCCGTCTCCCGCAACGCGGCGTCGGGGTTGATCGCCACCGCCGTGCCGACCAGCGAGAGCATCGGCACGTCGTTGAAGCTGTCGGAGTAGGCCGTGCAACGCCGCAGGTTCAGCCCCTCCCGGATCGCCAGCGACCGCACCGCGTGGGCTTTGCCGGGCCCGTGCAGGATCTCGCCGACCAGTCGACCGGTGAACACCCCGTCGACCGACTCCGCGACGGTGCCCAGCGCGCCGGTCAATCCGAGCCGGCGGGCGATGGTCTCGGCCAGCTCGTAGGGGGTCGCGGTGACCAGCCACACCTGCTGGCCGGCGTCGAGATGCATCTGGGCCAGCTCCCGGGTACCGGGCCAGATCTTGTCGGCGATGATCTCGTCGTAGATCTCCTCGCCCAGATCGACCAGCTCGGACACCGGCCGGCCCTCGATGAACGCCAGCGCTTTGCGCCGCCCGGCCGCGACGTCGTCGCTGTTCTCCTTGCCGGTGAGCTGAAATTTGGCTTGCGCGTACACGAATCCGATGACATCGCGGTAGGTGAAGTAGTTGCGGGCGGCCAGCCCGCGGCCGAAGTGCACCATCGAGGAGCCCTGAACCAGGGTGTTGTCGACGTCGAAGAACGCGGCGGCGGTCAGGTCGACCGGTGCGGGAGTGTCGGCGTCGGCCACATTGGCCAGCGCCCGCTCCGCGCTGGCTGCGAAATCCCCGTCGGTCGGCGATGCCACATCGGCTGCGGATGCCCGGTCGGCCGGGCCCGGTGATGCCATCACCCGACTCCTTCCGCGTCTGGGCTCAGGGCCGGTATTCCGGCCGTGATCAACCCTATCCGGCTGCCGGGCCGATGACCCTCAGGTGATCGCGTAGATCACCTTTGAGGTCGAACATCGAGTAGTCGCGGAAACTGAACCGCCAGACGTCGTCGACCCGCTCGAACGAGTCGTGATAGCGCCCCGCGGCGATCACCTGTAGTGCCACGGCCTCGGTCTGCTGCAGCACCGTGTAGTAGGACCGGCAGGTTGCGGTCCCGGCGACCTCGTCGATGTCCAGGATCGGGTTGGTGATCACGTGCTTGGTGCGCGGCGTGCCGTCGGCGTGAAGGGTGACGAGCCCGCGCCACAGCTGCAGGATCCCGGCGTGATCGAGGATGACCGTGCCTTCGGGGTCGGCTTTGATCCGGGCATGGGCGAACAGCGCCGCAGCGCCGTCCAGGTCGCCGGAGTCCATCAATTCCGCGTAGCGATACAGCAGGTTGGTGATCGACACAGCGCTGGAAGTCATGGCTTGCTCTGTCCGCCCGGGGTGAAGGAGATGCGGCTTGTGGCCGGTCACACCGTAATTCAATTCGGTTGAGGACGTCGCGACAATGCAGCGAACCCGGTGGCCACGGCGGGCCGGCGCCGGCCCTGCGACACTGGAAGCATGACCCGCCACCAGGTACAGCTGCTCACCCGCGAGGGTTGCCCGGTCTGCGTGCAGGTATACGACCAGTTGACCCGGCTGGCGGGCGAACTCGAGTTCGACCTGCAGGCGGTCGATGTCGACGCCGCCGCGGCGGCCGGCGACACCGGCCCGCGCGCCGAATTCGGCGACCGGTTGCCGGTGGTGCTGCTCGACGGACGAGAGCACAGCTACTGGGAGGTCGACGAGTCCCGGCTACGTGCTGATTTGGCGGGTTCATAAGGCGGTTCCAGCTCTTCTCCGTCGAGCCTCGCTGAACCGCTCGCTCATACGGCGGTTCCAGCTTCGCCTCTTCTCCGTCGAGCCTCGCTGAACCGCTCGCTCATACGGCGGTTCCAGCTTCGCCTCTCCTGCGTCGAGCCTCGCTGAACCGCTCACTCATTCGGCGGTTCCAGCTTCGCCTCTCCTGCGTCGAGCCTCGCTGAACCGCCGAATTTGGTAGGCCAGCGCTTTAGCCTCTACCGTGGAGAGAAGTTTCTTCACGGTGACAGCAAGGAGCGGACCAGGTGATATTGCCGTGAGCGTCCTGCTCTTCGGGGTCTCGCACCGCAGCGCCCCCGTCTCCGTACTCGAGCAGCTCAGCACCGCTGAATCCGATCAGGTAAAGATCGTCGAGCAAGTGCTGCAATCGCCGCTCGTCACCGAAGCGATGATCCTGTCGACCTGCAACCGGGTCGAGATCTACGCCGTCGTCGAGGCTTTCCACGCCGGGTTGTCGGCGATCGGGCAGGTGCTCTCGGAACACTCCGGCATGTCGATGGCCGACCTGACCAAATACGCCTACGTCCGCTACAGCGAGGCCGCCGTCGAGCACCTGTTTTCGGTGGCCAGCGGCTTGGACTCCGCGGTGGTGGGCGAACAGCAGGTGCTTGGCCAGGTGCGGCGCGCCTACGCCTCCGCCGAGGCCAACAGCAGTGTCGGCCGGGTGCTGCACGAACTGGCACAGCGCGCGTTGTCGGTGGGCAAGCGGGTGCACTCCGAAACCGGAATCGACGCCGCCGGCGCGTCGGTGGTCTCGGTCGCCCTGGGCATCGCAGCCAAGCAACTGGGCTCTGAGTTCGGCACTGATGCGCTGCACGGCCGGACCGCAGTGGTGATCGGTGCCGGGTCGATGGGCGCGCTGTCCGCGGCACATCTGGTGCGCGCCGGCGTCCAGCACATCGACGTCATCAACCGTTCGCTGCCGCGCGCTCAACGGTTGGCCCGCAAGATCCGCGAGAGCGGTGTCACGGCCGACGCCGTCGCCTTGGATCGGATGGCTGCCAGCCTGACCAGCGCGGACATCGTGGTGTCCTCCACCGGAGCGGTCAGCCCGGTCGTCTCGCTGGCCGATGTGCACCACGCGCTGGCCGGGGGCAACCGTGACGAGGCGACCGAACCGCTGGTGATCTGCGACCTGGGCATGCCCCGCGACGTCGACGCCGCGGTCGCCGGATTGCCCGGGGTGCGGGTCATCGACATGGACCGGATCCAGCGCGAGCCGTCGGCGCAGGTCGCCACCTCCGACACCGAGGCCGCACGCAACATCGTGGCCCGCGAGGTCGCCACCTATCTGGCCGGGCAACGGATGGCCGAGGTCACCCCCACCGTGACCGCGCTGCGCCAGCGTGCCGCCGACGTGGTCACCGCGGAATTGTTGCGGCTGGATCACCGGCTGCCGGACCTGGAGACCGCCCAGCGTGAGGAGGTGGCGCGCACCGTGCGCCGCGTCGTCGACAAGCTGCTGCACGCCCCCACTGTGCGGGTCAAACAGCTGGCCAGCTCGCCCGGCGGCGACAGCTACGCCGAGGCGTTACGCGAGCTGTTCGAGCTCGATCCGACCGCGGTGGACGCCGTTGCGACCGCCGGTGAACTGCCAGTAGTGCCGGGAGGGCTTGATGTCAGCGCCGAAACCGGGTCGGCCGGGTAGACGTTTTGGGTGAAGTAATCCGCATCGGTACCCGGGGTAGCTTGTTGGCCACCACCCAGGCTGGGACCATTCGCGATGCCCTGGTGGCTGCCGGGCATCCCGCCGAGTTGGTGGTGATCAGCACCGCCGGCGACGTCACCTCCGGGCCCATCGCCAACATCGGGGTCGGCGTGTTCACCGCCGAGCTGCGCGAGGCCATTCTCGACGGCCGGGTCGACGCCGCCGTGCACTCCCACAAGGACCTGCCGACCGCTGCCGACTCCCGGTTCCTGATCGCCGCCACACCGCGCCGTGAGGACCCGCGAGACGCGCTGGTGGCACGCGACGGACTGGTGCTCGGAGAGTTGCCGGCGGGTGCCGTGGTGGGGACGTCGTCGCCGCGACGGGCGGCACAGCTTAGAGCACTGGGTCTCGGTTTGGAAATTCGCCCCCTACGAGGCAACCTAGATAGCAGGTTGAACAGGGTAAGCAGCGGCGAACTCGACGCCATCGTGGTAGCCCGGGCGGGTCTGGCCCGGCTGGGACGCCTCGACGCGGTCACCGAGACGTTGGAACCGGTACAGATGTTGCCGGCTCCGGCTCAAGGGGCACTGGCGGTGGAGTGCCGCTCCGGTGACACGGCACTGGCGGCGCTGCTAGCGGAGTTGGACGACGCCGACACCCGCCTGGCGGTTACCGCCGAGCGGACCCTGCTCGCCGAACTGGAGGCGGGTTGTTCCGCACCGGTGGGCGCGATCGCCGAAGTGGTCGAGTCTATCGATGAGGACGGCCGGGTCTTCGAGGAGGTGTCGCTGCGCGCCTGCGTAGCGGCGCTGGACGGATCCGACGTGATCCGCGCGTCTGGCATCGGCAGTCCGGACCGAGCCCGGGAACTGGGTGTGTCGGTCGCAACGGAACTGTTCGAGTTGGGTGCGCGCGAGCTGATGGCGGACGCACGGTGAAAACGTGCGTCGGAAGTGAGTGAGAAGTGACGGGGAGTACGGAATGGCTCGCCAAGTGAGCGTGCGAGGGCAGAAGCCCAAGCCGGGTCGCATCGTTTTCGTCGGCTCGGGTCCCGGTGACCCGGGTCTGCTGACGACGCGGGCACGGACGGCGCTGACGAATGCCGCGCTGGTGTTCATCGACCCGGATGTGCCCGAGGCGGTGCTGGCGCTGGTCGGCACGGACCTGCCTCCGATCGCCGGTCCGATGCCCGCGGCCCCCAAGGCCGACAAGGCGGACGACGACGCGGCCCACAACGCCGATGACGCCGCCGACGAGGCCGCGGCGACCGTTCCGGGCGGCCCCGACATTCGCCCGGCACTAGGCGAGCCGGCCGAGGTGGCCAAGACCCTGGCGGCCGAGGCGCGCTCGGGCAGCGACGTGGTGCGCCTGGTCGCTGGCGACCCGCTGTCGATCGACGCGGTGATCACCGAGGTCAACGCGGTGGCCCGCACCAACGTTGCGTTTGAGATCGTGCCGGGACTGCCCGCCACCAGTGCGGTGCCCACCTACGCCGGTCTGCCGCTCGGCTCCTCGCACACGGTGGCCGACGTCCGCGACCCGAATGTGGACTGGGGTGCGCTGGCCGCCGCTCCGGGCCCGCTGATCTTGCAGGCCACCACCTCGCACCTGCCGGACGCGGCCCGCACGCTGATCGAGTACGGCCTGTCGGACGGCACGCCCTGCGTGGTCACCACCTCGGGCACCACCTGCGCGCAGCGATCGGTCGAGTCCAGCCTCGGCGGCCTGACCGAGGCGTCGGCGCTGGCCAGCATCGACCCGGTCATCCTGCCCAACGGCCAGGAGACCTCGGCCGGTCCGCTGGTGGTGACCATCGGCAAGACCGTGAATAACCGGGCCAAGCTGAACTGGTGGGAGAGCCGCGCACTGTACGGCTGGACGGTTCTGGTGCCGCGCACCAAGGATCAGGCCGGGGAGATGAGCGACCGGCTGATCGGGCACGGCGCCTCACCGATCGAGGTCCCGACCATCGCGGTGGAGCCGCCACGCAGCCCCGCCCAGATGGAAAGGGCCGTCAAGGGTTTGGTGGACGGCCGCTACCAGTGGGTGGTATTCACCTCGACCAACGCGGTGCGCGCCGTGTGGGAGAAGTTCGCCGAGTTCGGTCTGGACGCGCGGGCGTTCTCCGGGGTGAAGATCGCCTGCGTGGGCGAGGCTACCGCGGAGCGTGTGCGGGCGTTCGGGATCAGCCCCGAGCTGGTGCCGTCCGGTGAGCAGTCCTCGCTGGGCCTGCTGGACGAATTCCCGCCCTACGACGATGTTTTCGACCCGGTGAACCGAGTGCTGCTGCCGCGCGCCGACATTGCCACCGAGACGCTGGCCGAAGGGCTGCGCGAGCGGGGCTGGGAGATCGAGGACGTCACCGCCTACCGGACCGTGCGGGCTGCTCCGCCGCCGGCGACCATCCGCGAGATGATCAAGACCGGCGGGTTCGACGCGGTGTGCTTCACCTCGAGCTCGACCGTGCGCAACCTGGTCGGCATCGCCGGCAAGCCGCACGCCCGGACCCTGGTGGCCTGCATCGGCCCCAAGACCGCCGAGACGGCAGCCGAATTCGGGCTGCGGGTCGATGTGCAGCCGGAGACCGCTGCGGTGGGTCCGCTGGTCGACGCGCTGGCCGAGCACGCGGCGCGACTGCGTGCCGAGGGTGCGTTGCCCCCGCCGCGTAAGAAGAGCCGCAGGCGCTAACAGTGACGGCGAGCGCGGTGGCCCGATGACGGCATTTCCTCGCCAACGTCCCCGTAGGCTGCGTTCCACTCCGGCGCTGCGCCGGCTGGTGGCTGAAACATCGCTGGAGCCCAGGCATCTGGTGTTGCCGATGTTCGTCGCCGACGGCATCGACGAGCCGAGGCCGATCGCTTCTATGCCCGGGGTGTATCAGCACACGCGCGATTCGCTGCGCGCCGCGGCCGCCGAGGCGGTGGCGGCCGGCGTCGGCGGGTTGATGTTGTTCGGGGTTCCGGCAGCGGCGGACAAAGACAGCACAGGGTCGGCCGGCGCGGCCCCCGACGGCGTGCTCAACACCGCCCTGCGTGACCTCGCCGCCGACCTCGGGGATTCCACGGTGTTGATGGCCGACACCTGCCTGGACGAGTTCACCGATCACGGCCACTGCGGGGTGCTGGATGAACGGGGTCGGGTCGATAACGACGCCACCCTGAAGTGCTACGTGGAACTGGCTGTAGCCCAGGCAGATTCGGGGGCCCACGTGGTGAGCCCGAGCGGAATGATGGACGGGCAGGTGGCCGCGATCCGCGACGGCCTGGATGCCGCCGGACACAGCGACGTGGTGATCCTGGCTTATGCGGCAAAGTTCGCGTCGGCTTTCTACGGGCCGTTCCGCGACGCGGTTGCCTCGACCTTGGCCGGGGACCGTCGCACTTACCAGCAGGAACCCGGCAACGCCCGGGAGGCGCTGCGTGAGGTCGCCCTCGACCTCGCGGAGGGTGCCGACATCGTCATGGTCAAACCCGCCATGGGCTACCTCGACGTGATCGCGGCGACCGCCGCGGTGTCCTCGGTTCCAGTCGCCGCCTACCAGGTCTCCGGCGAGTACGCGATGATCGCGGCGGCCGCTGCCAACGGCTGGATCGACGGGCGGTCTGCGGTGCTGGAGTCCCTCATCGGGATCCGGCGGGCCGGCGCCGACATCGTGCTGAGTTACTGGGCGGCCGAAGCGGCCGGTTGGCTGGCGTGACGACTCCACCCGACGGGCCGCGGCCCCCGGTCCAGGCTCCGCCTGACCGTCCCGCGGACGTCGACACCGCGTTCTGGCTGTGGCTGGCCGCCCTGCCCTTGATGACGTGCGGCTATGTGGTGAACCTGCTGACCGCTCCGGAGATCCCCGCAACCGCGATCATCTACCCGGTCACCGCGCTGACGGCGATCGTGGTGGTCGTGGTGGTGGCGACGTTTCTGATGCTGATGCGTTCCGGGTATCGCTGGGCGCGCACCGTGTTGACCGGCGGAGGGATCGCCGCGATGGTCAATGCGGTCAGTGCGCTGTGGCATGCCGATGCGAGGCCTGCGGTCGCGATGGTTGTGGCGATCACCGGCATTGTCGGATCGGTGCTGATCGCCGCGGGAACCTTCCTGCTGCACCGGTCCGAGGCGCACGCCTACTTCACCCGGTAGCCGACTCTACGAACTGCCCGCGGGGGTCACGGTCACGTTGACGGTGCCGGGACCGTCCGAGGCGATGATCAGGATCGGGTCTCCGGGCGCGGACACGATGTGCCCGCCGGTGACACTTACCTGGTAGCCGTCCGGGTATTGGATGGGCGGTACCGAGATCTGGGTCTGGCTGCCGGCGGCGAAGTGGCCGGAGCCGTTGGCCATCTCGGTGGTGTAGCTGAGTTGGTAGGTGCCCGACGCGAACGACCAGGAGGTCGGGGTGCCGGCGATGGCCTGCGCGTAGGGCGCCGACGAGACCTCCAGCCTGGACCAGTCGACATTGTCGCCAACGGGTGGCTTGCTCGGGTCGAAGACCAGCGCATTGCCCGGCGCGGTGCCGGTGATAGCGGGAACGCCGTTGTAGGCCCATTGCGACCAGCCCCACATGCGCTGGTCGGCGGCGTTCATCACCTGGCTGATCTCGGCCGCGCCGTTTGCGGAGCCGAACTCCGAGATCAGACCCGGGAGGCCGTACTTGCTGGTGTACGCCTCGCCGTTGCTGGCGACGAGTTCGAGGTAGTCCGGGCACCACGGCATGAAGATGGAGCCGAAGACGTTCAACATGCAGTAGTCGTGGAATGCGAAGACACCGTGCGGGTCGTCGACCTCACCGAGCTGCGTCGGCAGCGACTGGTTGAACAGGGCGCTCGGCTCGTAGATGAACGGAGTGGTGGGGTCAACGGAGCGGATCGCCGCGCTCACCTGGTTGTAGAACGGCGTCAGCTGTTGAGCCTCGTAGTAGGAATTGCCGAATATCGTTGACAGCCAGGAGGAACCCGCCCACGGTTCGTTGATGATCTCGTAGCCGGCGATGTTGGGGTCGTCCTTGAAGTAGTCCGCGACGGCTTGGGCCATCCGCGCGTAGTGGTTCAGCAGTCCCACGCCGTCGGGACCTTTGGCGTTGGACCAGAACATGTCCCAGGCGTGATTCTGGGCGGGGTTCAGCGGGTAGTTGAGCCCGAAGCCGAAGTCGGGGTTGGGCAGTCCGCCGGTCTGGGTGGCCCACTCCGGTGCGCCTTCGCCGCCGAAGACCGGGCTGTAGTCGTCCTGGTGGAAGTCGATGATGCTGACGATGCCGTACTTGGCCAGGATCTGCACGGTCTGGTCGATCGAGGCCAGATAGTTGTAGTCGATGACGCCGGGCCGCGGCTCCACGCCCGCCCAGATGACGCCCAGGCGTACCGAGTTGAAGCCGTTGGCGGCCAGGAACGCCGCGTCGTCCTCGTCGAATCCGCCTGCCGACGGTTCATAAGGCGCAATCTTGTAGACCTCGTTGAACCCGTGCATGACCAGTACCCGGCCATCGGCATCGGTGATCCAGGTTCCCGCGGTGCTGATCCCCGCGACGGCTGCCGGTGCGCCGTCAAGAACGCCGAACTGGCCGTGGTCGCCGTGGGCGCCCAGCAGCAGACCGGCGTTGCCGCCCGCGCCGCCGAGGGCGGGGAGGTCGCCGGGACCGTTGTAGACGCCGTCGCCGGCGTTGCCGCCGAGGCCACCGATGCCCATCAGCCAGCCGCCGTTGCCGCCGTCCCCGCCGTTACCCCCGAGGTCGCCGTCTGCGCCGTCGCCGCCGTCGCCGCCGTTGCCGACCATGCCGGCGTTGCCTCCGGCACCGCCCATGCCGCCGGAGTCGGTGTTGTCCCAGCCGTCGCCGCCGTCGCCGTACAGCCAGCCGCCGTGCCCGCCGTTAGGTTGTGCGGCGGTTCCATCGGCGCCGTCGCCGATCAGGGGGCGGCCGGTGAGCAGCAGCGTGGGTTGGTTGACCAGTCCGAGGAGCAGTTGGCCGAGATCGCTGTTGATCGCCTCTTCGAGGCCGTCGTGGATCGGAGTGTAGAAGTGCTGCAACAACCAGGTGTTGGGGTCGGCGACGGCGGGGCCGGCTAGGGCGGCGCCGCTCAGTTCGGTCAGGACAGTGTCCCAGTGGGTCGGTGCCAGGAAGGTGTTCCAGGCCGACGGTGAGAGCATCGCGTCCCAGTCGAGGGTGTTGGTCGTCGCGTCCACGAAGGGTGCGAGGACAGCGTCGAGCGCGTCATCGAAGTCGGCCTGGGCCGCAGGCGCGGCGGCCAGCGGTGCCATTCCGAAAGTCAGCAGCGCCCCGGTCGAGGCGGCCAGACAGACGACATGTCGGCGCATGGCCGGCTTTGCTGCGGTGCTGTCGCGACGCATCATCGAGCCCCTCTCCACGACAGGGAAACCTGTGTAAAACATGTATGCAGGCCAAAATCTAACTCAACGTACTTTCGGTAAGGCAAGGATCGCCCAAACGCGAGGGACGCCGCAGTCATGTGCGGCGCGATTGCGCGCCGCGTTAGGCTGACCCGACATGTCTGATCCCCGGCCGCAATCCGCACCGCTGTTCTTCGAGCGTGGTGCCAGCTGGTATTGGGTGCTGTTCGGCCCGATCTCCGCGGGACTGCTGGTGGCGATCCAGAACTCTGGCGGCTACGGCTTTCAGCCCTTGGTCCCGACCGTGTTGTTGGTGCTGGTCTCCACGATGCTCGCCATCCAGGTGAAGGCGGCGCGTATCCACACCTCGGTCGAACTGACGGCAGATACATTGCGGCAGGGCACCGAAACGATCCGGGTCGCCGACATCCTGGCGATCTACCCGGAGGCGGAGCGGCCCACCGGGTGGGGCAAGCAGGAACCGAAGAAGTGGCAGGAATCCCGCGCGCTGGGTGAGCTGAGCGGGGTGCCCCGGCGCCGAGTGGGTGTCGGATTGAGGCTGACCGGGCGGCGCACCGTGCAGGCCTGGGCGCGTGACCATCGCAGGCTTCGTGCCGTGCTCAGCGAACTCATTCCGGAGACGGTCCCGCCCGGGGGGCCTGCTGACACCGATGTCGAGGACGGATCGTCCTGGTGAGGGCCGCCCCGATTCTGCGGGCCGTGGTCGAGCTGGCGTTGGCCGCCGCCGCGGCGGCGGGCTGCGCGCTCAGCTGGCTGCAGGTGCGCTATCTGGTACTGGTCGCGCCGGTCATCGACGGTGAGCCGGCTACCACCTCGGTGACGTACCACCCACGGCTGCTGCTGCTGGCGTGGGTATTGGCGACGGTCGCCGGGGTGCTGGCAGTGGTCGGCGTCGCGCGCCTGCGCCGCGCCCGTCACATCCCAGCGGTCAAATACCCCACGGGGGTATAGTCGTCGGGGTGACCACCACCGATCTCGAACTGCGGGGAATGACCTGTGCGTCGTGCGCGGCGCGGGTGGAGCGCGGCTTGAACGCGCTTGACGGGGTGCATGCCACGGTGAACTTCGCGGTCGAACGGGCCCGCGTGGAACACGATCCGAACGTCTCGGCAGCCGACCTGGTGCGCGCCGTGGAAAGCACCGGTTATCAGGCCACCGTGGCCGGTGCGGCTCACGAACACCCGGCCGGGCACGGCTCCGAACACGTCGATGTGCCGGCCGCCCAACTGCGCCCGCGGCTGGTCGGCTCCGCCTTGCTGGCCGCGCCGGTGGTGGCGCTGTCGATGGTGATGGCCTGGCAGTTCAGCGGCTGGCAGTGGGTGGTGTTCGCGCTGACCACCCCGATCGTGGCGTGGGGCGGCTATCCCTTCCACCGCGCCGCGCTGCGGACCGCCGCCCACCGCGCCGCCACGATGGACACCCTGGTTTCGCTGGGCACCCTGGCGGCCTATCTGTGGTCGGCGGTTGCGGTCTTCACCGGGGCGGGCCACCTGTACTTCGAGGTGGCGGCCGTTGTCACGGTCTTCCTGCTGGCCGGTCGCTACGCCGAAGCGCACGCGAAACGTTCGGCCGGCGCGGCGCTGCGGGAACTGCTGGAGCTCGGGGCCAAGGACGCCGCGGTCATGCGCCGCGAGGACGGCAAGTTGACCGAGGTCCGGGTGCCGATCGCCGACCTGCGGGTGGGCGACGTCATCGTGGTCCGGCCGGGGGAGCGGGTCGCCGCCGACGGCGTGGTCATCGACGGCGCCACCGCCCTGGACACCTCGGCGATGACCGGCGAATCACTGCCGGTAGATGTCGCCGACGGCGACGCGGTGCTGGGCGGCTCGCTCAACACCACCGGACTGGTGCTGGTCCGCGCCGCTAAGGTCGGCGCCGACACACAGCTGGCCCGGATGGCCACCATGGTCGCCGACGCCCAAGCCGGCAAGGCATCAGTGCAGCGGCTCGCCGATCGGGTCTCGGCGGTGTTCGTGCCCGCGGTGCTGGGGATCGCCGCGCTCACCCTGGCCGGTTGGCTGCTGAGCGGTGCATCCGTCGCGGCGGCGTTCACCGCGGCCGTCGCGGTGCTGATCATCGCCTGCCCGTGCGCGCTCGGGCTGGCCACCCCGACCGCCATCCTGGTGGGCACCGGCCGCGGCGCACAGCTCGGCATTCTGATCAAGAACCCTCAGGTCCTGGAGGCCGTCAAGGACATCGACACCGTCGTGCTGGACAAGACCGGTACGGTCACCACCGGTGTCATGGCTGTCGGTGGTCTCGCGGTCGCCCGCGGCGAAGACCCCAACACCGTGCTGGCCCGAGCCGCTGCCGTCGAATCGGGGTCCGAGCACCCGATCGCCGCGGCCATCGTCGCCGGAGCCAAGGCAGGCGGACTGGAGGTCGGCAAGGTGACCGAGTTCGCCAGCAGGCCCGGCCACGGTGTGACCGGGGTGGTCGACGGTGTTCGCGTCGAGGTCACGCGATCGGCCGCCGCGCACGAGACCGGGACCGCCGTCGAAGTCTCCTGGGACGGCCGGGCGCGCGGGACGATCACCTTGACCGACACCGTGCGGCCCACCAGCGCAGCCGCGGTGGCCGAGCTCAAGGCCATGGGCATCACCCCCATGCTGCTCACCGGCGACGGTGCGGCGGTGGCGCGTACAGTGGCCGGCGCCGTCGGCATCGACCCGGCCAACGTCATCGCCGATGTCTTGCCGGCGGACAAGGCCGAGGCGGTCAAGCGGCTACAGGCGCAGGGCAGACTGGTGGCCATGGTCGGCGACGGTGTCAATGATTCGGTGGCACTGGCCACTGCCGATATCGGGATGGCGATGGGAACCGGCACCGACGCCGCCATCGAAGCCGGAGACGTGACGCTGGTGCGTGGTGACCTCGGCACCGTTCCAACGGCGCTGCGGCTCTCGGCACGCACGCTGCGGATCATCCGGCAGAACCTCGTGTGGGCGTTCGGCTACAACATCGCCGCGATCCCGCTGGCGGCGGCCGGGCTGCTCAACCCGATGATCGCGGGCGCGGCGATGGCGGCCTCGTCGGTTCTGGTGGTGACCAATAGCCTGCGGCTTCGACGATTCGCGCGGTAAGGTCCGAAAAAGTCGAACAGAGGGGTTTGCTCTATGTATGCACGCAGCGTTTCTCACGGTGCGATCGCCAAGGCAGCGGCGGTGTGCGCGGGTCTGGCGGCATTTGCTCTGGCGGTATCCGGGCCGGCTGGTGGGGACCCGGCCAATCCCGACCCATTCAGTCCCAACGACTGCATCGCCAACGCGAATGCGGTCTGTAACGCCGGTCCTTACGGCCCCGACAGCCTGACCAATCCGGCCAACATCAACAGCCCGCTGAACCCGGCGAACCCGGACAACCCGGCGAATCCGATGAACCCGGCGAACCCGGAAAGTCCGATGAACCCGATGAATCCGGCGAACCCGGCCAGCCCGATGAACCCCATGAATCAGGCCTAGGTTTCGCGGGGTTGATGCGCTGGAATCAGGAATCCAGCCAGGCCAACTGGGCCGGAAGCCGCTCTCGCCAATAGTCCACGTCATGGCCGCCGGGGGAGAACCCGCCGGCCGGTGGCGGATTCAGCTGGCCGATGAAACTCTTGGTCGCGTACGCAAAGGGGTCCGCGGTCCCGCAGTCGACGCGCAGCGGGAACGGGGCCAGGCGCGGCACCAGGTTGAACACTGAGTTCGTCCGCCAGTCATCAACGCTGTCAAAGGCGCCGGCGGGGGCGCCGAAGTAGGTCATGTAGATCGCGGGGCTGATGGCACAGATCCCTGCGGTGCGCGACGGACCCAGGCGAGTGCCCAGCTGCAGTGCCCCGTAGCCACCCATCGACCAGCCCATGAACCCGACTCGGGTGATGTCGATGCCCTTCTCCGGCAGCATCGGGATCAGCTCACCCAGCACCATCGCACCGGCGTCCTCCCCGGAGCTGTGCCGGCGCCAGTAGGTGTTGCCGCCGTCGACGGCCACCACCGCGAACGGCGGCCGGCCTGCCGCGGTCAGCTTCGCGAGCTCCTCTTCCACGCCCAGATCCATCACCCAGGCCGCGTCGCCGTCCTTGCAGTGCAAGGCGATCACCGGCCGCAGTGGAGCGGTCTGCCCCGGCGGCCGGGCGATGATCCAGTTGGTCTCCACCCCGCCGCGGGCCGCGGACACGAATGAGCCGGATTCGCGGGTCGGATAGCTACTGCCGGTCGCCCGCGACTCGGCCGGGTGCCGCCCCGCACCCACGCCGAACAGCCCTACAGCCCCCGCGGCACCGACCCCGAGGCGCAAAGCAGCCCGGCGGGTCAAATCTGCCATGGAGAGCATCATCGCGTGGTGCACGCTCGGTTGGACCCGGCACGCCGCGGTGTTGATCAGGTCGATGCCGGTTCGTTAGGAACTTCGGGCACCGGTGGGCGGCCGAACTGCCGGCGAAACGCGTCCACCGTGTAACTCACGACGGTGGCTTCGCGGGGGGCACGGACCGTCGCCGAGCGGGGGATCCGCACCATGGGGCCGAGCTGACCGGCGTACTGGTCCGGTTTGCCGATTTTGAGCAGGCCGTCGCCGGCGCCGGCCGAGTCGGGCGCGATCTCCACCTCGCCTTCGGTGACGACGTAGATCAGGTCCTCGACCGTGCCCTGCTCCAGCAGTACCGAGCCCGGCCCCAGCAGGACCGGCGCCTGCTGCGGGCGCGTCGGTACGGCGGTCGGCGACAGCTGAATGACGATGTCGGCCAGTGGGACGATCCGGGTGTCGTGGGTCGCGACCACCACCACGCGGTCGCCGGCCGCCAGCACCCGCAGCAGTTGCACGACTTCGCCGGCCCGGACGTAGTCCAGTTGCGCGGTGGGTTCGTCGGCCAGGATCAGCGGCGGATCCAGGGCCAGGGCACGCGCCACCGCCACCCGCTGTTGCTGGCCACCACTGAGCTGGCCCGGGTGGTGGGAGGTCCGATCGGCCAGTCCGACCCGGGTCAGCAGATCCCGGGCGCGTTCCTGGGCGGACCACTGGGTCCATCCGGCCGCCCACATCGGCACCATCACGTTCTCCAGTGCGGTCAGGCTCGGCACCAAGTTGAACGACTGGAAGACGATGCCGACCGTGCGCCGACGGTAGGAGGTGATGTCGCGCCGGCCCAGCGCGGTCACGTCGGTGGCGCCGAACAGGATCTGGCCGCTGGTCGGGCTCAAGATGCCACCCAAACACGAGAGCAGCGTGGTTTTGCCGCAGCCGCTGGGACCGAGCACCACCACCAGCGAGCCGGCTGGGATGTCCAGGCTCAGACCGTGGATGGGACGGATCGGTTCCCCGCCGCCGGTGGCGTATTCGATGACCAGATCACGGATCCGCAGGTCTCCCATGCGTTACGGCCCTCCGAACGCCAGTACCGGGTCCACCGCGACGGCGTGGCGCAGACCCGCAAGGCTGGCCAGCAGGCCGATCCCCACCGCGGTCAACACCAGCAGGGCGAACGAGGACCCGGTCACCGCCACCAGCATCGGAAACGCCGGCCCAATCGATACCGCCAAGACGCCGCCGAGCACCGCCGCGGCCACCGCGACGACCACCGCCTGCAGGGCTAGCCCGGCCAGCACCATCCAGGTGGTGACTCCGAGGGCCTTGAACACCGCGAAGTCGCGGGTGCGTTCCAGCGCAGACAGGTAGATCAGGGAGCCCACGATCAGCGCAGCGACCCCCCACAGCAGCACCGACATGTACGACAGGGCCATCTGCGCGCCCGCCAGCGGGCGCACCATGTCGTCGACGGCGGCGGTCCGGTCCACCACCCGGTAGCCCTTCGGCACGTGCGCGGGCGTGCCCCGCACGCCGATCGCGGAGACCACCGGCTGGCCCGAATACATCAGACGTTGAGCGCCTGCCACGGTCAGGAAGCCATTGGGTTGTCCGGCCAACGTGGTCGACTTCTCCACCAGGCCGACGATCCGCAGCTTGTCCGCGCCCAGTTCGATCTCATCCCCGACGGCGCGCTTGAGCGTGGTCGACATCGCGATCTCATTGGGTTCGGTCGGAGCTCGCCCCTCGGTCAGTGGCGGCATCGCGGCCTTGGGCACGCCGTAGATGTTCACGTTCAGCGGTGCCTCACCGTCCTGCAGGATGGTGTTGCCGTAGACCACCGGCAATGCGGCGTCCACGCCGGAAATTCGGGCAACATCGCCGGCTTCGGCCTGCGGGAAGCGCGATGAACCCATGAACGGTCCTACCGCAGCCGTCTGGATCAGGTAGCCGTCGATGTTCAGCGAATCGACGACGTGCTCCGCCTCGACCCGGAACCCGTGGGTCAGCCCGGCCAGCACCAGGGTCAGGGCGAACACCATCGCGGTGCCCACCGCGGCAACGATGAACCGGCGCAGGCGCCACTGCAGATCGCGAAAAGCGGTGATTAACATCCGCACGGGCGCATGTTATCGCAGCGTCCGGCTGTGATCGCCGTCTCGACGGCAGGCCGGAAGGGCCTCCGCAAATCCGGAATGCCCGGTCAACCGCTAGCTTTTGGGCTACAAATACACACACGCCGCTTTGATGCGCCCGGTGTACGCCCCAGGGAGGGGATCGGTGATGAATTACGCTGCCCTGCCACCGGAGATCAACTCGTTGCGGATCTACACCGGGCCGGGTTCCGCTCCGATGCGCGCCGCGGCCGCCGCCTGGGGTGGACTCTCCGCCGAACTGCATTCGGCGGTCGCGTCGTACGAATCGGTGATAGCCGAACTGACGGCCCAGGCCTGGCTGGGGCCGGCCTCGGAGGCACTGACGCGGGCCGGCGCGCTGTACGTGGCCTGGATGAGCGCCACCGCGACCCAGATCGACCACACGACCGCACAGGCGAACGCGGCGGCGGCAGCCTATGAGGCCGCGCACAGTGCGACGGTGCCGCCGTCGGTGGTGGCGGCCAACAGAGCTCAGCTGATGCTGTTGATCGCTACCAATGTCTTGGGCACCAACACCGCGGCGATCGCGGCCAACGAGGCCGAATACGGCGAGATGTGGGCGCAGGATGCGGCTGCGATGTATGCCTACGCCGCGGGGTCGGCGGCCGCCACCGGGCTCGCGCCGTTCCAGAAGCCGCCGCAGACCAGCAATCCCGCCGGCCCGGCCAGTCAGGCCGCCTCGGTCGCGACCTCCGAGGCCAGCTCGTCGTCGTCGGAAGTCCAGTCCCTGCTGGGCCAGCTGGCCTCGGGGATCTTCGGGTCGCAGAACAACTCCCTGCTGCAGACGGCGGCCGCCACGCTGCCCGGGATAGCGCAGGGTCCCGAGGACCTGCTCACCTGGCCGAGCCTGTCCGACCTGCTGGGCGTGAGCGCGGTGTCGGGGGTGGGGCTGGTCATGGCGGCCGGCGCCTGGGCGGCGGGGGACGCCAGCACCCGGGAGATTCTGGCCGAGCAGGACCAGTTGCAGCGGGTGGAGTACGAGATCCTGCGCAACATCGACCTGTTCTCCCCGTTGACCCCGTCGCGGCCGATGGTGCCCGGGGCGTCAACGATGTCGGCGGCGATGGGCGAGGCGATCACCGCGGGCAACCTGTCGGTGCCGATCAACTGGGCAGCCAACGCGCCGGAGATTCGGAGCCTGTCCTACTCCAAACCGCTGGCCGGACCGGGCCTCGGCGGTGCGCCGGCGGCATCGCTGGGCGCGGCCGGCACCGCGTTCAGCCAGATGGCGCTGGCGGGCATGGGGGGCAGCGCCTTGGCCGGCTCGGTCAGCCGCGGCCGCGGGGGCGCTGATGCGGAATCGTCTGCGAGAGTGCAGATGCCGCAGCGTGCGGCGGCCGACGCGGTGGCTGATTCGCCGGCCGGCGACACCGAGGGCGCCCCCGGGCCGTCGATTATGGGTATCGCCGCCGAGATCCGCGAATTCGCCGAGCTGCGAGACCGTGGGTTGATCACCAACGACGAGTACAACGAACAGAAGATGCGCCTGTTGGGCCGGTGAGCGTGTTCCGTATTTGCGGCTGATTTTCCTCTCAAGTTCCGCCCTTGTGGATCCATGCCTCGATCGCTAAGCTCCGGCTACTCAGTAGTTGCTCAGGGGTGAGGTCGGGGGTCGGGAAATGGTCGATCGGGGCAGTAAGGGGCGTCTGGGCAGGAACCGCCATACCCTCGCGGGCGCCTGCCTGGCGCTGGTGGTGGCGCCCACGGCGCCCGCACACGCCGATTTCGACGACCTGTTCGGGTTCGATCAGCTCTTCGACGCAGCGGATCTGGCTGCCTCCGCGCCGCCCGGTCCGCTCGATGCCACTGAGGCGCTGGATCTTTCGCAGCTGGTGGGCAACGACATCTACACCTGGGCATCGGTGGTGGAGGTCGTCTTCGCCGGACTGTTCCAGAACCAGCTCTACGCGACCGTTCATGACCTCGGCGAGCTGTGGATTCAAGGACCAGGCGTGCTGTTGGATCCGATCATCAACCCGCTCTTCGCTTTTGACGGCGCGTGCGGCTTGATCTGCAATGGCGTCAACGGCACGGTGGATCACCCGGACGGTGGCGACGGCGGCTGGTTGTTCGGTGACGGTGGCAACGGTTACAACCCGGGCGCCTCCGAAGACACCGAACTCGGCGTCAGTGGTGGGGACGGCGGCGACGCGAAGATGCTCGGCAACGGCGGCTGGGGCGGCGACGGTGGAGCCAGTGCCGACGGCGGTGTCGGCGGGATCGGCGGCTGGCTGATGGGCAACGGCGGTGACGGCGGTTGGGGCGGTGATGGATTGGACAGCATCTCGGGTACCGCCGGCAACGGTGGCGCCGGCGGGCTCGGGGGCGACGCCATCTCGCTATTCGGCGCGGGCGGGCGTGGTGGTGACGGCGGTGACGGCGGTTGGGGCAACAACGGCGGTGACG
The DNA here is from genome assembly GCF_000455125.1 of Mycobacterium sp. UM_WGJ. Classification (GTDB taxonomy): domain Bacteria; phylum Actinomycetota; class Actinomycetes; order Mycobacteriales; family Mycobacteriaceae; genus Mycobacterium. The sequence goes on from NZ_AUWR01000040.1 coordinate 23,295, forward strand.
GCGGTAACGGCGGCGCCGCGGGTGATGGCGGAAACGCGGTGGCCGGCTTCGGTGGCCCCGGCGGCTCCGGAGGCTACGGCGGCAACGGCGGCGACGGCACCGCCGAACATCCGAGCGGCGGTAACGGCGGCGACGGCGGGGCCTCTGGAAACGCCGGCAACCTGGTGTTCATGGGCAATGCGGGACCAGGCGGCTTCAGCGCTCCCGGCGGCAACGGAGGAGACGGCCTGGCCGGGTCTTCCGACGGCAACGGCGGCAACGGCGGCCGCGGCGGCGACAGTGGTTCCGGTGGCTACGGCGGCAACCCGAGCCACGCTCGCGCCGGCGGTGCCGGCGGCAACGGTGGCGCGGCCGGATCGGCCACCGCCATCGCAGGCAATGGCGGTGCCGGCGGCGATGGCGGTGACGGCATGCTCGGCCATCCCAACGGCGGTGAAGCAGGCGGAGGCGGCAAGGGCGGCACCGGTGGCGCCGGCGGCGCCGGAACGGCCGCTCACCCCGATGGCGGAGCCGGCGGTAAGGGCGGAAACGGTGGCAATGCCGGAGACGGAAACGCCGCGGCGGCCGGTGGCGACGGGGGCTCCGGGGGCGCCGGAGGGGCTGCGGTCGGGAGCGGATCGGTTGGGCCGGGTGGCCCGGGAGGCAGTGGCGGCGACGGGGGGCAAGGTGTCCCGGGTGGCGCGGGCGGCAAAGCTGGTAGTGGCGGCGCCGGCGATCCGAATGGTGCTGCCGGCCAACCGGGCAGTCCCGGTGACTCCTTCGGCTAGCCGATATTGGCCCTGGAGGACCGTGCGCGCCCGGACTCAGCTGAGCTGATCGCGTGCTTCGGGAGCCTCCCAGGTGTGTGGCAGCATCGGCATGCTGGGACCCGCGGCGCTCTCGGTCACGGTGATCAAACCGGTTGCCGCGGAATCGTTTCCATGGCGCATTGCTCCCGGTAATCCCATCTGTCCCGCGCCGTGTTGTGCGGCCAGAGCGGCTGCTGAGTCGAGGTACTCATAACGGTTGCCGGGATCGGTCAGGGCTTTGCGCTGCCGGCGGCGGCGGGGTTGGCTCGCGGGAGTGGTGCTGGTTGCCCCCGTCTCGGCCGCATGGCGGCGCTGAACCTGCGTGGGCGTGCTCGCGCGCGTTTTCATTCGCGCCCCGCTGGCCGGGCCGGCGCCCACGAGGTAGGGGACGAATGCTGCTGCCTCGGTGCCGGTGAACGGCGGCGGAAGTGGCGGGGCGCCACCGGTAACGGTGGCGGCCGGGGCCAGCGCCGGCGGGGCCATAGCCGGGGGAGCTGCCGGAGCGGGAGCCGGCGGGGCCGGCAGCGCCGGTGGCGCAGCGGTGGCCGCGGGCACCGGCTGTTGCGGGTTCAGGGCGGGCGGCGCCGGTGCGGTGGGGGCGTTGATGCCCGCCAGCCCGGCGGCTCCGACGAGGCCGACCAGCGGCGACGCGGGTGCGACCAAGCCGAGCATGGTCTCGGTCAGCGCCGTGACCGTCGGTGCCATCCCGAGCACGATCTCACCCGCGTAGTGCGGGGCGATCGTCATCAGCACCGGATCGCTGATCAGGCTGGTGAGGGGATTGTTGCTGGACAGGTCGGCCTGGATGGCCTCGTTGATCTCGGCGATGCGGGTGGTCCACCAGCTCTCCTGGTAGATATTGCCGAAGTCCTGGGTGGGCGCCTGGCCGGTCCGATGCTGGTGGTCGCGATGTTGCGGGGGGTTGGGATTGAGCACCGTCGGCGCGGTCGACGCTGCCGGAGACGACGCCACCGCGGCGCCGGCCACCACCTGATACGTGGACATCGTGGTGGCCGCCTGGATCCACATCCGGGTGTAGTCGGCCTCGTTGAGGGCGATCGGAATCGCGTTGATCCCAAAGAAGTTCGTCGCCACCAGCATGGTGTGCAGGGTGTGGTTGGCGGCCAGCTCGGCCAGTGTGGGCATGGCCGCCAGCGCGGAGGTGTAGGCGGTGGCGGCGGCCTGGTGCTGAGCCGCCAGCGTCATGCTGTCCGCGCCGGCTTTCGTCAGCCAGGATAGATACGGAACGTTCGCGGCCACATAGGATTCCGCACTCGGACCCTGCCATGATCCCGCCTGCACGGCCGAAAGCATGGCCGAAAGTTCCTGTGCCACTTCGGTGTATTCCGTGCTCAAGTCGGCCCACATCGCCGCTGCGGCCAGCAATGAGCCCGCGCCCGGGCCGCTACTCAGCAGGGCTGAGTGCACCTCGGGGGGTGATGCCATCCAGATGGGCTCGGTCATTGCCGCCTTTCACGGGGTGGTGAATAGACGAATCGTAAACCTCAAATCGTGACGTTTCCCTGGAAAGTTCCTCGGAATGCGGATTCAGAGTGTGGATTAGTCCGCAGTTATGGAACGCCATGTACCTCGGCGGGTTTATCGGGCGGCGGGACGCACCAGAAAGCCGCTCATGATCAGACTGCGGGCCAGCTCGATCTGTTGCGCGGCGGCCAGTCCGGGCAGCTCGCCGACCCGGAACGGCTCGGTGCCGTCGCAGACGAATCGCATCGCGGCCTCGTGGTCCGGTCGGGCGCTGACGATCAGCTGGGCGAACTGCAGGCCGACCCCGTCGGCCGTCGTGGTCACTCGGGCGTACAGCGGTTGCTGCTTGCGCACCCAGGTGTCGGTGTCGAGCCCGACGGTGTCGGCGACCTGTCCGACGACCGGACAGCGGGCACGCCGCAGCAGGAAATCCTGCATGGCGCCAAGGCCTTCCGTGAGGGAGTCGGAGGTTTCCACGGCGGACAGGCCGGCATGGATCAGTGCGCTCAGGCTTGCCCGCACGTGCGGGTCATCGAGGTGCCGTGCGGGCAATCGGGTGTGCACCACGTCGTCGCGCAGACTCAGCTGGTGCAGGGCGTGGGTCAGCAGCGTGAGCACCGTCGGGACGTGGATGCCGACGGTCAGGTGCACCGACGGTTCGCCTCCGGTCTCGGCGGAATGCACTCGGCCTCGCGGCAGGTAGAGGGTGTCCCCAGCGTCCAGGTGCAGACTCGTCGGCTCGGGAAGACCAGCCGGGTCAACCTCGTACAGCTGTTGCATCAGGTGTGGTGGCACCGGATCGTCGCCGTAGAGATACCAGGTCTTGCTGCCGTGGATCTGCAACACCAGCACGTCGTGGTGGTCGTAGTGCGGTAGGAAGCCGGTGGCGGCCGGCGGGGTGACGTAGGCGTTGACGTGGGTCGGAAAGTTCAGCTCGACCTCGACGCCGTGGGTCAGCGTCGACATCGTGCGCAGGTATTTCTCGATGTTGTTGCAGATGATCGTGTAGCCGCTGCCGGTCGCGGCGCGCACCCGCGCCACATCGAGGGTGCCGTCGGGCAGCGTGTACTGCTCGGGCTCCAGGTGATCGGCGCCGCGCACCAGGCGCACCGCGGACGGCTCGGTGACCAGTGCCGTGAGCAGCTGCTCGAGCGCCGACGGGCCGGCCAGCAGGCGGTCGAAGTAGTCGGTGCGGCCCCGGGCGATGTGGTGCGGGGCGGCTCCCCACAGCTCGTCGAGGAAGGTGTGCACCGTCACCGGCGCCAGCAGCCAGGCGAGCGGGGCTTCCGGGAGCTGCGGAACTTCGAAGCCCGACACCGGCCTCAAGCGCGGGTCAGCAACAAGGTGTGCGGCACCCCGGCGCGTCCGAGCAGCTGGCGCCACGGCGCTTTCAGCAGACCCACTGCGTCCTCGGTAGCCACCACCTGCGGGTTCGTGACAGCGAACGTCTTCCCGGCGACCTTGACCCGCCCGCCGTCGGCGGCCTGCAGATTCTTCACCCAGTCACGCTCGGTTCCGTACGGAAGCAGCACCGCGACGCCGTCGGTGGTGTGGAACATCGAGACCGGGGTGCGGTATGTCGCGCCGGAGCGCCGGCCGGTGTGCTCGACGATCGACCACAGCGGCACCCATCCGCAGATCGGGCGAAACAGCGGGTTCGTCACGACCCGGTTGAACCGAGCGCGTCTCTCAGAGAACTGCACCGCTAACCCTGCCTGGTGAGCAGCACCGCCTGCTCGAACGGCAGCCTGGCGAAGACCCTGCGGGTACGCGGGTTCACGTGCTCGGCTGCTTCGGCCTTGCTGACCACCCGCGGTTCGGTGACACCGATGGTCTTGCCATGCCGGCGCATCGTGCCACCGCCGGCGGCGGTGATGTTCTTCAGCCAGTCCCGGTCCGGGCCGTAGGTGAGCAGGATGGCCACGCCATCATTGGTGCTGAACACGGTCAGCGGGGTCCGATAGGGCTTGCCGGAGCGCCGTCCGACGTGCTCGAGGATCCCGAACGTCGGCGCCCAGCCTGCCCACATTCGCTGGATCGGGTTGGTGACATGCCGGTTGAACCGGGCCAGCCGCTGGGGTAGTTGCATGACTGCCATCCAACTCCGGCCGCCCACTCACTTCAACCCTCAACTACACCCTGTAGTCGAGTGATGTCGCGCGAGCTGGGACACTGGTCGCCGTGGGTAATGCGGATCGAGCCACGGCGGTATCGGAGCGGTTGTTCTCCGAGGCCTGCGCGGTGATCCCCGGCGGCGTCAACTCACCGGTCAGGGCTTTCGCGGCGGTGGGCGGCACCCCCCGTTTCATCGCCGAGGCGCAAGGCTGCTGGCTCACCGACGCCGACGGCAACCGCTATGTGGACCTGGTCTGCTCCTGGGGGCCGATGATCCTGGGCCACGCCCACCCCGCGGTGGTCGAAGCGGTCCGCGACGCCGTGGGGACCGGCCTGTCATTCGGGGCGCCGACCCGCGGTGAGACCGATCTGGTGACCGAGATCATCGCCCGGGTGCCGACCGTGGACAAGGTCCGGCTGGTCAACTCCGGCACCGAAGCCACCATGAGCGCGTTGCGGCTGGCACGCGGCTTCACCGGCCGAGCCAAGGTCATCAAGTTCTCCGGCTGCTATCACGGCCACGTGGACGCCTTGCTCGCCGACGCCGGCTCCGGGGTGGCCACCTTGGCGCTGCCGTCGTCGCCCGGGGTCACCGGCGCCACCGCGGCCGACACGATCGTGCTGCCCTACAACGACATCAACGCCGTCCGTAAGGCATTCGCCGAGTTCGGCGACCAGATCGCCGCCGTCATCACCGAGGCCAGCCCCGGCAACATGGGGGTGGTGCCGCCGGTTCCGGGCTTCAACGCCGAACTGCGCACGATCACCGCCGAGCACGGGGCGCTGCTGATCGTCGACGAGGTGATGACCGGTTTCCGGGTGAGCAGAAGCGGCTGGTGTGGAGAAGGTGGTATCGATCCCGTCCCTGCCGACCTGTTCACCTTCGGCAAGGTGATCAGCGGGGGGCTGCCGGCCGCGGCGTTCGGCGGCCGTGCCGAGGTGATGGACCGACTCGCGCCGCTGGGGCCGGTCTACCAAGCCGGCACGCTGTCGGGGAATCCGGTGGCCACCGCTGCCGGCCTGGCTACGCTGCGAGCCGCCGACGACGACGTCTACGCCGCACTGGACAAGAATGCCGACCGGCTGACCGCGATGCTGGCCGAAGCGCTGACCGAGGCCGGTGTGCCGCACCAGATTCCGCGAGCCGGAAACATGTTCAGCGTGTTCTTCGCCGACGAGCCCGTCACCGACTTCGCTGCCGCCCGCGCGAGTGCGACCTGGCGCTTCCCGGCGTTCTTCCACGCCCTGCTGGAGGCCGGGGTCTACCTGCCCTGCAGTGCCTTCGAGGCCTGGTTCGTCTCGGCCGCCCTCACCGACGAGGCTTTCGACCAGATCGCCGCGGCGCTACCTGCCGCGGCACGTGCCGCCGCCACCACCGGAGAGCCGAAAACCTGATGGCAGAAGAAACCCGCGTCCACTTGATCCGCCACGGCGAGGTCCACAACCCCGACGGCATTCTGTACGGCCGGCTGCCGGGATTCCGGCTCTCCGACACCGGTCGCGCGCAGGCGGTCGCCGCCGCCGACCTGCTGGCCGGCCGCGACATCGTCGCGGTGATCGCCTCGCCGCTACAGCGTGCCCAGGAGACCGCCGCCCCGATCGCCGCCCGGCACAACCTGCCCATCGACACCGACGAGAACCTGATCGAGTCGGCCAACTTTTTTGAGGGCAAGCGGGTTTCACCCGGGGACGGCGCCTGGCGCAAACCGCGGTTCTGGTGGCACCTGCGCAACCCGTTCACCCCGTCGTGGGGCGAGCCCTACGACCAGATCGCGGCCCGGATGGCCGCCGCGGTGAGCAAGGCCCGCGCGCGCGCCGCCGGCCGCGAGGTGGTGTGCGTCAGCCACCAGTTGCCGGTCTGGACTGCGCGCCAGCACCTCACCGGCAACCGGCTCTGGCACGACCCACGCCGGCGCGAATGCGGTGTGGGTTCGGTGACCACGTTGATCTACGACGGTGACCGTCTCGTCGACGTCGATTACCAGGTTCCGGCCGGCGGCTGACGATGCGGGCAGTGCTGATCGTCGGGGCAGTGCTGGCCGCGCTGATCTCGGGCTGCTCGGTCGGCGACGACGCCGTCACCCACGGCGGCACCTTCGAGTTCGTCTCGCCCGGCGGCAAGACCGACATCTTCTACGATCCCCCCGAGGCCCGCGGCCGGCCCGGCCCGATCTCCGGGCCCGACCTGATGGACCCGTCGCGCACCATCGGCGTCGACGACTTCGGTGGCAAGGTCGTCGTCGTCAACGTGTGGGGCCAGTGGTGCGGGCCCTGCCGTACCGAAATCAGCCAACTGCAAAAGGTTTACGACGACACCCGGGCCCAGGGTGTGGCGTTCTTGGGCATCGACGTCCGCGATCCCGAGCCGCAGGCCTCCCGCGACTTCATCGCCGACCGTCGGATCACCTATCCCTCGATCTACGACCCGGCGATGCGCACCATGATCGCGTTCGGCGGTCGCTATCCCTCGTCGGTGATCCCGGCAACCATGGTGCTCGATCGGCAGCATCGGGTCGCGGCGGTGTTCCTGCGCGAAGTACTGGCCGAAGACCTGCAGCCGGTTGTGCAGCGGCTGGCTGCCGAGGCGGCGTCGTGAGCGGCTTCACCGCCACCGCCACCACCGGTCCGCTGCTGTTGGCCGTCGCCGTCTCGACCTTGGCCGGACTGGTGTCGTTCGCCTCGCCGTGTGTGGTGCCGCTGGTGCCGGGCTATCTGTCCTACCTGGCAGCAGTGGTGGGTGTCGACGAACGGCCTGACCCCGACACCCGCAAACCCCCGCCCGGCGCGCGGTGGCGTGTCGCCGGGTCGGCGGCGCTGTTCGTTGCCGGGTTCACCGCGGTGTTCCTGCTGGGCTCGGTGGCCGTGCTGGGTATGACCACCACGTTGATCACCAACCAGGTACTGCTGCAACGGGTCGGCGGCGCGGTGACGATTCTGATGGGATTGGTGTTCATCGGGTTCGTTCCCGCACTGCAGCGCCAAGTCCGCTTCTCCCCCCAGCAGCTGTCCACCGTGCTCGGCGCACCGCTGCTGGGCGCGGTGTTCGCGCTGGGTTGGACGCCGTGCCTGGGACCGACCCTGACCGGGGTCATCGCAGTCGCCTCGACCACCGACGGTGCCGGGGTGGCCCGGGGCGTGGTGCTGGTGATCGCCTACTGCCTGGGCTTGGGCATTCCGTTCGTGGCGCTGGCCTTCGGGTCGGCCAGCGCGGTGGCCGGGCTGGGTTGGCTGCGCCGGCACACCCGGGCGATCCAGGTCCTGGGCGGGGTGTTGCTGATCGCGGTCGGGCTCGCTCTGGTGACCGGGGTGTGGGACCACTTCGTGGCCGCGATTCGCGACGGTCTGGTCTCTGATGTCAGGCTGCCGATCTGATGACCACCACCTCTCCACCGTCCCCACCACGAGCAGACGCGAAGGCCCCCACATCAGCGCGTTTGAGGGGGACGTTGCGTCTGCTCGCCGGCAAGGTCCGCAACACCTGGCGGGCGCTGACGTCGATGGGCACCGCGCTGGTGCTGCTGGTGCTGCTCGCATTGGCCGCCATTCCCGGGGCATTGCTGCCGCAACGCAGCCTCAACGCCGCCAAAGTCGACGAATACCTGGCGCTGCATCCGAAACTGGGTCCCTGGCTGAACCGGCTGGAGGCATTCGACGTCTTCTCCAGCTTCTGGTTCACCGCCATCTACGTGCTGCTGTGCGTGTCGCTGATCGGCTGCCTGACCCCGCGGACCTTTGAGCATCTGCGCAACCTGCGCGCCAGCCCGGTCGCCGCACCGCGCAACCTGTCTCGGCTGCCCAAACACGCCACGACGCAGCTGGCCGGTGACGTCGACGAGCTCGGTGCCCGGATGGCCGCAGAGTTGCGCGGCTGGCGTCGGATCATCCGTTCCTCGGACGGGCGCAGCGAGTCGCCACCGGAAGGCACCGCCGGGGGCATGGAGATCTCGGCGGAGAAGGGCTACCTGCGCGAATTCGGCAATCTGACCTTCCATTTCGCGCTGCTGGGGCTGCTGGCCGCCGTCGCCCTGGGCCGCATGTTCGGCTACGAGGGCAACGTGATGGTCATCGCCGACGGCGGACCCGGATTCTGCTCGGCGTCGCCGGCCGCGTTCGACTCGTTCCGGGCGGGCGCCACCGTCGACGGAACCAAGCTGCACCCGCTGTGCGTGCGGGTCAACGACTTCACCGCCGACTACCTGGCCTCCGGTCTGGCGACCTCTTTCACCGCGCATATCGACTACCAGGCCGGCGAGGACCTGCGCACCGATGAGTGGCGGCCCTACCTGCTGGAGGTCAACCATCCGCTGCGGGTCGGGGGCGTGCGGGCCTACCTGCAGGGCCACGGCTACGCCCCCACCTTCACCGTGATCTTCCCGGACGGCCAGACCCGCACCCAGACGGTGCAGTTCCGCCCGGACAACCCGCTGACCCTGCTGTCGTCGGGCGCGATCCGCATCGACCCGCCGGCCGGGGTCTATCCCGACGCCGCCGAGCGCCGCAAGCACCAGATCGGCATCCAGGGCCTGTTCGCTCCGACCGAACAGCTCGACGACCGGCTGCTCTCGTCGGCATTCCCCGCGATGAACGACCCCGCGGTGGCGATCGACGTCTATCGCGGCGATACCGGGCTCGACACCGGCCGGCCGCAGAGCCTGTTCACGCTGGATTCCCGGTTGATCGACCAGGGCCGGCTGACCAAGGTGGCCCGGTCCAACCTGAAGGCCGGTGAACAGATCCGCCTCGATGACGGCACGAGGGTGCGATTCGACGGTGCGGTGCCGTTTGTCAACATCCAGGTGTCGCACGACCCGGCTGAGATCTGGGTGCTGGTGTTCGCGATGACGATGATGGCGGGGCTGGTGGTGTCGCTGGTGGTGCGCCGCCGTCGGATCTGGATTCGGCTCACGCCAGCGGAGGCGGTGGGGCAGGCCGGTACGGTGAACGTCGAGCTCGGCGGGCTGGCCCGCACCGACAACTCCGGCTGGGGTGACGAGTTCGAGCGCTTGAGCACGAAGCTCTTCGGCAAGGAGACGTAGGTGAACACGAGTCATATCGACATCGGACTGGCGCGCTACTCCGACTGGGCTTTCACCTCGGCAATGATTGTGCTGGTCATCGCGCTGCTGCTGCTGGCCGTCGAGCTGGCCTCCGGCCGTGCCCGCAGCTCCGCCGAGGCCGAGCTGGTGTCGGCCGGCGGTGTGCGCGCCGACAGTGCCACCCCGGGGGTGGTGGCCCCGGTGCAGCGGCGCCCCCTGGGCGAGCGGGTGGGCCGCGCCGGCCTGGCGCTGGTCTATCTGGGCATCGCTCTGCTGCTGGCCTGCATCGTGTTCCGCGGCGCGGCCACGCTGCGCCCGCCGTGGGGCAACATGTATGAGTTCATCAACCTGACCTGCTTCTCGGGGCTGGCGGCTGCCGCCGTCGCGCTGCGCCGGCCACAGCACCGCAGTCTGTGGGTGTTCGTGCTGCTGCCGGTGCTGATCCTGCTGACGGTCTCCGGGCGCTGGCTCTACGCCACGGCAGCGCCGGTGATGCCCGCGCTGCAGTCCTACTGGCTGCCGATCCACGTATCGGTGGTCAGCATCGGCTCGGGGGTGTTCTTGGTGGCCGGAGTGGCCAGCATCCTGTTTCTGATCCGCTCGTCGCACCTGAGTGACCCCGACGCCCCGGGGGCCCTGGCGCGTATGGTGCGCCGGCTGCCCGATGCGCAGACCCTGGACCGCATCGCCTACCGCACGACGATCTTCGCTTTCCCGGTGTTCGGTTTCGGTGTGATCTTCGGCGCGATCTGGGCCGAGGGAGCATGGGGCCGCTACTGGGGCTGGGACCCCAAAGAGACGGTGTCGTTCATCGCCTGGGTCGTCTACGCCGCCTATCTCCATGCCAGGTCGACGGCCGGGTGGCGTGACTACAAGGCGGCGTGGATCAACGTGGTGGGGTTCGCGGCGATGATTTTCAATCTGTTTTTCGTCAACTTGGTGACCGTCGGTCTGCACTCGTATGCCGGAGTCGGCTAATCCAGCTGACAGATTCCTTTATGACAGCTGCGCTACCCTGCGGTTACCGACGTCCATTGACGTCCTAACCAGTGTGACAGGGGAGATAGAAGTGTCCGACCATGCACCCGGTGATGTCACTGCGAGCCATGACGTGACGGATCATCCGACCACCCAGTTCCGGCCGCTCCAGCACGTCAGCGAGGCGGCTGATGGCCCCGCGGATGCTGCGGCGTCCGGGGCCTCCGGGTCGTTCAACCAGCGGCCCGGAGGCGAGGAGACCCGCTCCTTCGGAGGTTTCCGCACCGAGCGCCGGTTCTCCGAACCGGTCGACCCGTGGCCGCCGGCGCCCGCGGAAACCTCGTCTGCGCAGCAGTCGTGGAACCCGGGCACATCGACCACCTGGGTTCCGCAGCCGATGGAGAACCCGGCGCCGGTCTACTTCGGCGGCAACGCCGGCGGTGGTGCCGGGCAGCCGCCGTATCGCGCCACCGAGCCCATCGCCCCGTTCTCGGACCTGTCCACCACCTCGTTGTTGCGACAGGTCAAGCCGCCACCGACGTCGGGCTGGCGCCGCCTGCTCTACGTGCTGTCCGGCCAGCTGATCAACGTCGGCGAGAGCCCGCGGACCATCCGCTTCAACGACTTGGTGGTCCAGGTGAACCGGCCGCTGCAGGGCTGCCACCGGATCGCGGTGCTGTCGCTGAAGGGCGGGGTCGGCAAGACCACCATCACCGCGACCCTGGGGGCCACATTCGCCTCGATCCGAGGTGACCGGGTGGTCGCCGTGGACGCCAACCCCGACCGCGGCACGCTGAACCAGAAGGTGCCGATGGAGACCTCGGCGACGGTGCGGCACCTGCTGCGCGACGCTGACGGCATCCAGCGCTACAGCGATGTCCGCAGCTACACCAACCAGGGCCCCAGTCGCTTGGAGGTGCTCGCCTCCGACAGCGACCCGGCGGTCTCGGAGGCGTTCAGCGCCGAGGACTACGCCAGCACACTGCAGGTGTTGGAGCGGTTCTACAGCCTGGTCCTCACCGACTGCGGCACCGGTCTGATGCACTCCGCCATGTCGGCGGTGCTCGCCAAGGCCGACACCATGATCGTGGTGAGTTCGGGCTCAGTTGATGGCGCCCGCAGCGCCTCGGCGACGCTGGACTGGCTCGACGCGCACGGTCATGAAGACCTGGTGCGCAACTCGATCGCGGTGATCAACGCGGTGCGGCCACGCTCGGGCAAGGTCGACATGCAGAAGGTGGTCGATCACTTTTCCCGGCGCTGCCGCGCCGTGCGGTTGGTGCCGTTCGACCCGCACCTGGAAGAAGGCGCGGAGATCGATCTGATGCGGCTGAAGCGAGAGACCCGCGAGGCGCTCGTCGAGCTGGCTGCGGTGGTTGCCGAGGCGTTCCCCGGCGACGATCGGTTCAACCAGCACTTCGTCTAGATCGGGGGCTGACTCGAAGGTGGGGCAGCTTAGGGCTGGTTGTCGCCGTGGCTGATCCGCCAGAGGAAATCCGGATCGTCGTCCGGCCCGATCACGCGCGTCTTCGGCCGCGCGCGGCTGGCGCGCAGACCGAGGTAGATCAGGGTCCCTAGGGTCAGGACGAGGAGCAGGTAGAGCACTCGCGACACCTCCTGGCGCCGAATATACCGTTAGTGCCGTTCGCGCCGGTCCGTCCCGCCAGTAGGCTTGATGACCGTGGCGACAGGTCGGGCCCCCGTGGGTCGTGCGGTAGTCGATGTGGCGGTGTACACGGCGGCGCGGCTCGCGCTGGTGGTCGCGCTGACGGCGGCGATCTACGGAGTGGGCCGGCTGCTCGGGCTCAGCGATTTTCCGCCGATCATCGCGGCGATGCTCGCGCTGATCGTCGCGCTGCCGTTGGGGATGTGGCTCTTCACGCCGCTGCGTAAGCGCGCGACCGAGAGCTTGACCGTGGCCGGCGAACGTCGCCGCCGGGAACGGGAGCAATTGCAGGCGCGGCTGCGCGGGGAGTAACCGCCGCCCTCAGCGCAGCGTCAGCGCCAAGGCCTCCGCGATCGACCACACCAGCATGGTCAGCCCGGTGTCGCGCAGCACCGGAATCAACGCGGCCCCGCTCTGCCCGGAGCGCACGGGGGTCAGCGCCCGCAGCGCCAGCGGCGTGGCGATGAACCCGACCGCGCACCACGGGGTGGCCCGCATCAGGGCCAGCGTCATCAGACCGGTCAACGTCAGCAGCAGCGCGTAGAGGATCCGCGTGCTTCCGTCGCCCAGCCGGACCGCGAGGGTGATCTTGCCGGCCGGTTTGTCGGTGGCGATGTCGCGCAGATTGTTGGCCACCAGCACCGCCGACGACAGGGCGCCGACGCCCACCGCCAGCGCGCCGCCGACCCAATCCACCCGCAGGGCCTGGGTGTACTGGGTGCCCAGCACCGCGACCAGGCCGAAGAACACGAACACCGCGATCTCGCCGAAGCCGGCGTAGCCGTACGGCCGCGACCCGCCGGTGTACAGCCAGGCCCCGGCGATGCAGGCCGCGCCCACCACCAGCAGCCACGGCGCGCTGACCAGGGCCAGGGCCAAACCCGCGAGCGCTCCGACCGACAGGGCGGCGAGCGCGGCCGTCAGCACCGCGCGCGGGCTCGCCAGCCCGGCGCCCACCAGACGCAGCGGGCCGGTGCGGTCGTCGTCGGTGCCGCGGATGCCGTCGGAGTAGTCGTTGGCGTAGTTGACCCCGATGATCAGCGCCAATGCGACGGTCAGCGCCAGCAGCGCCTTCCACCACACCGCGGCGCCCAGCCATGCTGCCGCGCCGGTTCCGGCGATCACCGGAGCGATCGCGTTGGGCAGGGTGCGGGGACGAGCACCCTCGATCCACTGTGCGAAGCTGGCCTTTGCAGACATGGGCACGATCCTTGCATGCGGGAGGAGCAGAACTTGCTCGGCGTGATCGGCGGTAGCGGTTTCTACTCGTTCTTCGGCGGGGACGCGCGTCGCATCAGTTGCGACACCCCCTACGGGGCGCCCAGTGCGGAGATCACCATCGGTGCCGTCGGCGGGCACGAAGTGGCCTTTCTGCCGCGGCACGGGGCCGCCCACGAGTATTCGGCCCACACGGTGCCCTATCGGGCGAACATGTGGGCGTTGCGGACGCTGGGAGTGCGGCGGATCCTTGCGCCGTGCGCGGTCGGCAGCCTGACGCCGGAACTGCCCCCAGGTTCGGTGGTGGTGCCCGATCAGCTGGTCGATCGCACCTGGGGCCGCGCCGACACCTACTTCGACGACGGCGGTGTGCACGTCGAGTTCGCCGACCCGTACTGCCCGACGCTGCGGACCGCGGTCACCGGCCTGCCCGACGTGGTCGACGGCGCGACGATGGTGGTGATTCAGGGGCCGCGATTCTCCACTCGCGCCGAAAGCCAATGGTTCGCCGCAGCCGGATTCCGGCTGATCAACATGACCGGATATCCCGAGTCGGTTTTGGCTCGTGAACTGGAAATGTGTTATGCCGCAGTAGCTTTAGTCACCGATTTGGATGCAGGTGTCGACGTCGGCAGTGGCGTGAAGGCTGTCGATGTATTCGCGGAGTTCCAGAAGAACATCGAGCCATTCAAAAGGCTGGTGCACCAAGCCATCGAGCAGATGGGCCAAGAGCGGACCTGCACGCACTGCTTGGCGCACGAAGGCATTCAGTTGCCCTTCGAGCTGCCCTGAATCGGCGGGGCGCGCTCAGAGACGGGCGGCCGCGTACTCGGCGCCCTGCTCGGTCATCCCGTTGACGCCGTACGACGCGTGCGCGAAAGGCGGTCCGCCGGCCGGGGCGCCGTTGCAGATGGTGTCGCCGTCGGCGCAGAGCTCCATGGTCTTGTTGGCATATAGCGGTCCGATCCGCACCGGTGGCGCGCCGTTTGGTGCGAGAAACTCCGCCGAGGGCGTGCCGAACAAGACAACTGCGGCAACGTGGTTGGCCACCGACGGCGGCATCGGCTCGGGAATGTACGCGAGGTAGTCGGCGGGGACTTCCTTGGGGATCTCGGCCGATGTGGTGTAGCCGGCCAGCGCCGCACCTTGCGAGAAGCCGCCCAGCACGATTCGGGTGTTGGGGCAGTTCGCCGCGGTGCTCTCGACGTGGGTGGCGGCATCTCGGATGCCGTCGACGACGGTGCGGGCGAAGTCGACACCGCCGCCGAAATCGCTGCTGGCGGCGTAGTTGACCGGATACACCTCGAAGGAACGCTCACCCACCTTGGCATGCAGTGCATCGACAAACGATTGACCGATGCCACCGACGCCGGGGGGTTCGCCGGTGCCGCGGGCGAACACCACCTGCACGTCGGGGCAGGGTTGCGCCGCGACGGACGGGACGCCTGGGGCCAGCAGTGTGGCACCGCCCATCGCCAGCGCCGCACCCAGGTGCCGGGTAGTGCGCCGTGCCTTCGTTACAACCAGTGTGGTGCTGTGCATCGTGACCTTCATTCGTATCGTTCATCCACGTTCAGGAGCAGAAACGCAGTTTCGGCTACCCGTCGGCGGCGTCCGATAAACGCTGTGATGCCGTGCTTGGCCGCACGAAGGCCTTCAGTTGACTTTCGGGCTGTCCTGAACCGTTTCGCCGTTCGCGGCCGAATCGTCGCTTCCCCGATAGATCTTCGGTCCACCCGCGGGTGCGACAGTGGCTGAGTCCGCTGACCGGAAGATGCGCGGTGTGCCGGGCTCGCCGGGTTTGGGGCGGTCGTCGGCCGGCACCGGCAGACGTCCGACGACGATCGCCACCACCAGGCCGCACAACGCCAGGCCGCACAAAACCACGTCGAACGTGCTGGTGATCTGCTGCGCGAGTCCGTTGCCATACACCGGATTCGCCCACGCGCTGGCGCGCTGGGCTTCCGCGACCCGCGGAGCCAGGCCGACGCCCACCACGACGCGGGCGATCGTGAACCCGAACAGGACGGCGCTCGCCGACCAGACGGCCGCCGCCGGAAGGAAGCGATTGCCCATGGTGAGCCGTAGCCAGAGCGCGATGACCGCAGTCACCACATCGAAGGACGCCATCGCAGCGCTGTCGTACGGCGAATACGGCAGGTCCAGACCGACCGCGACGCTGAGATCGATGATGCGCATGAGGGCCGACCCGAGGCTCCAGATCGCGATCAGCAACAACGTGTTCCGGGTGGCGCCCAGCCACGTCGTCGCGGACGCGTCGCGCGCGGCCGCCACCGCGAACAGTGCCGCGGCGGCCACCCACACCAAGTAGCCCTCGAAGCCGACCCCAGCGGTGGACGTATTCTGCGCGATCCCGTGAAAGCCGTCGATGGCGCGGCCGACCGGCAGCACCCATACCAGGGTTCCGGCGATCAGAGTGGCCCCGCCGAGCAACACGACAGCGAGCTGGGATGCCTTGTCGCGCCGCAGAACCCACCTCGAGGCTAGGACTACGGTAGCCCACGCCACCGCTCCGTACACCAGGGCGGTCGCAATGATCGCGACCTGCTGCCGGCCGAAGCCGGTCGTGGAATCGGCGTCCGGCAGGGCGTAGCGCACCCGCCAATACAGGTTGAACAGCACGCTCAACGTGGCGCCGACGATCGATGCGTAGCCGAGCGCGCGAACCGTGCGCCACCACAGCCGCACCGGCCCGGCGAGCACCGGCTGCGCGGCGAGCAACGCACCTGCGGCGCCCAGCAACGCGCCCGGCCCGACGCCACCGGGCGGCTGCGGGCTTCCGCCGTAGCGGATGGTCTGCACCACGTCGGCGGCCACCACCCCGAGCAGCAACACCAGATACGGTGCGCTGAGCAACAGCCGCAGCCTTCCCGCGACGGCGGGATGGTTGACCCGCAAGATCCCCCAGGGACCGACGTAGGTCGCGGCGATCGCCGTCAGCGCGAGCACGGTGGCCACCGCCAGCGCGACGAACAGTCCGGGCTCGCTGCCCGGAACGCCGGCGCCGAAGTACAGGCTCCACGGCAACGCCGGCGCCGCGAGCAGCAGTGCCGCAGCGGTCGCATCGCGGCCGATATTCCAGCTCCTGGTCGACTCGGCGATCACCTGCTCACCATAACCGCGGGAGGGGCATGCGCCATTGAACTGCGAAGATCGGTCCGCTCGCCGGTCGATCCGCGCGGCTAAACTGGCTAATCGAGTGGCCGCGAAAGGAGACGCGCAATGGATGTCGCGCTCGGAGTCTCGGTTACCGGCGCGCTCGCCCGCTTGGCGCTCGTCGAATCGGATGCCTATGGCGATGCTGTGCTCGACGAGTCGATGCTCGATCTGACGCGCAATCCGGTCGAAACGCTGATCGAGACCGTGACCGGAACCCACCGCATGCTGGCCGAAGAGGGCCACCGGCTAGCTGCTACCCGACTGTGCTGGTCGGATTCGGAGTTGATGGCAGAGGTTCGCCGCGGCCTCGAGGATGCGGGCGTTGAGAACGTTTCCGAGCAGCCTCAGGCGCGCTCGGCAGTGGCGTTGGCGCGCAACGCCTCGGGTGAGGACGGCGAGACGACGTGGCTGCCTGCTCCGGCGGCCGACGCGACCATGGCTGCGCCGGCGCTGCCGGACGCCGGTGCCCCGGACGGAACGGCCACGGTGCTGGCCCCCGCGGCCGAGGGCGAGCAGCCGGAACAGCAGCTGGCGTACTCGATGACTGACGATGACTCCGAACTGTTGCCGGTGGAGTACGCCGAGGGCGACTACGAAGGTTATGAAGGCTACGACGCCGAATACGGCTCCGAAGATGGGGGAGACGACGGCGAATCCGACGAGCGGGCGGCGCCGCCGCCGGTGGGGCGCGCACTGCTGATTGGCAGTTCGGTCGGCGGGATTCTGGTGGCCGGGTGCGCGGCGTTGGCCGTCGCCGTGACAATAGGCATTCGTCCCACGGCCGCCTCCACGCCCTCGCAGCCTCCGGTGGTGGCGCAGCCGCCGCAGGCCCAGCCGGTGCCCGGTAACTTCATGCCGGTGTTGCCGGCCCCGAAGCCGGTGCGGTTGCCCGTTCTGCAGTCCCCGGCCCCGAATCCTGTTGTAGCCCCGTCAAACCCGGCTCCGGCCGTCGTTGCCCCCGCGCCGGTAGTGCCCGCCCTTCCGGCTGCGCCCGCCCCCGCACCGCCCGCGGTGATTCCGTTCCCGATACCGATACCGATCATCACCGGACCCGTCGGTGGTGGCGGCGGCTGGCTGCCCGGATCGGGCGGCAGTGGCAGCGGTGGCAGCGGGTCCGGTAGCGATCAGGGCGGCGGCAGTCATTCCGGCGGCGATGCCGGTTCGGGCGGCACTGGTTCGGGTAGCAACGGTGCCGGCGGTAATGGCTCCGGTGGCACCGGCACAGGCGGCAGCGGTTCGGGGGGCACTGGTTCGGATGGCGCTGGTTCGGATGGCGCTGGTTCCGGCGATAACGGTTCCGGCAGTGGACATCCCGGCGGCAACGAGCCGGGTACCGGCCATTCCGGCGGTACCGGTGCGGGTGACGGTAGTACGGGAGGTTCCGGCAGCAACCCGGGCGGATCGGGCGGTGGTTCGGGTAGCTCCGGCGAGACCGGTTCGGGTGGTCAGTCCGGCGGGTCCGGTGGAACCTCGGGCGGCTCCGATGAGAGCGGTTCGGGCGGTACCGGAGCGGGAAGTGATTCGGGCGGAACCAGTTCGGGAGGATCCGGCGGCGACGCGGGTGGCTCCGGGGGTGCCGGCTCGGGCGCGTCGGGGTCGGGCAGCGGCAGTTCGGGCGGCTCTGGCAGCAGTGCAGGTGGTGATGGCGGCGGCGCCGGGGGCGCGTCGTCTGGTTCCGGCAGCAGCTCTGGCGGTTCTGCCGGTAGTTCCGGTGGCGGCAGCAGCTCTGGCGGTTCTGCCGGTAGTTCCGGTGGCGGTTCCAGCTCGTCGGGTTCGAGTGGTGACTCCGGGGGCAGTTCCGGAGGCGGCGGTAGTGGCGGATCGAGCGGTGGCTCCAGCGGTGGCTCCGGTGGTTCGGGCGGTGGCTCCGGCGGCGGGTCCGGTGGTTCGGGCGGCGGAGGCGACTGAGTCTCGGTGCGGCGGGTCTTCGTTGCGGCGCATCGAGCGTCCGCATCGACGCCGTGGACCGGTGGTCTAAGCGGGTGCGGTGCCGCCAGAAGAAAACTGTTGCGCCAGTGCTTTTCGGTCCAGCTTGCCGATTCCGCGGCGGGGGAGCGCAGTAACGACATGCAGTTCGCGCGGCGCCGCCGTGATGTCCAGTGTCTCCGCGACGTGGGCGCGTAACGCCTCCAGTGTCGGTGGCGTCGCGCCCGCCACCACGATCGCGGCGGCGACGCGCTGCCCCAGCCGGTCGTCGTCGATCCCGAAAACGGCGCACTCGGCCACTGCGGGATGCGTCGACAACACCGCCTCCACCGGACCGGGCAGAACGGTCAATCCACCGGTGCTGATCGCGTCGTCGGCCCGGCCGAGCACGGTCAGGCGGCCTGCTGAATCAAGGGCACCAAGGTCATTGGTCGTGAACCAGCCCGGCTCGGCGAATGGGTCCGGTTCGACGGGGTCGCGATAACCCTGCGCGAGAATCGGGCCGGCGATCGCGATCCGTCCATCGTCTCCGATGCGTAACCGGACGCCCGACAACGGCAGCCCGTCATAGACACAACCGCCGGCGGTCTCACTCATGCCGTAGGTGCGCACCACCGTCACGCCGGCGGCCGTCGCCGCGTCCAGGATCGGTTGCGGTGCAGGACCTCCACCCAACAACACCGCATCCAGTTCGGCCAGTGCGGCCGCGGCCGCGGGGACCGCCAGCGCCTTGGCCAACTGGGTGGCGACCAGCGAGGTATAGCGCCGCCCGGAACCGAGCGCCGCCACCGCTGCGGGAAGCTGCGCGACGTCGAATCCCTCGGTGACGTCGAGCTGCACGGGTGTCGTGCCGGCCACCAAACTTCGTACCAGCACTTGGATTCCGGCGATGTGGTGTGCAGGCAACGCCAGTAGCCAGCTGCCCGGGCCGCCCAACCGGTCGTGCGTGGCCGTGGCGCTGGCCGCCAGCGCCGCACCGGTCAACAGAGCGCCTTTGGGCAAGCCGGTGGTTCCCGACGTCGCCACCACCAGTGCGATATCACCGTGGATGGGATCGCCCACCCGCAGCGCGGTCAGGGCCGACGGATCGGTGTCGGGGCCTACCGGTGTGAACGCGGCGTGGCGACCTTCCAGAACACCCTGCAAGACGGGCAGCAGCGTCGCGACGGCATCACCGCGTGGGATGGCCAGCGCACGCAGGCGTGCTATGGGTTCCCTCCGTTGGTGGGAGCGTCGTCGAGCAGCCAGCCCTTTGCCGCCAACCGTTCTCGCACTCTTTCGACATCCTCCGGAGCGGGCAGTTCGTTGGTCAAGCGGGCGATCAGCACTCCGATGTCGACGCGGTCGAACTCGCCGCGGCCGATCAATTCCCGGGCAACGTCTTTGACCTCGTCGTTGGTCAGCCGCCGCGACAGCAGCGCCAACAGCGGAACGTAGTCGTTTTGCGGCACGCCATCGGGGTACCCGGCGCGCAGCCAGGCGACGATCGAGGTAAGAAATTTGTTCATACTGCGTCAACTTCCCCGCGCCGACACCGGAAGGAACATGTCAGCTGCAATATTACGTCTAATCAACGCCTAACACCTCGTCCCAGTTGCCCCAGTCATCGCACTGCCAGCCGGATGCGTGCTCGATGAAATCGCGGGCGATGAACAGCACGCCGGTGCCGACCAGCAGGCCGAAGACCAGGATCTTGCCGGTGGCCGCGTAGTCGAACCAGGTGCTCACGGCGTTCACGCACGGTCCCCCTCCGCGCGGATCTCGCGAGACGGGCCAGAGGTAGTGGGTTGCGGTGCAATCACTTCGAGGCCATCGGTCATATGTGCACCCCACTCGGCGGTGACATTGGTGTGGTCGACCGGGACTTTGCGGGACTGCAGCCAGATGAGTGCGGAGACGCCCACCAGCAGCGTCACTCCGGTGATCGTGCCGGGGTAGCCGCCGATGCGATGGATCAAGTGGTAGGTGCCCGCGCCGATGGCCCCGGCCAGCGGCAGGGTGATCACCCACGCGGTCGCCATCCGGCGCGCGACTCCCCAGCGCACGGTGGCGCCGGGCTTCCCCAGGCCCGAACCCAGCACGGATCCCGTCACCACCTGGGTGGTCGACAGCGAGTAGCCGAAGTGGCTGGACAGCAAAATGATGGCCGCCGAGGATGATTCGGCGGCCATGCCCTGGGGGGATTCGATTTCGACGAGCCCCTTGCCCAGGGTGCGGATGACTCGCCATCCACCGAAATAGGTGCCGGCGGCCATTGCCACCGCACACGACACGATCACCCACAGCGGCGGCGTGACGTCGGTCTTGTAGGCCGCGCCGTAGGAGATCAGCGCGAGGAAGATCACGCCCATGGTCTTCTGGGCATCGTTGGTGCCGTGCGCCAGCGACATCAGGGCAGCAGAGAACACTTGACCCCGCCGGAAGTCGCGCAGGGCGCGCCCACGGGAGACTCCCCGCGTCAGCCGGTAGACCAGCCAGGTTCCGACGGTGGCGACCAGGGTGGCGGCGAGCACGGCGATCACCGTCGGCACCAGCACCTTCGATACCACCCCGGGCCACCGCACCCCGGCGGTGCCGGCCGCGGCCAGCATGGCCCCCACCACGCCGCCGATCAGGGCGTGCGAGGAACTCGACGGGATACCGAACAACCAGGTCGCCAGGTTCCAGATGATGCCGCCGACCAAACCGGCGAACATGACCTCCAGCGTCACCAGGTTGGTGACCACCAGGTCCTTGGCCACCGTGGCCGCCACCTGGGTCGACATGAACGCCCCGACAAGGTTGAGCGTGGCGCAGAGCGTTACCGCGGTCTTCGGCTTGAGCGCACCGCTGGCGATCCCGGTGGCGACAGCGTTGCCGGTGTCATGGAAGCCGTTGGTGAAGTCGAAAGCCAGGGCGGTGATCACGACCGTGATCAACAGGAACAGCTCCAAGGTCACCGTGCGGATTTTTGCAGTCGCACGCCTGGCTTGTCGAACCGGGTCAGGGGCGCTTGGCCCCGAGCAAGTACCAGCCCAGGTGGTGACCGAGGAAGTCGCGGGCGATGAAGAGCACGCCGAGGACCGCCACGGCCAGCACCAGCAGGAAGATCGCCCAGCTCACGGCGAGCAGCAATGGTCGGCGCTCGCTCGCGGCACCGCCGGGGACCGCGGAGACACCGCTGCTACCGGCCACGTTGACTCGGACCCCTACCGCGAACAGCGCCGGCAACAACCCACCCACCAGCAGCCCGAAAACCAGGATCTTGCACGTTGCTGCGAGGTTGAACCACTGGCTCATGATCGGATGACCTCACGCGAGTTGGGGCCGTCAGTGTCGACGAGGGTCAACTTGGCGCCGTCATGGCCGGTCCCGAAGGCCGATCGGAGGGCGTTCTCGACTTCGCGGCCCGCTTCGTCGGGTTGCACGCCGGGTGCGTCGAGACCGCCGGTGAGGGTGCCGTCCCAGTCGGCGTTGACGTTGTTGTGGTCGATGCGGGCCCGGCGTGACCGCAGCCAGATCGCCAGGACCGTGGTGATCAGCAGCACCACACCGATGGTGATGCCGGGGTAGCCGCCGATCCCGTGGACCAGGCCGTATGCGCCCGAACCGACCCCACCGGCCATCGGCAGCGTCACCAGCCAAGCGGCCACCATCCGTCCGGCGACACTCCAGCGCACCTGCGCGCCCGGCTTGCCGACGCCGCTGCCCAGCACCGACCCGGTGGCGACCTGGGTGGTCGACAGTGAGTAACCGAAGTGGCTGGAGAGGAGGATGACCGCGGCTGCGGAGGACTCGGCGGCCATGCCCTGCGGCGACTTGATTTCGACGAGGCCCTTGCCCAGGGTGCGGATGATCCGCCAGCCGCCGGTGTAGGTGCCGGCCGCCATGGCCAGCGCGCAGCTGACGATCACCCAAAGGGGCGGCAGTGTGGCCGAGGTGCTCACCGCGCCGTAGGACATCAGCGCGAGGAAGATCACCCCCATGGTCTTCTGAGCGTCGTTGGTGCCGTGGGCCAGCGACACCAGCGCGGCCGAGCCGATCTGGCCGTGCCGGAACACCTTCTCCGACCGCTTCTCGTCGACGCCCCGGGTGATGCGGTAGACCAGCCAGGTGCCGACCGAGGCGATGACGGTGGCGATCACGGTGGCCAGGATCGCGGGGACCAGCACCTTGGAGACCACCCCTTGCCAGATCACCCCGTGCCCGCCGACCGCTGCGATCATCGCTCCGACAATGCCCCCGATCAGGGCGTGTGAAGAGCTCGACGGGATTCCGAGCAGCCAGGTCAGCAGGTTCCACACGATGCCGCCGACCAGGCCGGCGAAGACGATCTCGAGGGTGACCAGGTGAGCATCGACCAGGCCTTTGGCGATCGTTGCGGCCACGGCGGTCGACAGGAAGGCGCCGATCAGGTTCAGGCACGCCGACAGCGTGACCGCTGCTTTGGGCTTGAGCGCTCCGCTGGCGATCGAGGTGGCCATCGCGTTGCCGGTGTCATGGAATCCGTTGGTGAAGTCGAAGGCCAAAGCCGTGATCACCACGATGATCAAAAGGAACAGATCAAGGCTCACGAGAGCATCACGGCACTGATTCTGCGGCCTCGATGGGGCCGTTGTCTAACCATGGCCCCCGCGAAACGCCGGTGTATGTCGAGACGTATCGCATTGTTTCCCCGTCGTTAACCTCAAGGCTTGCGGGGGCTGTCCTGGCGGGTATCCCGGCGCAGCGGATGGTCTTCGGGAATCTCCACGAAGATCAACGTCAGGCCGTCGGGATCGGTGACGTGCATCTCACGCAGCCCCCACGGTTCCCGCAGCGCTTCCCGGGTGATGGGGACCCCGCGGCTCTGCAGTTCGGCTTGGGTCGCGGCGACGTCGCGGACCTGCAGCCACAGCGCCCCGGGGAAGTGCGCGCCGGACTGGTCGGGGTTACCGTGCCCGGCGAGTTCGATCAGCGACTGGCCGGCGTAAAAGACCATTCCGGCGCCGTAGTCGCGGGCGATCGCCAATCCGATCTCGTCGCGGTAGAACCGCAGTGAGCGTTGATAGTCGGTGGGCCGGAGCAACACCCGGCTGGCCAGAATCTCCATCAGTCTTCGACCGGCTCGATCCGGTTCCGCTTGACCAGGGCGGTGGCCCAGCCCGCGTTGAGGTTGTCCAGAGCGCGGAACGCCAGCGCCAGCCGCGGCGCGATGCGGATCGGGCGATATCTGGCCGCGTCGATCATCCACGCGCCGGCCTCCTGCGCGGTGAGCCCCGGCTTGCCCTGGAACGCCGCGGTGGGCGCGATCATCGGGGTCTTCACCAGCGGGTAGTACAGCGTGGTGGACTGCACGCCGTCGCGGGCCCACTCGCTGTCGATGACCCGGCTCACGGCACTCAGCGCGGACTTGGAGCCGTTGTAGACGCCGAACAGCGGCGAGGAGTCGGTGAACACGCCCCAGGTGGCGACGTTGATGATGTGGCCGTCGCCGCGCTCGCGCATGGCGGGGGCGAACCCGCGAATCAGCCGCAGGGGCGAGTAGTAGTTGAGCTGCATGGTCCGCTCGACGTCGTGCCAGCGGTCGAGCGATTCGGCCAGCGGTCGGCGGATCGACCGGCCGGCGTTGTTGACCAGGATGTCCACTCCGCCGAACTGTTCGTCGACGTCCTTGACCAGGGCATCGATCGCGGTCAGGTCCGACAGGTCGCACGCGATCGCGTGCGCGGTGCCACCGGCGGCGGTGATCCGCTGAACCAGTGCGTCGAGGTTCTCCTGGCGGCGGGCCACCGCGATCACGGTGGCGCCCGCTGCTCCGAACTGTTCGGCGCCGGCCTCGCCGATACCCGAGGATGCGCCGGTCACCAGCACCCGCTTGCCGGCGAGGTCGACGGGCTTGGCGCCGGGCCGGTGCATCAGCTGCGCGGCGACCGGGGGGCGCATGGTCGCGAGCGTGATCTGGTCGGACAGTCGGCGCAGCGGGCTTCGGCTCATGGTTAGCCAGTCTATGCGGGGGTTCTTTGCGTGCCGAGGCTGTAGTTACCGTCGGCGCCACTCGCACTTCTTCGCGCCAACCGCAGGCTCGAGGCGGTGGCGTCTAGAAGTAGCGGGGGAACCTGCTCCAGTCCGGATCGCGCTTCTCCAGGAAGGAATCCCGGCCCTCGACGGCCTCATCGGTCATGTAGGCCAGCCGGGTGGCTTCGCCGGCGAACAACTGCTGGCCCACCAGCCCATCGTCGAGCAGATTGAAGGCGAACTTCAACATGCGTTGGGCCTGAGGCGATTTGCCGTTGATCTCCTTGGCCCACTGCACGCCGGTGGCTTCCAGCTCGGCATGGTCGACGACCTCGTTGACCGCGCCCATCTGGTGCATCTGCTCGGCGGTGTAGGTGCGGCCCAGGAAGAAGATCTCGCGGGCGAACTTCTGGCCCACCTGCCGGGCCAGATAGGCGCTGCCGTACCCGCCGTCGAAGCTGCCCACGTCGGCGTCGGTCTGCTTGAACCTGGCGTGCTCGCGGCTGGCCAGGGTCAGGTCGCACACCACGTGCAGGCTGTGTCCGCCGCCGGCCGCCCAGCCGTTGACCAGGCAGATCACCGGTTTGGGCATGAACCGGATCAGCCGCTGCACCTCCAGGATGTGCAGCCGTCCGGCGCGGGCGACGTCGACGGTGTCGGCGGTTTCCCCGGAGGCGTACTGGTAGCCGCTGCGGCCGCGGATGCGCTGATCCCCGCCGGAGCAGAACGCCCAGCCGCCGTCCTTGGGCGCCGGCCCGTTACCGGTCAGCAGCACCACCCCGACGTCGGGAGACATCCGGGCATGGTCCAGCGCCTGGTACAGCTCGTCGACGGTGTGCGGCCGAAACGCGTTGCGCACCTCGGGACGGTTGAACGCCACCCGCACCGTCGCGTCGGTGACGTGGCGGTGATAGGTGATGTCGGTCAGGTCGGCGAAGCCGTCGACGGTGCGCCAGATGCTCTCGTCAAAGGGGTTGCTGCTCACGCTTGCGACCGTACCGGGGCGGCGGCCTCAGGTTGCCCGTGACGCCGGTGTCGGCATCGAAGAGGCGAAGCTGGGACCGCCGCTTGACCGAGCTGTCTACGGTGGAGGCGATGACCATCGACGTGTGGATGCAGCACCCGACCCGGCGGTTCCTCGACCACGACATGCTGGCGTCGCTGCGACGCTGGACCGGCGGGGCTATGCCCGACGAAGAGATCCCCATCGAGGCCACCGTGTCGGCGATGGACGCCGCGGGTGTGGATTTCGGGCTGCTCAGTGCCTGGCGCGGACCCAACGGCATGGACCTGGTCTCCAATGACGAAGTCGCGGGATGGGTCGCAGCGCACCCGAATCGGTTCGCTGGATTGGCCACGGTCGACCTGGACCGCCCGATGGAGGCCGTCCGCGAACTGCGGCGCCGGGTTCGCGACGACGGATTCGTCGGCCTGCGTGTGGTGCCGTGGCTGTGGAACGCGCCTCCCACCGATCGGCGCTACTACCCGCTGTACGTCGAGTGCGTGGAACTCGGCGTGCCGTTCTGCACCCAGGTTGGGCATACCGGCCCGCTGCGACCGTCGGAAACCGGGCGCCCGATTCCCTACATCGACCAAGTGGCACTGGACTTTCCTGAGCTGGCAATCGTGTGCGGACACGTCGGCTATCCGTGGACCGAGGAGATGGTCGCGGTGGCCCGCAAGCACGAGAACGTCTACATCGACACCTCCGCCTACACCACCAAGCGGCTCCCGGACGAGTTGATCCGTTTCATGCGAACCCGCACCGGGCAGCGAAAGGTGTTGTTCGGCACCAACTATCCGATGATCATGCACGGCCATGCACTCGACGGGCTCGACGATCTCGGGCTCGATGATCAGGCGCGCGCGGATTACCTGCACGAGAATGCCGAGCGGGTGTTCAAGTTGGGGGGCGAGAGCGCATGACGCCGCCCCTCGACGACATCCTTGACCGCCTACACGTGGTGGCGCTGCCGATGCGCGTCAAGTTCCGCGGCATCACGGTGCGCGAAGTGGCCCTGATCGACGGCCCGGAAGGCTGGGGCGAGTTCGGCGCCTTCGCGGAGTACGAACCGCCCGAGGCGGCGCACTGGCTGGCTGCCGCACTCGAGAGCGCCTATCGCCAACTCCCACAACCGCTCCGCGACCGCATTCCGATCAACGCAACCGTGCCCGCCGTCGACGCCGATCGGGTCCCCGAGGTGCTGGCGCGGTTCCCCGGCGCCCGCACCGCCAAAGTCAAAGTCGCCGAACCCGGACAGACCCTGGCCGACGATGTCGCCCGCGTCGAAGCCGTCCGCGCGCTCATCCCCACCGTGCGCGTCGATGCCAACGGCGGTTGGACGCTCGATCAGGCGGTCCAGGCGGCAACGGCATTGGGCGCACTGGAATATCTCGAACAACCCTGCGCCACCGTCGCCGAACTCGCGGAGCTGCGCCGTCGCATCGACACCCCGGTGGCCGCCGACGAGAGCATCCGCAAAGCCTCCGACCCCCTGGCCGTCACGAAAGCCGGCGCCGCCGATATCGCGGTGCTGAAAGTCGCTCCGCTGGGCGGCATTTCAGTACTGTTGACGATCGCTGAGCAGATCGGCATCCCGGTGGTGATCTCCAGCGCGATCGACTCGGCGGTCGGTATCGCGACCGGCCTGCGGGCAGCGGCCGCGCTGCCGGAGCTGCAGCACGCCTGCGGGCTGGGCACAGGATCACTGTTCGTCGACGATATCGCCGAGACCACGGCACAAGAAGACGGCTACCTCCCGGTGCGGCCTGTGGTCCCGGACCCCGCCCGTTTGCACGCCCTGGCTGCTTCGCCGCAGCGGCGCCAGTGGTGGATCGACCGGATCAAGGTCTGCCATCGACTGTTGCCGCGGTGAGCACTCACACGCTGGGCAGCCGCGCGTCGATCCCGTTGGCG
Organism: Mycobacterium sp. UM_WGJ; assembly: GCF_000455125.1. Taxonomy (GTDB): domain Bacteria; phylum Actinomycetota; class Actinomycetes; order Mycobacteriales; family Mycobacteriaceae; genus Mycobacterium. The sequence goes on from NZ_AUWR01000040.1 coordinate 50,580, forward strand.
ATCGTGACGGCTTCGTCGCTGACATAGAGCTTGCACGCCAGCACGTCGATCGCAACGTTGTTGGTCACCCGCAGGGCCCGTTGACAGGACCAACCCGCGCTGTCGTCCTGATGCTGGGTCATCCACACCGTTGAGTCGACGTCGGCGACGGTGTCGAACGTCCAAAACGTGTCTGGGTAGCCGTCCTTGGCGGTCGCGAATGTCCGCTCGCCGCAGGAGCTCCAAGCGCGGGCGGTGGCATCGAAGAAACTGCGTGCCGCATCCCGGGTGGCGAACACCGTGGCGGCCTGAATCACGAAGTGGTCTTGTGCGTTCTCGGTAAGGGTTTGGGTGAGGGTCGCGGTCCAGTCCGCATCGGTATACACCGACTTCTCGACGGGCATCCACGCCGCCAGGCAGCCATGGTCAGGGAACTGGCGACCCGAATCGAACATCCGCGTGCGGGAGTCTTTGACCCGCATCCCGCGTGCGCCCATGATGTCGCTGACGGTAGTCGCCTTCAGCAGCAGTTCCGGCAGCATCGCAGCCGTCACCGGGCGGGGTCCGTCCTGGTCGGCCGGCACCGCCACGCCGCCGGTCACCCGGGTGCAGTCGGCCATGAGCGCAGCGGCCAGCGCCAGCGTGCATGCCAACCCGACGCTCCGTATCCGTATCACCGTTCCCCAGCTGCGCAGTTGCGATCCTGACACCATAAAGCGTGGACGGGTCGCGTACCTTCACTCTGGTGACCAACCTCGCCTACGATGACCGTAATCAGGATGGGGAGCCGGTTCTGTTCATCGCCGGGCGTGGCGGCGCCGGTCGCGGCTGGCACCTGCACCAGGTGCGCGAATTCCAGCTCGCCAGGTACCGTCCGATCACCTTCGACAACCGCGGCATCGGTGCCACCGAGAACGCCTCGGGGTTCACCACAGAAACCATGGTGGCCGACACGGCCCAGCTCATCGAATCGCTGAACATCGGCCCGGTCCGCATCGTCGCGGTGTCGATGGGCTCGTTCATCGCTCAGGAATTGATGCTGGCCCGGCCCGAATTGGTGAAATCCGCTGTCCTGATGGCCACCCGTGGCCGCCACGACCGCGCCCGGGAGTTCTTTTATCAGGCCGAGGCGAAGCTCGCCGAAGCCGGTGTCGAACTTCCCGCCGAATATGAAGCCAAAGTGCTTCTGCTGGAGAGCTTTTCGCCGAAAACGCTCAGCGATAACGCCGCGATCAAGGACTGGATCGCGATGTTCACCATGTGGCCGGTCAAAAGCACCCCGGGGTTGCGCTGCCAGCTCGACGTGGCGCCATTGACCAACCGGCTGCCCGCTTACGCCAACATCACTCAGCCGGTGCTGGTGATCGGTTTCGGCGACGACGTCGTGACCCCGGCACACCTGAGCCGCGAGGTCGCCGACGCGATCCCGGGCGCGCGCTACCTGGAGATTCCCGACGCCGGGCACCTCGGATTCATCGAGAAACCGGACCAGGTCAACAAGGCAGCCTTGGAGTTTCTCGCCGAGGTCGACGGCAAGCCCTTCCGGTGGGCGCCGATGCCTCCGGCGCACGACTAACCTGGTACCAATGACCAACCCCTCGACGGCACAGGCCCGCATCGTCGTCGACGAGCTGATCCGCGGCGGTGTCCGCGACGTGGTGCTGTGCCCGGGATCGCGCAATGCGCCGCTGGCCTTCGCGCTGCACGACGCCGACCGGGCCGGCCGGCTGCGCCTGCATGTCCGTATCGACGAACGCACCGCCGGATACCTGGCGATCGGGCTGGCGGTGAGCGCCGGAGCCCCCGTCTGTGTGGCGATGACCTCGGGCACCGCGGTAGCCAATCTGGGTCCGGCGGTGGTCGAGGCCAACTACGCGCGGGTGCCGCTGATCGTGCTGAGCGCCAACCGTCCCTACGAGCTGCTGGGTACCGGCGCCAACCAGACCATGGAGCAGCTCGGCTACTTCGGCACCCAGGTTCGCGCCGCCATCAGCCTGGGGCTGGCCGAGGACGCCCCCGAGCGGATGGATGCTCTCAACGCCACCTGGCGGTCGGCGGTCTGCCGAGTATTGGTCGCTGCCACCGGATCTCGCACCGCGAACGCTGGGCCGGTGCAGTTCGACATTCCGCTGCGCGAACCGCTGGTGCCCGATCCCGATTCAGGGACGGGCACGGGCACGGGTCCGCCGGGCCGGCCGCACGGGCGTCCCTGGACTCTGACCCCGCCGGTCAGTTTCGACCAGCCGCTGGACATCGACCTGTCTGCAGACACCGTGGTGATCGCCGGGCACGGTGCCGGGCCGCACCCGAATCTCGCGGCACTGCCCACCGTCGCCGAGCCGACGGCCCCGATGCCGGAGAATCCACTGCACCCGCTGGCCCTGCCGCTGTTGCGTCCGCAGCAGGTGATCATGGCCGGCCGGCCCACCCTGCATCGTCCGGTGTCGGCCCTGCTGGCCGACCCGAGCGTGCCGGTCTATGCGCTGACCACCGGGCCACGCTGGCCGGACGTTTCGGGTAACTCGCAGGCCACCGGCACCCGAGCCGTCACCTCCGGCGAACCGGACCCGGCCTGGCTGCGCCGCTGCGCGGAGCTGAACTCCCAGGCAAACGCCGCGGTGCGCGACCAGCTGGCGGCGCATCCGCTCACCACCGGCCTGCACGTGGCCGCCGCCGTGGCCGACGCGCTGCGTCCCGGCGATCAGTTGGTGTTGGGCGCCTCGAACCCGGTACGCGACGCCGCCTTGGTTGGGCTGGGTAACGCCACGAGCGCCCGAGGCGTCACCGTGCGATCCAATCGCGGGGTCGCCGGTATCGACGGCACGGTGTCCACCGCTGTCGGTGCGGCCCTGGCGCACGAGCAGCAGAACCCCGACGGCCGCACCATCGCGCTAATCGGGGACCTGACGTTCGTCCACGACAGCTCCGGGCTGCTGATCGGGCCCACCGAGCCGCGGCCACAGGAGCTGACGATCGTGGTCTCCAACGACAACGGCGGCGGCATCTTCGAGCTGCTCGAGCAAGGAGATCCACGGTTCGCCGACGTCTCGTCGCGAATCTTCGGCACCCCGCACGACGTCGACATCGCCGCGTTGTGCCACGCCTATCACGTCGAATTTCAGCGGATCGAGGCCGATGCCCTGGCCGGCGCGCTCGCCGAGCCCGCCGGTGGGGTGCGGGTGCTCGAGGTCAAAGCCGACCGCTCATCGTTGCGGGCACTGCACGCCGCGATCAAGGCCGCATTGTGAGACTGCCCGATGGCCGGTCCGGCAGGGCCTATCAGAAGTCGAAACAGTTGCTGCGCAGGCTGTTTCGGGGTAACGGCGCGCTTCCGCGCAACACCTGGGCCGCACGTGTGCTGCGGTGGGCGCGCACCGCGGTGGTGATCCTGGTGGCGTTGGTGACATTGCAGTCGGTGCTGTTGGTGGCGGGGGCGTGGCGCAACGACATCACCATCGAACGTGACATGGGGGTGGCCGAGGCCGAGGTGCTCAACGCAGGCTTTAGGCGCTCCACCATCGAGTTCGTCACACCGGAGCGGATCACCTATCGCCCGGAGCTCGGCGTGCTCTACCCATCTGAATTGGCAACCGGGATGAGGATTTACGTCGAATACGACAAGTCCGATCCGGATCTGGTGCGGGTCCAGCACCGTACCGCGGTGCTCGCGGTCATCCCGGCCGGATCCGTGGCGGTGATCGCCTGGTTGATCGGGATAGCGGCACTGGCGGGATGCAATGTCGCCGAACGACGCTGGGCCAACCGCTAGCGCTCGTGCACCAGCCGGTCGAGCCAGCCGGCGTCGTCGGTGTCCACCACGGTCTTGGTGGTCAGGTGGTACACCGTCGGGGTGCCGGGGCTCTCCGGGTTCGCCGACAGCAGCTGCACGCGGTTGAAGGCGTTCATCGATGTGGCGTCCACCACCTGCTGCCCGGCGGCGATTCGATCCACCACGTGGCCGGGCAGGCCGCTTTCGCGAGCCGTCGTCGCGATCTCCTCCACGGTGGGCGTGCCGCCCTTGCGGTACAGGTCGGCCACGAACGTTTGGTAGGCACCGGCGGTGGTCGCCGGATCTGCCGCTGCCATCAGCGCGTTGCCGACGCGCGCGGAGGTGTCGTTCTTGCGCCGGGCATCCAGAAACGTCATCCACCGGTAGGTCACCGCGACGTCGCCGGCGACCAGGTGCCGGCCCAGGGCGTCACTGGAGGCCGCCTCGAACTTCGCGCACTCGGAGCACTGCGGGTCACAGAAGACCTCCAACTGCACCGGGGCAGAGGCCGTTCCGACCAGCACACCGAAGTGGTCTGCGCTCCACACCGTCCCGGCTTCATGCGCCGGTCCCAGCTTCGTCTCTCCTCCGTCGAGGCTCGCTGAACCGCCGGCTTCTTGCGCCGGTCCCAGCTTCGCCTCTCCTCCGTCGAGGCTCGCTGAACCGCCGGGCTCATGCGCTTCCGGGTCGGCTGCTGCCGGCCCCGCCAAGGCCCCGCCGAATACCACCAGTGCTGCAAATGTGCCCAGCCAAGACCGCATTCCAGTAACCCTATCGGAGGCGGGTACCGTCGACCGGGTGAGCCGCGCCAGCCTGGACAAAGACCCGCACGCGGTGGCGTCGATGTTCGACGGCGTCGCACGACGCTACGACCTGACCAACACGGTGCTGTCGCTGGGAAGAGACCGCTCCTGGCGTAAGGCCACCCGGAAAGCACTGGAGTTGCAGCCGGGGGAGAAGGTGCTCGACCTGGCCGCCGGTACCGCGGTGTCGACGGTGGAGTTGGCCCGCTCGGGTGCCTGGTGTGTGGCCGCGGACTTCTCGGTGGGGATGCTGGCGGCCGGTGCCGGCCGGCCGGTGCCCAAGGTCGCCGGTGACGCCACCAAGCTGCCCTTCAGTGACGAGGCGTTCGACGCCGTGACGATCAGCTTCGGGTTGCGCAATGTCGTCGACCACACGGCGGGCCTGCGGGAGATGGCCCGGGTGACGCGGCCCGGGGGCCGGCTGGTGGTGTGCGAGTTCTCCACCCCGACGGTGCCGGTGTTCGCCACCGCCTACAAGGAGTACCTGATGCGGGCGCTGCCGGCGGTGGCGCGCGCGGTGTCATCGAACCCGGAGGCCTACGTCTACCTCGCAGAGTCGATCCGCGCCTGGCCGGATCAGGCCGCGCTGGCCGAGCAGATCGGCGCGTCGGGCTGGTCGGATGTGAGCTGGCGCAACCTCACCGGGGGCATCGTCGCGCTGCACTCGGCGAAAAAACCCGGTTAGTCGCGCCCTCAAGAAGCCGGGTCGAACCGGAACACCGGGATCCGCCCGGCGAGCGCCTCGACCTCGTCGGGGGTGCCCTTGTCCACCAGGCCCGCCTGCTTGAGGAAGCGGGCGCCTACCGGCACCTGCACCGGGAATGCTCGCAGCACCGGGCGGGCCGCCTCCGCCGACAGCTCGACGATGCGGACCGGCCGTTCGCTGCGGCCGTGGCGCAGCAGGCCCGCGCCGGCTGCCCGGGCATTGAGCGCCCAATCGGCCTTGGGGAACCCCGCCACCGTGTAGAGCTGCCCGTCGACGGTGAACGGTGTCATCGGGGTGCTGCGCGGCTGACCGGACTTGCGGCCCGGCACCGTCAGCACCATCGGTGGGCCCGTCGGGATACCCAGCTTCTGCAGGCCGATCATCAATTTGTTGACCGGTTTGAGCCAGCGCGGCGGCTTCGGGTCACTCATGGCGTGGCTCCCTTTCAGCCCAGGTGCGCCGAGAGCAGCCAGCCCGCCGCCGACTTGCGGCCGCCCGGTTCGTCGCGCAGTGGAACGCCGCCGAATCCGGGGAACTCATCGGGGAACACCGCGTGCAGCCGGGCCGGCTTGATGTCGTCGATCACCCAGTACTTCGACACCACCTCACGCAGCTCGTCGGCGGTCACCGCGAACGGCGGGCCCTCGGGGATGGCGGCCTTGTCGAAGACCAGCACGAAGTACGACGCCCCGGGCGCGGCCGCACGCACGATGGAGCGTTGGTAGCCCTCGCGGGCCTCCACCGGGATCGAGTGGAACAGCGTGCTGTCGACGATGGTGCCGAAGCGGCCGTCATAGCCGGTGAAGTCGCTGATATCGGCGACTTCGAAGGAGGCGCTGGTCAAACCGCGCTTGGCCGCCTCGCGGCGGGCCAGATCGATGGCGGTGGGCGAACTGTCGAGGCCCACGGTGGTGTGACCCTGCTCGGCCAGATACAGCGAGATGGCGGCCTCGCCGCAGCCGACATCAAGGACATCGCCGTGGAACTTGCCCTGCTGGATCAGTGTGGCCAGCTCGGGCTGGGGCTCCCCGATGCTCCACGGTGGTTTGGCGCCCAAGCCCATCTGCTCGGATTCGCCCCGGTATGCGGCGTCGAACTGAAGTTCCATTGAATCGCTCATCACTCCGGTATAGCAACGCCCCTGATATATGTCAACGAAGTTGATATGTTCCGAACGGACCGACGTCAGGCGAACGGGCGGCGGCGGTCGATCAACCGGGACATCCGCCCCCCGCCACGCCAGGCCCGCGCCACCAGATCCGCGTCGTCGTCGGTGACCAGGTTGGCCATCACCCGCACCGCCACCCGCATCAACAGCGTCGAACGCATCGCCAGCGGGCCGGTGGCCGGCAGGAACCGGGGGAACGTCAGCAGCAGCGCCAGTCGCCGTGCCACCGAGAATCCGCGCGCGTAGTGGGCCGCCAGCAGCTCTGGCCAGGCCTGCGTAAGGTCGGCGCCGCCCGCATTCTCCAGTAGCTCGACGGCCAGGCGCCCGGTCTCCAGGCCGTAGTCGATGCCTTCGCCGTTGAGCGGGTTGACGCAGGCCGCGGCGTCACCGATCAGCATCCAGTTGGGTCCGGCGACGCCCGAGACCGCGCCGCCCATCGGCAGCAGCGCACTGGCCGGGGCACGCACCGGGCCCTCGAAACCCCATTCCTCGCGGCGTAGGTCGGCGTAGTAGGACATCAGCGGCCGCAGCGCGACGTCGGCGGGCCGTTTGACGGTGGCCAGCGCGCCGACGCCGATGTTCACCTCGCCGTTGCCCAGCGGGAAGATCCAGCCGTAGCCCGGCAGCACCTCCCCCTCCGGGGACCGCAGCTCCAGATGCGACGTCAGCCACGGTTCGTCGCTGCGCGGCGAGGCCAGATAGCCGCGGGCGGCTACCCCGTAAACCGTCTCTTTGTGCCACTGGCGGCCCAGCTCGCGACCCAGCGTGGAGCGGGCCCCGTCGGCGACGATCAGTGTCTTACAACTGACCTCCGTGCCGTCGGCCAACACCAGTGCACGCACGCGCCCGGACGCGTCGTGTTGAACCCCGACTGCCTTGACGCCCAACAACATCCGGGCGCCGGACTCCTCGGCGACCTTGCGGATGCGTTCGTCGAGTTCGGTGCGCGGCGCCGCGCTGCCAGTCGACGGGAACGACGGGCCGGGCCAGTCCACTTCGATCTCGCCGCCGAAGCCGGCCATCCGCAGACCCCGGTGCCGGATATGGCTGTCCAGCCACTCACCGAGCCCCAGCAACTCCAGCTGTTCGACGGCTCGCGGGGTCAAGCCGTCACCGCACGGCTTGTCCCGCGGGAAGGCGGCCGAATCGACCACCAGCACGTCACGGCCCGCCCGCGCGGCCCAGGCGGCCGCCGCCGACCCCGCCGGCCCCGCACCCACCACCACCACATCAGCCTGCGAACTCACAGTGACCAGTATGTTGGAGCCGTGAGGACACCGGCGAACGTGGTGGCGGGGTTGGATTTCGGCGGGTTGGGAGACCCGGGTTTCGCGGACCGGGTTCGCGACGGGGTTTCGCGTATCGAAGAGCTGATGGACACCGAGTTGCGCGGTGGAGACGGCCTGATGACCGAGGCCGTGACGCACTTGTTCGACGCCGGCGGAAAGCGGTTCCGTCCGCTGTTCACAGTGCTGTCGGCGCAGCTGGGGCCTGAGCCGGACGCCTGGCAGGTGACGGTGGCCGGTGCGGTGATCGAGCTGGTGCACCTGGCCACGCTGTACCACGACGACGTGATGGATGAGGCGCAGATCCGCCGCGGGGCGCCCAGCGCCAACGCCCGGTGGGGCAACAACATTGCGATCCTGGCCGGTGACTACCTGTTCGCCACCGCCTCACGCCTGGTGTCGCGGCTGGGGCCGGATGCGGTGCGGATCATTGCCGAGACCTTTGCCCAGCTGGTGACCGGACAGATGCGCGAGACCCGCGGGGCGGCCGACGGTGTGGACGCGATAGAGCACTACCTCAAGGTCGTCTATGAGAAGACGGCCTGTTTGATCTCGGCGTCGGGCCGCTTCGGTGCGACGTTCTCCGGTGCCGACGATGACCAGATCGAGCGGCTGGCCCGCCTCGGCGGGATCGTGGGCACTGCCTTCCAGATCTCCGACGACATCATCGACATCGATTCCGACCCCGACGAGTCCGGCAAGCTGCCCGGCACGGATCTGCGCGAGGGTGTGCACACGCTGCCGGTGCTCTATGCACTGCAGGAGACCGGCGCCGACGCCGAGCGGCTGCGAGTGCTGCTGGCCGGACCGGTCACCGAGGACGCGGCGGTCGAGGAGGCGCTGGGGCTGTTGCGCGCCTCGGCCGGCATGGTCAGGGCCAAGCAGACGGTGGCCGACTATGCCGCGCAGGCCCGCGCGGAGCTGGCCGCGCTGCCCGACTGTGTCGGACGGGCGGCATTGGCCAGCCTGGTCGACTACACCGTGACCCGGCACGGCTGACCACGATTGCGGAACTCGTGCGAGCTCGTCGGCGTTTAATGAGCACGATGGTCGTTCTCCAAGGAGGAAGTCGATGACCTGGCACCCGCACCACAACACGGCGAAGACGTTCTTTCTGCTGTTCCTGATGTCGGCGTTGATCGTGTTGGTGGGCCGGGCGTTTGGACCGCAGATGATGTGGGTGGCGGTGCTGTTCGCGGTGGGGATGAACGCCTACACCTACTTCAACAGCGACAAGCTGGCGCTGCGGGCGATGCGGGCCCAGCCGGTGACCGAGGTTCAGGCGCCGGAGATCTACCGGATTGTGCGCGAGCTGGCCACCACCGCCCATCAGCCGATGCCCCGACTGTACGTCAGCGACACCAACGCGCCCAACGCGTTCGCCACCGGCCGCGACCCGCGGCACGCCGCGGTGTGCTGCACCAGTGGAATCCTGCGGCTGCTCAACGAGCGTGAGTTGCGCGCGGTGCTGGCCCACGAGCTGTCGCACGTCTACAACCGCGACATTCTGATCTCGTGTGTGGCCGGCGCGCTGGCCTCAGTGATCACCGGTCTGGCCAATATGGCGATGTTCATGGGCAACCGCCGCGACGGCAACCCGCTGGCGATGCTGCTGGTCGCCTTGGTCGGGCCGCTGGCGGCCTCGGTGGTCCGGATGGCCGTGTCGCGGTCGCGCGAGTACCAGGCCGACGAATCCGGCGCGGTGCTCTCGGGGGACCCGTTGGCGCTGGCGTCGGCGCTGCGCAAGATCTCCGACGGTGTCCAGGCCGCCCCGCTGCCGCCCGAGCCGGAACTGGCCAGCCAGTCGCACCTGATGATCGCCAACCCGTTCCGCGCGGGGGAGAAGGTGGGTCAACTGTTCGCCACCCACCCCCCGATGGCCGACCGGATTCGGCGCCTGGAGGACATGGCCCGCGGCTAACGCGGTCCGCCTGCTGGCCCCCCACACCCCGGCGCCCCATCTGCCACTTTCGCACCCGCGCTTGGGGATAGGTGTCTTGTCGAATCGGATAGCGCATGCGCTACTACCGGGCATGAACCACTACACCTACCGCGCTGAGTGGTCGCGCGAGCACGACGAATACATCGGCCGCTGCCTGGAATTGCCCTTCCTGAAGCATTGGGCACCGACGCTGCGAGAGGCTATCGCCGGTGTTGAGCAAGCCGTTGATGAGCACCTGGCCGAGTGTGAAGGCGAAGACGTACCGCCTCCCATCACCGACCGGAACTTCAGTGGCAACTTCGTGGTCCGGACCTCACCGTCGCTGCATGCCCGGCTCGCCGTCGAGGCCGCTGATCAGCGTGTGTCGATGAACCACTGGATCGTGCAGAAGTTGGCTGACCGGCCGCCGAGTGGTCTGCTCGACTGGTGATACCGGATGCGCTATCCGATTCGAACTCCTCTCACCCCCGCCTCGATGGTGCGCACGTGACGCATGCGTCGGCTGCGCGCGCTGTGGAGCCGGATTCACTGGGCACCAGCACCGTGCCGCCGGTAGCGCAATGCTGCCGCAGCCAATCTTCAATGGCCTGCTCGGCGGCGTGATCGAGATAGGTGGTGTTGATGGCGAGCGTGACGTGCGTGCCGGCGGGAATCTGTGCCAGCACGTTGGTCAGCCGGGGCAGTGCCAGGAAGGTGCACGTGCCCGACACGGTCACCAGCCACTCGTCGTCGCTCTGTGTGGCGGTGACCTTCACCCGGATCACCCGCCACCCGGTCAACACCATCGCCAGCGCCAGCCCGATCAGCACCCCGTGCAGCAGGTTGAGGAACACCACGCCGGCCGCCGTCACCACGTAGACGATGAGATCGCCGCTGCGCCAAGCCGTCTCGATGTGAATCATCTTGATCAGTTGGACTCCGATGGTGATGAGCAGACCCGCCAGCGCGGCAGTCGGAATCTGCTGCACCAAGCCGGCGAACGGCAGGGCGAACAGCAGGATCCACACGCCGTGCAGGAACGCCGACGCCCGCGACTTCGCGCCGGCGTTGACGTTGGTGGCGCTGCGGACGATCACCCCGGTGATCGGCAGTCCACCGAGCAAGCCCGAGGCGACGTTGGCGGTGCCTTGCCCGATCAGTTCGCGGTTGAAATCGGTACGCCGCCCGGTGTGCATCCGGTCCACCGACACCGCCGAGAGCAGGCTTTCCACGCTGGCGATCAACGCCACGGTGAGCACCCCGATGAAGGCGGCGGCCCAGTTGCCCTCCGGCAGCGCCGGCAGTTGCACGGCATCCAGCAGTGATCCGTCCAGGGTGATGCGATGCACGTCCAGCGAGAAGACCAAGGACAGCACCGTTGCTCCGGCAATGGCGACCAGCGGCCCGGGAATCCGGCCCAGCGGTCCCGTCACCGATCGCCAGGCGAGCATGATGATGATCACCAGGATGCCCAGGACCGGCTCGGCTCCATGGGACTCGATCAGCCCTTCGGGCAGGCTGGCGAGGTTTTCCCAGGCCGAACTCGCCGACCGGCCGCCGAGGAGGACGAGCAGCTGCTGCAGCGTGATCGTGATGCCGATTCCGGCCAGCATCGCGTGCACCACGACCGGCGAGATCGCCAGCGCGGCCCGCGCCACCCGGCTCAACCCGAATAGGACCTGCAGCACCCCGGCGCCGACGGTGATAGCGCACGTCACCTTCCAGCCGAAGCGCCCGACCAGATCCGCGACGACGACCGTCAGCCCGGCCGCCGGCCCGCTGACCTGCAGCGGAGACCCGCCCATGGCGCCGACGACGAGACCGCCGACGATTGCGGCGATCAGACCGGCCAGCACCGGTGCGCCGGAGGCCACGGCGATACCCAATGACAGCGGCAGAGCGACCAGGAACACCACCAGGGAGGCGGGCAGGTCATACCGCAGTACCGAACGGGACCAGCCCATTCGTGGTTTGACGCGTGATTTGCCGTCGGCTTGCGCGGTCAGCATCCGGTAGTTCCCCTGCCCTCATAAGATATTGCTGAGATACAGGGAAGTTATTCGTGTCTTATTGCCAAATGCAGAATGCGACATGTCCGGGAAGTAAACACAAGTTACACATTCGGAGTGAATACACAGGAACTAGGCAGTTAAAAGCCAGAGCCGGTCACCTCATGTCCGGGCGTCTCGGCGATCAGGCCACGGTAGGCCTGCTCCACCGTCGAACCGTGGTTGATCACGCCATCGACCTCGCGCGCGATCGGCATACTCAGCCCGTACTGCGCGGCGAACTTCATGATCACGCTCGCGGCCCGCACACCCTCGGCCACCTGATTCATCGACGCGATGATCTCGTCGATGGGCTTGCCGGAGCCCAGCTGCTCGCCGACATAGCGGTTGCGGCTGCGCTGGCTGGTGCAGGTGACGATCAGGTCGCCCATCCCCGCCAGGCCCGCGAAGGTGTCGCGGGCTCCGCCCATCGCCTCGCCGAGCTTGGACATCTCGCGCACCGAACGTGACATCACCATAGCCCGGGTGTTCTCCCCGATGCCCAGCGAGTAGCCCATGCCGACCGCGATCGCATACACGTTCTTCAGCGCGCCGGCCATCTCGACCCCGACCACGTCGTCGGTGGTGTACACCCGGAATCGCTTGGTGCGGAACAGCGACGCCAGCTCACACGCCAGGCCCGGGTCGGGCATGGCCAGCACCGCCGCCGCGGCATAACCTTCGGCGACCTCGCGGGCGATGTTCGGCCCGGCCAGGATGCCGGCCGGATGCCCGGGCAACACCTCGTCGACGATCTGCGACATCCGCATGTTGGTGCCCTGCTCCAGGCCCTTGACCAGCGACACCACCGGCACCCAGGGGCGCAGCTCGGTGGCCAACTCCTCGAGCACTCCCCGGAAGCCGTGTGACGGTACGGCCATCACGACGACGTCGGCGCAGTGCGCGGCTTCGGCGAAATCGGTGGTGGCACGCAGCGTGCTGCTGAGTTCGACATCGTTGCCCAGGTAGCGACTGTTGCGGTGGTTGTCGTTGATGTCGGCGGCGGTCGCCTCCGACCGCACCCACTGCAGCGTCGGCGCGCGGCGCGAGCAGATGGACGCCACCGTGGTACCGAACGATCCGCCTCCGAGCACGACAACATTGGGTGTACGAGTAGCAGCTGGCATGTGCGACAGCGTATTGCCGTCGCCGCCGCCGCACCGGCAGTTGGCGAACTCGGTGCTATCCAGCCAGCGGTACGGGCTCCCCGGCCCGTCCGAACACCATCGATTCGGTGATCTGGTCGAACCGGAAGTCCAAGGCGTCGGCGAAGTAGTTCTGGCGCACATTCCACGGTCGTTTGGTGCCCGACCGCGGGAGCGCATGCGGCGCGCGGAGCACATAACCGGCCTGGATGTCCCAGGCCGACTTCTCGGCCATCGGCTCGTCGCCGAGGTGCGGATAGGCGTGGGTGTAACCGCGAGAAGCCATGTATGCCAGTAGTTTGGCGGTGGCCCGGGCGGTGATGTCGGCGCGCAGCGTCCAAGACGCATTGGTGTAGCCGACGCACCAGAACAGGTTCGGCACGTCTTCGAGCATGTGCGCCTTGTAGACGAATCGATCGGTGGACTTGATCTCGGTGCCATCCAAGCTGATCCGCACCCCGCCGAGCGCCTGCAGTTGCAAGCCGGTGGCGGTGACGATGATGTCGGCGTCCAGATGCGCCTCGGACCGCAACACGATCCCGGTGGCGTCGAAGCGATCGATCCGGTCGGTGACCATCTCGACCCGGCCGGCGCTGATCTCGGCGTAGAGGTCGGCGTCGGGAATCAGGCACAGGCGCTGATCCCACGGTTCATACGGCGGCTTGAAGTGGGTGTCCACGGGGTAACCCGGCGGCAGATTCTGTACGGCCGTGCGACGCAGGATCCGCTTGAACAGCGGGGGAGTCTTGCGGGCCAGGAACCAGACGTAGCCCTCGAACAGGGCCATCACAAACCGGATGATCGGGTGAGCCCACTTGCGGGGCAACAGGCTGGTCACCACATTGACGAAACGGCTGTACATGGTCGCCGAGATCAGATAGGTGGGGGTGCGCTGCAGCAGGGTCACGTGGGCGGAGCGCTGCGCCAATGCCGGGACCAGTGACATCGCGGTGGCGCCGCTGCCGATCACCACGACCTTCTTGTCGGTGTAGTCCAGATCTTCGGGCCAGTGCTGGGGGTGCACCAGCGTTCCCGCGAACGTCTCGGATCCCGGGAAGTCCGGGGTGTAGCCCTCGTCGTAGTTGTAGTAGCCGGAGCCGAAGAACACGAACCGGCCGCGGTAGGTCCGCTGGCTGCCGTTCTCGTCCGCCGTCACGGTCCAGGTGTCGGTAGACGAATCCCAGTCGGCGGCGGTGACGTGGTGGTTGAACCGGATGTGTTCGTCGATGCCGTACTTGCGCGCGGCGTCGGTCAGGTAGTCGCGGATCTCGTCGCCGTTGGCGACCCGTTCGCGCCGGGTCCAGGGTTCATACGGCAGGCACAGCGTGAAGATGCTGCTGTCCGAGCGCACCCCGGGATAGCGGAACAGGTCCCAGGTCCCGCCGATGCGCTCACGCCGTTCCAAGATGACGTAGTTGGTGCCGGGGTTGCGTTCGGCGATGCGGTAAGCCGCGCCGATACCGGAGATGCCGGCTCCGATGATGACGACGTCCACGACCTCTTCGGTAGTCACAAGGCCCAGCCTAGGCAGGCAAGGCGGTCGGAGCAGCGGTATCGGTTACCGGTAATTCACGAATTGCAGGGCCACGTCCAGGTCGGCGCCCTTGAGCAGTGCGATCACGGCCTGCAGGTCGTCGCGCTTCTTCGATGACACCCGGATCTCGTCGCCCTGGACCTGGGACTTGACGCCTTTGGGGCCCTCGTCGCGGATCAGCTTGTTGATCTTCTTGGCGTGCTCTGCGTCGATGCCCTGCTTGAGGCTGCCGCTGACCTTGTAGGTCTTGCCCGACGGTTGCGGGTCCCCGGCGTCGAACGCCTTCATGGAGATGTCGCGGCGGATCAGTTTCTCCTTGAACACGTCGACGGCGGCCTTGACCCGCTCCTCGGTGGAGCTGACCAGCTCGATATTTTCCTCGCCCTTCCAGGCGATGGTGGTGTCGGTGCCGCGGAAGTCGAACCGGGTGGCCAGTTCCTTGGCGGCCTGGTTGAGCGCGTTGTCGACCTCTTGCCGGTCGACCTTGCTGACGATGTCGAATGATGAGTCCGCCACGAGACCCGTCCTCTCTTCGAGTTGTGCTGGCCGTTTGTGTCTGAGGTACATCCTCGTTGTAGTCTGCTAGGCGCACTACGGCAGGTTGCCCGAGCGGCCAATGGGAGCGGACTGTAAATCCGTCGGCGGAAGCCTACACAGGTTCGAATCCTGTACCTGCCACACCTGATCAGGCCTCCTTTCGAGGGGGCCTGATTACTTTTTCGACGTCCGTAGCCCGCCATGAGTCCGCAGCAGAAAGCAGTCGCGACGCAGCTGGATCTGGCCGGGGACAGTGATCGAGATCCCGGGCCGGGGAAGTTGGTGCTACCAGCTTCCTGGCGTTCCGGGCGCAACCGCTACGCCCCGCCAGTTGCACGGCTGAAAGGTCTGCCACGCCACGAGAGCACATTGGGCTTCGGCAGGGATGCCGGGCAAGCAGCCAGGCTGACCCGGGCCGCCGCAATTCGTCGGTCCCGGAACGAATGGATCGGCACCTGAAACACCGGCACCCGCCGCGACAGCAATGACCGACCACATCGCTGTGACCGCAGACAACAGCAGCAGCTTCATCACACCACCTCCGACTCCAAAGATCGGGGCAAGAATATGGTGCGATGTGAAAATTTGTTGGGAATTGTGGAAATCGGTCCGTTATCTTTCGCGCCGTGGCGTCGGCGTGATCCCGTGGTGCAGTTCCGCCACATCGGGATGCGCACCCTGCGCGTCGGGTAGCGCAGGGCGTTGCGGCCCGATGTCGATCTGCTCTCGCCAGTCGACGCGCCCGTTCGTCAGCTCGCCACCCAGACGTGAATAGCCCCGGAAATGCGGGCTTTTCAACTGGCTGATCTGGTTCTTCTCCGCCTCGGGTAGCGCGAAGAACTGCCGGGCCAGCTCGAGGATCTCGGTGATCTGCGCATCGGGTATGCGGTGGCCGGTGAGGTAGAAGAAGCCGTGGGTGTGCGTGGCCTCCCGCAAGGCCAGGCGAAACGCCGCTGTGTCGGTATCGGCGGCAGACAGGTCAAGTACCGGCAGCATCACAGCGAGTCTTCGGTTCAGGCGCCCAAAGCCAAGCGCTACAGGTCGCCGGAGTAATCGGCGGTCAGCCAGCGGTCGGGCCGGATGGTGAACAGCACGCTGGAGTCGCCGTCCATGTTGGCGGCGAATGCCCGGCCGCCTTCTTGGCCCAGGTAGCGGATCGCAATGGCCTCGCGCTGCGGCAGCGGGGCCGGCGTGACCGCATTGACCACGGTGCCTTCGACGATCACATATTGGTAGGGCAGTTCTTCGCGCTGCACCACCAGCGTCACCGCGCCGGCCTGTTCGATGAGCCTGGCCTTCCGCCGGCCCGCACCGGTGTTGACCAGGATGTCGCCGCCGGGGGTGTAGTCATACCAAATCGGGACGCTGGCCGGGGGCCGGCCGTCGGTGGCGGCGACAGACAACACCGCGATGTGCTTGTCGGCGAGAAACTGTTGACGCTCGGTCTCGGTGAAGGGTTTGGGCATATCGGCTCGAACAGCGGTCGTCCCCGGGCTATTCCACCGGGTCGCGGAGCAGCTCTCCGGCAGGGGCGCCTCCCTCGGCTTACACTCCGGCGATGCCTGCCCAAGAGGAGCCCGGAATGCCTGTAGCGGATCTCGTTGTCATCGGCACGGTGCTCACGGTCAACGACGCGCAACCGACTGCCCAGGCGCTGGCGGTCACCGACGGGCGCATCGTGGCGGTCGGCGACCGCACGGACGTGGACGCGTTCATCGGCCCGGACACCCGGGTGCTCGACATCGGCGACGGCTGCGTATTACCCGGCTTCGTCGAGGCGCACGGGCATCCGCTGATGGAGTCGGTTGTGCTGTCCGGCCGGATGGTCGATATTCGGCCGGTCACCCTGGCCGACGCCGACACCGTCGTGGACCTGATCCGCCAAGAGGTGGCCGCGCGCGGCGTCGACGGGGCGTACGCGATCGGCTGGGACCAGCTGCTGCAGCCGGGTCTGCCCGAACCGACGTTGGCCTGGCTGGACAGCGTCTCTCCGGAGCACCCGCTGGTGATCGTGCACAACTCCGGGCACAAGGCCTACTTCAACTCTGCGGCCGGCCGGCAGGCCGGGTTGAGCCGTGACACCCCCGACCCCATCGGTGCGAAATACGGCCGCGACGCCGCCGGCGAACTGGATGGGACCGCGGAGGAGACCGCCGCGCTGATTCCATTGCTGGGCAAGGCGATGATGCCCGGCGACGCCCCGGCGATGCTGCGCGCCGAATGCGCACGGCTCAACCGGGCCGGGCTGACAACGATTTCGGAGATGGCGTTCTCACCGCAGTTCCGGCCGCTGGTTGACCACCTGCGCAATGAGCTGACCGTGAGACTGCGCACTTACGAGATCTCCAACGAGGCGTTGCACACCGACGCGTCGCCGGGGGACGGCGACGACATGGCGCGCCAGATCGGTATCAAAATCTGGGTGGACGGCTCACCGTGGATCGGCAACATCGACCTGTCGTTTCCGTATCTGGACACCGACGCCACCCGCATCATCGGCGTCGAACCCGGTTCGTGCGGGCACGCCAACTACACCGGCGAACAACTGACCCGCATCGTCGAGGCGTACTTCCCGCACGGCTGGCAGATGGCCTGCCATGTGCACGGCGACAACGGGGTTGACACCATCCTCGACGTCTACGAGGACGTGCTGCGGCGGTACCCGCGCGAAGACCACCGGTTGCGCCTCGAACACGTCGGCGCCATCCGCCCCGAGCAGTTGCGCCGCGCCGCCGCGCTGGGCGTGACCTGCAGCCTGTTCGTCGACCACCTGCACTACTGGGGTGATGTTCTGGTCGACGGACTGTTCGGGGAGGAACACGGCTCGCGGTGGATGCCGGCGGCGTCCGCCGTCGCGACGGGCATGCGCATCTCGCTGCATAATGACGCGCCGGTCACCCCCGAAGAGCCGTTGCGCAACATCAGCGTCGCCGCCACCCGGGTTGCGCCCAGCGGGCGGGTTCTGGCGCCCGACGAGCGGCTCACCGTCGAGCAGGCGATCCGGGCGCAAACCCTCGACGCGGCCTGGCAACTGTTCGCCGACGATGTGACCGGCTCCCTCGAGGTGGGAAAGTATGCCGATCTGGTGGTGCTCTCCGCGGATCCACGGGCCGTCGCCCCGGAGGCGGTCGCCGATCTGGAGGTACGCGCTACCTTCCTGGCCGGTCGCCAGGTGTTCTGACACGCGCGACCATCCGGCTATTTAAAGGAGATATAAGGGTCTAAAGTCATCTGGCGGGATAAGCCTGGTAAGGCTAACCTTCGTTCATGACACTTCCGATGCCCGACCGCAAGACCGCTGACCTCCCCGGACACTGGCTCTTCGCGCGCCTCGGCAAACGTGTCCTTCGGCCGGGCGGGCTGGAGCTGACCCACCGGATGCTCGCCGACGCGAACCTCGCCGGTGCCGACGTCGTGGAACTCGCGCCCGGCATGGGGCGCACCGCGAAAGACATCCTGCAGCACAGTCCGCGCAGCTACACCGGCGTCGAGGCCGACGACCATGCCGCCGGTGTCGTCCGCTCGGTGGTGGGCGACAAGGGACGAGTGGTCACCGGCGAGGCGTCGGAGACCGGGCTGACCGCCGGCAGCGCCGATGTCGTCATCGGCGAGGCGATGCTGACCATGCAGACCAACACCCACAAGTCCGAGGTCATGCGGGAAGCCTTCCGGGTGCTGCGGCCGGGCGGCCGTTATGCCATCCACGAAATGATGTTGCAGCCCGCCGAGGTGCCCGAGGCCGTCAAGGAGGAGGTCCGCACCGCCTTGGCCCGCTCCATCAAGGTCAATGCCCGGCCGCTGACCGCCCCGGAGTGGACCGAGCTGCTCACTGAGGCCGGCTTCACCGTGGAGAAGATCTCCTACGCGCCGATGGCACTGCTGGAGCCGCACCGGTTGATCGCCGACGAGGGCCTGGTCGGGGCGCTGCGCTTCGTGTTCAACGTGCTGCGCGATTCCGACGCGCGGTCCCGGGTGCTCAACATGCGCGCCACGTTCCGCCGCCATCGCAACAACATGGCCGCGATCGAGGTGATTGCTGCCAAGCCCGCCTGACCGGCTTGCCATGATGGTCAGGTGACAACCCGCGACCGCGACGACTCGGGCCGTCCCCGAAACGCCCGCCCGCGTGATCGGCTGGGCCGCCCGCTGCCCCGCGGCAGCCAGGGCGGGGTCGAAGGTGTTCCCGACGACCTCGACCTGCCGCCGTCCCAGATGCTGGCCTATGCGCAGCTGTTGCTGGACGACGGGCTGGCGTTCAACGCCCACGAGGTGCTGGAAGCCGCCTGGAAACATCGGCCCGCCGCCGAGCGTGAACTGTGGCAGGGCTTGGCGCAGTTGGCCGTCGGCGTCACCCACGTCCAGCGGGGCAACGTCGCCGGAGCGGTCAGCCTGTTGCGCCGCGGCGCCGAACATCTGGCGACGGTGCGGCTCCCGGCCCCGTTCGGGATCGACCTCACCGGATTGCTGGGCTTCGCCGCGCAGTTGGCCGACGACCTGGCGGCCGGCGTCGAGATCGCCCCGCAGCGGTTGCACCCGCGGCTGGTCGCGTGAGCGCCCCGATTCGCTGGGCGCTTGCCGACGGCCGCGACCTGCTGTTCTTCGCCCTGCCCGGCCGTGCCCCGGTGCCGGTGCCCGATCGGCGGCCGCTGCCTCCCCGTGACCCCGAGCCGTCGCAATTGCGCTTCGACCGCACCACCGGCCAGTGGGTGATCATCGCCGCGCAGCGCCAGGACCGCACCTATAAGCCCCCCGCCGAGGCGTGCCCGCTGTGCCCGGGACCGAGCGGTGAGACCAGCGAGGTGCCGGCGGCCGACTACGACGTCGTGGTCTTCGAGAATCGGTTCCCCAGTCTGGCCGGCGCCGGTGCCGTGGTCTCCCCGCCGCCGGACGGTGCCGAGTTCGTTTCCGAACCGGGCAGCGGGCGTTGCGAGGTGATCTGCTTCTCCGCCGATCACACCGGCTCATTCGCCGACCTGCCGGCGGCGCATGCCCGGCTGGTAGTGCAGGCGTGGCGGCACCGCACCGCTGATCTGTTGGCCCGCCCCGGCGTCGAGCAGGTGTTCTGCTTCGAAAACCGGGGCGAGGAGATCGGGGTGACGCTGGCTCACCCGCACGGCCAGATCTACGGCTACCCCTACCTGACCCCGCGCACCGCCGCGATGCTGGCGCAAGCGCGTGATCATCGAGTGACGCACGGCGGGAATCTGTTCGCCGACCTACTGGCGGCCGAGCGTGCCGAGGGTGCACGGATCGTGGCGCAGACCGAACACTTCACCGCGTTCGTGCCGTTCGCCGCACGCTGGCCCGTCGAGGTGCACCTGTACCCGAACCGGTGGGTGCACAGCCTGACCGACCTGACCGATCCCGAGCTCGACGACTTCGCAACCGTCTACCGGAATCTGTTGGGTCGCTTCGACCGTCTCTACGACGCCCCGCTGCCCTATATGGCCGCACTGCACCAGTACCGCAACGACGGCGCGCAGGCCGACGGCTATTTCCACGTCGAGCTGATGTCGATCAGACGCAGCGCCACCAAACTGAAATATCTGGCGGCCTCGGAATCGGCGATGGACGCGTTCATCGCCGACGTCACCCCGGAGTCCGTGGCGGCTAGGCTGCGTGAGCTGTGATCACCTACTCCGCGCCGGGACGAGTCAACCTGATCGGCGAACACACCGACTACAACGCCGGTTTCGCGCTGCCCATCGCGTTGCCGCAACGCACCAGCGTCGCCTTCACCCCCGGCGAGGTCGACACGCTCACCGTGCTCAGCGACCGGGCCGATGCGCCGGTGATCATTCCGCTGGACACCACGCCCGGGCAGACGACCGGATGGGGGGCCTATGTCGCCGGGGTGATCTGGGCGCTGCGCGACAGCGGTTTCGCGGTGCCCGGCGGCACCATGGACATTCGCAGTGACGTACCGATCGGCTCGGGCCTGTCGTCGTCGGCGGCCCTGGAATGCGCGGTGCTCGGCGCCTTGGCATCGGCGGCCGGTCTGCATATCGACCGCATCGAGCAGGCCCGGATCGGCCAGCGCGCCGAAAACGACTATGTCGGAGCCCCAACCGGATTGCTGGATCAACTGTCTTCCCTTTTCGGAGAGGTGTCCAGCGCGCTGCTGATCGACTTCCGTGATGTCGCCGTGCACCCGGTGCCGTTCGACCCGGACGCGTCCGGGGTGAGTCTGCTGCTGCTCGACTCCGGCCAACGGCACGGCCACGTCGACGGCGAGTACGCCGCCCGGCGCGCATCGTGTGAGCGCGCCGCCGCCGCATTGGGGGTGGGATCGCTGCGCGACGTCCAGCACCGGGGTGTTCAGGCGCTGGATGCGGTCACCGACCCGGTCGATGCCCGGCGAGCTCGGCACGTGCTGACCGAGAACGAGCGCGTGCTGGATTTCGTTGCGACTTGCGCCGAAAGGGATTTCGCCACTGCCGGAGCTTTGTTCACCGCATCGCACGCCTCGATGCGCGACGACTTCGAGATCACCACTGAGCACATCGACCTGATTGCCGACAGTGCGGTGGCCGCCGGCGCGCTCGGCGCCCGGATGACCGGCGGCGGGTTCGGCGGCTGCGTGATCGCGCTGGTGCCGGCCACGCTCACGTTGAAGGTGGGCGACGCGGTGCGCGCCGCGGTCACCGAGGCCGGCTACCCCGAGCCGGAGGTGAGCCGGGTGTACGCGGCAGCCGGAGCGGGATAGTCTCAGATTCCGTAGTCGGGCAGGTCGAAATCGTCGCGCACGGTACCGGCGAAGAGGTTTGTCAGTATCCGCAGGTTCATTGCCCGGAGCGCGAGGTTGCGAAACCACAGGCCGAAACGTGTTCGGGTGGCGAAGAAGCCGAGCAGTTGCTGCGCGTTGGACTGTTTGGCCTCGATCAACGGGCGCAGTCGTGACTCGTAGGCCTCGAACGCGCGTAGGTGGTCACCGCCGGCGCGGTGCAGCTCGCCGGCCAGCACATAGGCCTCGGTGATCGCCAGGCCGGTGCCCTCGCCGCCGAGCAGCGAGATGCACCCGGCGGCGTCGCCGATCAACAGCACTCGGCCGCGCGACCAATGGTTCATCCGAACCTGACTGACCACGTCGAAGTACAGGTCTCCCGGGTCGCCGGCATCGAGGGCGGCCAACAGTTGCGGGCACTCCCAACCGGCATCGGCGAACCGGTTGTGCACCTGGACCTTCGGATCGGAAACGTCAGGTGAGGCGTCGCGGAACACGAACAAGGCCAGGGTGCGGTCGTCGCGCAGCGCCACGCGGGACACCTGCCGGTCGGGGACTGCGTATGTCAGGTAGGTCAGTTCGTCCCGGGGCCGGTAGCCGTCGACGACGGCCGCGGCCACCTTGCAGCCGAGGTAGTGCTCGAAACCCGGGTCCGGGCCGAACACCAACCGGCGTACGTTGGAGTGCAGCCCGTCGGCGCCGATCACCAGGTCGAACTCGCGCGGCCCGGCATGGCCGAAGCTCAGGCGGACGCCGTCGTCGTCCTGGTCGATGGCGGTGATGCTGTCGCCGTAGATCATCTCGACGTGCTCGGCAATGGTGGCGTGAATGGTGTCGGCCAGGTCGCCGCGCGGCAGGCTGGTGAAGTCGTCGCCGAGTAAGTCCCGAAAGACGTTGGCGTCCAACGTGGCGAGGGTGTGGCCGTCGGCGCCGACCGTTCGGACGGAGTCGATCTGGTAGCCCTTGTCCAGGATCTGGGCCTCCAGGCCCATGCGCTGGGCGACGGTGTAACCGACGCCCCAGAAGTCGATCATGTAGCCGCCGGAGCGGAAGGCCGGCGCGCGCTCGATCACGGTCGGGGTGTGGCCGGTGCGGTGCAGCCAATACGCGAGCGCCGTCCCGGCTACTCCCGCACCGCTGATCGCAATCCGCATCGGCTCAGATCATTTCGTTCTCTGTCAGCCATCGCATCACCGGCCAGCCGACGAACACCGGCAGCCAACAGGTCAGCACCCGGTAGAGCAGCACCGACGGGACCGCCAGAGCGGCGGGCACACCGAACGCGGCCAGCCCACCGATCAGGGCGGCCTCCACGGCTCCCACCCCGCCGGGCGTCGGCGCCGCGGAGGCCAGCGTGCCGCCCACCATCGTCACGACCGTGACGGTGACGAAGGAGGTGTTGCCGCCGAAGGCCTCCACGCTGGCCCACAGTGCCAGCGCCGCGCCCAACGTGGTGCCTGCCGCGCCCAGCACGATCAACGCCAGCCGCTTGGGTTCGCGGGCCAGCTCCACCAGGTCGCCGGTGACTTCCTTGAGGCGTGGCCGCAGCGCTGTGGTCAACCATCGGCGCAGGTTCGGCACCAGCAGCACAATGCCGGCCAAGCCGAGCGCCACACCGGCGATCAGGTACAGCATGGTGGCACCGGGTACGAAGTGGGACAGGTCCGTCGAGGCGCCCGCAGCGGTGGTGAAGACAACCAGCAGAATCACGTGCACGATCACCTGCACCGACTGCTGGAGTGCGACGGCGGCGGTCGCGCGCAGTGTGCTCAGGCCGCCCTTTTGCAGGAACCGGGTGCTCAGCGCCAACCCGCCGACCCCGGCCGGGGTGGTGGTGGCCGCAAAGGTGTTGGCCACCTGCATGATCGCCAGATTGCGAAAGCTGACCAGGCCGTTGGCGCAGGCCCACAGTGCGCCCGCGGCGCCGACATAGGTCAGCGACGAGACGATCAGCCCGACCAGCGCCCACCACCAGTTCGCTTGGCGCAGTTGGGAGAAGAAGGTGGGCACCTGGCTGATGAAGGGATAGGCCACGTAGACCAGGGCGCCAAGCAGGATCAACTGAATCAGCTGGCTGCGGGTGAACCGGGTGATGGTCTTGGTCTGGATCTGATCGGTACCGGTCTGACGTTTGACCTCCTCGCGGGCGGCGGCGATCACCGTGCCGACGTCGGGGACGGCATTGCGAAGGCGTGCGGGCACCGCGGATTTGGTGAGGCGTCGTGACGCGGCCAACACTGCGGTCCGGCCGAAGTACTCGATGGCCGCCTCCACCGCCGCGGCCGCGTCGTACAACGATGACGTCGTCACCAGCAACTGGGCGATATCGGATTGCAGCTGGGTGTCGGTGGCGCCGTACTCGGCATTGCCGAAGCCGCCGAACAGAACCTGGCCGCCGTCGACGGTCATCTCCTTGGCGCGCAGGTCGCCGTGCGAGATCTGCTGATCGTGCAGGTGCCGCAAGGACTCCCAGGGCTTGGCCACCGGCGTGCTGGCGGTGCAGTCAGCGATCGGGGTGCCCCTGGTGGGGGTGTGGGCGTATAGCGTCCAGCCCCGGTCGAGGGAGGCGACCGCGACGGTGTTGGTGTTGGCGAGCCCGGCATCGGCGATGGAGATCGCCATCAGCGCGCGATGCTCCACGGCGCGGTGTAGCGAGGCATGCAGCGGCGCGGTCTCGGTGGTGCGTAACCGGAATTTGCGCCAGAGCTGTCGCAGCGCGCCGCCGCTGCGCTGGTTGGGGCCGTACAACTCGATGATCACCGGGTGGTCGCCGACGGTCGACAGCACCAGCGGGCCGGGGCCGGCCGGCCGGATGACGGCGAGTTCGGAGACGGTGTGCCGGCGGCGGGCCAGGGTGCGGACGGTGCCCTCCAGCGGCACCTCCAGCGCGGGTGTGCCGACGATCAGGATCACCAGGGCCCCGACGAACCAGCCGACGGCCAGCCCGAGCAGCGAGCGCGCCGGGACGATCGCGCTGACCACCAGGTGGATCGGTACGAACGCCAGCAGCAGTGCCCACCACCAGCGTCTCCAGCGGGCGGGCAGCCAGGGCCCGGAGACGGTGAGCATGGCGGCGAGCATGGCGATCCACCGCGGGTCGTCGAGGAACTGCGCCAGCGTGGTGGCCAGCCGATCGGACAGGTCGAAATGCCAGTTCGGCGCGGCCATGCCGGTACTGCGGATCGACAGTGACACCACTGCGAGCAGTCCGGCCACGGCATAGGCTCCGAGCAGCTTCCATTGCTTGGAGACCACCAGTCCGATCAGGATCGCGAACGGCAACGCCAGGATCGCGATGCCATAGGCGAGGTAGACCAGGTTGGCGTGGACGGGGGAGAGCACCCCGACGATCTGGGACACCGACCGCTCGAGTGCCACCCATTCGTAGCGGGTGACCAGCGAGCTGGTGATGACGGTCGCGAGGAAGAGTGCGGCCAGCACCAGACGCAGAATGTCATTGGTGCGTCGGGTCAGCGGCTGCAGCAGGTTGCCGGTGACGGCGACGTCGCGCCCCTCAACTCGCATGATCTCTTTCGGTCCGTCTCATGCCGCATCGCGTGGCGGCTCGCCACAACTTAACCGGTGAGCTGCGGTATCACGCTGGATTGTCGGCGACATGGCGCCGCGTCGGCCCGCGTGAGTCTCATGTGCCACACCCGTCACCATCGACGATCGGCACCAGGTGTGCCCGGCTTGCAGCGACTAGAGCGGGTAGCTGACCCCGGTCATCTTCTCCGACTCCTCCCATAACCGGCGCCACAGTCGCTGATCCTGGGACAGCTTGTTCGACGGGCACGGCCCCATCGGGCCGCGGGACTGGTTCAGCTTGGTGGGACCCCAGTAGATGTCCGGGTCGGCGTCGGGAACGGTCGCGGCGAACAGGGTCGACTCGGCGCCCCGCTCCGGCGGCTGGCCGACCAGCGGCAGGCCGTACTTGGCGATCAACCCGACGATGGTCTTGTCGTTGTCGAACAGGTCGGTGGTCGACACCCCGGGGTGCACGCCGTAGGAGCGCACCGGCGAGCCGGCCGCAACCAGGCGCCGCTGCAGCTCGCGGGCGAACATCAGGTTGGCCAGCTTGGACTGGGCGTAGGCGAGGTTGCGCTGGTAGGGGCGGTGCTCATAGTTGAGGTCGTCGACCCAGAACTTGGGGGTCTGCTTGTGCGCGATGCTCGACACCGTCACCACCCGGTCACTGATCCGGTCCAACAGCAGGCCGGTCAGCGCGAAGTGTCCCAGATGGTTGACGCCGAACTGCGTTTCGAAGCCGTCCACGGTGCGCCGCATCGGGATGTTCATGATTCCGGCGTTGTTGACCAGCACGTCGAAGCCGCCCTGCTGCGCGGCGAAGTCGCGCACCGAGGCCAGGCTGCCCAGGTCCAGCGCCGCCACCGTGACGTCACCGTCGATGCCGTCGGCGATCTCCTGGGCTTTGGCGGTGTTGCGACACGCCATCACCACGCTGGCGCCCTTGGCGGCCAGGGTGCGGGTGACGACCTCACCCAGGCCGCCGTTGGCGCCGGTCACCACGAAAGTGCGGCCGGACTGATCGGGGGTGTCCGCGATTCTGAAAGACATGCTGGTCACGGTACCTGCCGCTGGACTAGGCGGTGCCCGCACCGTCTTCGGCGACCAACACCGCGCCGCGGTGGGTGATCACGTGGCGTTGCCCGGCCCCGGCGGTCTCCAAGTAGTCGGCACGCAAGGTGACCCGAATACCGCCAGGAATACGCGGAATCACCAGCTGCACCGACCGGCCGGGCGCCTCATGCAGCACCGCCACCGGGGGAAGGCGCAGCACCCGCCTCAGATCGCGGTCGGTGTGGCCATCGAGGATGCCGGCGGCACGAACGCTGCCGTGGATCACCCATTCCAGGTTGGCGTCCAGAGCCCGAGTCCGTTCCATCGACAGCGGGGAAGCCGGCGGGATAAGAAGGCTGATCAGGGGTATCGGGTGCCGGTGAGCGAATGCCACGTCGCGCGCGGCCCAGCCCCTGGCGTCGCGCAGTGAACGTAGTGCACCCCGTTCAATCAGCGCCGCAACGACTTTCGTCGGTGCGCCGTGACGGGCTGCCTGGTGCAGCGGAGTAACCCAGTCGGTGCTGCCGGGCCGCCACTGGTTGGCGCTGAGCGCCGGGTCGGCATCAAGCAGATCGAACAACGCCGGCCAGTCGCCGGCCTCGGCCGCGTCGGCCATTTTGTGCCCGGCTG
This sequence comes from Mycobacterium sp. UM_WGJ, assembly GCF_000455125.1. Lineage (GTDB taxonomy): Bacteria > Actinomycetota > Actinomycetes > Mycobacteriales > Mycobacteriaceae > Mycobacterium. The sequence continues at coordinate 77,411 of NZ_AUWR01000040.1, forward strand.
TGACGGTCTCCTCCGACATCAGTGAAGGTTCCAGCACACCGGGCCAAGCTATAGGGGGTTCGTCCATGCCCGGAACCGTAGCGAGGGGGTCTGACAACTGCCCTCGGGCGAGGTTGAGCGACAAAGGTTGTCGGTGCCTGCCGATAGATTCCTCACACGAGAAACACCGAGCGGGAGGCAACAATGTCGGACTCTGCAGACAGACCGTCGGTCGTCACGCGCGTGCTGCTGCTCGGTGACCGTGAGACTGTCGATCACCGCGCCGATCTGGCTACCGATGCCGCCCGCCAGCACTGCGTGGTTATCGATGCGTTCGGCTTCGAGGAGGGGGCGGCCGGTGGTACCGACGACTTGACCGAGGTCGACGCGGTGGTCGCCGCGCTGGGCCGCGCGATCGGCGGCCGGATGGATGTCTGGGTGCCGTTTCCCGGCCCGGATTTCATCCGCGAGCAGCACCTGCGGCGGATCAGCCTGGTACTGCAACGGCACGGGTTGAACCTGCGGCTGACCCGGGAACTGTTCGAGGCGCCTACCGAGGGTGGGATGAACGAGATCGACTTCGCGCTGCGCCGGGAGGTCCGGGCCGTCGACGACCTCGATCAGGCGGCGCTGGCTGCCGAGGGTGCCGAGAGTCTGAGCCGGGAGATCGAGCTGGCGCTCAGAGCGGTCCGCGGTCCGCAGGCGGTGCGGCGCATCCCGTCCGGCGCCAACAGGGCGGGCCGGCACCCGGGGCCCCCGGTCCTGCCCTCGCCCTCGGTGCCGTGGCCGGAACGCAAGGAGCACCTGGAGCGCTACGTGCGCTGGCTGGTCGACGGATGCGGTGTCACCCAGGCGGCCACGGCGCGGGTGCTCAACTCGGCCGGGCAGCGCACGCCGACTGGCCGGCCCTGGAAGCCTGGCACGGTGTCAAAGCTGCTCAACGGCAAGTACGACGGCCCGCGGCGTCCCGGTGACTTCAGGCCCGATGCGGTAGCTGGGTGACGACAACGGGCGGGATGACGGCCAGGGGATGGTGGCCATTGCGACGCTGAAACCGCTTGGGCCGCAGTGCTTCGACAGTCGGGTAGCTCATATGGTGTCCACCAGCGACAAAAAAATCAGTGCCCATGGCAACCCGCCGGCCGCCAGGGCCAGACCGGACCCGCCCACGGCCAGCCCCAGGCCGCGCCGGCGCGGTGACTCGGAACGCAAGATTATTGCGGCGATCAGCAGCGACGCGGCGGTTGTGATGGCGACCGTGGCGGCAAGCATGATGCGATAGCCGGCATGGCTGTCTATCGGCAAGTGGCCCAGTAGCCATCCGACGCCGAACGCCCCTGCAAACACGATCTGGACGACGATCGGCGCTGATCGAGTGGCCGTTCGCCAGACCTCGTTGTCCTGAACGAGAATTCGTGCCCTCAGTCGATTGAGCATGGCCGAGTCCTCTCAGTGCAGATGCTGCAGTAGCTGGTAGATCACGGTGGCGGGGATGACGGTGGCGGCGATGGTCAGGGGAGTTGCGAGGTATCCGATGAGGATCCCGCGCCCGACCTGGCTCGCGGTGTCGGGCAGTTCCCGCATGAACAGTCCGGTCGGTACCACCACTACCGTTGCGAGCACAAAGAAGAAGATGCTGGCGAACCAGAAGGGCAGCCAAGCCCACGTCGCGGTCTCGACGATCGCGATGGTCGCCAGCGTGGCGAGGAAGCCGCGGGGTCCGTAGCGGGCTGTTGGGTTGGTGGTGGCCATGACGGCTCCTTCGACGGCGCTTAGCTGATTGGTCTCGACGAGACGGATGGCGGCGCATAGACCGGCCCGAAATCACGAGCCGCCGCGTCGTCGAACGCGGCGAACCGAGAACTGCCGACACCGACCTCGTGGTGGATCGGCAGATTGGTGACCGGGCCCAGCCAGGTATTACCCGAGTGCGCCGGATCGATCAACACCGTGTGGGTACTGCCATTCGGCAGATCCTGGTAGACCTCCAGCGACGGATAATTGGTACGGGTCCCGTCGATGTAGACGCCGTCGTGTCCCGGGGTGAACACCAGATCGCCGTTGACGCTGAGCCGATTGTCACGCAGTGGTCCGTGCGCGTCCGTCGTGAAGCCGGGCACCAGCGGGTTCCCCGCGTCGTACTTGATGCGCACCGATCCATCCGGGGCTTGCCAGATGCTGCCCTGGGGCACACCGACTGCCACTTTGCCAGGGCCGCCGCTGCCGTTGAGTTCAACCGAGGGGTTCTGTCGCATCACCACGATGCCGTTCTCGTAGTCGATGTAGGTGGTGACCTTGGTGTCCTCGGGATCAAAGCGCGCATCGGGTCCACGATTGTTGCCGAAGTCGCGAGAAAAGAAGCCGCTCTTGACATCGCGCTGCGGGATCCACTGCGACGCGCGCACCACGCCCTGTCCGGGCACCGGATCTATCCGGGCCACCCGGATCTCGGATTGCACCCCCTGGAATTTCGGGTCGTACGTCTCCGGATCCAGGACGGCCGCAGTCGCCCAGTCCGAGGTCGATATCGGGTCGCGGCCGAAGGACTCCCGGAAGGCATCGATCTGATTGAGCCGGCGCTCATCGGCGGTTGCCGGCGACCGTTTGTGCGTCACGTAGTCGACGGTTTGGACGCCGCGCCTGCGAGGGTCCTCGGCCACGTAACCGCCGCCCAGCGAGTGCACTGCCTGCGCACGGGCGTGGCTGTCCACGACGGTGTCGGCGATCACCTGATGAATGTCGCGGGTCTTGGCGGTCAGGAACCGCTGGAACTGCCGGGCTCCCGCGGGTGTGTTCAACGCCGACGCGCGATTGTGGGCTAACGCCTCGCGGATCTCGGCCTCGATGCCGTCGAGTCGTGTGCGACCCCGCAGGGCCACCTGCGTGGCACCGCGCACCGTCGCCAGGAAAGCCCGGTCGGCCTGGGTGGATCTCTGCAGTCGCCGCGCCAGGACATCCTCGCGTGCTCGCGCGGCATCGGCGTGGGCGCCGAGTTCCTCGGGCATACCCGCGACGCTAGTTCAGCGACGGCGATTCCGGTATTCACCCGAGGCCGCGTCTTGAGCGTCAGTCCTTGAAGTACACCAGCTGATGCGTGCTGGCCAGCAGCCGGCCCGCCCGAGACCACAGGTGCGCGCTTTGATCGAAGTAGCCGCGTGAAAATCGATTGGCGTGCGCGCTGGCCAGCAGGAAATCGCTTCCGAGCGAATCAATTTCGCCCTGGTCGGCGTGAAAATAGGTGGTCAGCGAGATGGTGCCGGCCGGCAGGAACCGGCCGCTGCGCAAGAACACCCGAGGGAAGAACACGTCCGACAGGCACGCCAACGCCGCGAAGTCCAGCGGCCGGTCCTCGGCGTCGCGCACCCACAATGTGGTGGTCGACGATGCGCTGGGCGCTACGGCCCTGAGTGGCACCGGGCCGTCGGTGAAGCGCATGTCGTAGCGCTTGGCCCAGACGATGGCATCGACGAACCGGCCGGGGGCGACGTCCTCGGGAGCGGGCGTGCTCGGCGGGTGGCTTTCGTCGTCGGCCCAGGTGTCGCGATGCAGGCCGAACAGCGCGGTCGCGGTGGTTCTGACCTCGTCACCCTGGCGCAGCTCGAGCACCCAATGCTGGTTACTACGGTTGGTCCGGGCGGCGCGCACGCAGATGTCGAACTCGCCGTCGGCGATCGGCGCGGCGAAGTTGACGGACAGCGCCAGCGGATCGCCGATGCGCTCGGGGTGCGATTCGACCGCGCGCAGCAACACCGCCGCGGTGATCCCGCCGAACGGCCCGACCATGTTGGCCCACTCCGGCTGGGTCACACCACGAAAAGTCCCGGCGTCGACGGTCTCGAACTGCATGGCACGGTCGAAGGGGTGCGAGGAGGCGGTCACGGAGATCCTTCGGGTGGGTGGAACGACATCGGTCACGCTATCGCGGTGACCACCCAGGTGCGGCCCGGGAACTGCACCACACCGTCGACCCGCTGCCGGCGCAGCTCGTCACGCAGCTCCTCGACCACGCCGGCCCAGCCGTCGGCGCCCAGCCTGGTCTCCAGTTCGGCGCGGGCCTGCTGCCCGGTGCGGTTGGCCAGGATCAACGCCAGCCGTTCTTCGACGCCATCGCTACCGCCGATCCCGAAATTGCAGGTCCCGTCGAACGGTTCCAACCCGATGTCGCTCCAGCCGGCGTCGGACAGGACGGCGCGCACCCGCTCGGGATTGCCGAAGGCCAGCGGGCCGGGCGTCGTGGGATCCAGCGCAGCCGGAGGAGTCTCCAACTTGGCGGCCAGGACGTCGATGCCCGCGGTGAACATCGGATTGTCGCCCTCGCGCCAGCACACGAACGCCAGCCGGGAACTCGGAGCCGCCGCGCGGCGGATGTTGGTGAATGCGGCCACCGGATCGTCGAAGAACATCACCCCGAACCGGGAGACGACCCGGTCGAACGAGGACCCGTCCGCGGCTGCGCGCAGGTCGATGGTCTGGGCGTCGCCGAGTATCACGGTGGCCGCCGGTACCCGCCGGCGCGCCGCCTGTGCCATCGGCTCGGAGATGTCCACGCCGAACGGAACGGCGCCCAGGGTCGCCGCGCGCTGCAGCAAGGTGCCCGAGCCGCAGCCGATGTCGAGCACCCGCTCACCAGCAGTGATGCCGGCGGCCTGCAAGACCGCGTCGGCGAACGGTGCCAGCACCGCCTCGAAGATCGCTGCGTTGTCCACCCAGTCGATACCCTGGGCCGCCCAGGCCTGCTGCTGTTCCTCGTTCGCCATGCCCTCAGGGTAGGGGCCGAAAGTCGGGGTGGACGCCGCGCGGCCCATGATGTTGGTCTAGGTCAACACCCCGGCGAAGGAATCCCACATGGCCGACGCTCCGCTGCGTGACGATCACCTCGAGCTGCTGCGTCGTCGCGCGCTGACCGAGGACACCGCCCGCCCGCAGGCAGTGCAACGCCGGCACGCCGCCGGGGGCCGTACGGCCCGCGAGAACATCGCCGACCTGGTCGACCCCGGCACCTTCGTGGAGTACGGGCGGTTCGCGATCGCAGCCCAACGCGCTCGCCGTGACATCGACGACCTCATTGCCAACACCCCCGGCGACGGCCTGCTGGGGGGAACGGCCACCATCAACGGCGCACTGTTTGGACCCGAACGCGGCGCCTGCGCCGTGTTGTCCTACGACTACACCGTCTTGGCGGGAACGCAGGGCGCGGTCGGCCACTTCAAGAAGGACCGTCTGTTCGAGCTCATCGAACGGATGCGCCTGCCCACCGTCTTCTTTGCCGAGGGCGGCGGTGGCCGGCCCGGTGACACCGATTATCCGACGGTGTCGTCACTCGACGTTCCGGCTTTCGCTTTGTGGGCCAAGCTGTCCGGTCTGGTGCCGCGTATCGCGGTGGTCAAAGGCCGCTGCTTCGCCGGCAACGCGGTGATCGCCGGCGTCTCGGATCTGATCATCGCGACCGCGGACACCTCGATCGGCATGGCGGGCCCGGCGATGATCGCCGGCGGCGGACTGGGCCACGTCGCACCCGATGACGTGGGCCCGTTGTCGGTGCAGGCACCCAACGGCGTCGTCGACGTGGTGGTGGCCGATGAAGCCGAGGCCGTCGCGGTGACCAAGCAAGTCCTCGGCTATTTCCAAGGCGCTACCGCCCCCGGCGTGGTGGCAGACCAGAACGCCTTGCGCAGCATGATCCCCGAGCGGGCACGGCGCGCCTACCCGCTCAAGCCGATCATCGAGACCATCGCCGACGTTGACTCGGTGACGTTCCTGCGGGAGAAGTTCGCGCCCGAGATGGTCACCGCCCTGGCTCGTATCGACGGCCGGACGCTCGGGATCATCGGCAACAACACCATGGTGATGGCCGGGGCCATCACCGCTGCCGCCTCCGACAAGGCCGCACGTTTCCTGCAGTTATGCGACGCCTTCGGGCTGCCCATCGTGTCGCTGGTCGACTGCCCCGGCTATATGGTCGGTCCTGCCGCTGAAGCAGAAGCGCTGGTGCGAAGGGCTTCTCGGCTGTTGGTGGCCGGCGCGGCGCTGCGGGTGCCGCTGATCGCGGTCATCCTGCGGCGCGGCTACGGCTTGGGCGCCCAGGCCATGATGGGCGGCAGTCTCCACGAACCGCTGCTGACCGTCGCCTGGCCGGGCGTGCATCTGGGGCCGATGGGACTCGAAGGTGCGGTCCGGCTGGGGCTGCGTAAGGAACTCGACGCCATCGCCGATCCCGATGAGCGCGAGGAACGCGTCCGCCACGCCACCGCCATCGCACAGGAGAATGCCAAAGCGCTCAACGCCGCAACTCTTTTCGAGATCGATGATGTCATCGACCCCGCGGAGACGCGCGGCTTGATCATCGCCACCCTGGCGGCGTCCGCCGGGTTCGGCCGCGACCTGCCACCGCGGAGGTTCGTCGACACGTTCTAAAGAGCCGCGCCGTTGTGTGGCATCCGACGCATTTCGGCACACCCCGAACCAGACAAGGTGATTCGCATGACCATCGACCTGCCCTACATCGATGAGCACACGCTGCGGATAGACGCGCCGCGCACCGTGGTGTGGAGCGCCCTGCGGCGCTATGTCGAGGCCATGTTGGCCGCCAACGAACGCAATCCACTGCTCGCGCCGCTCGGGTTGCAGCCCCGCGCCGGCTTCGAAGTGGCCGAAAGTGTTGAGCTGCAACGTCTTGAACTTGCCGGGCAGCATCGCTTCTCGCGCTACCGGCTGGTGTTCGAACTCACCGACGACCAGGCGGACGCAACGCGCATCCACGCCCACAGCTACGGAACCTTCCCCGGACTTCACGGCGGCATCTATCGCGCCCTGGTCATCGGGACGCGGCTGCACGTCGTCGCGACGAACCATTTGTTGCGGGAAATTCGCGCGGTGGCAACCCGCTAGCGGTGGCGTGTCACGCAGCCGAGCGCAGATTCCGATCTCCGCTGGCCGGTTGCGGCGCCGGCCGGTTGTGCGACGGCGCCCACCCGACATAGGTCAGATACAGCCCGATCAGTGCGAACAGCACGTAGGCGGCGCGCGCCCAGCCTTCGGCGCGCATCGCAATGTTTGCCGTCGACATCCCGGCGTCGGGAAACACGCTCAGTGCGAATCCTTTGATCGCGGTGATCCAGCCCGTCACCGACACGAAGATCGCCGCCGCGCCGCGCCAATACGGGTGAAATGCCACCACGACCAGGCCGGCCAATAGCGTGAACGCCCCGGCCACCCACAACAACAACGGGTCGGTCCCGTAGTCCGAGACTCGTTCCCACACCTGCGGGGCGCGAAATATCGCGGTCGAAGTGAGGATCAGTAGGAACGGGCCGATCACGCGGGCGAACATCCGCGTCCGGGCCGAAGATTGTTCTGACACACTCATCGCACTGCCCTCCTGGACCTGGTTTCACCAGGTTACGAGCATTGGGTGGCCGCCGCCAGTACCGCTGCGGCCGTGTCAGCGGCCGGTGGTGGTGTCCAAAGTCAGGTCCCAGGCCGACAGCCACGGTGTGATGGTCTGGGCTATCGAGAAGGGGTGCGGGTCTTCGCACTTGGGCTCGGAGTAGGTGCCGTCGGACACCGCGATGTAGATGCCGACCGCCTCGGCGGAGCCGTCTTCGCGCAGTCGGTAGACGGGCCCGCCGGAGTCTCCGCAGGTGCCGCCGGCTTCAAACCGGACCTTGTTGGCCTCGCTGGCCACTACCGGCCCGCACAGCGGTCCGCCGCTGCGGATTCCGTAGTGACACAGCACATCACCGGCCGACACATATTCGGCTACCCCGACCACCGGATGTCCATAGATGACCGAAGTCAAGGGAATCTTGCCCGGATCGTCCAGGGTGATCAGTCCGATGTCGTAGTCATCCCAGTTGCTGCCATCGTTGACGGTCTCGGTGAAGGTGCCGATGGTGCGATAGGCGAACGCGCCGCCGTGCCGGATCACCACCTGCCCGGGGCCGCCGCCCGGGTTGCAGTGCCCGGCCACCAGGAGTCCTGGCCGGCCGTCGCGGGTGTGCACCAGGAATCCGGTGGTGCAACTGATAGCGGCTTGGTCGTCGTCGGGGGAGACGTTGATGCCGATACCGGGCCCGATCGCGTGCGCCATCGGGACCGGCACCACGGGGCGCGCCGGATGGGTGCGATTCACCTGGTACAGGCCGATGAAGATCGCGGCGACCACGACAACGGTCCCGATCCGCCATGCCGCCGTCGTCAGCGTCTCCCAGCGGCGCCGTCCCGTCACCGTGGCAACGGTAGCGGTCGCCGCCCAGGTGCGGATACGGCGGCTGCGACCGGAACCCGCGAAAGCCCCCGTTGCGTAGGCTGGCCAGATGGCGTCTCCGATACTGACCGCCGACTTTGCCCGCGAGTTGCCCGAACTGGCGCGGCCCTGGCAGGCCGCCACTCCACCGGAGCCGAAGCTGCTGGTGCTCAACGAGGGCCTGGCCGCCGAACTGGGCTTGGATCCGGCCTGGCTGAAAAGCTCTGACGGTCTAAACCTGTTGACCGGTAGCGACGTTCCTGACGGCGCCACTCCGGTGGCCCAGGCCTATGCCGGACACCAGTTCGGCAACTACGTGCCCCTGCTCGGCGACGGCCGCGCCCTGCTGCTCGGCGAACTCAACGGCGAGCACCGGCGCGACATCCACCTCAAGGGTTCCGGGCCGACTCCGTTCGCGCGCGGCGGCGACGGTTTGGCCGTGGTCGGGCCGATGCTGCGCGAATACGTCATCAGCGAAGCCATGCACGCGCTGGGGATTCCCACCACCCGGTCTTTGGCGGTGGTCGCCACCGGAGCCCAGGTGCAACGCGAGGCCCCGGTGCCCGGGGCGGTGCTGACCCGCGTTGCGGCCAGCCACCTGCGGGTCGGCAGTTTCCAGCTGGTCGCCCAGCAGGCCCGCGCCACCGGTGACCTGGGGTTGCTGCGCCGGTTGGCCGACTACGCGATCGCCCGGCATTACCCCGGCGCCGCGCAGGCCGAAAACCCTTACCTCGCACTGTTTCAAGCGGTCGTCGAAGCTCAGGCCTCGCTGATCGCCCGCTGGATGCTGGTCGGATTCGTACACGGAGTGATGAACACCGACAATATGACCATCTCCGGGGAGACCATCGACTACGGGCCGTGTGCCTTCATGGAGGCCTACGATCCGGCGACGGTGTTCAGCTCCATCGACCACGCCGGGCGCTACGCCTACGGCAACCAGCCGCTGGTCGCGCAGTGGAACCTGGCCCGCTTCGCCGAGACCATCCTGCCGCTGCTGGCCGCCACCGAGGAGCTGGCCCTGTCGGTGGCGGTGGAGACCCTCGAAGGGTTCATGCCGCGCTATCACGGCCTCTGGTCGGCGGGGATGCTGACGAAATTCGGGTTGTCCGCCAGTGTGGAGGCTGCCGCGCTGATCGATCAGGCGTTGGCGCTGATGACCGACAACCAGGTGGACTACACCTCGTTCTTCCGGCAGCTCGCGGCGGCCGGGCGCGGGGAGACCGGCGCGCTGCCCGCGGTGTTCGGCGACTGGCTGGGCCGCTGGCGGGCCCTGCAGCCTGATGTCGACGCGATGGACCAGGTCAATCCGGTCTACATCGCGCGCAATCACCTGGTGGAGCAGGCGTTGACGGCGGCGATGCGCGGCGACCTATCGCCGGTGGAGAAGCTGCTGGAGGTGATCGCCGAGCCCTACCGGCCGCGCGACGGCTTGGCGGCATACGCCGCTCCGGCACCGCCGGAGTTCGGGTCCTACCGCACCTTCTGCGGGACCTGACGGCTCCGGTCAGCAGCCCGATGCGCGCCATGATGCGACGCCACGTGCGGGGTCCGCAGTCCCGGCGGCGCGGCATGGCGGCCCCTTGATCCGCCGTTCTCACTGATCTCGAAACGCCGCGCCAGCCGTGCCAGCGGACGAGGCGCCCACCAGTTCCACCGGCCCATCAGGTGCATGAACGCTGGCACCAACACCATCCGGATCAGCGTGGCATCGGCCAGCACCGCCAGTGTCAGACCCAGGCCGAGCATGCGCATGAACGACACCTGCGCGGCGATCAGCGCCGCGAACGAGATCGACATGATCAGTGCCGCTGCGGTGATCACCCGGGCGGTATGCGCCAAGCCCTGCGACACACTCTCGTCGTTGTCGGCGCGGGTGCGCCCCGAAGCCAGCCAGTACTCCCGGATCCGGGACACCAAAAACACCTCGTAGTCCATCGACAGCCCGAACGAGATGCAGAACAGCAACACCGGCACGTTGGCGACCAACATTCCGGTGGGGGTCGTGCCCAGCGCTCCCAGATTCCCGTCCTGGAATATCCAGACCAGCGCCCCGAACGCGGCGGCCAGCGACAACACATTGAGGATCAGCGCCTTGATCGGCAACACCAGACTTCCGGTCAGCAGGAACAGCAGCCCGAAGGTGATGACGGCGATCAGCCCCAGCACTTGCGGCAGCCGGTCGGTGATCGCGGTGACGCTGTCGCGGTTGATCTGCGCCAGCCCGCCCATCTGCACCGTCCGCTGACCGGGTGGCGGTACCTGATGCAGCAGATCGAGTTGGGTTTCCGAACGCTGCGAAAACAGCGGGGCGGTGCTGGCCACGGTGAGCAGCACGGTGTCGTCCTTGATCCCGGTGGCCGCCGAGGGATCGCCCACCCGGCCGCCGCCGACGAAGGTGCCGGTCGGCGCCGACACCGACGACACCTCCGGCACTCGGGACAGCGCGGCGGCATAACGATCCAACTCTTCGGGCGTGACGCCGTTCGCGTCACGAACCACGATCGGCACGGCCCGGTCGGAGTCGTCGGCGAAATCCTGGCGCAGCGCATCACCGACCTGGTGCGCCGACGCGGATCGCGGCAGCACCCGGTCGTCGGGATAGCCCCACTTGACCCCGAGGAACGGTACTCCGACCGCCACCAGCAGGGTGACCACCGCCAGACCGATCGGCACCGCGTGGCGGGCGACGAATCTCGTTGACCGGTACCAGAATCCCTCTTCGATCGGCTTGACGACGGGTTCGGGTCGCCGCAGCAGCCGGCGAATCGGCCGGCGCAGGTTCAGCGCGTCGAGCCGGGGCCCCAGCAGAGCGATCGCCGCCGGAGTCAGCACGATCGCCGCGATCGCCACGAACGTCACCGTCGCAACCCCGGCATAGGCGAACGACTTGAGGAAGTACATCGGGAACAACACCATGGCCGCCATCGACAGCGCGACGGTGATCGCCGAGAACAGCACGGTGCGCCCGGCGGTGCTCATCGTTCGGATCAGCGCTTGATCGGGGGCGACACCCTCGGCCAGTTCGTCGCGGTAGCGGTTGATGATCAGCAGGGTGTAGTCGATCGCCAGCGCTAAGCCCAACGCGGTGGTGAGGTTCATCGCGAATATCGATACGTCGGTGCCCAGCGCGATCAGCCGCAGCACCGCCATCGAGCCGACGATCGCGAGTCCACCGAGCGCGACCGGCAACGCCGCCGCCAGCAGACCTCCGAAAACCCACACCAGCACCGCGAAGCTCAACGGGATCGCGATCGACTCCATCAGCAGCAGGTCATGTTGATTCTGGTGATTGATCTGGGCGTAGACCATCGCCCCGCCCCCGGCGCGAACGCTGACCCCGTCGCGATCGTGGGCCACCTGGTCGGCCAGCGTGCGGGCATACTTCTGCGCGTCGTTCTCGCCGCCGCGCAGGTTGGCCACTATCAGACCGGCGGAGCCGTCGGTGCTGGTCAGTCGGGCAGCCGCAGCCGGCGGATCCGTCCATGGCGAGGTGACGTTGAAGACGTGCGGCGAGCGCTGCAGCACGTCGGCGATCTCGGTGCCGACCGTGCGGGCCCGCTCGCTGTCGACCCCCTCGGGCGAGCTCACCAGAATCAGCAGCTGCTGGTCGCTTTGGCCGAACTTGTCGGTGAGCAACTGGGTGGCCTGCGCGGACTCCGAACCGGGATCTTGAAAGCCCCCCGCGGACAGGTTGTCGGCGACGGGAATCCCGAACACCGCCGCGGCAACCATCACCAGCCCGGCCAGGATCAGGACGCGACGTGGAGCGGCGAGGGCCAGCAGGGCGATCCGGTGCAGCACGTAGTGACCTTCCGCCGAAATGGTCCACCGGAGGTACCGACGGCACCCCTAACGACAAGATACGTAGTGGACGGCGCGGGCGTTCAATATTCGCCGGCTACGCCGTGCCGTTGAACCACGGCCGCGGTGGCACCGTGACCTCGGCATGGACAACACTCCGACCGTGGCCGCCGTGGCCGTGGACAACTTGCCGCACCTGCCGCCCGAGGTCCTGACGCCGACCCGAAAATCGTTGCGTGACCATGGGAACCTGTCTTCAGTGTCGGTTCTGGATATCCTCGACGGCATCGACTCCGATCCGCCGCCGCCGGGCTCTCTTGGGTTGATGATCGCGATGGGGCCCGGTTTGTGCGCCGAACTCGTACTGTTGGAGTGGTAGCCATGTATTACTTGCTGGTTCTGGCGGTGGGCGTTGAACGGCTCATCGAGTTGGTGTTGGCCAAGAGCAACGCGCGCTGGGCGTTCGCCAACGGCGGCGTCGAGTTCGGGCACCGTCACTACCCGGTGATGGTCAGCATCCACTCGGCGCTGCTGGTCAGCTGCGTCGCCGAGGTGTGGGTGTTGAACCGGCCGTTCATCCCCTGGCTGGGCTGGCCCATGTTCGCGGTGGCGGTCTCGAGTCAGGTGCTGCGCTGGTGGTGCGTGCGCACGCTCGGCCGGCGCTGGAATACTCAGGTGATCGTTCTGCCGGAAAGCCCGCTGGTGCAGGGCGGCCCGTACCGCTGGATCCGTCATCCCAACTATGTGGCAGTGGTACTCGAGGGGTTGGCGCTGCCCTTGATCCACACCGCCTGGCTGACCGCGCTCTGGTTCAGCCTGGCCAACGCGGCGGTGTTGCGGGAGCGGATTCGGGTGGAGAACGTCGCGCTGGGGTACCGGTGACCGGCTTCGACACCGACCTGCTGATCGTGGGTGGCGGGCCGGGGGGACTCGCCGCCGCATTATGTGCGCGGCAGCAGGGACTTTCGGTGATCGTTGCCGATCCCCGGGCCAGCCCGATCGACAAGGCCTGTGGGGAGGGCCTGATGCCGGGCGGGCTGGCCGTTCTGGAGTCGCTCGGCGTTTCCCCGGTCGGCATGCCGTTGCGCGGCGTCGCCTATCTCGACGAGCAGCGCCGGGCCGAAGCGACGTTTCGCAACGGCCCGGGACGCGGCGTCCGACGCACGACATTGCATGCCGCCCTGACCGATGAGGCCAAGCAGAATGACGTCGACTGGATTGCGACGAAGGTCGACAACGTGGTCCAAGACGACGCGGGAGTCACAGCGGGTGGTATTCGGGCCAAATGGCTGATCGCCGCGGACGGGCTGCACTCGGTGGTTCGCGGCGCCGTCGGAATCTCCTGTGTGGCAGGTTCTCCGCGCCGCTATGGGCTGCGCTGGCACTACCAGGTGCCGGCGTGGTCGGAGTTCGTCGAGGTGCACTGGTCACGGTGGGGGGAGGCCTACGTGACGCCGGTGGAGCCGGGTTTGGTGGGGGTGGCCATCTTGTCACCGCACCGCCCGCAGCTCGACTGGTTTCCGGCCCTGGCCGCCCACCTCGCCGACGCCCAACGTGGCCCTGCCCGCGGCTGCGGGCCCATGCGGCAGCTGGTTTCGCGGCGCGTTGCCGGGCGGGTGCTGCTGGTCGGTGACGCCGCCGGCTACGAAGACGCGCTCACCGGTGAGGGCGTCAGCCTGGCCGTCAAGCAGGCCGCTGCCGCGGTGGCGGCGATCGTCGACGGCAACCCTTCGTCCTATGAGCGCGCCTGGCACTCGATCACTCGCCGGTATCGCCTGCTCACCCGCGGCCTGGTGCTGAGCAGCTCCTGGCCGCCGGCCCGGCGTGCCTTGGTCCCCGCCTCGTGCGCGCTGCCTAGTGCGTTCGGGTGTGCGGTGCATCTGCTGGCGCACTGAGTGTTTGCTCGACGGCGGACAGCACCATCTGGGTGGAGCCACGGGAGCCGATCGTGATGCGCACGGCGCCGTCGGGATAGCCCCGGACTCGCAGGCCGCTGTCGGCGAAGATCGCACTCCAAGGCCGGCCCGTCGCCGGCAGGTACACAAAGTTCGCGTGGGAATCGGTGGTGTACACCCCGGCGGCCCGCAGCCGGGCGCGCAGATAGCTGCGTTCGGCGACGATATGGGCGATGCGCTGCTGCAGCTGGTCCTCGGCCGCGTAGGAGGCCGCCACCGCCACCGTGCAGCCGGCGCCGATACCGAATGGCAGCTGCAGGGACCACAGGCGCGCGGCCAGCTCCGGGGCCGCCAGTGCGTAGCCGATGCGGAGCCCGGCCAGACCATAGGCCTTGGAGAACGTGCGCAGCACAATCACATTCGGAAAGCGCGCGATGAGCTCCGGGACGTCGATGCGCTGGCCCGGGGCGACGAACTCGATGTAGGCCTCGTCGAGCAGCACGAGAGTGTCGGCCGGCACGTTCGCGACCAGCCGTTCGACATCTGCGACCGGCTCCAGGGTCCCGGTCGGGTTGTGGGGCCGGCACACCACCACCATCCGGGCAGCGGAGGCGGCCCGGGCCATGGCGGTCAGGTCCTGATGGCCGAACCTGTCGAGCGGGATGTCGGTGACCGCGAGTCCGGCCATCTGGGCGAACGCGGGAAATCCCTCGAAAGTGGGCGTGCTCAGCACGATCCGCTGCCCGGGAGTGGTCAACGCTTGCAGCACCCGCATGGCCAGTCCGGAGGCACCCGCGCCGACCGCTACGTTCTCCTCGGCCACGTGTGCGTGCTCGGCCACCAGGCGCCGTAGCCCGGTGGGCAGGAATTCCGGATAGCGGTTGGCCGCCGCCATAGACTCAACCAGTGCGGTACGCACCGCCGGCAGCGGCGGCAGCGGGTTCTCATTGAGCGACAACGCCCATGGATCGACGGCCGGCCGAAGTGCGTTGCTCGGGTAGGCGGTCGTCGAATCGGCGTGCGCCGCGGAGGTCATCGCGTTCGTCCGCCCCACCGGATGGCCGCCGCGCCGGCGAAGTCGCCGGCGTGGGCGAAGCCCGCCATCACCACCACCTCGCCCGGCTGCACCCGGTTCTGGGAGATCGCTCGATCCAGATTGATCGGGATGCCGGCACCGAACAGGTTGCCGCACGCGTCGAAGGTGTCGACGTGGCGTGCTTCGGGCACTTCGAGCGCCTCGCGCCAGTTGCGCAGAAACACCCGGTTGGGCTGATTGGTGACCAACAGCCCGATATCGTTGGCGGACAGGCCGTTGCGATGACAGACCGCGAGGGCGACTTCGGGAACCTGCCGGTTGCCGCGAGCGAGCACCTTGGTGATCTTGTCCTCGGTGAAGCCGATGTAGGCGGCGCCGGGGCCCGGCTGCCACCACTTGCGGGGCGGGTCGGTGTGGTAGGTCATGTCGCCGGCGTACTGGCCGTAGGTGCGGCATTCCACGTCGAGGATCGGGGAGTGATCCGACAGCGTGAGCAGTCCGACCGCGGCGCCGTCACCGGGAACCGACGCCTGCGATTTTCCTCGTACGGCGGGCTGATCGAAGACCTGGCCGGCGGCGTTCTGGGCGATCGCGATCAATGCGCTGCGGCCCGCTCCGGCCGTCAACAACTGCCGGGCCACGCCCAGCCCCAGCACGAAGGCGGCGCAGCCGCCATTGTGCAGATCCAGCACGGTGGACGGGCGCATCCCCAGCCGGTGAGCGATGCCACCGCCGCCGCCGCAGAACGGGATGTCGGGCAACTGGGTGTGGGTGATCAAGATGTCGACGTTGTCGATGACCTCGCGGCCGTGCCGGTCGATGATGCCCTGCGCCGCCCGCTCGATCATGTCGGCCGCGGTCTCGTCCTCGCCGACGTGATGGCGGAATCGGGGCGCGCGGAACATCAGGTTGTCGCGCAGCGCATCGGAATCGGCGTACTGCGTGTAGTAGTCGGCGGCGATGGGTTCGCCGGGGAGATAGCTGGAGACGTCGATCAGACTGACTGGGGTTTCGCCGGGCTGGGTCATGTTTCGCCTCATCGCATCCAGAACGGGGTGACCGGCAGGCCGTTGTGGTGCCGGTATTCGGCAATCGCCTTCAAATTCTTCATTTCCAGCAGGTGGCCGGCACCGAACATGTCCCAGAAGTCGCCGACCCATACCGGCCGCTGGGGCGGCGCGGTGTCCGGATAGGGGTTGTGGTCATAGAACGGGTGGTGGCAATTGGTCCACAGCACAACCGATCCGGGCTTGTTCAGCACGACCTGGGCGTCGACGATCCGGATCAGGTAGATCATCCACAGGTGGTCGGGCTGATCCCAGGCGCAGTGGTAGTCCACCGTGAAGGCATCCCGGTTGGAGACGGTGCGGGTGTAGATCTTGGTCTCCGAACCCAGTCGGTCGTAGGCGAGCCAGAGACCTGATTCTTCGGTGGGGGTGAAGCCGCGCAGGCTGTAGGTCCACTCTTCCAGGCATCGCGTATCGGAGAGGTAGTCGAACAACTCGTCGGGCGGGCAGTCGATGTAGTCGTTGACGGTGCAGTAGTCGCCGAACACCACGTCGTGGGGGTAGACCGAGCGCATCATCTCCATGATGATCGGGGTGGCGACCTCCCGGGGGCTGGTCTCGACCCGGACTAAGCCGTCGATGGGGCCGGGTGTACCGGCATGGACGCTGATATCAGCGAGGGCGGGCAGCGACATCGAAGTGGTCCTCCTTGTGCGTGGAAACTTTGCCGTTACGACCCACTGGGCCAGTGGTTTTCGGTGCCTCGATGGCATTGAGGAACGGCGCGAACGGCGGTATCTCGTCGGCGGCGCACTCGACGCTGATCACCGTGGGCCCCTCACGGTCCAACGCCGACGCCAAGACCGCGGCGAAGGTGTCCGGGTCGTCGACGTCAATCGCGCTGAGCCCGGGGAACATCGACGCCAGGCCGTCACCGAGCTGGCTGTGGGCGAAGCGGTTGTAGGTGTAGAAACCGTCGTAGAACAGCTGCTCGCGGGTGACGCACATGGCGTGCGCATTGTTGTTCAGCAGCACGAACAGCACCGGAAGGCCGTGCTGCACCGCGGTGTGGATCTCCATGCCGTGCATGAAGAACGCGCCGTCGCCGGCGATCACCACGGTGCGCCGACCGCGGCCGAAGGCCATCCCGATCCCGGCCCCGAAGCTGTAGCCCATTCCGCCCATCCCCAGCGCGGCCAGGAAGCGGCCGTCGCGCCGCGCTGGCAGGTAGTGGATGGCCGCAGCGCCGGTGTTGCCCGCATCGACGACGATGTCGGTCCCGGCGGGCAACGCGCGGTCCAGCACGGCCATCGCCTCGCGATAGCGCACCCCCGGGCCGGTGTATGGCGGAGGAGTCAACTCGGTGTGCGGCACCGACTCGGGCACCCGCAGCCACCTGGGGCGCCCGGCTCCCGACAGCGCACGGCAGATGGACTGCAGGGATGTCCGCAGGTCAACGGTCTGCACGTGGGTGCACGGAACATACGGCGGTGCCGAACCGATCGACACGGTGTGGATGGAGCTCAGCGCCGCCTCGAGGCCGGCGCGGGCGGTCATCGTCAACCGGGTGCCGACTACCAGGCACACCGCACTACCGGTCAGTGCCTCGGCGACCGAGGGGTGGCCCATGACGCCGGCCACGCCCAGTGCCGATGAGGACCCCAGCCCCGAGGTGCCGGAGACATCTTTGGCGTCGGGCACGCACACCACCCGGGCCCGCAGCAGTGCCCGCAGGTTCTCGAGCTCGGCCCGGGCGTCGTTTCGGGCCACCTGTTCGCCGGCGATGATCGTGACCGGTCCATGGGCGTTGCGGAGCGCGTGGATGATCGGATGCGGGTCGCTGATGACGCCGGGATCGCCGCCGCTGTCGCCGCCGTTGCGGTACGGGCTGGCGGTGACGAAACCTTGTTGAACATCCTTGGGCAGCAACAGCACCGCGGGTCCGCCGCTGCGTGCCGCGGCGATGGCTCGGGGCAGCGCGGTCACGATGTCTTCGGGGTTCATCACCCGCTCGCAGAAGACCGATACCGCCGAAAACAAGGCGTGCGCGTCGAGTGCACCGTTGCGTCCACTGGTGTCTTGGAAACTTCCTCGACCGTCCAAGGTGCTCGGGGCCTGGCCCACCAGCGCCAGCACCGGAACCCGGCTGGCCAATGATTCGCCCAGCCCGGCAACCAGGTTCAGGGCGCCCCCACCCGAGGTTGCGGCGACTACCCCCAGTCCGGCACCGCTGCGGCTGTAGCCGTCGGCCATGGTGGCGGCCGAGAACTCATGCTTGGCCAGCACCGCCGTGATGTCGGGACGAAAATATGCTGCGTCGTAAAGGTCTTCGATGTTCGCGCCATCGACGCCGAAGATGTGACCGACTCCCATTGCCGCCAGCTGGGCGACGATGAAATCGACCACGGAAGCGATCCTGGACATCTGCCCGCCTAACTCGTGACGATGTCATTGACACGGTTTGCGGGCGGGATTGGTTCGACGAAGGCATCGGCAGATGTCGATGACCCGGGTCGCTACAGGGTGCGCTCCAGCAGAACCTGGCCGTTGTCGGCTGACACCACTTGTACCGAGGCGATCTGATCCGACGGTGTCGAGATGCTGCCGGCCGGCGTCGCGGTGTGCCCGGGTTCGGCAACCCAAGTCGCCAGTCGGGTCTGGCTGCCGTCGCGGCCGACCACCACCAACGCCAGGGTGTCGTGGTGAGCGTTCACCGGTGCCAGGCAGACGCAGCTCAAATCGATGTAGCTGCCCCAGGATTCGTCCCTGACCGCGACCGTCGAGGCCAGCGCCGTCGTCCCCACTTGGGCCATCGGCACCGCATCCTGATGTGGGGAGGGTGTGGTCGGCGAGCCGATGCCGATCAGGACCCCGATACCGAGTACGGCGGCCGCCGCGGCTGATGCCGTCCACGTCAGCAGTCGGGTACGCCGGCGGCGCCGGTGCACTTCGGTCAGCAGGGACGGCAGCAGGTTGGCCGGCGGGGGCGGCGCTGCGTCGGCCTCGTTGATCGCAGCCACGCAGTTGCCGTCGAGTTGCGACAGCAGGGCGGGCACGCCGCTGATCTCGGTGACGGCGTCGCGGCACTGCGCGCAGCCGGCCAGGTGTCCCTCGAACTCGCGACGGTCGGCCGCGGACAGCGAACCGAGCACATAGGCGGCATCCCACATGGCGTACGGATGCTCACTGTCGACCGGCCCGCCGGGCGAGCCGAATTCTCGCGGCCACGTCATCGTGTCACCCCCATCTCCTGCAGGGCGAGTCGCAGAGCCCGCACCGCGTAGTGCAGGCGTGATTTCACCGTTCCCTCGGCGATCCCCAAGTCCGCAGCGATCTGCCCCGTACTCCACCCACGGTAATAGGACCGTTCGATCACCGCTCGGTGCTCCGTCGACAGGTGGGTCATGGCGTCGCCGATCAACATCCGGTCCAGGGCGGTGTCCACCTCGTCGCGGGTGGGTTGCTCGGGCGCGGTCGACTCGTCGAGGGTGGCCACGACGTTGCGGAAGTGGGCGCTGCGGCGTTCGTCGATGATCATGTTGCGCGCCACGGTGCACATCCAAGCCCGTGGTGACCGCGCGGTATCGCCGATGACCTCCGGGTGCTGCCAGGCGCGCAGCAGGGTCTCCTGCACGACGTCCTCGGCGCGGGCGGCGTCACCGGTCAGGCGCATGGCGTAGCGCCACAGCACCGCGGCGTGCTCGTCGTAGAGCGCCTTCATCAGCGCGGTTTCGTGATCTGGCGGTATGCCGATGCGCGGCAAGCTGATCACCTCCTGCCTAATGACACGACGCGGGCGCCCGTGGGGTTCATGCTCAGTCCGGGATCCAACTCCCGTGGAAACCGTGCGGAACGCGCCGCGGCAGTCGCACCCGCGCGACGGGGGCGGCGCCGAAGTCCGATGCGCCCAGGATCACCAGTTCACTGCACTGGCGGACCGGGCTGTAGACGTAGCTCAGGTACCAGCCGGCCGATTCGTCGGTCTGGCCCGGTGCTGGTGCGAACACCGCCTCGTCGGGTGCGCCGGCAATGCCGTTGTTGCCGAACCGGTGGACCTCGGCGCTGTCGCGCGCCACGTCGTAGCGGACCAGCCCGTCGGTGCCGACGGCGACGGTGTAGCGGGCCGATGCGCCCACCCGCCGGTCGTCGACGCGGGGGAATTCGATGTCGCGGTCGTCGAGCTGAACCTCGGCCACGACGCCCGCTTCCAAGTCGATGGTCCAGCGCCACAGCGCGGCCTCGGTCTCGAAATCACTGTTGTCGCGCCAGATTTCGGGGTAGCGGACCACCTGCATCACGATCGCGTTGCCTTGGGCTGAGGCCACGTCGAACGCGTTGGCGACGTGGAAGACGTAACACGGGTTGATGTCGAACCAGCGAACCGGGCCGAAGGGGTCATCGCGACGCAGCACCCCGAGGCGGGCGCCGTAGTCGTCGTCCCACCGGTAGGGCGGGTCGCGTTCGACTCGTCGGGTGAGCGCAACCTGCGGATTGAACACCAGCGGCAGGTCCAGGAACACCACGTGCTGGGCGGTCAGCGCGAAGTCATGCATCAGCGTCAGGCCGGGAACGTCGATGGGACGACGAACCTGGACCGCGCCGTCGGCGCTGGCGCGGTAGTAGTTGATGTGCGGTCGGGCGAGGTCGCCGTATCCGAAGAAGTGCAACTCGCCGGTGATCGGACAGACCTTGGGGTGCGGCGCCATGGAATCGACCAGCTTGCCGGCGAAATCGTAGGGGCCGAGGGTGTCCAGCTCGGTGGAGATCTCGTAGGGCAATGCGCTATCCATCAGCGCCAGGGTTTTGCCGGCGTGCCGGATAACGTGGGTGTTGGCCGCGCTGGAGTGCAGGTTGCGGCTGCCGTCGGGATTGAACAGCGGCAGGGGGCGGTCGAAGTTCTCGGTGCGCACCCAGCGGTTGCGGTACCAGGCGGCCCGGCCGTTCTCCAGCCGAACCCCGTGCACCATGCCCTCGCCGGTGCACCAGTGACCGCCCGCCTCGCGGGGGTTGGGGCCGTTGCGCAGATACCAGCCGTTGAGCTCCGGCGGGATGTAGCCCTCGACGGGCAGATCGAACGCCGTGAGTTCGTCGGGGACCGGAGCGTAGTTGCCGGGGCGAAAGACTCCGAAGACCGTCTCCGGTGGTTGCAGGACCGCCACCGACCCACCGGACTCGTGGCCGTTGACCTGGCGGATGACGCCGGCGGCGGCGAGACCCGCGCTGAACGCGCCGTCTGCGGTGTCGAGCGATTCCAGGTCGAGTTCGCCGAAGTCCTCGTGATCCAGCAGCGACAGCACGGCCGGCATCCCCGACAGCTCGGAGACGGCATCCTGGCATAACGGGCACTCGTCGAGGTGCGTCTGGTACTCGCGATAGTCGGACTCCGAGAGTGACCCCAGCACGTAGGCGGCATCCCACATGCCGTACTCGTGGTCAAACGTCATTGCACCGTTCCCAATTCTCGCAGTGTCTGTTGCAGGGTCCGTAGCGCGTAGTGCAGCTGGGTCTTCACGCCGGCTTCCGCGATCTCCAGGTCGACCGCGATCTGCTCGGTGCTCCATCCGTCGTAATAGGCACGACGTAGCAGGACGCGGTGTTCGACGGAGAGATGCGCCAGCGCGGCGGCGACCACAGCCCGGTTGGGCGCCAAGTCGCGATGCATGGCGCTGGAAGCGCTGCTCAAGCGGGGACGGGCCTGGTCGTCTGCGGTCATGGCGGTTCAGGCCCTGCCCGTACGCGCGGAAGAGTCCGGCCGCGGCGCGGCCGCGGTCGAGTGCCGCTCTTCCGCTGGTTTTCCTCTACCCATGCACCAGCCTCCCGGAGGTGACACGACGCAGCGTCCCGTTCGGTTCAGTGTCGCGCGCGCCGGGCTGCTGCGGTAGAGGCTTTTTACGTCGTGGTGACCAGCGTCAGCTGCCAGGCCTGCAGCCACGGCTTGATCAGCTGCGCCACGGAGGACTCGCGAGGCTCAGCGCAGGCCGTCTCGGGATCCTCGCCGTCGGACTCCGCGGTGAGGATGCCGACCGCTTCGGCGGTGCCGTCGGGGCGCATCCGGTAGGCGGGGCCACCGGAATCGCCGCAGGTGGTCGCCGCGGCGAACCTGACCTTGCCCTTGTCGCTGGCGGAAACCGGTCCGCACATCGGCTCACCGCTGCGGACGCCCAAATGACAGAGCGTGTCGCCGATGTTGACCCGCTCGGCCACGCCGCTCACCGGATGTCCATCGACCTCAGGGGACAGCGGGAACTTGTCCGGGTCGTCCAACGTGATCAGACCGATGTTGTGGCCGTCTTTGCCGTCGTAGACGCTCTCGGTAAACGCCCCGACGGTGGGATAGAGGGCGCCGTTGTGGATGGACACCGTGCCCGAGCCGCCGGGCTTGTTGCAGTGCCCCGCCGACAACAGTCCCGGCCGGCCGTCCTTGCTGCGTACCAGGAAACCCGCGGTGCAGCTGGTGGCCTCGGAGCTGCCGGTAGAGGACACATTGATGCCGACCCCGGGACCGATCGCCTCGACCGGCGGCTGCGGGATGAGCTGCTGCACCGGCTGGGCGCGGCTGACCCAGACCATGCCGGCCAAGACTGTTAATACGCCGCCCGCGATGGCTAGGCGCTTGAACAGGGTTTTGGGTGGGAGTCGTCGAAAGGCGGCCACTTAGGCGAGGGTACCGAGGGTGGGGCGGGTGTGGGGGTGGGGTGATTACGCGGAGGGTGAACATCCACCTGAGCAGGTGGGGATGTGGCGGGGTCAGCTGACCTCTGCCGGCACGTAGAGCGGACGTAGCGTGATCAGGCTACGAGTCGTCGCGTCGGCGTTTTCATAGTTGTCGACTAAGGCCTTGGTCAGCTCCTGCAGAGTCCACAGTGCCAGCGGTACCGTTGAGCGGTCCGCCTCGTACCGGGCGTCCTTGGTGAAACCGCCAGTGCTCACGTAGAGCCCACGATCCTCGGGGTGTCTACCACCCAAGAATCCGCGAATGTCCTTGCTGCCCATCTGTCCCTTGCGGTGTTTGACCTCGACGACGATCCGGGGCCGTTCGAAGCCGAACCCGTCCGGCGAGGCCAGAATGTCACGGCCTAGATCCGACCCTGGCGGAGAAACCTGGGTTTTGTAGCCCATCGCCCTCAGAATTCCGGCAACCAATTCCTGCATCTGCGACCAATCCAGCGCGCTGACCCGGTCCTTGATCTGTTCGAACGCCAACGCAGGGAAGTCACGCAGCGGGTCGTCGGGCTCGACGGTGTCGTCCGATGGCGCGGGTGCTGAGGTGCCGTGCAGCAGGCTAAGCACTTCAGTGCGCACCACTTCGGAGAGCTGAAAGACTGTCAAAGTTGAGCCCAGGCTGTTCTTCGCCACCGGGCTCAAGTCATCGCGGTTCAACTCGACGGTCTTCCAGGTGATGGGGCGGGCCAGGCCCATTCCCTGATCGGCCCAATCCTGGTGGAGCTCCGCCGGTCCGGTGACGGTACCGACCAGGTAGGTGCGGTTCTCCGGTGAATAGGTGATAACCCAGTCGTTGGCGGCGATTTCGTTGACAAACCGGTACACCTGCGCGGCGCTGACCACCGCCGCCTGTTCTTTGACGCCCGGCTCAGCCTCCCGGTAGGCCTTTGCCAGAGTTTTACGGTCGACGCCGGGTTTGGCGAGCGCAGCGATCTGCCGAAACCCGATGCCGGCTGCGCTGCGGTCACGGAAATCGTCGTAGCGCAGACCTCCGTCGCTGCGCACCATCCACATCGCAGTCATCGGTCGACCTCCGGTTCCGGTGTCGCAGATGATGCATCGTTGCCAACTGCTTCTTTTTGGTTGAACCGCTGCGCCATGAAGCCACGGATGTTGGACAGTCCCCGACCGGCAGCCGCGATGGCTTTTTCGGCGACAGGCTTGGCTATCTCCACCGCCGCATCGACAGCCTCACGAACGCCCGGGGTCTCCATGTCCTTCCAGCCGTCGACCTGGTGGTGGCGCGCACTGGCGAAATTGTCCAGCTCAGTTCGCAGGGTGTCGCGGTCGGTGGCAAGTTGATCGACCGCCCAGAACCGAAAGCCGTCGAGCGCCTCGGATCTTGCGATCGCATCGACCACCTGGTGTGCCTTCTGATAGAGCTTGCCGTCCTCGGCCAGCTGGTAGGCCAGTAGTTCACGGGTGTGCTCGAGTACCTGCGGCAGATGATTCGGCTCAGTGGCTTCGACTCGGGCCAGGCGCAGCCGCTGCCACTTGTACAGCGACTCCTCGGCCACCACAAGCAGACTCAACGTCTCGCCAATGAAACTGTCGGCGATGGCGGCCCGCATCCTGTTCGCCCGGTCCTGTATCGACAACGTCGGGTCCAAGGTTTCCAGAACACGCCTGGCATGGTTGCGCAGCCGTTCGGTTGTGGCGTTCAGAGACGGACCTAAGCCCGCGATGGCATCCCAGTAGGCGTCAGGCAGCGATCCGTTCTTTTCCAGGTAGGACAGCTGCCGGGTGATGGTCAAATTGTCAGCGAGGACGTCCCCGGCACGGTCGGCCTGAGCCAACTGAAGGATGGCTCCGACCTTGCTCTCCACCCGGTGGATCGAGTCGCTGACGTCGGAGATCGCGGCCTTCAGTGCGACCTGCACCCCGATCATCTGCAGCGACACCAACTGCTGCGGGTCCAACATCGCAGGCCGCCACTGCAGCTGCTCGGTGAACTTGCTGTCGGCGCCGCGGGTCATCATTCGGAAGAAGCCGTCGGTTCCCGGAACCAGGTTGCCGCGCTGGATCGCTGCCAGGCTGTCCGGATGCAGTTGCACGAACTTCCCGGCTTGCTGCAGCACCGCGGCGACACCAACGCCCAATCCGGCGGCGTTGGTCAGTGCCGCCTTGTCGATAGCAGCGACCTGGACCGCGTTACCGGAAGATTCTCGCAGCCGCTCCAAATAGGCCTCCACGGCCTCCGGGTCGCCGCCGACAAGTAAGCCCTCCGGTTGCTGCATCACGACGACCTCGCCGGGAGTGACGGTGGCGGGCAGGGCGGCGACGTCGTCGTCGTCAGTCACGGGGTACCTCCGGGGGTGGGTTTTCGCTGAGTGTACGTAGGGCCGGGAACACGGGAGGTCCGCTCGGGTTGCGAGATGTCACTCCGAACGTATAGGCCGGCGACGCGCATGTAAGGCTTTCATTCGCCTGTCAGGACCTCCCTCTAGGCTGCTGCCAAAGCGACGCCGGTGTCGTCGGTGCCGCCTTGCCTCAAGGAGCTCAGGGTGACCGATGCCGACCATCGCGCACAACCGGCCGAAGCGCCCTATGGTCGGCACGCCAAGGTAGAGCCGGCCGACGTTGATTCGCTGGCAGAAGCCAAGACCCCGGCTATCGGCCCAAGCATCGAGATCCATGCGGTCACTGACTTGAGCTACCCAATGGCGCACTGCCGCATCCCGGTGATCGACCACCTTGCGGTCGACAACGCCGGC
Organism: Mycobacterium sp. UM_WGJ; assembly: GCF_000455125.1. Classification (GTDB taxonomy): domain Bacteria; phylum Actinomycetota; class Actinomycetes; order Mycobacteriales; family Mycobacteriaceae; genus Mycobacterium. Next base: position 102,814 of record NZ_AUWR01000040.1, read on the forward strand.
GACGAGTTGCGCGGGGCGGTGCTGCAACTAGAGGTCACCAGCGCCGACGGCTCCCACGGCGGCCCAAAAGAGATTCACCTGGATCTCGCGGCCCACTCGCCAACTATCTTGCGCGATGTTGCCCTGCTGCTCGACCCGGCCTCGATGCTCGCCGCCGACGAGCCACGGCCAGGCACGATCCGGGCCGTGCTGCGCGACGTCCACGGCTCCGTGCGCGCCGAGGCGGAAAAGGACGTCACGATCTTGGCCGGCAACCAGTGGAAGGCCCGCCCTCTGCAGCTGGCCCTGGAGATGTTGGCAGCCCACGTCCAACCCAACGCCGCCGCCGTCACCGCGCTGATGGTCAAGGTGTCCGATCGGCTGCAGGCGCTCACCGGAAACTCGGCGCTCGATGGGTACCAAAGTGACGAGCCGGCCCGAGTTGACGCTATCGCCCAGTCGGTGTTCGAGACCATCCGCGACTGCGATGTGCGTTATGCCGAACCGCCGGCCAGCTGGGGTTTGGAGGGCCAGAAGGTCCGCACGCCCGCGGAGGTGCTTGAGGGCCGGCTCGGCACCTGCCTGGACACCACCCTGACGATGGCCGCAGTGCTGGAGCAGGCCGGGATCAATTCGACCATCTGGGTGCTCCATGGTCACGCGTTTCTCGGCTATTGGCGAATGGACTCTGCGCTGCCCAACGTGTCGACCACCGAGGCTATCGACGTGGTGAACCTCGTCGAACTGGATCAGATCAGGCTCGTGGAAACCACCATGCTCACCGGTGGGGCGCAAGCCGCCGAGTTCAGCGCCGCGACCGCCAATCCGCGAGCCAAGCACCTATCCGCGGACCTGTCGAACATCCTCGGGATCACCGATATTCGCCGAGCCCGCGCCGCCCGGATCTACCCGTTGCCCAGCCACGCCGCAGACGTGGATGGCAACATCACCGTCGTCGAATATCAACCGGGCGCCGGCCCGGTCATCGCCCCGTACGTGCGTCCCGAGACGGTCCAACAGAGGCCGCAGGAGGCCGTGCCGGAGCGGGTGCGGCAGTGGAAGAACGCGCTGCTGGACTTGAGCCTGCGTAATCGCCTGATCAACTACACCGAGCGAGCCGGTTTCGCGCTGGCGATACCCGGCCCGGCGCTGGCCCGCTTCGAAGACGACATCAACGCCGGGGTCAGCATCAAGCTGCTGGCCTCCGACGAAGTCAGCAGTGTGGATGCAGCGCGAGGCATCCGCTACGGCCGGGAGCTGCCCGAGGATGAGCGCACTGCGCTGCTGGCCGACAAACATAGCGCTTACCTCGACGTCACCGCCGCAGCGTACAAGTCCCGGCTGCGCAACCTGGCCTACAAAGCCAAGACGATCACGCAGGAGACCGGCGCCAACAATCTCTACCTGGCGTTCGGGATGCTCAACTGGCGCTTCGGTGATCGCGAGCTACGCTCCCCGGTGGTGCTGGTACCTGTGAATCTGTCCACGACCAACCGCGGTGACCGCTATGTGCTCAGCATCGACGAGGCCGGCGTGTCCACCCCCAACTACTGCCTGATCGAAAAGCTACGGGTCAGTTTCGGTTTGGACATCCCTGAGCTGGCCAACCCCGCTGAGGACGCCTCCGGGATCGACTTGGCCGGAACGTTCGAGGCCGTGCGGCGCGCGATTGCGGCCGCCGGCCTGCCGTTCCGAGTCGAGGAAGGCGCGCAGCTGGCGATCCTGCAGTTCGCGAAATTCCCGCTGTGGAAAGACCTGGATGAGTCGTGGGCGGCACTGGCCGACAACAGCCTGGTGCGCCACCTGATCGACACCCCGCTGGCCGCCTACACCGACCCGGTGCCGGCAGTCGAGGGCGTCGACCTTAACGAGCTGCGGCCCCAGATGCCGGTGCCGGCGGACTCCTCGCAGCTGCAAGCGATCGCCGAAGCGGTCGCTGGACGCACCTTCGTGTTGGAGGGCCCGCCGGGAACCGGCAAATCGCAGACAATCACCAACCTGTTGGCCCACGCCATGGCCTCCGGACGGAAGGTGCTGTTCGTCGCGGAGAAGAAGGCCGCTCTGGACGTGGTCAAAAAACGGCTGGATGCCGTTGGGCTCGGTGAACTGTCGCTGAACCTGCACGACAAATCGGCCCGCCCGGCCGCGGTGCGCGAACAGATTAAGACCGCACTGGAGCTGCGGGTCAACGCCGATACCGAACGGCTGCGCACCAACCAGCAGATCGCCGCGGCGGCGCGCACCACATTGGCCCGCTACGCCGAACGGCTGCATGCCAAGAACGCTGCCGGGCTGTCGGCCTATACCGCCCGCTCCAAAGAGCTGGCCGCCGACCGTGATGTTGCCGCCCTGGAGGTGCCTCGCGAACTGGTGGCCACTGCGAGCCCGGAGACGATGACGCAGATCGGGGAGTTGCTGCGGGCACTGCCGGCGGTGGCCGAACTCGCCCGGCCCAGTGCCGATCATCCGTGGGGATTGCTGGATGCGGTTCCGGCGGATACCTCGCAGACATACCGTGCCGTAGTCGAATTCGATGCAGAACTAGCCGGGTTGATCGACGAAGGGCAGCGTCATGGCATCGGGTTGGCCCAGCTTGACCGGGCCGGCGAGCCGGGCATCTTCGCCGGCTGGGCTCGGTTGGCCAGCGCGCCCCGGTATCCGCTGGCCGGCATCGACGCCCTGAACACCGCAGCCTGGGCTGCTGAGCTGACCGCGCTCGGGCAGCTGCTGGCCGGCTTGTCGGCACAGCGGCCGGGCTGGCTGGACACCGCCGGCCCGCAGGCGATGGACTTGGACATCCCCGCGATTCACGCCGCCGCGCTGGCGGCCGACGAGTCCGGGTTCTTCGGGCGCAAGAAGCGGCGCCGCGCGGTGCTGGCGCAGTTGGCCGACGTGCTGGTGGTCGACGAGGCCAGTAGCGACCTCAAGGGCCTGTCGACCGGCACCGCCGCGATGGCCGAAACCCACGCGCTGGTCAGCGATCTGCGTCAGCGGGTGACCCGGCTGCCGGTCACCCTGCTCGACGGCGACTGGAATCCGCTGATTCCCGAGACTGCCGCGCAGCTGCGGGCCGGGCTGGACTGGCTGGTGTGGCTGGTGGACGTTCTCAGCGCCGCCGGTCCGCATGTCGCCGACTTGCGCGACTTCTACGCCCGCACTCCCGTCGGGACACTGGCCGGGCCGCTGGACCGGCTCGGTACCGCCTGGAGCGCGTTCAGTCAGGCCAGCGGGGTGACGCTCGATGCACAGCGGGATTGGGCCGGCGGTGCGTTCTTCGACCGGTGGTGGGCTGGCCGCGGTGCGCGACGGCTGGAAACCCCTGCTGCACTGGAATCTTGGCTGGGGCTGGTCAGCCATCTCGAGCCGCTGCGCGCCGCCGCCATGACCTCCGCGCGTGCGGCGATCCTGACCGGGCAAGTGTTGCCCGAGGACGCCGCGCTGGGATACGAACGCGGGTTAGCCGCGGTGTCGGTCACCGAACGTCTGGACGCCAACGCCTTGGTCGGGTTCGACGTTGCCGCCCACGGCAAGACGATCCAGCGGTTCACCGATGCCACCCGTGCCATTCGTGAGGAACTGCCGAGGGCGATCCCGGCGGCGCTGCTGGCCGAGCGTCGGTTCGACTCGTGGTCGGAGAGCGGTCAGGTCGGCGGGCTGCGCCGGCAACTGGAACGCAAACGCGGCGGCATGAGCATCCGTGCGCTGCTGGACAACTTCGGCGAGCTGATCACCACGATCATGCCGTGCACGTTGATGAGCCCGGACTCGGTGGCCCGGTTCTTCCCCGCCAAGCCCGGGCTGTTCGACATTGTGGTCTTCGATGAGGCCTCCCAGGTACGCGTCGCGGACGCGGTCGGGGCGATGGGCCGCTGCCGCTCGGTGGTGGTGGTCGGTGACAGCAAGCAGATGCCGCCGACCAGCTTCGCCGAGGTCGGCATCAGCGATGACGACGAAGATTACAGTCCCGACAACGTAGTTGATGAGGAGTCGATTCTCACCGAATGTGTGCAATCCCAGGTGCCACGCCAATGGCTGTCCTGGCATTACCGCAGCCAGGACGAGGCACTGATCGCGTTCTCCAACCAGAACTACTATGAGGGCCGGCTGGCCTCGTTCCCGGCGCCGCGGGCCGGTGGCTCAGGGTATGGGGTCTCGCTGGTGCGGGTCGACGGTGTGTTTGAGCGCTCCGGCAAGGGAAAGACGCTGCGCACCAATCGGGTCGAAGCCGAGCGGATCGTCGCCGATATCCGGCAGCGCTTCGCGCTGTCGCCCTCGGTGGCGCCGTCGCTGGGTGTGGTCACCTTCAACGCCCAGCAGCGTGACTTCATTGAGAACCTGCTGCGCGACTCCGGTGATGACCGGCTGGTGGCGGCTTTGGATGAGCCTGATGGGCTGTTCGTGAAGAACCTGGAGAACGTCCAGGGCGACGAGCGGGACACGATTCTGTTTTCGGTGGCGTTTAGCGCCAACGACAAAGGTGTGGTGCCGCTGAACTTCGGCCCGCTGTCCCGCCCCGGCGGGGAGCGACGGTTGAATGTGGCGATCACTCGGGCCCGACGGGAAGTGGTGCTGTACGCCAGCTTTGACCCGTCCGCACTTCGTGCCGAAGAGACCAGCCAGGTCGGCACCAAACACCTCAAGGCCTACTTGGAGATGGCCGCCCGCGGCGTTGATGCACTGGGCGGGGGAGGCCGGCGGCAACCGGTCTTCGACAACCACCGCGACGATATCGCTGCTACTTTGCGGTCTTGCGGCTTAACGGTGGCGGCTGATGTCGGGTTGTCGGATTTCCGGGTGGACCTCGTGCTCTCCGATCCTGCCGCACCCGACGAGCCACTGGTCGCGGTGCTGCTGGACGGGCCGGGCTGGTATTCGCGGCGCACGGTCGCCGACCGTGACGGTCTGCCGGTCGACGTTTTGAGCGGGCTGTTGAAATGGCCGGCGGTGGAACGGGTCTGGCTGCCGGAATGGCTGCAGAGTCGGGACGCGACGGTGGCGCGATTACGACGGGCGGTGGAAGAGGCGCGGGAGCGGAAGATGGCGTCTATTGAGGCGGTGCCTCCGCCCGAGCTGGCCGCGCCGGTGGTGTCGGCGCCCGACCCGGTGGTCGAGGAGGAGCGGGAGCTGGCGCCGCTGCGTTCGGCACCTGTTGTTGCCGCACCGGCGCCGCGGCGGCACCCGATGTTGCAGACCTTCCGGGAGTGGGAACCGGTAGTGGCCGGTGACATCAGTGTGCTGGACAACCTGCAGGCGGATTATCTGAAGCAGATGGTGCGCGGCGTGATTCGCGACGTAATCGCCGCCGAGGGGCCGATCCACCCCGACCGGCTGGCCAAACTGGTGGCCGGAGCATTCGGGCTGAATCGGGTGGCGGAGAGCCGCCGCAAGGCAATCCGGCAGCTGGTGCCGTCGGAGTATCGCCGCTCGTCCGATCGCGAAGCCTTCTACTGGCCTACCGATGTTGACCCGTCAGCTTGGCGGGCGGTGCGGTGCCCGGTCGACGGCGAGAGCCGTCCGATTGACGAGGTCAGCTTGATTGAGATCGGTAACGCGATGCTGGTGATCGCGGAGCAGACCGGCGGGATCGAGGCCGAGGAACTCAAGCGCGAGGCGCTGGGGCTGTTTGGAGGGAAGCGGATGACGGCGGGGATTGAGGCGCGGTTGGGGGAGGCATTACGCGCGGCTCAGGCCAGGTCCCTATTGGTGGAAGGGCGATCAGGGCTGATACAACGTGCATCTTCTTGAACTGAATCCCCCCGGCGT
>NZ_AUWR01000041.1 GCF_000455125.1 Mycobacterium sp. UM_WGJ
GTCAATGAGACACGCCCTGGTGTCGCCGGCGTCGGTTAGCGTGGCGGCCATGAGCGACGACAAGATGTTGGCGCGGATCGCCGCCCTGTTGCGCCAGGCCGAGGGCACCGACAACGCCCACGAAGCCGACGCATTCATGGCGGCGGCGCAACGGCTCGCCACCGCGACCTCTATCGACCTGGCGGTGGCTCGTGCGCACTCAGCCACCCGAACAGCGGCCACCGCGCCGGTGCAGCGCACCATCACCATCGGAGCGCCCGGTGCGCGGGGGCTGCGCACCTATGTGCAGCTGTTCGTCGGGATCGCCACGGCCAACGACGTGCGTTGCGACGTGGCGACCAATTCGACCTATGTGTACGCCTACGGCTTCGCCGAGGACATCGACGCCACCCACGCCCTCTATGCCAGCCTGGTCGTTCAGATGGTCCGGGCCTCGGACACCTATATCGCCACCGGCGAGCACCGCCCCACCCCGACCATCACCGCTCGGCTGAACTTCCACCTGGCGTTCGGCGCGCGGGTCGGCCAGCGGCTGGCCGAGGCCCGCGATGAGACCCGACGCGATGCCGAGAAGGATCGGAACAGGGCGCCGGGTACCGCGATCGCGTTGCGTAACAAGGAGCTGGAACTGCGCGACTTCTACCGCGGTACGTCGAAGGCGCGCGGCACCTGGCGGGCCACCCGGGCGTCGGCAGGGTATTCATCCGCGGCGCGTCGGGCCGGGGATCGGGCTGGGCGCAAAGCCCGGCTGGGCGACAGTGCTGAGCTGTCGGTGGCGCGGTCCGCGCTGGAGCGGTGAGCGGCAACGCTTCAGAGCGCGATGGTCAGCGCGCCAAGGTCTACGCCGCGGAGGTCTTCATCCGCACCTTGTTCGACCGCGCCGCCGAGACCGGCAGGCGCAATCTGGAGTTCTTCGGTGCCGAGCTGACATTGCCGCCCGAGGCCCGCTTCGGTTCGGTGGCCGCCGTCCAGCGCTACGCCGATGACGTCATGGCACTGTCGACGGTGCGCGCTCGGTGGCCCGATGCGACGCAGTTGACCGTGCGCGCACGCCGCGGCGCCACGGCGGCGCATTACGAAAAGATCGGCGCAGCAGGCGTTATCGCCGTGCCGGATCAACGCGGCGTGGACTGGGCGTTGCGAGAACTGGTGGTGCTGCATGAGATTGCGCACCATCTGTGTGATGCTCGGCCGCCGCACGGCCCGGAGTTCGTAGCGACGTTCTGTGCGTTGGCCGAAATGGTGATGGGCCCGGAGTTGGGCTATGTGCTGCGGGTGGTGTTCGCCAAAGAGGGTGTGCGGTGACGTGCGCTCCGGTGCGGTGTCGGTCATGATCTGACGATGGCGAGTAGCGCGGGTGCGCCGTGAGTCGTCCGAGCCTGCAGCATCTCGGGCTCGGTGACCTTGTTGCCGCCGCGGGCGGTGATCCGTGGGCCGTTGACGACGGCGTGCAGGCCGGCAGCCCCGCCCAGATCAACTTCCTGGCGCAGGCGTTTCATTCGGCGGCCGGCTCGTCCACCGCGGCCGAGGAAGCCTTCCGCACCGCCCAGCAGCACTTCGAGCAGTACAACCGCGAGAACGGCGAGCAGCCGATCAACAACAGCGCCGAGGTGCAACGGGTCAAGGACGGCCTGCGCGCCTCCAACCAGCAGCTCGGCCAGATCGCAGCCGACTTGGAGACCATCGCCGCCGCCCTGGCCCAGGCCCGGCAGCGCTGCGATGAGCAGATCGAGGCGCTCAATGCGAATCTGCGGGGCTACGACGATTATCTGGCTGACTACAACACCCACTACTTGGCGTATACGTTGCACGGCGACGACGTTGATGGCCTGATCGAAAAGTGTTGGGACGGTGCGATAACCGACACACGGACGGTCCTGTCAAACGTCACGCTCATCCGCGGCGGCTATGCCAAGGTGCTGCAGTCTGCGCTGACGAACCTGCGGGTCAAGGATGGCTACGACCTCGGTGTCGTGGCACGCAGCTTCGAGGCCGACCGCGACGTGCCGGCAGACGGCGTGCCCGCTGCGCCGGTGCCGTTGAACCCCGCGGATGTGGAGAGTTTCAAGGTCTTGGCTCGGGACATCCTGGCCAACGACGGAGTTCCGCCAGATCAGATCGAAGCGCGCATCAACGCAGCGGTGCTGCAGGCCCAACAGCCGCTATCGCGCTACGTTGCCCCCGAGTCGCAGCGGCGGGCGCCGTTGGGGTTCGGCGATGCCTTCGGGGAACGTTGGCGAACCACCGAAGAGGCCGTCAAGAACCTGCTCGGGCAGGGCGGACCAGGCGCCCCCGGCGTCCTGGAATCGTGGGGTGGCCTGGCCAAGGGGCTCGGTGACTCCTTCCTCAACCCGGTCGGCGCGGGTGTCGCCCAAGTCAAAGACGCCCTGAATGCGCCCAGTCCCGCATACTTTCTGGGCGAGAAGGCTTTCGATGTCAGTTCGGCCGCAGTGACCCTTCCCTTTGGCGCGGAGGGAGCAATAGTCCGTGCGGGGCTGCCCGCCGAAGTTCTGACCGAGGGCGGTGCGCCGGCGGCTGTTCTGCGGGGCTGGAATCCGACCGGCGGTCTGTCGTGGCAAGAATTTGAGGCCAGCTTCGGCAGGCCTGAAACCCGGGTCTGGCCTGAAAACGGCGGGTTCCCGGCGGGCTATATTCCGCAGCCCGCACAGTTGACTGAAGGTACGATTATCGACAGGTTCGGTACTGAATGGGGCCACTACCTCTCGCCAGACGGCACACCATTTGCGGACCGGTCTTTGGCGCCGGAATCGGTCGGTTCGGACTACAATCGATATATTGTCACCGGGAAACCATTGCCTGACGGCTGGGAAATAGTGCAAGGGCCAGTTGAGCCTTACTACGGACAGGCGCCATCGCCAAATGCGACGCAATATGTAATCACTGCGCCCGACGGCATCCGGCCATCCGTGTGGGAGCTCGTAAGACGAGGGGTTCTCGATGAGTATGGACCGCCCTTTGGACGATAAATCCAACGCGCTCCAGGTGGAGATCGATCAACTGTCGGAAGCCCTAGGTGCCCGGTCCATGCCTGTCGGGCTACGGACCAATGACGGGCTCAATATCTTCGTCGACGAGGATGGCTCCTACCACTTCACCTTCTACGAGCGGGGAAAACTTGGATTCGACCGGGTGGGAAGTCTCGATGACCTACTTTATTGGTACTGCGCAGGTATCGTCTCGCGACAAGCATCTAGGGAAGTCGGTGACCGTCGAGAGCGTTTCAGGTATGAATACGAGGTGCTAAGCGAATTCAATATCGGCTGGGCGAAGAGAAATGTCCGTGAGACCGCGGCCCTCTTCCGCAACGGGCAACCGCAGGACATTGCGCTACTTCCAGACATCGGCGAACCCTTGTGAACTATCTGCGCCAGTCCTGTCGGAGCTTTAGCCCCCCGGTGGTGTACACCAAGGAAAGGCGTCCGGTGACGCACAACGGTCGAGGTTGTGCGTCACCGGCGCCGTCTGTTGTCAGCTCTTGACGGGTACCAGCTCGTCGCCGCAGGTGCAGCGGTAGGCCTGCCCCGAGCCAGAGCAGTGGCACGCCGTCTCGATGCGGACGCGGCAGCCGCAGCCTTCGTGGCCGCACGTCAGCAGGGTTCCATCCTCGTAGTTCGCCATGTGTCACACCTTCCTCTGTGATCCCCGGCGGCGGCCGGGTGCCCTGACTATATACCCCATAGGGGTATGGGGTAAAGAAAAATCAGGAGTCAGAACGGCGATCGCGGGCTAGCGTGGATGAAGTGACTGAAAAGCCCACGCCCCGCGATGTCGATGCCTTGCTGGACAACCTGTTCGCCGGAGAAGACCCGGCGTTGACAGCGGCGCTGGCCGCCAGCGACGATGCCGGTCTACCGCCCATCGCGGTCTCGGTACAACAGGGCAAGTTCCTGAATCTGCTGGCGACCGCGACCCGTGCCACCCGCATCCTGGAGATCGGCACGCTGGGTGGCTACAGCACCATCTGGCTGGCGCGCGCCGTCGGGCCGACTGGCTCGGTGGTGACGCTGGAGTACGAACCCACGCATGCCGAGGTGGCTCGGGGCAATCTGGACCGGGCCGGCGTCGGTGATCGCGTGCAGATTCGGGTGGGCGCCGCGCTGGACACCCTGCCCACGTTGACCGGCGAGCCGTTCGATCTGGTGTTCATCGACGCCGACAAGGAGAACAACGTCGGCTACCTGAACTGGGCCGTGCAGCTAAGCCGTCCGGGCTCGGTGATCGTGGTGGACAACGTGATCCGCGAGGGCGCGATCCTTCAGCCGCGCTCCGACGACGCGACGGCGCGCGGCAGTCGGGACGCCTTGGAGCTGATGGGCAGGCACCCGCGGCTGCGGGCCGCCGCCGTGCAGACAGTCGGGGCCAAGGGCTGGGACGGCTTCGCCCTGGCCGTCGTCGACTAGGAGTGGCCTGGCGCCGTTTGGCGGCGGAATTTTTCGTTGCTGACGAACAGCGTTCGGGCGTAGTCTTTCACCAGATGGATGGGTGCATCCGGCGTGAAACCGCCTGTTGCATAACAGAAAGGTTACGAAATGAGTACGGTCCATTCATCAATAGAAAACCACCCTGACCTGTTAGCTCTGCGCGCACGGTACGAACGCGTCGCCGAGTCGATGACGGCTCAGGGAACCTTCGGATTGACCCTGCTGACGGCCGTCTACGGGGCGGTATCCCCGTGGGTCGTCGGATTCGACGCGACCACCAGGCTGACCATCACCAACCTGGTCGTCGGACTCTGCGTCGCCTTCCTCGCGTGCGGGATGGCGGCGGCACTGGATCGCATGCACGGGCTCGCCTGGACCCTGCCGGTCTTCGGGGTGTGGTTCATCGCGTCGCCCTGGATTCTGATGCACGGATCGCCGAGCACCGAGATGATCTGGTCCAACGTGATCACCGGTGCGGTGTTGACGATCCTCTGCCTCAATGCCGCGTACTTCGGTATGCGGGCGCGCGGTGAGTCAGCCAGGCACGCCTGACGAACTCCCCGCGAGTGGTCCCCTCGCAGGCAGGTGGGCCCCAGGGGCCGCCGACGGTCAGCCGCAGACGGCGCCGTGGGCGGCGGAGCCCACCAGCTTGCGGTACTTGGCCAGCACGCCGGTGGTGTAACGCGGCGGTGGCGGGGTGAAACCCTGGGCGCGGGCGGCGAATTCATCGGGATCCGCCACCACGTCCAGGGTCGCGTTGGCCACGTCGAGGCGGATGGTGTCGCCGTCGCGCAGGAACGCAACCGGTCCGCCGTCCACCGCCTCGGGGGCGATGTGGCCGACGCACAGGCCGGTGGTGCCGCCGGAGAACCGACCGTCGGTCAGCAGCAGGACGTCCTTACCGAGGCCGGCGCCCTTGATGGCCCCGGTGATCGCCAGCATCTCGCGCATCCCGGGCCCGCCCTTGGGTCCCTCATAGCGGATCACCACGGCGTCGCCGGCGCTGATCGTGCCGTCTTCCAGCGCGTCCAGCGCTGCCCGCTCGCCGTCGAAAACCCGCGCGGTGCCTTCGAACACGTCGGTGTCGAAGCCGGCCGACTTGACCACCGCGCCCTCCGGCGCCAGCGTGCCGCGCAGAATGGTGATGCCGCCGGTCGGGTGAATCGGGTTGGTCAACGCGTGCAGCACCTTGCCGTCGACGACCGGGGGATTGAGCTCGGCGATGTTCTCCGCCATCGTCTTTCCGGTGACGGTCAGGCAGTCGCCGTGCAGCAGACCGGCTTCCAGCAGGGTCTTCAGCATGACCGGCACGCCGCCGATCTTGTCGATGTCGTACATGACGTGCGCCCCGAACGGCTTGACGTCCGCCAGGTGCGGCACCTTGGCACCCACCCGGGAGAAGTCGGCCAGGGTCAGATCCACCTCGGCCTCGCGGGCGATCGCCAGCAGGTGCAGCACCGCGTTGGTCGATCCGCCGAACGCCATCACCACCGCGATCGCGTTCTCGAACGCCTCTTTGGTCAAGATGTCGCGGGCCGTGATTCCCCGGCGCAGCAACTCCACCACCGCCTGGCCGCTGGCGCGGGCATACCCGTCGCGGCGCCGGTCGATCGCCGGCGGCGAGGCGCTGCCCGGCAGCGACATACCCAGTGCCTCAGCCGCACTGGCCATGGTATTGGCGGTGTACATGCCGCCGCAGGCGCCCTCGCCGGGACAGATCGAGCGCTCGATGATGTCGACGTCCTCTTGGGACATCAGTCCGCGCGAACAGGCGCCGACCGCCTCGAACGCGTCGATGATCGTCACCTCGCGCTCGGTGCCGTCGGACAATTTTGCGTAGCCCGGCATGGTCGAGCCCGCGTAGAGGAAGACCGAGGCCAGGTCGAGACGAGCCGCGGCCATCAGCATCCCGGGCAGCGACTTGTCGCAACCGGCCAGCAGCACCGAGCCGTCCAACCGCTCGGCGCACATCACGGTCTCCACGCTGTCGGCGATGACTTCGCGCGAGACCAGCGAGAAGTGCATGCCCTCATGGCCCATCGAGATGCCGTCGGAGACCGAGATGGTGCCGAATTCCAGCGGGTAACCGCTGGCTTCCAGGACGCCCTCTTTGGCGGCCTTGGCCAACCGGTCCAGCGACAGGTTGCAGGGGGTGATCTCGTTCCACGACGAGGCCACACCGATCTGGGGCTTGGCGAAGTCGTCGTCGCCCATGCCGACCGCCCGCAACATGCCGCGGGCGGCGGTCTTCTCCAGGCCGTCGGTGACGTCACGACTGCGCGGTTTGATATCGACGGACGCCCCGGCGGCGTCGGTGCTCGGCGAATTCACCAGCTCAGTATGCCGGTAGGGCTGGACCGGGCCAAACGAATAAATACCCCGCGGGGGTATGCGTTAAGGTGGGCGCATGAGACCGGTCCCCACCGTCGTCGTCGCGGCCATAGTCAGCATTGCCGCCGGCGGTTGCCAGCACGCGCCCACCCCGGCGCCCGAAGCGTCGACCAGCGCGGCAGGAATGAGCACCGGTAGTCCCGGCGACGTGAGGTTTCTGGAAGACATCGTGATCCACCACCAGCAGTCCTTGGAGCTGGCGGCCATGGTGTACAGCCAGAGCGGCGACCCGGCGCTGGTGGCGTTCGCCGACCAGAGTGCAGCCCAGCAACGCACCGAGCTGCAGGGTTGCCAGGCGCAGCTGCTGCAGTGGGAGGTCCCCGGCGGGGGCCCCGACCGCGACCACGCCGCGGACATTCCCGGCATGGTGGACACGGCCACCATCGACAAGCTGCGCACCTTGCGCGGCCCGGCATTCGACACGCTGTGGCTGCAAACGATGATCGCCCATCACCGCGGCGCGATCGCGATGGCGCAGAACCAGATTCAACACGGCAAGAGCCCGGAGGCGATCAGCATCGCGCAATCCCTCCTGCCGTTTCAGCAAGCCGAGATCAATCAGATGAACCGACTGTTGGGGGCGCCATGACCACCGAGGCTCCGGGGTACTCCCCGCGAAAAGACAACTACGCCAAACGGCTGCGTCGCATCGAAGGCCAGGTGCGCGGCATCGCCAAGATGATCGATGACGACAAGTACTGCATCGACGTCCTCACCCAGATCAGCGCGGTCAACAGCGCGCTGCGGTCGGTGGCGCTGAACCTGCTCGACGAACACCTCGCGCACTGCGTCAGCGGGGCCGTCGCAGCCGGTGGCGCTGAGGCCGACGCCAAACTCACCGAAGCCTCGGCGGCAATTGCGCGGTTAGTTCGTTCCTGACCCGCTCGCCGTTACCATGTGAGCCGGCAGTTACCGGGAGCGCCATGCGCCACACACCCCTCGACGCTGCCCCCAACACATGACTGTCGAAACCGGAAATGCCCGATTGCGGCCGTGGACACCACAGACCACGGCGCGGTTGGCGATCCTGTCCGCCGCGGCCTTCATCTACGCCACCGCCGAGATCCTGCCGGTAGGCGCGCTGCCCGCGATCTCGGCCGGTCTGAACGTCAGCGAAGCGCTGGTCGGGACGTTGCTGGCCTGGTATGCGGTGGTGGCAGCGGCGACAACGCTTCCGCTGGTGCGCTGGACCGCGTTCTGGCCGCGCCGCCGGGTGCTGCTGCTCACGCTGGTCTGCCTGACCGCTTCACAGGTGATTTCGGCGCTGGCGCCCAACTTCGCCGTGCTGGCCGGCGGCCGGGCGCTGTGCGCCGTCACGCACGGCCTGATGTGGTCGGTGCTGGCGCCCATCGCCACCCGGTTGGTGCCTCCCAGCCATTCGGGCCGCGCGACGACGGCGATCTATGTCGGCACCAGCCTCGCGCTGGTGGTCGGCATCCCGCTGACGTCGGCGATGAGTCTGCTGTGGGGGTGGCGGTTGGCGGTAGTGGTGATCACGGTGGCGGCGGCGGCCATCACCCTGGCCGCCCGCATAGCGCTGCCGCCCCTGGTGCTCACCACCGATCAGCTGGCGCTGGTCGGAAACCATCACCACCGCAACGGGCGACTGGTGGCGGTGAGCACGCTGATGCTGATCGCCGTCACCGGGCATTTCATCTCCTACACCTTCATCGCGGTGATCATCGGTGATGTGGTCGGTGTGCCGGGCGCCCGCCTGGCGTGGTTGCTGGCCGCATTCGGTGCCGCCGGGTTGATCGCGATGCCGCTGTTGGCCCGGCCGGTCGACCATCGGCCCAAGCTGGTCACCGGCGGCTGCATGGCCGCGATGTCGGCGGCGTTCGTCGTCCTGGCGGCGCTGTCCATCGGCGGGCATCACACCACCGGCACGACGGTGGCGGGCGCGGGCGCGATCGTACTGTGGGGGGCAATGGCGATGGCAGTGTCGCCGATGCTGCAGTCGGCGGCCATGCGCACCGCGCCCGACGATCCCGACGGTGCGTCGGGGCTGTACGTGACGGCGTTTCAGGTCGGCATCACCGGCGGCTCGCTGGCCGGCGGGCTGCTGTTCGAGCGGGCCGGGACCTCGGCCATGCTGGCGGCCTCGGCACTGCTGGTCGGTGTCGCCGCGGTCGGCATCGCGGCCAGTAAACGCCTGTTCGTAGTTCCCTGAAGCTTTTGCAGCGGTAACGTTCGCCACTTCGCCGGCCGTCAAAAGGCCAGTTCAAGACCATCGTCTAACACGTGTTGCGTCGTATGTCGCCCGTTTGGAGAGTTAGCTGGAGACCATCCTGTGAGACACTGGAGATCAAGATCGTGACCGGAGGTAGGTAGATGTCGGGATGGAAGCTCGCGCAACTCGGCGCGTGGCTCAGCACCGCTGGTTTGGCCGTCAGTCTCACGCTCGGTTGCGGAACAGCACTGGCCGACCCGCCGCAGCAGCCCGGCGACCCAGCGGCCGCCGACGCCGGCCCGGCCGACCCGGCGGCGCCGCCCGCGCCTGAGTTCCCGCAGTTCCCGCCGCCCCCGGCGGAGCTGCCCCCGCCCCCGCCGGGCGACCCGATCGCGTTCCCGCCGCCGCCACCCGAACTCGCGCCCGGCCTACCCGCCGCGCCCGAGGGCGTCCCCCCGGGTCCGGACCCGCAGGCAGTTCCGGCTGGGTCGACAGACCCCGCAGCCCCGGGGCAGCCCGGTGCGGTGCCGGCCGCCGCGTCCGGACCGGTCGTGGGACAGAACCCGGAGCCGTTCACCGGCACAGCGCCGTTCCTGCCGCCGTCGTTCAACCCGGTCAACGGATCGATGGTGGGTGTCGCCAAGCCGATCATCATCGACTTCCAGCGGCCGATCGCCGACAAGGCGATGGCCGAGCAGGCCATCCACATCTCGTCGAACCCGCCGGTGTCCGGCAAGTTCTACTGGATGACGCCCAGCCAGGTGCGGTGGCGTCCGCTGAACTTCTGGCCCGCCCACACCGTCGTCAACATCGACGCAGGCGGCACCAAGTCGAGCTTCCGCACCGGTGATTCCCTGGTGGCGACCGCCGACGACAAGACCCATCAGATGACGATCACCCGAGACGGCAAAGTGGAGAAGACCTTCCCCATGTCGATGGGGATGAGCGCCGGGGGACACGAGACCCCCAACGGCACCTACTACGTGCTGGAGAAGTTCCCCACGGTGGTGATGGATTCGTCCACCTACGGCGTTCCGGTGAACTCCAGTTGGGGATACAAGCTCACCGTGCAGGATGCGGTCCGGATCGACAACAGCGGGGGCTTCGTGCACAGCGCGCCGTGGTCAGTGGCCGATCAGGGCAAGCGCAACGTCAGTCACGGCTGCATCAACCTCAGCCCGGCCAACGCCAAGTGGTTCTACGACAACTTCGGCAGCGGCGATCCCGTCGTGGTGAAGAACTCCGTCGGTACCTACACCAAGAACGACGGTTCGCAAGACTGGCAGATGTAGGCCCGCGAGAGGGCATGGCAGCTGGCCGCGATGGTGGCCTGCCGACATAGCTGATAGCAACCTCCGTCGCCGGGCTCATCGCTGGGGCCCGTGAGGCGGTACGTGCAGACCACGTGACGTGGGAACCGGGACAATCGAGCTTTTTAAGCTTGGGGCGCGACAGCGACGTACTACTCCCAACTCCGCCAAAGTAGGATTACTATCCACTAGAGTGCACCATGGACCGCGCCGCCGTCATGTCGGAATGCGCTGGAACCTTCGGAGGACACACATAGTGAAGTCAAGTAGGTCACTTGCTCAGGTAGTGACGATGACCGCCGGAGTCCTGGTGCTCTGCCTTGCTCCGGCCGCAGCTGCTGAAGGCGACCCGCACGTACCGGACGCCCGGGCGGACTGGTGTCCTGGTGGTCACTTCTTCGAGCAGGGAGGAAGACAGTCGTGTTGGGGAGAGAAGTTCCCCGACGGCAGCGTCTATGTCCAGGATGGCGGATTCGGGCCGAGCGGTCCCTTTGGCCCGTTCAGTTGGAACTCGCCGTCCTGCTGGGGGCCGGGAACGACACGGAATATATTCATGCCCAACGGCAGATGTGGTTAGACAGGAGCGGGTGACGCCCAGCTTCCATCGGGAGTTGCTGGCTGGGGCTCACTGGCAAAAACCGCTGTGCCTGTCACCACCGGCAAAAGTGCCACCGTCTCGGTGCTCACCCCGTCGAACTGAGCCCCCGCTCAGTTCCAGATCCGGACCCGGGCAGCGGGCTCAAGGTAGAGCGCGTCGTCTGGCGTGACGTCGAAGGCGTCGTAGTAAGCGTCCATGTTCCGGATCACCCCGTTGCAGCGGAACTCCGGCGGAGAGTGCGGATCCACCGCTAGACGCCGGATCGCCTCGGCGTCACGGGATTTCGTGCGCCACACCTGCGCCCAGCCGAAGAAAACGCGCTGGGTGCCGGTCAACCCGTCGATCACCGGGGCCTCGGCGCCGGCCAGGGACAACTGGTAGGCCAGCAGAGCAATGGACAGCCCACCGAGATCGCCGATGTTCTCACCAACGGTGAAGGCGCCGTTCACGTGGCGGTCGCCGTCCAGTTCACGCGGCACATATTTCTCATACTGGGCGATCAACGCCTTGGTGCGGCAACCGAATTCGGCGCGGTCGGCATCGGTCCACCAATCGATCAGGTTGCCGTCGCCGTCGTACTTGGCGCCCTGATCGTCGAACCCGTGCCCGATCTCGTGGCCGATCACGGCGCCGATCCCGCCGTAGTTGGCTGCGTCGTCGGCGCCGGCATCGAAGAACGGCGGTTGCAGGATCGCGGCGGGAAAGACGATCTCATTCATTCCCGGGTTGTAGTAGGCATTGACGGTCTGCGGTGTCATGAACCATTCGTCGCGGTCTACCGGCCCGCCCAACTTGGCCAGTTCGCGGTCGTAGTTGACCGCATAGCCGCGTAGGTAGTTGCCGTACAGGTCGCCTCGGTCGGTGACCAGCGCGGAGTAGTCCCGCCACTTTGCGGGATAGCCGACCTTGGCGGTGAACTTGTCCAGCTTGGCCAGCGCCCGCTCGCGCGTTTCCGGTGTCATCCAATCCAGATTGGTGATGCTCGCCCGGTAGGCCTCGCGCAGGTTGCCGACCAGCTCATCGATGCGTGCCTTGGCGTCCGGCGGGAAATGCTTTGCCACGTAAAGCTTTCCGACGGCATCGCCCATCAGGGACTCCACCACGGACACGCCGCGCTTCCAGCGGTCCCGGATCTGCTCGGTGCCCGACAGTCGGCGTCCGTAGAACTCGAAGTCCTCGGCGATCAACTCTTCGGTCAACAGCCCGGCGCGCGCATGAATGACCCGCCAGCGCGCCCAGTCCTGCCAGTCGGCGAAGTCCGCGCTCTCCCACAATGCGGCGAACGCCGTCAGGAAATCGGGTTGCCGCACGACCAGCTCGCCGGCAGCAGCCACCGAGACGCCGAGCGCACCGACCCAGCCGGCCCAGTCGAAACCGGGCGCCTCGGCCGGCAGCCCGGCGAAGGTGCGCAGGTTGTAGGTCAGCTCGGCGTCGCGGCGTTTCACCACGTCCCAGTGCGCGCTCGCCAGTCGGGTCTCCAGCGCCACAATGCGTGCCGCGGTCGCGGCGTGCGCGTCCGGTTGCCCGCCGTAGACCAGAGCGAACATCGCCGCGATGTGCTCCGGGTAGGCCGCCAGAATCTCGGCGTGCTGTTCCTCGCGGTAGTAGGACTCATCGGGCAGTCCGATGCCCGACTGGTTCAGGTGCAGCAGGTAGCGAGTCGAGTCCTTCGAGTCGGTGTCCACGTAGAGCCCGACGCCGCCGCCGACCCCGATGCGCTGGCCCGCGCCCACCACCCGCGCCAAGGCGTCGCGGTCACCGGCATCGTCGATGGCGGCCAGCTCCCGGCGCAGCGGCTCCACTCCGCGCTCACGGACGGTCTGCTCGTCGGTGAAGCTGGCGTAGAGGTCGCCGATCCGGCGCTCATCGGTGCCCGTGGCCGCGGTCGATCCGCTGGCTTCAATGAGCAGGTCGCGAACCTGGATTTCGGCCCGATCGAACAGGGCGCGGAAGGCTCCGTCGGTGGCGCGGTCCGGGGGCATCTGGTAGCCGTCGAGCCAGCGGCCGTTGACATGACCGAACAGATCGTCCTGCGGGCGGACACCACTATCTACGTAGCTGAGATCAAGCCCGGAACGGGTGGCTGGTGAGGTCACCGTCCCATCCTTCCACGACGGATGCCGCAGCTCTCCTGTAGCGTCACCGCCATGCCTGACGAGCAGCAACCCGACGACGCCACCGAGGTGGACCAGGAGCTCACCGAGCCCGATGCCGTCACTGGCGAGAGCCTCGAGGACCCGGCCGCCGCAGAAAAGGTGCACGAAAAGGCGCCGGCGAAGACCGGCAAGAAAACCACCCACGCGCAACCGGCTGCGGCGGCCTCCGGCGGTGGACTCTCCGGCTACGGGTGGGGCTCGGTGGCCCTCGGCGTGGTCGCGGTGGCGGCGCTGATCTTCAGCCTGATCACTTGGTACGAACACCACGAAGATGTCAATGAGCGCGGCTACCGCAGCCGGGTGCTGCAGACCGCCGCCAGCTGGACCAGCGTGCTGATCAACTTGAACGCCGAGAACGTCGAGAAGGGCATGGCCCGGCTGCGCGACAAGACCGTCGGCGAACTCAACAGCGAGTTCGATGCCGCCTTGGCGCCCTACCGTGACGTGGTGCAGCGAATCCAGTCGCGCAGCACCGGCCGGATCGAAGCTGTCGCCATCGAGCTCGAGCACCACGACCTCGACGAGCCGGCCGCGACCGGCAGCGACGAGCCGTCGAACCCCGGCCGTACCGACCCGGTGATGGTGATCGCCACTTCGATCGCCGAGAACGTCGGCGGCAGACCCCAGACCGTGCACTGGGCTCTGCACCTCGACGTCACCGACGTCGCCGGCAACATGATGATCTCCCGATTGAGGTCGATTCGATGAGCAAGCTGGAACTCTTGAAATCGCAACCTCTGTGGCGGGTGGTGTTCGTCGACATCGCCGCGCCGCTGGCCGCGGTCGGGGGTCTGCTCCTGGTGGGGCTGACGCTGGACTGGCCGGTCTGGTACGTGTCGCTCTGCTCGGTGTTGATCCTGCTGATCGTCGAAGGCATGGTGGTCAATTTCGTGCTGCTGCGCCGTGACGCGGTCACGGTCGGCACCGACAACGAGCGGCCCGGTCTGCGCTTCGGGGTCGTCGGACTGGCCGCGGCCGCGCTGGTGGCCGCGGCGGTGCTCGGATACCTGCGCTGGACCGTTCCCGACCGCGACCTGGAGATCGACTCGGGTGAGGCGGTCAAGACCGCCGTCGCCATGGCCGAAGCTGCGGCCACGGTCTCGCCGGCCAACCCGGACGCATCGATCGAGAAGGCTGCCACCTACATGGTCCCGGACCGGGTCAATGCGTTCCGGGAGAGCATTGGCCGGACCGCCACCGACATGGCCAACCGCAACATCGCGGTGGAGGCGCAGACGCTCAGTGCCGGTGTCGAGGCGCTCGGGCCGTCGGCAGCGCGGGTGGCGGTCGTGATGCGCAGCGTCCAGACGGTGGCGAACCAGCAGGTCAAGCAGTCGGTTGTGCCGGTGCGCCTGACGCTGACCAAGCGCGGCGGAAAGTGGCTGGTGCTGGAGATGTCACCGATCCACGCCCGCTGACCCGCCGGGCGGGGCGGCCGGCGTCAGACGGCGTCGGGCGTCTCGCGGGTGTGCAGCTTGACGAAGCGGTCGGACAGTCGGCGCATCCGGATCATCAGTGAGGCCGGTGGGCTGACTGTGCCGTTGAGGTAGTCACCAAGCGTGTCGGCGGGAACCCCCACCCGCGAGGCGAACTCTTGCTGGCTCAATCCCGACCGCTCGATCAGCACCCGCATGTGACGCGCGACCTCCGCGCGCTCGTTGGCCTCCAGATGCGCGCGGGCACGGGTCAGGACCTCCGACAAAGCTTTGGCGATACCGAAGGATTCGGTGCCTTCCAGCACCTCTTCGACCTGGCGGGCGGTACGGCCGTAAGGATCGCGCTTGAGTGCCACCACGATGAGCTGCCAGGTGGCGATGTCGCCGGTCTGTAGCGCAGCCCGGATGGCCGACGTGGGCCAGAACTCGACCGGCCGGTCGGTGTCGCCGGACGGCTGCCGGGGCAGCGGCCCACGGCGTCGGTCCGCGGCCAACGTCACCTCGCCTCCTCGAGCATCGCCACGGCAACTGCCAGGCAGCGCCCTTGGACGTGTTCCCAGTCCGTACTCGCCCCAAGCGCATCGTCGCCGGGGGTGTAGTCGCCGCGTGCGGTGGGCTCCGGATCGGCGAGTCGACATACCAGCTGGGTGGCCATCCAGTGTCCGTCGGCTGGTTGACCAGAGTAGTACGCATCAATTCCGCTGAGGGCCCCAGCAACGGTTTTCGGGCCCAGCGCATCGGCGAGGTCGGCCAGCCCGGCATAGTCGCGCGGGCTGTTGCGTGCCAGTACCAGGTAGCCCGCCAGGCGCAGGGTTTCGGCACCGGTGGGGATCTGCAGCCGGTCTCCGGTGGGCAGTTGGACGGCCGCGGCCTCCATCGGACGGCACCGGGTCAACGCCGGGACGTCGAGCCCGATCTCGCTGGCCGCCCATGACTCGGTTTCCAGCGCGTCGAGCGCGATGGCGAGCCGGCGTCGCCACACCGTGACCGGGTGAACCGGACGAATGGTGCGGGGCTGCGCCCGGACCGTGCCGGCACGCGACTGCCAGCCACCTGTCAGCCGGGCCAGCGCGTGGCTCACCCCTCTGCCGCCCGCCGTGGGCGGTGCTGCCGGCCCGGTGGTGACCGGCACCGCTTCGATCTTGCTGGTGGCCATCTCGGCCACTCCGCAGCCGCGTAGCGCCAACGGGTCGCTGACACAGACCGCGTCCGGAACCAGCCCTTTGAGCCGGGCCGCCGACTTGACCACCACACGAAGGTCAGCGCTGGGCGTGATCAGCGCGGAGATGTCATCGGGTATCACCACGACGTCACCCAAATCCACTGTGGGCAGCGGCTTTTCAAAGTCGACCGACGGCAGGATCCGGGCCAGCCAGCGCGGCAGCCACCAGTTCCACTCGGCGAACATCGCCATCAGCGCCGGAACCAGCACCAGCCGAACCACGGTGGCGTCGACCGCGATCGCCACCGCGCAGGCCACCCCCAGTTCGGCCACCAGCGGCATCCCGGCAAACGCGAAACCGATGAACACCGCGATCATGATCAGGGCGGCACTGGTGATGGTGCGCGCGCTGGTGCTCACCCCGTAGGCGACCGCGTCGTGGGTGTTGCCGGTCTGCAGGAAACGCTCGCGGATGCGGGTCAGCAGGAAGATCTCGTAGTCCATCGACAAGCCGAACGTCATCGCCAGCACGAGCGGCGGAATGAACGTGTCGATGGAACCGGTCGATGCGAAACCGAACCGTTCCAGCCAGCCCCACTGGAACACCATCACCAGGCTGCCGTAGGCAGCTGCCACCGACAGCACCGTCATCACGACGCCCTTGAGCGCCAGCAGCACCGACTGGATGGAGACCAACAGCATCAGGAAGGCGATCAGCGCCACGAAAACCAGCACCATCGGTTCGGCCGCTGCGACCCGGTCGTCGAAGTCCTTGATCAATGCGGTCGGTCCGCCGACGTCCACCTGCACTGCCGGCGAGCCGGCCGCTTCCGGCAGGTGTTCGCGCATCCAGTCCACGGTGGTCCGTGCGGCCATGTCCTCGGGATCGACGGACAGCACCGCAGACAGCAGGCCGCTGCTGTTGTCGTTGCCGAAGACCGGCGGGGACACCGAAGCGATGTTGGGGGCCTGCGACATCTCCTGGCGGATCGCCGCAAACGTCTCGGCGTGGGCCGGCGCCGAGGCGTTCGCGCCGGGGATGGTCACCAACACCCGGACCGGTCCCAGCGCGCCCGGACCCAGGGCTTGGGCTGCCGCGGCCACCCCGCCCCGGATCTCGTGGGAGGAGTCGAACTGGCGAAGCATGCTGTTGCCCAGCGACAGCGACAGCGCCGGCGCCGCGAGCGCCAACAGGAATCCCGCCGCCGCCAACGCCGAGGCCCAGGGGCGCCGCATCACCGACGCCGTCCAGCTGGTCCAGAACCGCGACTGAACGGTCTGGGGGCTGCGTGCCCAGTGCAGCAGCGCCGACCGTTTGGCCACTGCCCGGCCGAACACGGCCAGCACCACCGGGGTCAGGCTGACCGACGCCAGCACCGCCACCGAGACAGCCAGGATCGCTCCGGTCGCCATCGACACCAGCACCGGCGTGTTGATCAGATAGATCCCGGTCAGGGAGGCCACCACGGTGAGGCCCGACAGCACCACGGCCAGCCCGGACGTCGCCATCGCCGCATCGACGGCCTCCTGCGGCTGGCGGCCGGCCCGCAGTTCCTCGCGGTAGCGCATCAGAATGAAGAGCGAGTAGTCGATCGCCAGTGCGATCCCGAACATCGACACCGTCGACGTGACGAATACCGACATCGTGGTGAACAGCGACAGCAGATAGACCAGTCCCATGGTGACGATCACTGTGCCGATCCCCAGCGCCAGCGGGATGGCGGCGGCCGCCAGTGAGCCGAACACTGCCAGCAACACGACCAACACGATCGGAAGATTCCAGCGCTCTGCCGCGCCGATGTCCTGTTTGGTCTTCGCCGACGCCGCGGCGCCGAGGGCACCCTGCCCGATCACGTAGAGGTTGACCGAACCGTTTTCGACCCGGCCGGGATGTTCGTCGGCCACGCCCAGCTTGGTGCGCAGCTTCTTGGCGACGTCGACGGCGCCGGTGTTGTTGAAATCGACTCGCAGGGACACCACGTATGGCCGGTCGGGACGCGGCGGCGGTTGCGTCGTATCGGGCAGCACCGTCACGCTGGGAACCTCGCCGGCAGCCCGCTGCAGCAGCGCGACGGCGTCTTTCATGTCCAGGTAGGTGGCGTCGGCGCGGGGTGCGGCCACCAAGGCCAGCGGTGAGGCGCCCTGCTCGGGAAAGTGATCCTCGAGCTGGTACTGCACATGCAGCGACTGCGATCCCTGGACCTCGAAACCCCCGCCGGTGAGATGACCGGACTGGGTGGCCGCCAGGTAGAGCGAGGCGAGCACAGCAAGTAACCACCCTGTGAAGACCACCCAGCGGAATCTGCGCAGGTTGTTGCTGAAGCGCATCATGAACTGCTGGATTTCGTCTCTCCCCGCTCTCGCCCGCACCGGTGCGTCGCGTGCTGCGAGCCTACCGCAGCAACCTATTGCACTGGCCGTTTCTGTCGCCTCTGAGCTGCTCCGATGCCGTCCGGGAACCACACTGTGACCAGGCTGACCTGTGCTCGGGTGGCGGCACCGGGTGGTTACTGTCAGGATGGGGAAAAGGCCGTCTTTCGATCTGCCGTTGCTGCCGGGGGGCATCGCGCGCACACCAGACCATCGTCGAAGCGTCATCCGCAATGTGGCGGGACTCGTCGGGGCGGATCGGAGATCTCGCCAGTCGTGAGGAGAATTCGTGAACATCACCCGCGCCACGGTGCGTCGCAGTCTGTCGGGCAAGGGCGTCCTTGCCGCCGTGCCTGTCGTTCTGGGCGGGGCCGTCACGGCCGCGCTGCTGGCCACCCCGTCGGCACCCTCGGCGACCGCGGCCAAAGACCCCTGCGTGGCCAGCGAGATCGCCCGGACCGTGGGCAAGGTCGTCACCTCGACCGGTGACTACCTGGACTCGCACCCGGACACCAACCAGGTGATGACCGGCGCGCTGCAGCAGCAGCCCGGCCCGCAGACGCTGGCAAACCTCAAGGCGCACTTCGACGCCAACCCGAAGGTCGGCGACGACCTGGCCAAGATCACCGCGCCGGTCCAAGAGGTGACCGACCAGTGCAAGCTGGCGGTCAGCCTGCCGCAGGTGCTCGGGCTACTGCAGGCCGTGCAGGCTCAGGGCGGCCTGCCCGGGGGCGGACTGCCCGGGGGACTGCCGGTAACCGGCCTGCCGGTCGGTGCGGTGACCCAACCGGTCGCGGTTCGCTGAGGACCGCCGCGTACTCGTCGGTGTCGCGGTCGGCCGCGTTGTCGGTGCGGAAGACGAAGAAGAACACGACCCAGCCGGCGGCCGATATCAGCACCCAGCTGATCATCCGGTAGATCAGCACCGCAGAGATGGCGTCGGGCACCGTCAGCCCGCTCGACACCAGGCCAGGCACCAGCACGGCCTCCACCACCAGAAGGCCACCGGGAATCAGGGGAATGGTCCCCGCCGCGCGGGCAGCGGCGTAAGCCACCGTCAAACCGGCAACCGATGCCCGCCCACCGGTGGCATAGGCGGCGCAGGCCAGGCAGGCCACATCGGCCACCCAGTTGAACAACGACCAGCCGAACGCCGTCGACAAGTCCCGGCGGCCCAGGCTCACCGATTCCAGCTGGCCCAGCAACCGGCGCCAGGTCGCCATCCCGGCGTCGGTGGGCCGGGCGCGCATCGAGTTGAACCAGGACAGCACGCGGACGCCGATGCCGTCGATCAGTTCCGGTCGGGTGGCGACGGCCTGCGCCAGCAGGAGCAGCGCGATGAAGCCGCCGAGGGTGAACAGCAGGGAGAACGGGTTGCTACGGGCCCCGAGCAGGAAAGCACCGCCGAGGCCCAGGAGGGCCAGCCCGACCGCCTGAAGTACCCCCGACATCACCAGCTGCCATGACGCCACCACCGGAGTCGCGCCCCACCGGCGTTGCTGCCGGTACAGGAAGGTGGTCGACAGCACGGGGCCACCGGGCAAGGTGGTACTGAGCGAGTTGGCCGCGTAGAAGGCGGCCTCGGACTGCCGCTGCGACACGTGCACACCGGCCGAGCCCAGCAGCGTCCGCTGGATCTGCGCGAAGCTGTGCATCGATGCCGCCGCGGCCACCACCGCCCCGATCAGCCAGCGGGCGTCGGCCCGGCACAGGCTGCACCACGCGGCGGAAACCTGGTCCCACACCAGCACGAGTTCAACCGTGAGCACGATCGCCACCAGACCCACCAGGACCGGGCTCACCCACCGGTATTTGCCAACGGAGCGCTGTGAACCCGAGGGGTCTCGCCCGCCGACGCCATGAACGACGACGTCGGGAACGACGCAGTCGTGCGAAACGGGGGCGTGGGGCACGAATCCAAAGGTTAGCCGCGCTAGGTCGATATTCGGCTACCTGATGTGCACCCGCTGCGGCATCGTTACGCTACCGGAATGTCAGCCAGCGCAGACGAATCCGTACATCCGACGGTGCGCAAGGCGGCCGCGTGGGCCTGGCGCCTGCTGGTGCTGTTCGCCGCGGTGCTGCTGGTGCTGCTGATCATGCGGCGCCTCGAAGTGATCGTCGTCCCGGTGGCGATCGCGATGATGGTGTCGGCTCTGCTGCTGCCCGGCGTGGACTGGTTGTCCCGGCACGGCGTGCACAGGGGTCTTGCGGTGTTCCTGCTACTGCTGAGCGGCCTGGCCGTGCTCGCCGGGTTGCTGACCTTCGTCGTCGACCAATTCATCGACGGGGTGCCCGAGCTGGTCGATCAGGTCACCCAGGTGGTCAACTCGACCCAGCACTGGTTGGTCGAAGGGCCTCTGCACCTGAGCAGGGAGCAGATCGACAGCGCCGGAGACAGCGTGGTCAACGGACTGCGCAACAACCAGGCGAAACTGACCAGCGGTGCGCTGTCGACAGCCGAGACCATCACCAAGATCTTCACCGGCGCGTTCGTGGTGCTGTTCACGCTGATCTTCTTCCTCTACGGTGGCCGCGACATCTGGCGGTTCACGGTGAAGTTCTTCCCGAGCCAGGTGCGCCCCACCGTGCACGCGGCCGGTGTGGCGGGATTCGAATCACTGATCGGCTATGTGCGGGCCACCTTCCTGGTAGCCCTGGTCGACGCCCTGGGAATCGGCATCGGCTTGGCCGTGATGGCCGTGCCGTTGGCGTTGCCGCTGGCCTCGTTGGTGTTCCTGGGGGCCTTCATCCCACTGGTCGGTGCGGTGCTCACCGGGTTGCTGGCCGTACTGGTCGCCCTGATCGCCAAGGGGTGGATCTACGCTCTGGTCACCCTGGGGCTGATCATCGCGGTCAACCAACTGGAAGCCCACGTGCTGCAGCCGCTGGTCATGGGGCGTGCCGTCTCGATCCACCCGCTGGCGGTGGTGTTGGGCATCTCCACCGGCGGAATCCTGGCCGGCATCGTCGGTGCGCTGCTCGCCGTTCCGTTGATCGCCTTCGTCGACCGGGCGGTGCGAGTACTGGTCGGAACCTCGGCTTCAGGTACTCCGGACGCGGAGGATGCCCTGGAAGTCGTGGATGACGATACGCCGGACCCAGAATCCGGCGACGTCAGTACCGACCCTCCCGACGCAGCAGTTCAGCAGCGCTGAGACCGCCGGTGGTACCGCGCCGCTGCGGGGTCTGCGGGTCATCCGTCGCGTCGTCGCCGGGCTGATCGCCGACCGCGGCGAACTTCTCGGTGGCCGGGTTCTCGGGGTCGGCTTGGGGGCTCTGAACCGGGATCGCCGTCGTGGGGGCGTTCTCGGTGTTGTCCGCGTCCCCAGTGGGTTTGGGCAGGGACCGGGTCCGCTCGTCGGAAGCGTCCGGCTCAGGTTCCCCCTGCCGGCCGCGGCGGGCCTGAGGCGCCTCACGGCCGCCGCGCAGTTCGCCCAGCCATGACTCGATTTCGCGCTCCTCGCCCGCGCCCGGGGACTCCTTGCCGGGGGACGCCACTCGCTCGGTCGCCGGGTCCGCTGCCGAGAAGCGGGTGGTGGGCGGTTCGGCGGGGCCGGTGTTGATCCGATTGGTCCGGGCGTTGGACGGATTGCCGCTCACCGGCCGGGTCGGCAGCTGTTCTGCGGCACGCTGCGCCGGGGCAGCGCGGCCCGGCGAGGGGTGGGTCGGGTCGTGGGTCGGGCGCGGGGCTGCCGCACCGGCGGGGGCCGGCGCGACAGTTGCCGTCGCGGGACGGCGGGTCACCCGGCGCCGCTCGTCGGGCAGCCGGATCTCGCCCAGACCGATCCGGTTCTGCAGGCGCTTCATCCAGCGGGGCGCCCACCAGCAGTCGTCGCCGAGCAGCTTCATCACCGACGGCACCAGGAACATCCGGACCACGGTGGCATCCAGCAGCAGTGCCGCCATCAGACCGAACGCCAGGTACTTCATCATCACCAGGTCGGAGAACACGAACGACGCGGCAACCACGGCGAGGATCAGCGCGGCAGCGGTGATCAGCCGGCCGGTTGTGGCCGTGCCGATCCGGATCGCCTCGGTGGTCGACATCCCGGATTCTCGTGCCTCGACCATCCGGGAGACCAGGAACACCTCGTAGTCGGTGGCCAGACCCCAGCCCACCGCAACGACCAGCGCGATGACCACCACCATCAGTGGCGTCGGGGTGAAGTTCAGCAGGCCGGCGCCGTGCCCGTCGACGAACATCCAGGTCAAAATGCCCATCGTCGAGCCCAGCGTCAACGCGCTCATCACGGCTGCTTTCAATGGCAGCACCAGTGACCCGAACGCCAAAAACATCAGCAGCGTCGTGGTGATCAGCAAGATCGCCAGCATCAACGGTCCCTGAGCAACTAGCGCATGGATGCTGTCCTGCTCGAGCGCTGGTGTCCCGCCGACCAGCACGTCCAGACCCTTGGGTGTGCTCATGGCGCGCAGCGCCTTGATCTTCTGCGCGGCGTCGTTGCGGTTGACCAAGCCGTTCTCGATCACCCGGACGGAGTGGTCTTTCGAGGCCCCCGGAAGGTAGGGGCGCTCCTTCCACATCTCGGCCGGATCGTCGTCGGGAACGACGAACCCGTTGATCGCCATCGCGCGGTTGCGGATATCGGCGACCTGCTGGTCGGTGACCGGCTTGTCGGAATCGCTCTTGATCACCAGGGTCAGCTTCTCGGTGCGGAAGCCGGGGAAGATCTCGTCGAAGTGCTCTTGGGCAACCCGGGCGGTGTTGTCCGGCGGCAGATACTTCTCGCTCATCCCGCCGAACGACAACTTCCCCAGCGGGATGATCAACAGGATCATCGCGATCACGATCGGGATCGCGAACGCCAGCGGTCGCTGCATGACGAAGTTGACCAGCTTCCCCCAGAACCCGGCCTCGACTTCTTCGCGGGTCTTGGTCTTCTGGGTCTTCTCGGCGAGCCAGCCGATGATGCGGTTGTGGATCTCCCAGTCCCGCAGGATCGGCACCCGGTAGAGGGTGCGCACCCCGAGCGCGTCCACGTTCTTGCCCAGCACGCCCAGGATGGCCGGCAGCAAGGTGATCGACAGCAGCGCGGCCAGGCCCACAGAGGCGAAGATGGCATACGTGATCGCCTTGACGAATCCTTGCGGCAGCACGAGCAGACTGGCACCCGAGACGATGATCAGCACCGCCGAGAACACCACCGTGCGTCCGGCCGTCATCACCGACCGGCGGACCGCCGCTTCGGTGTCGTAGCCCTCGGCGATCTCCTCACGGAATCGGCTCACCACGAACAACCCGTAGTCGATCGCGATACCCAGACCGATCAGCGAGACCACCGGCTGGGCGAAGAAGTTGATCGGCCCGAACATGGCGGCGAAGCGCAGGATGCCGGTGGCTCCGGCGATGCTCAACCCGCCGACGATCACCGGCAGGCTGGCCGCGACCACCCCGCCGAACACGAAGAACAGCACCACGGCGACCAGCGGAAGTGCCAGCACCTCCATGCGCTGCTGGTCGGTGGCGATGGTGCCGGTCAGTTCACTGGCGATCGGCTGCAGACCGCCGAGTTCGACCTTGCCGCCGTCGAGCTTCTGCAGGTCCGACTCGGCAGCCTGGTAATTCTTGAGGATGGTGTCGTCGTCGTCGCCCTTGATCTGGATCGACGCGAACGCGTGCTTCTTCTCCGGGTCGGCCATATTGGCCAGCGCCTCGGGATTGGTGAAGTAGCCGACCCAGCTCATGATCTGATCGGGGTGGTCGTTCTTGACCTTGTTGAGCCCGTTCTTGACCGCGTCGAACCATTCCGGGTCGTCGACCGTCTCGCCCTTGGGCGCGGTGAAGACCGCCACCACATGGCTGGTGCGGTCCCGGCCGTAGACCTCGTCGCCGGCGATCGACGCCTGCACCGACTGGCTGCCCTCGTCGTAGAAGCCGCTCTGGGTGACGTGGTCGCCCAGGCTCATTCCGTAGACGCCGCCACCCAGGCAGAGCGCCACCATCACGCCGATTACGATGAACCGGTAGCGGTATACAGTTCGACCCCACCAGGCGAACACCTATACGCTCCTTACTAAGGTCTGTGGAGACATCTTTCGGACTCGCGCTTCCCTGACTTCAGGCTCTCCAGTTGTCACTCTCGCGAGGTAAGCAGTGAGCTCAGCGGCCGGAACGGCTGGAGCCACGCCCCCTGTTCCGGCAGCGAATCAAGGCTGATCCGCGGCAGCCGCTCCCGGAACACACCAGGGATGTCCTCCAGGTCGACGAACTCCAAGGTATCCGAGGCTAGCGCCCAGCTCGCATGTTCGCGAAATCCGAGCACAGAGGCGGCTATGCCCAGACCGCAGAGTTCTTCCAGCGGTTCCCGGAACGCCTGGCCATCGGCGGAGGCGACCGCCACCGCCACCAGTCCCTGTTCTTTCCGCAGCGCGATGTGTTCGAGCATGTCGGAATCGACATCACTGTCCTCATCGATCTTCGGCTTGGCGAAGACTGCAAAACCCACGTTACGCAACGCTTCGACCCAGGGCCGGACGACGTCGGCGCTGCCCGGGGCGATGTTGGTGAATACGGTCGCCTCCGGCTCCACCTTGAGCTGCGGATGCGACGCCGCCACCTCCGCGGTGCGGCTGAGCAGCCAGCGGCCCAGTGCGTCGAAGCGGGGCCGCTCCACGCCGGTCGGACGACGGCCCAGGATCGCGCCCAGGCCCATGTCCAGGTTCGGGGCGTCCCAGACCAGCAGCACCCGCTGCGTGGGCGTCCCCTCGGCGGTCGGTTCGGTCCCGGTCGGCTCGCCGTCCACTCCAGCCCGCAGGTCGGGGCTGGTCATCAGGCCCGCACCCAGACGAACTCGTTGATCACGCTGCCCGCATCGCGGCCCTTCGCCTCGTACTTGGTGGTGGGGCGAGCGACCGAGATAGGTAGGCGGACGTCGACGAGAGGGCCGGCCACCCGGCGAAGGCCCGGCTCACCGTCGCCGGACTCGGCGATCTGCACCGCGTAGTCGGCATGGTCGGTGGCCGCGTGCAGCACCCCGCCGGGCTGCAACCGATCGGCGATCAGGGCCATGGTGGCCGGCTGCAACAGCCGCCGCTTGTGGTGCCGGGCCTTGGGCCACGGGTCGGGGAAGAAGACGCGCACCCCGATCAGCGAAGCCGGGGCGATCAGGTACTCCAACACATCGAGGCCGTCGCCGCGCAGCAGCCGGATATTGCCCAGTCCCTCGCGGTCGATCGCGCACAACAGTTGCGCCAGCCCGCGCTCATATATCTCGACAGCCAGCACGTCCAGGTCCGGTTCGGCCTGCGCCATCGCTACCGTCGAGGTGCCGGCTCCGCAGCCGATCTCGAGCACCACGGGTGCATCGCGACCGAACCAGCGGTGCGGATCCAGGGGCTGGGGGCGATGGTGGGGACCGTCGGGCGGCACCACATCGGCGCCCAGGTCGGGCCAGAGCCGCTCCCAGGTCTGGCGCTGACCGTCCGACAGCGCGGAGTGCCGGTAGCGGACGCTGAAGTTGCGGAAACGGCGTGGAGCCGGGGTGTCGACGCCAGTGACGTCTGATGCTGACTCGACGTCGCGCGGCGCATGCATCAGTCCATGGTGGCCCATGGATGCATCTGTACCCACTTCGCGGTCCACATTGATACCCAACAGTTGCTTAGCGCGGCCCGTCGGCGCGGCCAAGTCGCCCTGGGGAGGGTGACTCGCGTCGCCGCGGAGCAGCTGACACCATGGCCCGGAGCCGATTGCGCGGGGAGGCAGGGTCGTGACACAGGGGCACCAGCTCTTCGCCGACGAGCTGACCGCGCTGGCCACCCAGCACTCCGACCCCCGACTGGCGGGGATCGCCGCAGCCATCACCGCGCCCCTGCAGGTCGCGGTGCGTGGCCGCCGCGGTGTCGGCCGGCGCACCGTCGCCGCGGCGCTGGCCGCCGCCGGGCTGAGCATCGCCGAGCAGCCCGCTGGGACTGAAATCGCCGAGCTGGCCGTTTATGTGGTCGCCGAGTCGGTCAAGCCCGAGGACATCGCCGCACTGCATGCCACGCGGCGGCACCCGGTGCTGGCGGTGCTGAACAAGGCCGACCTGCGCGGGCACGATGCCGCCACGATGCCGGTACCGGTTGAACCGATGTCGGCGATATTCGCACTGGCCGCGCTCGGCGGTGGGCTGGACGGGGCACTGTGGGAGGCACTGGGCTGCGTGGCCGCCCGGCCCGCCGATCTGCGCTGCGCCGAGCAGTTCGTGAGCGGTCCGCACCCGGTGCCGCGTCAGACCCGCGAGCGGCTGTGCGCCACCGTCGACCTCTCCGGGATCGCGGCACTGCTCGACCTGGCCGGAAGCAACGGCACCCTGTCGCAGGCCCGCGCCCGGTTGCGCCGGCTCAGCGGTGTCGATCGTGTCGTCGCCCGGCTGCAGGTGATGAGCGCTGCCGTTCACCACCGTCGGATGTCGGAGGCGGTGATCCGGCTGGAGGCGATGGCAGTCGGGGACAGCCGCATCGACGAATTCCTGAACCGTGATGCGACGGTCTCCGCTCGGCTGACCGCGGCGGCGGCCGCGATCGAGCTGCCGGAGGAACCGGCGCTGGCGCGGGCCCGTCGCTGGCAGAGTCACCGCAGCGCACCGGTCAGCGCCGCCCGGCGGGCCTGCGCCGCCGATATCGCTCGGGGATCGCTGCGGGCCTGGGCCGCGACGCGGGGCCGCCCATGACCGCCGAGGGTGGCGGATCGGCCGAGGCGGGCCCGATCACCGGGGTAGATGCCCTGGTCGCTGAGGTCGCTCCCGACGTGCTTCCACCGCCGGTGCGGCGCTGCGACGTGGTGGCGGTGACCGGCCCCTGGCTGGCCGGGGTCAGCGCGATGACGCAGGCCCTGGCCGACCGGATGCCGCAGCGGCTGGTGATGGAAGCCACCGACCTGGCACCGGGGGAGGTGCCGCTGGCGGTGGTGTTCGTGGTGTCTGCCGCCGCCGCACTGACGGAGTCGGACTGCGCGCTGCTCGATGCGGTGACCCCTCACACCGATGTGGTGATCGGCGTGATTTCCAAGATCGACGTCCACCGGCAGTGGCGCGAGATGCAGACAGCGGCCCGCGAAACCCTCTCCGGCCACGCGCCGCGCTACCGCAACGTGGCGTGGGTGGGGGCGGCCGCGGCACCGCAGCGCGGCGACCCGCGGGTCGACGACCTGATCGCGGAACTGACCAGACAGCTCGAGGACGGCGATGCTCAGCGTCGTAACCGGCTGCGCTCGTGGGAGTTTCAGCTGCGCACCGACGCCGATCGCATCGACCGCGACGCCCGCGCGGCAGGCCGCCGCACCCGGGTGGCGCAACTGCAGGAGCAGCGTGACGAGGTGGTGCGGCAGCGGCGAATGTCGAAATCGGAGCGCGTGATCGCGTTGCGCAGCCGCATCGCCGCGGCCCGCGTGCAACTGTCCTACTTCGCCGCCAAACGATGCGCCTCGGTGCGCAGCGAGTTGGGCGAAGACGCAGCGGGCATGACGCGCCGCCGGTGGGCGGCGTTCGAGTCCTATGTCCACGCCCGGCTGACCGAAGTGGTGACCGAGGTCGACCAGGGAATCACCGAGCATTTGGCCGATGTCGCCCAGGAACTGGGGCTGGTCGCACCCGAAATGCCGACCGGAGCGGCGGTGCCGGTGCCGCAGGTCGACTCCGGCAAGCCACCGCTGGAGTCCCGACTGTTGGAGACCCAGTTGATGGCGGTGCTGGGAATCGGTTTTGGGCTGGGCGTGGCGTTGACCTTGAGCCGGCTCTTCGCCCACCTCGCGTCCGGACTGGCCGCGCTGGGTGCGGCCGGATGCGCCATCGCCGGGGTGGCGGCCACGGTGTGGGTGGTCAGGATTCGGGGGCTGTTGCGCGACCGGGTGGTGCTCGATCGGTGGGTGGGACAGGCCACCAGCGCGGTGCGGTCCTCGGTGCAGGAGCTGGTGGCCCTGCGGGTGGTGGCCGCCGAGTCGGTGCTCACCGCCGAACTTGCCGGACACAACGAGACCGAGGCCGCGCGCGTCGCCGACCGGGTCGCCGCATTGGACCGGGAACTGCGGGAGCACGCGGCCGCCGCCGCCCGCGCTGCCGCGGTACGTGATCGCAGGCTGCCGTCGTTGCGGCGGGCGTTGGAGAATGTGCGCGCTGAGCTGGGCGATTCAGCGAGGCTCGACGGATGAGAGGCGAAGCTGGGACCGCCCCATGAGCTGGGTGAATCAGGCCCGGTAGAGGCTGCCGTCACGGGCGACAGATAGCTCGAGTTGCGATTGTTTCGATCCGTGTAGCTATTGACGGTAATCTCTTATTTAATGACGGTATAAGAGGTGACAGCGGCGCGCAGCTGCGGCAACGCCACCGAGTGACACAGGTTACACAGGAGAGCTCAATGACCTCAGCGACCATTCCCGGTCTGGACACCGCCCCGACGAAGCATGGTGAGTTGTTGGCCTGGGTTCGGGAGGTCGCGGAGCTCACCCAGCCCGACCGGGTGGAATGGTCCGACGGTTCCGAGGAGGAATGGAACCGGCTGATGGGCCTGCTGGTCGAGTCCGGCGCCGCGGTCAAGCTCGACGAAAAGAAGAAGCCCAACTCCTACCTGGCGCTCTCCGACCCGGCCGACGTCGCGCGGGTCGAGTCACGCACCTTCATCTGTAGCCGCACCCAGGAAGGGGCCGGCCCCACCAACAACTGGATGGACCCGGACGAGATGCGGGCCACCATGACCGAGCTGTACCGCGGTTGCATGCGCGGTCGCACCATGTACGTCATCCCGTTCTGCATGGGCCCGCTGGGCGCCGAGGACCCCAAGCTGGGCGTCGAGATCACCGACTCGCCCTACGTGGTGGCCTCGATGAAGGTGATGACCCGGATGGGCACCGCGGCGCTGGAGAAGATCGGCACCGACGGCGCCTATGTCAAGGGTCTGCACTCGGTCGGCGCCCCGCTGGCCGAAGGCGAGCAGGACGTGCCGTGGCCGTGCAACTCCGAGAAGTACATCACCCACTTCCCGGAGACCCGCGAGATCTGGAGCTACGGCTCGGGTTACGGCGGCAACGCGCTGTTGGGCAAGAAGTGCTACGCGCTGCGGATCGCGTCGGCGATGGCCCACGACGAGGGCTGGCTGGCCGAGCACATGCTGATCCTCAAGCTGATCTCGCCGGAGAACAAGGCCTACTACGTGGCGGCGGCGTTCCCCTCGGCCTGCGGCAAGACCAACCTGGCGATGATCCAGCCGACCATCCCGGGCTGGCGTGCCGAGACCCTCGGCGACGACATCGCGTGGATGCGGTTCGGCAAGGACGGCCGGCTCTACGCGGTGAACCCGGAAGCGGGCTTCTTCGGCGTGGCTCCGGGCACCAGCCGCAGCTCCAACCCGAACGCGATGATCACGCTGGAGCGTGGAAACACCGTCTACACCAACGTCGGCCACACCGATGACAACGATGTGTGGTGGGAGGGCATCGGCGGGGAGACCCCGGCGCACCTGACCGACTGGAAGGGCAACGACTGGACGCCCGAGTCGGAAACCCCTGCCGCTCACCCGAACTCGCGGTACTGCACCCCGATGTCGCAGTGCCCGATCCTCGCGCCGGAGTGGGACGACCCGCAGGGTGTGCCGATCTCGGCAATCCTGTTCGGCGCCCGTCGCAAGACCACGGTGCCGCTGGTGAGTCAGGCCCGCGACTGGCAGCACGGCGTCTTTATCGGCGCCACCATGGGCAGCGAGCAGACCGCGGCCGCCGAGGGCACGGTGGGCAAGGTGCGCCGCGACCCGATGGCGATGCTGCCGTTCATCGGCTACAACGCCGGCGACTACATGCAGCACTGGATCGACACCGGCAAGCACTCCGACGAGTCGAAGCTGCCCAAGGTGTTCTTCGTCAACTGGTTCCGTCGCGGCGACGACGGCCGCTTCCTGTGGCCGGGCTTCGGCGAGAACAGCCGGGTGCTGAAGTGGATCGTCGAGCGGGTCGAGGGCAATGCCGGCGGCCAGGAGACCCCGATCGGCACCGTGCCCAGCGCTGCCGACCTGGACTTGGATGGGCTGGACGTGGCCGCCGCCGACGTGGATCAGGCGCTGATCGTTGACGCCGACGAATGGCGCGCGGAGCTGCCGCTGATCGAGGAGTGGTTCGAGTTCATCGGCGACAAGCTGCCCACCGGGCTGCGCGACGAGTTCGAGGCACTCAAGCAGCGCCTGGGCTAGTAGCCGGGTTTCGAGCACTTCGCAGAACCGCACCCAGGGGGATTCCCCGGGTGCGGTTCTGCATTCTCCGGGTGCGGGGGACGGTTCGCGTCCCTGACGCCCCCACTTGACAGCCGTCAAGTTTGGCCCCAGTACAGTCAGCCCATGCAGATTCGCGAGCAACTCGAAGCCGAGAACCCGGCCATCATCCTGCACCCCTCCGGCATCGTCGTCACCTTCGCTGAGCTGGAAGCCCGGGCGAACCGGCTGGCGCACTTCTTCCGCGCCGCAGGGCTGGTGGAGGGCGATGTCGTCGCGATCATCATGGAGAACAACGAGCACATCCACGCGGCGATGTGGGCGGCACGGCGCAGCGGCCTGTACTACGTGCCGATCAACACTCATCTGACAGCTGCCGAAGCCGCGTACATCATCGACAACAGCAACGCCAAGGCGATCATCGGCTCGGCTGCGCTGCGCCAGACCTGCGCCGACCTCGCTGAGCACTTGCCGGCCGGCCTGCCCGAGCTGCTGCTGATCGCCGATGGTGACCTGGACGGCTGGCAGCGCTACCCGGAATGCGTTGCCGACCAGCCGGAGACACCCATTGCCGATGAGATCGAAGGTGATCTGCTGCAGTACTCGTCGGGCACCACCGGGCGGCCCAAGGGCATCAAACGTCCGCTGCCGCATCTGCCTCCGACCGAGGTGCCGGGGCTGATGGCGATGCTGGTCTCGGTATGGATGGGCCCGGGTTCGGTCTATCTGAGTCCCGCTCCGCTGTATCACACCGCGCCGTCGGTGTGGTCCATGCAAGTGCAGGCGGCCGGGCTGACCACGGTTGTCATGGAGAAGTTCGACGCCGAGTCCGCGCTCGAAGCCATCCAGCGCTATCGGGTCACCCACGGGCAGTTTGTGCCCGCACACTTCACCCGGATGCTGAAACTGCCTGCCGAAGTGCGGGATTCGTATGACGTCTCCAGCCTCAAGCGGGTCATGCACGCCGCCGCTCCGTGCCCGGTGGAGATCAAGCAGCAGATGATCGAGTGGTGGGGGCCGATCGTCGATGAGTACTACGCCTCATCGGAGGCGCACGGCTCGACGCTGATCAGTGCCGACGAATGGCTGAAGCATCCCGGCTCGGTGGGCAAGGCGATGTTCGGTGCGGTGCACATTCTCGATGAGGACGGCAATGAGTTGCCGGCCGGCGAGGCCGGCGAGATCTACTTCGAGGGCGGGAACGCTTTCGAGTACCTCAACGATCCGGACAAGACCGCGAAATCGCGCCACGCGCAAGGCTGGACGACCGTCGGAGACGTCGGCTACCTCGATGATGAGGGCTACCTGTACCTCACCGACCGGCGCCACCACATGATCATCTCCGGCGGGGTGAACATCTACCCGCAGGAAGCGGAGAACCTGTTGATCACGCACCCGAAGGTGTTGGACGCGGCCGTGTTCGGGGTCCCCGACGACGAGATGGGCCAGAGTGTGAAGGCGGCCGTGCAGACCGTCGACCCCGCCGACGCCACGCCTGCGTTCGCCGCAGAACTACTCGACTGGGTGCGGGACCGCTTGGCGCACTACAAATGTCCGCGGTCGATCGCGTTCGAGGAGCAGCTGCCGCGCACCGACACCGGCAAGCTCTACAAGAACGAGCTGGTGGCCAAGTACTCGGCGTGATGCCGGCCCGTCAGGGCCCGATCAGGACGCGTCGCCCGGCTGGCCCGGGGTGCCTTGGTTGCCGGCTTGCCCGTGGACGGTGCCCGGGCCGGCGGCGCCGCCAGGCCCGCCCGCGCCGGGGGTAGCTCCATCGCCC
This sequence comes from Mycobacterium sp. UM_WGJ, assembly GCF_000455125.1. GTDB lineage: Bacteria > Actinomycetota > Actinomycetes > Mycobacteriales > Mycobacteriaceae > Mycobacterium. The sequence goes on from NZ_AUWR01000041.1 coordinate 32,011, forward strand.
CCGTTTCCGCCCGCGCCGCCGTTGCCGCCGTCACCGCCGAAGCCGACCCCGTGGCCGCCGGCGCCCCCGTGGCCGCCGGTCCCGCCGGTGCCCCCGACGCCAATCGCCTGGCCGCCGTTGCCGGCCGCGCCGCCGTTGCCGCCGTCGCTCCCGCTGGTGCCGACGATCACCGGGGTGGCGCCGCCGCCGGCCCCGCCATCGCCGCCGCGGCCGCCCCGGCTGCCCGTCCCGGTGGCCGTACCACCGTCGCCGCCGTGGCCGCCCTGCCCGCCTCCGGCCGGATCACCGCTGCCGCCGATTCTGCCGCCGTCACCACCGTTGCCCCCGGACCCGCCGGTAGTGCTGTTGCCGGTTGCGGCCCCGCCGTGGCCTCCGGTGCCTCCCGCGCCTCCGCCGCCGCCCAGTTGGCCGCCGTCGCCTCCGCGGCCGCCGTTACCCCCGGTCCCGGCGGTCTTACCGTCGCCGGCGGCGGCGCTGCCGTTGCCGCCGTCCCCACCGGCGCCCCCGCTGCCGTAGAGGTAATTGCTGTCGCCGCCGTTGCCACCGTTGCCGGCGGAACCGCCGTCGCCGGCGCCGTCCCCGCCGTTCCCACCATGGCCGCCGTTGCCCCACACGCCGCCGCCGTGGCCGCCGCTACCGCCGTCGGCGCCCAGGCCGCCGGCGCCACCGTCGCCGCCGTCACCGAACAGGCCGGCGCTGCCGCCGTTGCCACCGGCGACGCCCTCGACGTCCGAAGACCAGCCGTTGCCCCCGTCGCCGAACCACAACCCGCCGGCCCCGCCCTCGGGATGGTCGGCCGTCCCGTCGGGGCCGTTGCAGATCACGCCGCAACCGCCCTCGGCCAGCGGTGCGAACAGCGGATTGACCAAGTTGCCGAACAGCTGACCGGACGGACTGTCGATCCAGTCCTGCACAGCCTCATGCAGCCACTCGTAGAACCCGGCGGCGCCGGACGCGTCCGCGGCCAGTGCCAGCGCGTCACTGCCGAAGGGGTCTGCGCTGGTCAAGCTCCACACGGTGGGATCCAGCCAGGCCCAGCCCGCGGCCGAGGCGCCCGTGTCCTGCTCCGGCACCCCGAAGAGCGGGCTGAGCAGATCGGTGATCCAATCGAACTCGTTCGCGTGGGCGCACGGCGCCGGACCGACCGGACCCAGGCCGAAAGCGGCCAGTGCCGCCAGCGCGGGAACGGTCCGTCGTATGCGCCGAGCCGTTGCGGTGGGGTGCGCCTGGCGGCGCCGGGGAACCTTATTGCGGTGAAGTGGCATTGCTGAGCGACCTCCGGGCGGCACGTCAGGCGAAGCGGGCAGTCGGTGCCCGTCGGGGTGGACCCCTATGAGCAGGTCAGCCCGTCGCTCACCTGGCGACTTGAAGTATATGCGCACTGGGACAAACGAAACTATTGGTATGACTTTATCGCACTTAGCCACATCATCACATGGACAGCGGTCCGCTGAAGCGATACTGTCAAGCACTGTGGGGGAAGGGCACAGTCTTCACTAAGCCCAAACAAAGTTTTCGTAAAGCTCAGAAGGGGTGGACCAACGGTGGCACATCATCGGCGCAGTACTCAGAACGCTCAATCGATCGCGCAGCGGCGGCGGGACCGTGCGATCGGGGCGGCAGCCGCGGTCGGCGCATTCGTGGCGTTCGGAATGGCGCCCCTGGCGTCCGCGCCTTCCGCGCAGGCCGAGGACTTCGGCCTCGACGCGTTCTGGGACATGTTCGGCGTCGGCGACACCAACACCTCGGGATTCGACCTTTTCGACGTCTCGGCGTGGGGCGTCCCGGGCGCGGCCGACGGTGGCCTGTTCGACGCAGACTTCGCCCAGATGTGGCAGGACAGTTTCTACCTCCCGCTGCACGCCATGATGCAGGACTGGATCACCAGCGACTTCGGGTCGAGCGTCAACGGGGTGGTCAACCAGCTCTTCGCGCCGTTTACCGACGGCTTCTGCGGGATGATCTGCAACGGCGCCGACGGCACCGAGGACAGTGTGAACGGCCAGGCCGGTGGGCTGTGGTTCGGCGACGGCGGCAATGGCTGGGACTCGAACCTCGAGGGCATAGCCGGCGGCAACGGCGGCCACGCCGGCGGTATCGGCAACGGCGGCGACGGCGGCATGGGCGGCCTGGGCGCCGACGGCGGCAACGGGGGCCACGGCGGCGAGATGTGGGGCAACGGTGGCGACGGTGGGGCCGGCGGTAGCGGCACCGCCACGTTGGACGCGGGTAACGGCGGCAACGGTGGCTCGTCGGGTCAGGCCCAGGACTTCTTCGGCATGGGCGCGTGGGGCAATGGCGGCAACGGCGGTGCAGGCGGCACCGGTTGGACCGGTACCAACGGCTCCGCGGGCAGCGGCTCCGGCGGGACCGGCGGTGACGGCGTAGCCGGTGGCAACGCCGGAAACGGTGGAGCGGGCGGCGCCGGTTCCTCCTACGTCGGCATCGGTGGCAACGGTGGTGAGGGCGGTGTCGGTGGCGCCGGCGGCAATGGGGGCAACGGCGCGGCCGGCGACGGAGGCACCTTCGCCGACAACGGTTCCGGAAACGGCGCCGTCGGTGGCAACGGTGGCAACGGTGCCGTCGGTGGCAAGGGCGGCGTCGGCGGTGCTGCCGGTAGCGGTGGCTCCGCCGATGGCACGATCGGTGCCAACGGTGACGGCGGTGTCGGTGGTAACGGCGGCCTCGGCGGCGACGGTGGTAGCGGTGCGGCCGGCCTGGCGGTGAACGGCGTTGGCGCCAACGGCAGCGCCGGTGGCAACGGTGGCGCGGGCGGCAACGGTGGTGCTGCAGCGGCCGGCGGCGCGGCCGGTGGAGCCGGTGCCAACGTGGGCGCTGCCGGTGTCGACGGTGACGGCGGCGACGGTGGCAACGGTGGCGACGCCTCGGCCGCGACCGATGGCCGCGACGGCGTCAACGGCTACCGCGACGGCGGAACCCCGCCCGACGTCTCGGCGACCAGTGGCGGTAGCGGCGCTGCCGGAGGTACCGGTGGCGCCGGCGGCAACGGCGGCGGGACCGCGGGCAATGGTGGCAACGGCGGGGCCGGCGGGGCGGGCTCCGACGGTGGCAACGGTGGCCACGGCAGTGCCTCGATACACGGAACGACCGATTCCGTGCACGGCCTGTACAACGCCCCCGGCAACGGTGGCTCGGGCGGCGCCGGCGGTAGCGGCGGCGCGGCTGGATCCGGTGCGGCCAACGGCAACGACGGTGTGATCGGCAACGGCGGCAGCGGTGGCAACGGCGGCAACGGTGGCGACATCGCCGATGTGACCGGACACGCATCCGTGGAAGGCCCCGGCGGCTTAGGCACCCTGGGCCCGCAGGGCTCGGCCGGTACCGGTGGCGCCGGCGGCAACGGCGGTTCAGGCGCCACGGGCGGTACCGGTGGCAACGGCGGAAACGGTGGCAGTGACCCGAACGCCGGCGGCGCCCACGGGGGCGACGGTGGGACCGGTGGCACCGGCGGTGCCGGACTGGCCAACGCCGACGGCTCCGGCGGCGTGGGCGGCGACGGCGGAACCGGTGGAAATGGCGGCAACGGCAGCAACATCCGTTGGGGTGACCCGGACTGGAACACCACCTCCGGCGACTCGTCCTCGGGCCCGATCGACAACGTCCACGGCGGTGCCGGTGGCGACGGCGGTGCCGGCGGTGCCGGAGCCAACACCGGGGGCACCGGCGGTAACGGCGGTGATGGCGGCGACGTCATCACCCCGCACCTGGGCGATGACGGCCTCAACGGCGGTGCCGGCGACACTCCCGGTACCGGCAGCACCGGTGGTGCCGAAGGCGCTGGTGGTGCCGCAGGTGCCGGTCCCGCCGCGGGCGGCGCGGGCCAGGACGGCACCCCGGGCGTCGTCGTCCCGTAGTAGGACAGCCCAGGAAAAACACCCCGCACAGATCGTGCGGGGTGTTTTTCGTTGCGCCGGGGACAGCGTGGCGGCTAAACCCCGCCGCGGGCAACCAGTTGTGCCGCAATCACATTGCGCTGAATCTCGTTGGTGCCCTCGCCGACGATCATCAGCGGTGCGTCCCGGAAGTAGCGTTCCACGTCGTATTCGGTGGAGTAGCCGTAGCCGCCGTGGATGCGTACCGCGTTGAGCGCGATCTCCATCGCGGCTTCCGATGCGAACAACTTGGCCATGCCGGCCTCCATGTCGCAGCGCTGCCCGCTGTCGTAGCGCTCAGCGGCGTATCTGGTGAGCTGGCGGGCGGCCGTCAACTTGGTCGCCATGTCGGCCAGATAATTGCCCACGCTTTGGTGCTTCCAGATCGGCTGTCCGAAACTCTCCCGTTGTTGGGCGTAGGTGAGGGCATCTTCGAGCGCGGCGGTCGCTACGCCCAGGGCCCGCGCCGCCACCTGGATGCGGCCGGTCTCCAGGCCCTTCATCATCTGGGCGAAGCCGCTGCCGGGCGTGCCGCCGAGCACCGCAGCCGCCGGCACCCGGCAGCCGTCGAAGCTCAGCTCGCAGCTCTCCACCCCCTTGTAGCCCAGCTTCGGCAGGTCCCGCGAGATCGTCAGCCCGGCGCTGGGATTCTCCACCAGCAGCACCGAAATGCCGGTGTGCCGCGGAGTGGCCTTCGGATCGGTTTTGGCCAGCAGCGCTATCAGTCCCGAATAGCGGGCGTTGGAGATCCACGTCTTGGACCCGTTGATCACCAGCGTGTCCGGGTCGGCCGACGGCACCGCGGACGTCGTCATGTTCTGCAGGTCACTGCCGCCGCCCGGTTCGGTCAGGGCCATCGTGGCGCGCAGCGCTCCGGTAGCCATGGCCGGCAGGTAACGCTGCTTCTGTTCGTCGGTACCGAACAGGCTCAGCAGCTTCGCGACCACGGTATGGCCGCCCATGGCCCCGGCCAGGCTCATCCAACCGCGAGCCAGCTCCTGGGTGACCAGGACGTAGCACGGCATCGACACCGGTGTGCCGCCGTATTCCTCCGGAACGGCCAGACCGTAGATGCCGAGGTGCTTCATCTGTTCGATCCACGCCTCCGGGTAGGTGTTGGCGTGCTCGACGTCGCGGACCGCCGGTTTCACCTCCCGGTCGATGAACTGACGCACCGTTTCGACCAGGATCGACTCTTCGTGGTTCACCGGTTCACCGTATGTCAGGATTTTCGTGTGACCAGCGGCCCCTACTTCGACGAGCTCCGGGTCGGCCAGGTGTTCGACGCAGCTCCGGCGATGACTCTGACGGCCGGTGCGGCGGCACTGCATCAGGCGATCCTCGGAGACCGGCTACGGCTGCCGCTGGACGCCGAATTGTCTCGGGCGGTGACGGGGTCCACGACCCCACTGGCTCACCCCGGGCTGGTCTGCGACGTCGCGATCGGGCAGTCCACGCTGGTCACCCGGCGCGTCAAAGCCAACCTCTTCTACCGCGGCCTGGCCTTCTTCCGGTATCCGGTGATCGGCGACACCGTTTTCACCCGCACCGAAGTCGTTGGATTGAAGCAGAATTCAGCCAAGCCCGGGCGAGAACCCACCGGCCTGGTGGCACTGCGGATCACCACCATCGACCAGGTGGACCGGCCGGTGCTCGACTTCTACCGGTGCGCGATGCTGCCGCTGTCGCCTGATGCCGCTGATACCGGCCACGGCGATGACCTGTCTGCCATTGGCGCAGGGCTCGCGGCGCCTGTGGACGTGACCGCGGACTGGGACGGCGCGGAGTTTCGGCAACGGGTGCCGGGGCCCCACTTCGACCCGGATCTCGTGGGGACCGTCCTGACCAGCACGGGCGACGTGGTCTCGGGTGCCCCGGAGCTTGCCCGGCTGACACTCAATGTTGCGGCTACACATCATGATTCGCGGGTCGCTGGGCAGCGACTGGTCTACGGCGGGCACACCATCGGGCTGGCGCTGGCGCAGGCGTCGCGACTGCTGCCGAATCTGGTCACGGTGCTGGGCTGGCAGTCCTGCGATCACACCGCGCCGGTGCACGAAGGCGACACCCTCTACAGCGAGCTACACATCGAGTCGGCCCGCGACAACGTGTTGGGGCTGCGATCGCTGGTCTATGCCGCCGGTGCCGATGGTGAGCCGGACCGTCAGGTGCTGGACTGGCGTTTCACCGCCTTGCAGTTCTGAGCGGCCATGTCAGTGCGGTAGATCCCGGAACGGGGCGTCGCGATAGGGATCGGGCTCCTTGGGCAGGCCCAGCACTCGCTCGCCGATGATGTTGCGCTGAATCTGGTCCGTGCCGCCGCCGATCGAGGTGAAGTAGGCGTTGAGCGCCCGGAAGGTCACCGCGTCGCCGACCGGATTGTCCGGACCGCTGAGCATCGACTCGACGCCGACGATCTCGGTCTGGACCCGGGCGGTCTCGTGCAGGATGCGCGACATGGCGATCTTGCCGAGCGCCAGCAGGGTGGCGGCCTCGGCGCGGTCGGTGCTGGTCTTGGCGCGCTGGTTGTTCCAGCGGTTCACCGTCGTCAGCGCCTGGATGCGGGCGACCTCCTGGCGAATGTGGGAGTCCGAAAGGCGCCCGGCATCCCGGGCCAAGTCGACTAAGCCGCTGGACTTCTCCTTGCGGCGTGCGGTGCGCGCGACATCACCCATCAGGCGCCGCTCGTAGCCCAGTGCCACCTGCAGCACCGACCATCCTTCGCCGGGTTCGCCGATCCGGTTGGCGTCGGGAACCCGGGCGTTGGTCAGAAACACCTCATTGAACTCTGATTCGCCGGTGATCTGGTGGATCGGCCGGACCTCCACGCCGGGCTGGCGCATCGGCAGCATGAAGAAGGTGATCCCGTTGTGCTTGGGTACGTCCGGGTTGGTGCGGGCCACCAGCATGCCGTAGTCGGCGGTGGTCGCGAACGACGTCCAGACCTTCTGCCCGTTGACAACCCAGTCATCACCGTCGCGCTCGGCGCGGGTGCGCAGACCGGCCAAGTCCGATCCTGCGCCGGGCTCGCTGTAGAGCAGGCACGACTTGGTTTCGCCCCGCAGCGCCGGGGGCAGCAGCCGGTGCTTCTGTTCGTCGGTGCCCCGGTCATGGATTGTGCAGGCGAACAGGTCGGCCCGGTCGTGACCGGTTCCTGGGGCGCCGACGGCAGCGAATTCGGATGCCACCAAACGGGATTGCCGGTCGGTCAGGCCACGGCCGTAGCAGTCCGGCTCCCAGCTCGGAGCGGTCCATCCGGCGGCGAGCATCGCCGCGGCGAAGGTGGCCCGGTCGGTGCCGGGCGCCCAGTTGGCGGCTAGCCAGTCGCGGACTTCGGCGCGAAGTGCGTCGTCAGGGTCGGGCAGCGTCATCTCACGCTCCGATCTCTTGCAGGTACCGCTCCCGGTGCCAGGACGGGCTGCCGAACAGGTGGGCATCGCTGCGCGCCCGGCGCAGATAGCGGTGCGCGGGATGTTCCCAGGTGAATCCGATTCCGCCATGAACCTGGATGTTGGTGGCACCCACAAAGACGAAGGCATCCGAGCAATATGCCTGGGCCAGTGCGAGATCCGCGGTCCAGTCAGCCGATCCGCCCGCCCCGGCCGTGGCCACCTGGCGAGCAGCCGTCACCGCCGACTCGGCCTCCAACAACATGTCGGCGCACATGTGCTTGACGGCTTGGAAGCTGCCGATGGCGCGGCCGAACTGGAAGCGGGTCTTGGCGTAGTCGCGGGCCATCTCCATGGCGAACCTGGCGGCACCGGCCTGTTCACCGAGCAGTGCCACCGCGGAACGGTCCAGCGCAGCGGTCAAGGCGGCGACCCCGGCTCCGGCCGAGCCGACCGCGGTCGCCGGGGCGTCCGTCAACCGGACCAGGCACAGCCGGCGGGAGGGGTCGACGGTGGTCAGTGGTTCCACGGTGACGCCCGCTCCGGCCGGGTCGACGGCGAAGATCCCGGGTCCGTCCTCGGCGTCCGCCAGAACGTAGAGCAGGTCGGCGGTGTCCGCGTCGAGCACGAACCGCTTCTCGCCGGAGACCAATCCACCGCGGGCCGTGGTAGCCGGTGTGGCGGGTGGTCGGGTGGAATCGCTCTCGGCGAATGCGACCGTGACCCGGGTGCGCCCGGCGGCGATCGCCGGTAGCACGGCCTCGCGTTGTGCCGGGTCGTCCACTGCCAGCAGCAGATTGACCGCGAGCACCGCCGTCGACAGGTACGGACCGGAGTACAGGACCCGGCCCAGCTCTTCGGCGACCACGCCTACCTCGACCAGTCCGGCATCCGCACCGCCGTACTGCTCGGGCACCAACAGTCCGAGCAGGCCCATCGCCGCCAACTCGGACCAGACATCGTCGTCGGGCGAGCGTTTGGTCATCAACTCTGCGACCGCGCCCCGCAGCGCCCGCAGTTCTTCGGGGCTGGAACCGGCCACCGCTCAGGCCCCCCGGCCGAAGGCGTTACGCAGGCTCTCGCACTGTCGGGCGAAAAACGCCCGTGACACCGCGACTTTGGGCCTCAACAGGTCGAACCCGTGGAATGCCCCGGGGACGGTCTCCACCTCGCAGGGCACGCCGGCCTGCCGCAGTCGCTCTGCGTAGGCCAGATCCTCGTCGTGGAACAGATCAAAGGTGCCCACCCCGATCCAGGCCGGCGCCAGCCCGCTCAGGTCGGCACGTCGTGCCGGCACCGCGATCTGCGGATCCGTGTCGCCCAGATAGGCGGTCCAGCCGAACAGGTTGCTCCGCGGATTCCACAGTCGGTAGCTCCGATTGGCCGGCAGTGCCGCGCTGCGATCGTCCAGCATCGGGTACACCAGCAGCTGCAGCACGGGGGAGACCTCGCCGCGGTCGGCGGCCAACTGCGCCAGGGCCGCGGCCAGCCCGCCGCCGGCACTGGCACCGCCGATCGCGATCCGGGCCGGATCGACCCCGGGCAGCTCCGCGAGCCGGGTCAGTGCCGCCCAGCAGTCCTCCAACGCGGCGGGATAGGGGTTCTGGGGCGCCAGTCGGTAGTCCACCGACGCGACCGTGGCACCCAGTTCCGTGCTGAACCTGCGGCAGAGCCGGTCATCCTGGGCTGCCGTGCCGATGACGTAGCCGCCACCGTGGATCCACAGCAGTGCCGGCGCGGGATCGGCGGTGCGATTCGGCGGCCGAAAAACCCGGATGGTGGCCCCCGAGGGCAAACCCAAGACCTCGACGTCGGCGGGGGTGCGTCGGCCCTGCATCCCGGTGAGGGCCTGCAGCACCGGCAGGGTCCGGCGCCCGAGCCCGCCACGCGGAAGGAACCGGGCAGTTCTGCGCAGATCTGGATGGAACCCGCTGCTTACCATCGGCTCAGTATCGCTGGCGCCGGATCGGCGGCGCCGCCAACCCACCCGATTGCGACCGCCTCCGACCCCAAACGCGATACCCTGCGCGAATGACGGGACGATCGCAGACCCCGGAGACCGGACTTAACCTGGCTGGCCGGCTGCGCTGGCTGAAGCGAGCCCGAACGGCCGACTATCTGCTGGCGTTCAGCGTCGCCTCAGCGTCGTTGCCGGTGGTCGGGAAGCACCTGGAACCCCTGGGCGGGATGACCGCGATGGGGGTGTGGGGCACCCGTCATATGCCGGAGTTCTTCTCCAGCGCCGCTAAGTCGTGGCTGGCCCCGGGGTCCGCGGCCGTCCGCAAGCAGGAGCGCGAGCAGACCCACGTGGTCAGCGATGCCGCGCTGCGTGGGGTGGTCTCGGCAGCCGATCTCGACATCGACTGGCCCGAGCCGGAGCAGGCGCCGCCGGTGGCAAAGGCGCTGCAGCACCGCCGGAACATCTATCGCTCCGGGGTGCAATACGGCAGCGACCCCGCGCAGGTACTCGATGTGTGGCGGTCCCGCGAGCTGCCCGACGGTCCCGCCCCGGTGCTGATCTACGTCCCCGGTGGTGCCTGGGTGCATGGCAGCCGGCTGTTGCAGGGTTATGCGCTGCTGTCCCATCTGGCCGAGCAGGGCTGGGTGTGTCTGTCGATCGACTACCGGGTCGCACCGCACAACCGGTGGCCGAGCCACATCGTCGACGTCAAGACCGCGATCGCCTGGGCGCGCGCCAACGTCGACAAATTCGGCGGTGACCGCAGCTTCGTTGCCGTGGCGGGTGCCTCGGCCGGCGGGCATCTGGCCGCCCTGGCCGGGCTGACCGGCAGTGCGGTCGACTTCGAGTTCGCCGACCAACTGCCGGCAGGTGGGGACACCTCAGTCGACGCCGTGGTGGGGATCTACGGCCGCTACGACTGGGAAGACCGCTCCACCCGCGAGCGGGTCGCCTTCGTCGATTTCCTGGAGCGGGTCGTGGTCGGTCGCTCGATGCGGCGCCATGGCGACATCTACCGGCAGGCCTCCCCGATCGCGCGGGTGCATCCGGATGCGCCGCCGTTCCTGGTGGTGCACGGCAGCGCCGACACGGTCATCCCGGTGCAGCAAGCCCGTAGCTTCGCCGACCGATTGCGGGCGGTGTCGCGTTCCAAGGTCGGCTACCTGGAGCTGCCCGGTGCAGGGCATGGTTTCGACATGACCGATGGCGCGCGCACCGGTGCGATGAGCACGGCAATCGGTTTGTTTCTCAACCAGATTCACCGCGACCGCACCACCGTCGGGAGCAAACAGATCATCTGAACCCGTACGCCACGGTATGGTCCCTGCATGACGAGGGGTCACGGGTGAAGCGGCTCACCGGGTGGGATGCGGTTCTGCTGTACAGCGAGACGGCAAACGTGCACATGCACACTTTGAAGATCGCGGTGATCGAGCTGGACGCCGATCGGCGCGGGTTCGACGTCGAAGCCTTTCGGCGGGTGATCCACGGCCGGCTCTACAAGTTGGATCCGTTCCGATACCAACTGGTGGACATCCCCGGTAAGTTCCATCACCCGATGTGGCGGGAGAACTGCGAAGTCGACCTGGCCTACCACATCCGGCCGTGGTCGCTGCCCGCTCCGGGCGGCCGCCGCGAACTCGATGAGGCCATCGGCGAGATCGGCAGCACGCCGCTGGACCGTAGCCGGCCGTTGTGGGAGATGTACTTCATCGACGGGCTGGCAAACAACCGGATCGCGGTGGTCGGCAAGATCCACCACGCCCTGGCCGACGGGATCGCGTCGGCGAACCTGATGGCCCGCGGAATGGACCTGGTGGCCGGCCCACAGCACGAGCACGACTCCTACGAAACCGATCCCGCCCCCACCAGCGGACAGTTGGTGCGCTCAGCGTTCCGCGACCATTTCCGGCAGATGGGCAAGATCCCGGCGACCATCGGCTACACGGCGTCCGGTATCGGGCGGGTCCGGCGTAGCACGCGCAAGCTCTCCGCCGACCTGACTCGGCCGTTCACTCCGCCGCCGAGTTTCCTCAACCACGTGCTGACCCCGGAACGGCGCTTCGCCACCGCAACACTGGCGCTGGCCGATATCAAGGCGACCAGCAAGCAGTTGGGTGTCACCATCAACGATCTGGTGCTGGCCATCTCAGCCGGGGCGTTGCGCACGCTGCTGCTGCGCTACGACGGAAAGGCGGATCATCCGCTGCTGGCGTCGGTGCCGATGAGCTTCGACTTCTCCGCGGACCGGATCTCCGGCAACAGGTTCTCCGGAGTGCTGGTGGCGTTGCCGGTCGATGTGGCCGACGTTCGAGAACGGATCGCTAAAGCCCGGGAGGCGGCCGATCTGGCCAAGGAGGCCCACCACCTGGTCGGACCAGAGCTGGTCAGCCGGTGGTCGGCGTACCTGCCGCCCGCGCCGGCGGAGTCGTTGTTCCGGTGGTTGTCGGGCAAGGACGGTCAGAACAAGGTTCTCAACCTCAACATCTCCAATGTTCCCGGCCCGCGGGAGCGTGGCAGGGTCGGCGGTGCGCTGGTCACCGAGATCTATTCGGTGGGGCCGTTGACCGCCGGCAGTGGTCTGAACATCACGGTGTGGAGCTATGTCGACCAGCTCAACATCTCGGTGCTGACTGACGGTGCCACCGTTGAAGATCCGCATGAGGTGACCACCGCACTGGTCAACGAGTTCATCGAGATCCGCCGTGCCGCTGGGTTTTCCGAGGAGCTGACCACCGTCGAGTCGGCGATGGCGCCCGCTTAGGTCTCAGTCGGACGCTGCCAGCGCCTGCAGTTCGCGACGCAGGACCTTGCCGGTGTTGTTGCGCGGCAGCGCATCCATGATGGTGATATCGCGCGGCACCTTGTAGCCGGCCAGATTCTCCCGGACGTGCTGCTTCAGTTCGTCGGGCGAGGCTGAGCTACCCGGCGTCAACACCACGAAGGCCGCCAGTCGCTGTCCGTAGTCGGCATCGTCGACACCGATCACCGCGGCCTCTGCGACGGCGCCATGCTTGATCAGCGCCTTCTCCGTCTCGATCGGGTAGACGTTCTCTCCCCCCGAGACGATCATCTCGTCATCCCGTCCGACCACGAAAAGCCTGCCGGTGCTGTCGAAGTAGCCCAAATCGCCGGACGCCATGAAACCGTCGTGGAACAACTTCGAATCGCCGCCGGTGTAGCCGTCGAACTGCGAGGAGTTGCGAACGAAGATCTGCCCGGTCACCCCGGTCGGAACCTCGGCGAAATCGGCGTCCAGGATTCGGATCTCGCTCCCCGGTGCCGGACGGCCGGCGGTGTCGGGGGAGTAGCGCAGGTCCTCCGGTGTGGCCAGCGCGATCATGCCGGCTTCGGTGGCGTTGTAGTTGTTGTAGACCACATCGCCGAAGGTGTCCATGAACGCCGTCACCACGTCGGGATGCATCCGTGAACCAGAGGCTGTTGCGAACCGAAGTGACTTACAAGGGTATTGGGATCGAACATCATCGGGCAGCGCCATGATCCGGTCGAACATGACCGGTACGACGCACAGCCCGGCCGCCTGGTTGGACTCGATCAGTCCCAGGGTGGCTTCGGGATCGAATTTCCGTCGGGTGGCGATCGTGCACGCCATGGTGAGCGCCAGCGCCAGCTGGGAGAACCCCCAGGCGTGGAACATCGGCGCGGCGATGACCACGGTTTCCTCGGTGTGCCAGGGGATCCGGTCGAAAATGGCTTGCAGGTCGGCGATTCCGCCTCCACCGCGGCCGGAGCGGCGAGCCCCCTTGGGGGTGCCGGTGGTTCCGGAGGTGAGCATGACCAGCTTGCCGCTACGAGACGCTTTGGCCGGTCGGCGGCCGGCATTGGCGTTGATCAACTCGTCTGCCGTCAGGCCGGGGACCGCACTGTCGGCCCAACTGACCACCCGCGTACACCCCGAGCCGGCCGGCACGGCCAGATCCACGGCGGCGGTGAACTCCTCGTCGTAGAAGATCAGGTCGACGCCTTCGCGGGCGACGACTTCGGCCAACGCCGGGCCAGCGAAGCTGGTGTTGAGCAACAACACGTCTGCGCCGATCCGATTGGCGGCCGCCAGCGCCTCGATGAAGCCGCGGTGGTTACGGCACATCAACGCGATCGCCTGCGGCGTCCGGCCGGGCAGCCGTTGCAGGCCGGCGGCCAGCGCGTTGCAGCGCCGGTCGAGTTCGGCGTAGCTGCAGGTGCCGTGCTCGTCGATGATCGCCGGGCGGTCACCGCAGCGCTGGGCTGCCATGGCGATACCGGTAGTGGTGGTGCCGCCCTCGGCGGCCGCGGCGACGGCGATCCGCAGGTACTTGTCCGGGCGCATGGGCGCCAACAGTCCGGCCCGGGTGAAGGTCACCAGCATCGAGCCGACCCGGTTTAGCGAGTCGAAAAGGCCCATCGCGTTCAGCCCAGGACCGGCAGACGGCGTTCGCTGGCGAGCTTGTCCAGCGCTTTCTGCATGACGGCACGCACGTGCGCGTCGACGAGGTCGATGTCGGGGTCCTCGCCGAACTCGGCGATGATGTCGATCGGCTCGCACACCTGCATCACGATCTTGGTGGGCAGCGGCAGGTTGACCGGCAGCACCGCGGACAGGCCGAAGGGGAAGCCGAACGAGATCGGCAGAATCTTGACCCGCATCAGCTTGTCCAGGCGCAGCGCCTTGGCCAGTCCGGTGCCGCGGGACAGGTAGAACTGGCTTTCCTGGCCGCCGATCCCGACCGTCGGCACGATCGGCACACCGGCGTTGATCGCGGCGCGAATGTAGCCCTTGCGGCCGCCGAAGTCGATCTTGTTCTCTTCCAGCGTCGGCCGGTAGACGTCGTAGTCGCCGCCGGGGAAGACCACCACCACGCCGCCGGAGCGCAGCGCCTCGTCGGCGTTGGCATGGTTGGCCGGGATGAACCCGGTCTTGCGGAAGAAGTCCGCGGTGACGCCGGTGAAGATCAGGTCGTGGCTGAGCGTGTAAACCGGGCGGTCGTAGCCGAATGTCTCGTAGAAACCGGTGGCGAACACCGGCACGTCCATCGCGAACAGGCCACCGGAATGGTTCGACACCACCAGTGCGCCGCCGTTGGGGAACGACTCCAAGCCGCGCACCTCAGCACGGTGGTAGCCCTTGATGAACGGTCGTAACAGGCCCATGACCCGTTCGGTCAGACCCGGGTCCCACTTCGTGATGGGCCGGGGAAGGTCGTCCGACCAGTCGTTGTCCGGCGTGTCCACCACGGCCCCCTTAAGTGAAACGTGTTCTAGTTTTGTCCATGTTACCGGGTCAGGACCCCTGGTGGATACCATCAGCGAACTGTTCCGGGTAGCCGAAGGGAGCTCCGCATCGACGTGCAGGCGTACTTCGACCGCATCGGCTATCGCGGTGGCACCGAGCCGACGCATGAGACGCTCACCGCCCTGGTGTCCGCGCACGTCCGCGGCATCCCGTTTGAGAATCTCGACCCACTGATGGGTGTTCCGGTGATCGACCTCAGCTCGGCCGCACTGTGCGCCAAGCTGGTGGCGCGACGTCGCGGTGGCTACTGCTACGAGCACAACAACCTGATGCGCGACGTGCTGTGCGCGCTCGGCTTCGGAGCCGAGCGACTGGCCGGGCGGGTGGTGTGGATGAGCCCGGAGGGACTGGACGGGCCGTCGCATCCGCAGACCCACCAGGCGTTGGCGGTGACGATCCCGGGGGCCGGGCAGCGCTATCTCGTCGACGTGGGATTCGGCGGGCAGACGCCCACGGCACCGATCCCGATGATCCCCGACGAGGTTCAGCAGACCTCCCACGAGCCGTTCCGGCTGCGTACCCGCGGTAGCGGCGCAGATGAATGGGTGTTGGAGACACTGATCGGCGAGCGCTGGCGGCCGCTGTACATCGTGGGACTGCAGCCACGGCCGCTGATCGACATGCAGGTGGGCAGCTGGTACGTGTCCACCTACCCCGAGTCGAACTTCGTCGTCGGCCTCAGTGTGGCGCTGGTGACCGACGATGCCCGCTGGAACCTGCGCGGTCGCAACCTGGCGATCCACTCCCGCAGCGGCACCGAGCGGATTCGGTTCGACGACGCCGCGCAGGTGTGTGAGGCTCTGACCGACCGCTTCGGCATCGATCTCGCCGGTTTGGGCGACGTCGAGACCAAGGTGGCATCGGTGCTGGACACCTGATGGTCAAGATCGCGTTGGCGGGCGTCCTGGCAGCCGCGGGCCTGAGCTTCGCCGGCATCGCGTCGGCCGGGCCGATGCCGGGCATCGAGTTGCTGGACGACAGCAGCAGCTGCACAGCGGGCTTTCTGGCCCAGGACGACGCCGGCGGCTACTACCTGCTGACCAGCGGTCACTGCGATTCGCACGACGGGTCGCAGTGGACCGACATCTTCGAGACGCCGCTCGGAATCATCACCGCCAGCGAAGACAATGGCGAGGACCGCGACGCCGCGATCATCCGGCTCGAGCCCGATGCCGGCCGGCCCAACCCCAAGATCGCTGGCCGTTATCCGGTGGCCGGTGTGCTGCCGCCGGATCAGATCCACGTCGGTATGACGATCTGCAAGGTCGGTGCCCAGACAGGTGAGACCTGCGGTCCGGTGACCGCCGTCAACGGCAACCTGGTGGAAACCCGCGTGTACAGCACCATCGGTGACAGCGGCAGCCCCGGCTTCGTGGTCAACCCGGACGGCACCGTCAGCGCGGTCGGGATTCTGCAGGGCGGACCGGTCGACGACGACTCGAGCACCGACTTCGTCCTGGTGGAGCCGATCCTGCGACAGTGGGGATTGCACGTAGTGCGTTAGAACGTTGCGATTCCGGCGACCTGCGCCGCATCAAGGTGCATGCTGGAATGATGGGTCACTTCAAGAGCAATGTGCGCGACCTGGAATTCAATCTGTTCGAACTGCTGGGCCTGGAGCAGTGCTTGGCTGACGGCGCGTTCGGAGATCTCGACGGCGACACCGTGCGCCAGATGCTGGCCGAAGCCGCCCGGCTCGCCGAGGGGCCGGTGGCCGAGTCCTTTGCCTCCAGCGACCGCTATCCGCCGGTGTTCGACCCGGCCACCCACAGCGTCACGCTGCCCGAACCCTTCAAGGAGTCCCTGCGGGCCTGGAAGGAGGGCGAGTGGTTCCGGATCGGCCTGGACGAGGCGGTCGGCGGGGTGCCGGCGCCGTCGATGGTGTCCTGGGCGATCAACGAATTGGCGCTGGGCGCCAACCCTGCGGTGTTCATCTTCATGGCCGGCCCGATCTTCGCCAACATCCTTTACGGGCTGGGAAACGAACAGCAGCGGCACTGGGCGTCCATGGTGATCGACCGGAACTGGGCCGCCACCATGGTGCTCACCGAACCCGACGCCGGTTCTGACGTCGGAGCGGG
The DNA here is from genome assembly GCF_000455125.1 of Mycobacterium sp. UM_WGJ. GTDB lineage: Bacteria > Actinomycetota > Actinomycetes > Mycobacteriales > Mycobacteriaceae > Mycobacterium. The sequence continues at coordinate 48,624 of NZ_AUWR01000041.1, forward strand.
CCGCACCAAGGCCATCGAGCAGCCCGACGGCACCTGGCACATCGACGGCGTCAAGCGATTCATCACCAACGGCGACACCGACGACATGTTCGAGAACATCATGCACATGACCCTGGCCCGTCCCGAGGGTGCCGGACCGGGAACCAAGGGGCTCAGCCTGTTTCTGGTACCTAAATTCCTGCCGGATCCCGAGACGGGGGAGCCCGGCGAGCGCAACGGGGTGTTCGTCACCGGCCTGGAACACAAGATGGGACTGAAGGTTTCGACCACCTGCGAACTCACCTTCGGACAGCACGGCGTTCCGGCGAAAGGGTGGCTGGTCGGCGACAGCCGCAACGGCATCGCGCAGATGTTCCGCGTCATCGAATATGCCCGAATGATGGTGGGAACCAAGGCAATCGCCACGCTGTCAACCGGCTACCTCAACGCGCTGGAATATGCCAAGACCCGCATTCAGGGGGCCGACCTGACCCAGATGACGGACAAGACCGCGCCGCGGGTGTCGATCATCCATCACCCGGATGTGCGGCGCGCCCTGATGATGCAGAAGGTTTACGCAGAGGGGATGCGGGCGCTGTATCTCTACACTGCCGCCCACCAGAACCCGCAAGTCGCCTTGCAGGTCTCGGGCGCTGACGCCGAGATGGCCGAACGGGTCAACGACCTGCTGCTTCCGATCGTCAAGGGTGTCGGTTCGGAACGTGCCTACCAGTACCTGACCGAATCGTTGCAGACGTTCGGCGGCTCGGGTTTCCTGCAGGACTATCCGATCGAGCAGTACATCCGTGACGCCAAGATCGATTCGCTGTATGAGGGCACCACGGCGATTCAGGCCCAGGACTTCTTCTTTCGCAAGATCGCTCGTGACCGCGGTGTGGCGCTGGCGCATCTGGTGGGCCAGATCGAGGCGTTGCTCGACGACGCCGACGGTCACAAGGAACTGGCCGATTCGCGCAAGTTGCTGGCCGCCGCGCTCGACGACGCGCGGGCGATGGTGGCCGCCATGACCGGATACATGTTCGGCTCACAGCAGGACGCCCGAGAGCTCTATCGGGTGGGCTTGGGTTCGGTGCGGTTCCTGCTGGCCGTCGGCGATCTGATGATCGGCTGGCTGCTGATGCGTCAGGCCGAGATCGCGCTGACGGCACTGGACCAAGGAGCGTCCGGCGACGAGCAGCATTTCTACCGCGGCAAGGTGGCGGCGGCAAAGTTCTTCGCGGCCAACGTGTTACCCCGGCTCGCCGCGGATCGCCGAATGGTGGAAAGCGAGGACCTCGCGTTGATGGATCTCGCCGAGGACGCGTTCTAGCGAAAGCGCCCTGCGGTGGACACCCACACCCGGAAATACCGGCTTGCCGATCGCGGCTATGCCATCGTTCGGTGGGCCCATGAGCTGGCCCAGGGCCGCGGCGCGGTCGTGGTGGAAGCGGACATCGAGGCGATCCGGCGTCGCGACGGCGCACTGGCTTTCGTCGACGTGGCACCGTTCAAGACCGTGCCGGACGGGCCGTTGTCGGTGTTGCGCGAACTGCTGGACCTGGAAGCCCTGGAGTTGCGCGCCTGGAGCAGGCGGGGGTTCGCCAGGTTTCACAAGCGTGCTGCGGCCAAACAGGCCGAGCGGATCTGCCGGGAACAGGGCAGCGAAGCTGCCGTCGACTGGGTGCTGGCCAACGCCACCGCCGATCAGGTGGATCTCGACGAGCTCCGGGACCGGCTCGGCGCGCGGCTGTACACCGCCGGCGGGCGCGACGAAGACTACTACCGCGCCCAGGTGGGGCGCTGTATCGAGCATCGAAGGCGCCGCCTCAACGGCTGAGCCGCCGGTCAGCTGCGGCGCTGCCGCACCTTGTAGGTCGAGGGCCACGACACCCGGGTGTCGTCGCCTGACAGCGGTGTTCCCTTGGTGCCGACGGTGACGTTGTAGGCCTCCTCGCCGGGGGCGACCTCACGGTTGGCGTGTTCGGTGGCCAGGTAGTACAGCTGATCGATCTCCAGGTCGACGAAGGCGACAAAGCTCGTCTTGCGCACCGCATCGCCGAAGCCGGCCGTCATGTGATCCGCCACGATGCGCGATGCGATCGCCGCGGCGGCCAGAACCGTGACCGGAATGACCCAGTAGCACAGGTAATTCAGCGGTGTGCCGGCGGCGGGCAGCAGGAGCGCTGGGATCACCGCCGAGACGAACATTGCCGTCACAGCGCCCAGCCAGATCCACGTCACCCGGTGCACGACGGGACCGAACAGCTCCGACTGCGCCACCGCCGCCGGCAGATCCGCCTTCACGACGGCTTCCACCACCGATCTGCCCAGCGCGATGCCGGCGAGCAGCGTCGCGAACAGTCCGGCGACGCTCAATGCCAGCACCCAGTGCTGCGCCCCGGTCAACGCCAGCGGCAATACCGCCAGCACCGCGAACGTCGCAACGGCCCCGATGCCCAGGAGGCGTAACGAGGAGCCGCGGCCGCTGACCACGACGCTGAACGCAAAGACCAACGCCACCGCCGCCGCGATCACCGGTGGCGCGTTGCCCACCAGCACCCAGTACACCGCCCAGGGTGCAAACCACACCAGCACGCCCACGCACGGCAGTATAGGGGCTTACCGTTGCCTCAACGGCAAGGTGAACTGCTCCGGGGCGCTCCGATCAGGCGTCCAGGGTGTAGCCCATCGGCATTAGCACGCTCTTCTGCTGAGTGAAGTGCTCGACGCCCTCTTTGCCGTTCTCCCGGCCGATGCCGGAGTTCTTGAAGCCGCCGAACGGGCAGCACGGGTCGAAGGCGTACCAGTTGATCCCGTAGGTGCCGGTCCGGATCTTGCTCGCGATCTCGATCCCGCGCGGGACATCGGAGGTCCACACGCTGCCGGCCAGTCCGTACACCGAGTCGTTGGCGATCGCGATCGCGTCGTCCTCGGTGTCGTAGGCGATGATCGACAGCACCGGCCCGAAGATCTCCTCCTGGGCGATCGTCATGGAGTTGTCCACGTCGGCGAACACGGTCGGCTCCACGAAGAAGCCGGAGTCCAGCCCCTCGGGGCGGCCGCCGCCGCAGACCAGCCGGGCGCCTTCCTCAATACCCTTGGCGATGTAGCCCTCGACGCGCTCGCGCTGCTTCTCGCTGATCAGCGCACCGATCTGAGCGCCCGGGTCATCCGGCAGGCCGACCGGCAGCGCGGTGACGAAGTTTTTGACCGCCTCCACGACCTCCTCGTAGCGCGAGCGGGGCGCCAGGATGCGGGTCTGGGCGACACACGCCTGCCCGGTGTTCATGATCCCGGAGAACACCAGCATGGGGATGGCCGATGCCAGGTCGACGTCCTCGAGGATGATGGACGCCGACTTGCCGCCGAGCTCCAGCGTGCACGGCTTGAGCAGGTCCGCGGCGCGCTTGCCGATCTCCTTGCCGACGGCCGAGCTGCCGGTGAAGGAGAAGATGTCCACGCCCGGGTTGGAGGTCAGCGCCTGACCGGTCTCGGCGCCGCCCGGCACCACCGAGAGCACGCCTTCCGGCAAGCCCGCGTCGGCGAAGGTCTGCGCCAGCAGGTTCGCGCTGAACGGTGTCTCGGCCGCAGGCTTGAGCACCACCGTGCAGCCGGCCAGCAGGGCCGGCCCCAGCTTGTTGACCGCCAGGAACAGCGGCACGTTCCACGCGACGATCGCGCCGACCACGCCGATCGGTTCGCGGCGCACGATCGTCTGACCGTAGGCGCCGGTGCGGATCTCTTCCCAGCTGACCTCGTCGGCGGCCGGGCCGGCGAAGAAGTTCAGCGCGCCCAGCGAGCTCATCCAGTGCATTGTCTCGACGCTCAGCGGGGGCTGGCCGGTCTCGGCGCCCAGCAGCGCGGTGAACTGGTCTTTGCGCTCTTCCATCAGCTTGATCGCGGCGGCGATCACCGCGGCCCGCTCGGCGGGCGGGGTGGACGGCCACGGGCCGGAGTCAAACGCGGTGCGCGCGGCGGCCACCGCCGCGTCCACATCTGCTTTGGCAGCCAGCGGCACCTTGCCGACATACTCGCCGGTGGCCGGGTTGTGCACCTCGATCACCTGATCGGTGGACGGGGCGGTCCACTTGCCGCCGATGAAGAGGGTGTCGTATTCGGTGATGCTGGAGTCGGTCATGGGCGCCACCCTACCTAGCCGACGGACGGATTAGAACACGTTGCAGTCAATCCGTTATTCCGTTTGCAGCACCAGCACCAGGTTGCTCACACCGAACTCGCGAATCCCTGGCACCTTGGTGATCGACCACGCCCATCGCGGGTGATAACGGGGGAAAGCTGCGACCAGAGCGCCGGTGTGGCGAGCCCACTCCAAGCCCTCGGCGGCAGACACCGCGAACAATGACGAGCCGTAGTTGTTCTTGGGCGGGTGGCCGTGCCGGCGGGTGTAGCGCCGGGCGGCTCGCTGTCCGCCCAGGTAGTGGGTCAGGCCCATCTCGTGACCGCCGAAGGGACCCAGCCACACCGTGTAGGACAGCACCGCCAGCCCGCCGGGCCGGGTGACCCGCAGCATCTCGTTGCCCAGCTGCCAGGGCCGCGGCACGTGCTCGGCGACGTTGGAGGACAGGCAGATGTCCACGCTGGCGTCGGCGAACGGCAGCGCCATCCCCGAGGCCCGCACGAACGTCCCCGCGGCGCCCGCGGGCAGAGGGCCCGCCGCGTGCACTTCCCCGGGGTCGGGTTCCACGCCGATATAGCGCAGACCGGCCTCGGCGAAAGCGGTGGCGAAGTAGCCCGGACCGCCGCCGACGTCGAGGACGGTCTTGCCGGCCGGATCGTCGCCGCAGACTCCGCGCCACAGTTCGGTGACCATGGCGGCGGTGTCGTCGGCCAGCGCACCGTAGAACCGATCCGGCGCGGTCTGCTCGTAGCGGAACTGGGACAGCAGGCGCACCGAACGGGCCAGCGTCGCGCGTCGCGCGAACAGGTCGGTGGCAGCCACCGAGCCAGCCTAGGCCGCCAGTAGGCCGACTACCCTGGTCGGCGTGTCTGCTGTCCGCTCGGTCCTGCTGCTGTGTTGGCGTGACACCGGGCATCCGCAGGGCGGCGGCAGCGAGACCTACCTGCAGCGCATCGGCGCCGAGCTGGCCGCCGCCGGCGTGACAGTCACCCTGCGCACCGCCCGCTACCCGGGCGCGCCCAAAGACGAGGTCGTCGACGGCGTGCGCATCAGTCGGCGCGGCGGCCCCTACACCGTGTATCTCTGGGCGCTGGCAGTGATGGCGGCGGCGCGCATCGGGCTTGGACCGCTGCGCGGGCTGCGACCCGACGCGGTGATCGACACCCAGAACGGGCTGCCGTTCCTGGCGCGGCTGATCTACGGGCGGCGGGTCGCGATGCTGGTGCACCACTGCCACCGCGAGCAGTGGCCGGTGGCGGGCCCGGTGCTGAGCCGGATCGGCTGGATGGTGGAGTCGAAACTGTCGCCCTGGCTGAACCGGCGCAACCAATACCTGACCGTGTCACTGCCCTCGTTGCGCGACCTGATCGAGCTCGGAGTCGGTCCCGAGCGCATCGCGGTGGTGCGCAACGGCCTCGATGAGGCGCCGCCGGCAACGCTGACCCGCCCTCGCTCGCCAACGCCGCGGGTGGTGGTGCTGTCTCGCCTGGTGCCACATAAGCAGATCGAGGACGCGCTGGACGCGGTCGCGGCGTTGCGTGCCCACGTGCCGGGCCTGCACCTCGATGTCATCGGCGGAGGTTGGTGGAGCGAGCGGCTGGTGGAGCACGCCGCCGAACTCGGGATCACCGACGCGGTCACCTTCCACGGCCACGTCGATGAGGTCACCAAACACGAACTCGTGCAACAGGCCTGGGTGCATGTGTTGCCGTCCCGCAAAGAGGGCTGGGGCCTGGCCGTCATCGAGGCGGGCCAGCACGGTGTGCCCACCATCGGCTACCGGGCCTCCGGCGGGTTGTCCGATTCGATCGTCGACGGAGTCACCGGGACCTTGGTCGACGATCGCGACGAGCTGGTCGAGCAATTGCGGCGATTGCTGGCGGATGCCGTGCTGCGCGAGCAGCTCGGCGCCAAAGCGCAGGACCGCAGCGCAGAGTTCTCCTGGCGGCAAAGTGCCGAAGGCTTGCATGCCGTGCTGGCGGCCGTCCAGGAACGTCGCTACATCAGCGGTGTGGTCTGAGGCGGTAGCTCCCTAAGCGGTGCGCGGCCAGGGTTGGAGCTGCTCGATCTGAGCGGCTAGGCCTAGCAGGGTCCGCTCCGAGCCGGGTTTGCCGACCAACTGCACGCCGACGGGCAGACCCTGGCGGTCGAGTCCGGCGGGCACGTTCATTGCGGGCCAACCGATGATGTTCCACGGTGCGGCGAAGGGGGCGTAGCGAGCGTTGGCGACCAGCGAGGCGAGCCAGCCCCGCTGCGCCCAGCGTCGTGATCTGATCGGCGGTTGAGCCAGCGTCGGCGTGACCAGGACATCGGTGTCGGCGAAGAAGTCCAACGCGCGCCGCCGCCATACCTCGCGTCCCTTGGGGCTCGCGAGTCCCCGCTTCACGACGGCGTCTCCGATCCGCACATGGATGCGGTTGCGGCGCTCCAGTAAGGCGACGTTCGTCGAAGCGTGTGCATCGGCAGCAGCTCCTGCCGTCCATAACGCCAGTGCGGTCGTGTTCATCAGCGTGGCCGGGTAACGCGGGGTCGCCGACCGAATGCGGTGGCCGCCGCGAAGAATTTCGGCAGTCCGATGGACCGCCTCGGTCCAACCGCGTGCCACCGGCGTCGCGAGGCTGGGAGCCGTGGTCGACACCGCGATCCGCAGGGTGGGCGGATCGATCAGCGCCGCGGCACCGGGATCGCAGGCCAGGACCGAGAACATCAGCGCGGCATCTGCGACCGTGGTCGTGAGCGGCCCGTTCTCCGACATACCTCCCCAGGATGTGTGTGCCTCGCCGACCGGCACCACCCCGTGCCCAGGTTTGAGGCCCACCAAGCCGCAGCACGCAGCCGGGATCCGAATCGAGCCCATGCCGTCGTTCCCGTGGGCGACGGGGACTGCTCCCGATGCGACCGCAGCCGCGGAGCCCCCGGAGGAGCCACCCGGCGTCCGCTGCGGATTCCAGGGATTGCGGGTGACGCCGAAGACTGAATCGGTTGCGCCCCAGACGCAGAGCTCGGGGACGCGGGTCAGTCCGACGATCACCGCGCCGGCGGCGCGGAGGCGACGAACCACCTCGTGATCGGTTGTTCGCGGTGCCGCGCTGGTGGCCAGCGAGCCCTCCCGCATCGGTTCCCCGGCTACGGCGATGTTGTCTTTGATGGCGATCGGAACGCCCGCCAAAGGAAGTGAGCCGCGGTCGTCGCGAGCGTCGATCAGGTCCGCCTCGGCCAGCGCGGCGTCGGTGCGGATCACCTGCCACGCGTTGAAGGCCGGCTGGGTCTGCTCGATCCGGTGCAGCGCTTGCTGTGTGGCGGCTCGCGCCGTCAGAGATCCGCTCTGAACTGCGGCCGCAATCTCGGTCGCGGTGAACTCCACGCCGAGACCCTATCGCGCGCACCCGCGTCCTACCGGCTCATACTGGCCGAAGGAATTGTGCGGAAGCTGGAGGTGTGTCGATGCCCGACGATCGCGCTACGCCGGTGCTGCTTTACGACGGTGTCTGCGGGATCTGCAATCGATCCGTGCAGACCATCCTGCGGTTCGACCGGCGCGGCACCCTGCGATTTGCCGCATTGGAAGGTGACTTCGCGCGCGAGATCATCGAGCGCCATCCGGAGCTGCGAGACATCGACTCGATGGTCTTCGTGGCGAATCCCGGCCGGCCCGATGAGCACATCGATGTTCGATCGGCGGCGGCACTGCGGGTGCTGAGCTACCTGGGTGGGCCATTCCGGCTACTGCTCGCGGCGCGCATCATCCCGGCAGGGCTGCGGGACTGGCTCTACGACCGCTTCGCCGCTGTCCGTTATCGGTTAGGCGGTCGGTACGACACCTGCCCCATCCCCGGGCCCGGTGTACGGGCCCGCTTCCTGGACGCCTAGGTGTCCGTCCCGGCATATGTAGTCGACACGTTCACGGCGGTCAGGTTCGGGGGGAACCCCACCGGCCTCTGCGCGAGGCGGGCAATTGCGGGTCCGCGCTGACGGCGATGGTGTCATCCTGACCGGTCACGCCGTGACCGTCTTTCACGGCGCACTTCGCCGGTGACCGGGCAAGCGTCGTCGTATCGCCGGCGCCGCCAGCCCTCCCGCACCCACCACCAGCATCGCCAGCCACCCCAGGTGCGTGGCCATCGCGGCCCGGCGCGGTCCGGCCGACGCCTTCGGCGCGTGCCCGCCGACCCGGTAGAGGGTAAGACCGGAATCTCGATAGGCGACGGGAAGCCTGTTCAGAGTTTCTGCCGCAGCACCCATTTCGCCGTCCGTATCGGACTCCGTGACCACCCAACCCACGCCTTTGACGCCGAGCGTGGCCGGCTCAGCGCCCGACAACAGTGCCTGCTGGACTTCGCGGGCGTGGCTACCCTCGCCGGTCACGGTCTGTCCGCCGACGGTCAGGTCGCCGGTCGCGAGCACCTCGGCGCGCACCCACCGGGGCAGCGGATCGAGCACCGGAGCCCGCCCCGCCCAGGGGAAGTGGCGCATGGTGTCGGCCGGCAGCACGGCCACCGGGCGCGGGTCGGCATTGATCTTGGCCGCCACCGCCGCCCAACCGGGCGGGTAGTGCACTGGCGTGAGCCGCCCGGCCACCCCCCAGGCCAGGTCGGGCAGGACGACGATCAACGCGATGCAGCACACCAGCGCCGCCCGCGCCGGTGCCAGCCGGTCTCGCAGCCCCATGACCGCCCCGGCGCCGGCCAGCAGGTAGCCCGGCACCGCCAGTGCCACCCACTTCTGACCGTCACGCAGCACCCCGAGCCCTGGTGCGATGTCCGTCGCCCAGCGCAGCAACGCCAGCCCCGGCCCGGTCGCCAGCAGGGTGAACACCAGCACTGTCGAGCCCGCTAGGATCAGTAGCGGCCGCACCGCGGGTAGGTCGCGCACCGACGCCCAGCCCAGCCCCAGTACCCCGATGAACACCGCCGTCGCCAGCAGCGCAAAAGCCGTTCGTCGCGAACCGGGTACCGCCTCGGCGTTCCAGATCCCGCCGAGCCCGGCGAGGCTGCCCAGGGTGCCCAGGCCAGGCTCGGCGCGGGCCGCGAATGCCGCCACCCCGGTGGACTCGCCCTGCGCCGAGCCCGGGCTGAGCACCACCGCCATCAGCCATGGCAACGCGGCGGTCGCGGCGATCGCGCCCGCGCTGGCCGCGCACCACCAGCGCGGCGGCCCGGACCCGGGCGCCGCGACACACGCCAGCGCCACCACCGCCGCCAGCAGCAACCCGGTGGGTGTCAAGCCGGCCAGCGCCAGAAAGAACACCAGGCTGAACAGCCCGGCGGTTCGGCGAG
>NZ_AUWR01000042.1 GCF_000455125.1 Mycobacterium sp. UM_WGJ
CGAGTTGCGTGAGCGGGCGGTCCGGATGGTCGGCGAGATTAGAGCCGATCACGAGTCGGAGTGGGCGGCGATGTGCAAGGTCGCCGAGCTGCTCGGGATCGGGACGCCGGAGACCGTTCGCAAGTGGTGCCGGCAGGCCGAGGTCGACGCAGGCCAGCGGGCCGGTGTGACCACTGAGGAATCGGCGGAACTGAAGCTCCTCAAGCGCGAGAACGCCGAGCTTAAGCGGGCCAACGCGATCCTCAAGAGTGCGTCGGCTTTCTTCGCGGCCGAACTCGACCGGCCACTGCGCTGATCGTGCGCTACATCGACGAGCACGTCGGTGCCCGCCACGACGATGCCGACGGGCCAGGTCTGCGGTGGGGTGTCGAGTCGATCTGCGTCCAGCTCACCGAGCTGGGAGCCAAGATCGCCCCCGCGACCTACTACGAACACCGTGGGCGCAGCCCCAGCAAGCAGGAGGTTCGAGACGCCGAATTGAAGCCGAAGATCGCTGCCGCTCACGAGGCGAACTACGGCGTCTACGGTGCCCGGAAAGTATGGCTGACGCTGAACCGTGAACGGCCCAAAAAGGCCCCGCCGATCGCGCGCTGCACCGTGGAACGACTCATGGGCGAACTCGGACTGGCCGGCGCAGTTCGCGGCAAGATCAAGCGGACAACGATCAGTGACCCGCGCTCGGCGAAGCCGAATGACTTGGTAAACCGTAACTTTCGGCCGTTAGCACCAGATCTGCTGTGGGTTTCCGACTTCACTTACGTCTCGACCTGGTCGGGCTGGTGCTACACCGCGTTCGTGATCGATGCGTATGCCCGGCGGATCCTGGGCTGGTCAGTGGCGACCACGATGACCAGCCAACTCGTCGTCGACGCCGTCGAGCAGGCTATCTGGACCCGCAAGCGGGCCGGCAAGGACTTGACCGGCTTGGTCGCCCATCACGATCACGGGGTCCAGTACCTGTCGGTGGCCTACTCTGAGCGACTCGCTGAGGCGGGGATCAAGCCCTCGACCGGGGCCGTCG
>NZ_AUWR01000043.1 GCF_000455125.1 Mycobacterium sp. UM_WGJ
ACGCCGGGGGGATTCAGTAGCGCCTGTAGCGATGGGGTGGTGACTACCGTTCGCTACCACTGCGATGGAACCTCAGTGCAGATGCTGGATGCACCGCCGCTTGACCGCTAACGGTCCGCGCACCGGTCGATTCATCGCACAGCTCATCACCACAAAACTAGAGCGGCCGACATTAACGGCGGTCAGCTCCCAGAACACGGCGACGAGCCGGTAGCAACCCTCGACGCCGCGCCGTCAACGGCATCCCAGCAATCACTCCGAAGCATGCGTCCTCGCGCATGACACGTTCGTGAGACACATGACAAGGACATGACACCGCCGCTGAGAATATGACACGCAGCGTGAGACCCTACAATTGTGTAGGTTCTCACGATCCGTGTCATATGGCGACGTGCTGAACTGCGGCGATGCAGAACGTCTCACGTGATGTCATCTGGCTTTGTCTCAAGGTCGTGTCATTTCTTCGGCCCCTCTTCGCTGCAACCCGCCCACGCGGATTCTGCAGTCGGCCGCAGGATGAGAGAAGGCTTGCCATCCATCGTGACTAGCGACTCTCATCGACGACCCATGGGCCACCCGCGAGCAGCTCCCGCGTGTTTGCGAGGTGATGCCCGTACGATGACGAATAGCCGTAGCCCTCTTGCAGTGTGGCAGCGTCGAATCCCGCCCTGTTGAGTAGGTTCGTCCGCAACACCCATGTGATCGAGTAGCTCAGCGCGATGAGTAGATCCAGAAATTGCCTGTCGTCGACGTGATCAGGGAGCGACGGCTGATGCGCCATGAGATTACGCGCCGTTGACACAGCATCTGGCCAATCTGCGAATCCTGCAACAATATTCGGAATAGACAGACGGGCATCGGCAATCAGGTCAGCCATCCGGCTTCTGAACGTCTGGTCGTTGATGTGTCCGAATGCCTCGGTGACCGCCTTGCTGAACTCGGCGCGGTCCTCGTCGGTGAAGTCGGGTCCGTCCATTTCTGGAAGCGCGGCGTTACGTGCACGACGGCACATCTTCTTGATCTTGCTGTCGGACAGGCTTGTGACACGCCTATTCTTGTCTCTGAAAAGGCGGCGGTGTAGTCCTTCGGCCACCGCGACGAGCGTGAGCACCTGCGCCTCAAGCGTAGCGCCTTGTAGGCTGTCTACGACTGCAGCATCCAATCCCTGTGTTTCACTGCGGAAATCAATCCACGTTGCGAATCTCTTGGCAGTGAGGTAGCGGGTGTCAAGGAGGATGTGGCTAGGTTCCGCTACGGATTCCCGGCCCCTATGTACATCACGCCATGGCCCGTCCGCTACGAGCTGGACCTGAAGGCCGACGGCGGCCGCGTCGTCCTTCGTAGCCAACTGCGTGATCGTCGTGACGGCGTTGATCACGCCAGAGTCGAAGTGGTCGAACGTCATCGGGTCCGAATTCGTGAACTCGATCCACCGTTCCCCCTGGCCGCCGCAGTACGTGCGTAGGAGGCCGCCGTCAGCCGTTTGTGCCACATCCTCGGCCGCATCCCACCAGGAAGGCCCGACTACCTGAAACCTGACGGCACGGTACGTCTGATCGGCAGTGACCAGATCGCCACTGAGGGCGTACCTCGCTCGGAATTGTTGGCTTGCCTCACTAGGGTCGCGCAAGAATTCGAGGCGGCGAGTGTCGCCCTGCGCATGAACCAGCGTTACCGGTGTCCCATCGGCAAGTTCCCCATGGATCGTCCTCGGCTGAAAATCGGCTACGAGATCCTCTGGGTCACTCGAGCGGGTAACCAGCGGGTGGCCGCTAGCTAGCCGAGAGACCGAGAACTTACGCTCGGCGAAGATCGCCTTGTCTGTCACCAAGATCGGACGCTCGTCGCCGCCAGCGAGCAGTTGGCCCGACGTCCGACGCTCAGGTGTGTCGATCTGCCAGAACGTGCCATCCGACTGTTCCACCCGACAAGCATGCACTGCACCACCGACACAGCCGTGCTGCGATTTCAGAATAGCGGCGACTTGAACCCAGGCCCCGAAACGCCCGGCGGGCAACTTCACGGACGCCCGTGCGGTTTCGAGCAGGCTCGCCGTCGACGCGCCAACAATCGCACGAAGGCGAGCCATCCGTTCTCAGTGCCGAGATCCTCGCCGCGACGTCACCTCAACCACGCAACCACAGGAGGTCGCGCTGCACATCCATGGTGTGATGTGATTAGAGCGAACTAATGGTTACCACCGGTTTTCGACCACCGGAGCGGTTACGCCCTATACGGGGGGCGTTCGCGATCTGCGTTAAAGGTAACGCCGCCTACCACGGCGGATATCCTTGCCGGCGATGGCCTTGGTGCTGTCCGTTGTCGTTCTATCTGAGGCACCCGGGACCAATTGACCTGCGGTGCTTCAGATCAAGTGACAACCGGTAACCGATGTTTTGCCATTTAGACTGGGGTAAGTCGACTCTCGTGGCGGCGAACGAGCTTGGTCGGGTGTCAGTTGTCCCTGGAGAGGCGTCGCCTGTGGGGGCAGGCGCGGGAGGATTCGGAACGCCCGGTCCAGCGCGCGGCCGGGATTTGTTCGCCATCACCGTCAGCGGACACTGCTTGGTTCCGGCTGGGATCTACGATCAGCAACTCATGCGGCCCGCCGGCTGCGATGGCGGTGCCGCACGTTGGGCCACCAGCTGGCTTCGCGCAGCAGTGTGGCGATGGCGGGGACGGTGAGGGTGCGCACCAGGAAAGTGTCGAGGAGTAGCCCGCAGCCGATGATGAGGCCGGCCTGGATCATGATGGCTATCGAGCCGGTGGTGAGGCCGAACATGCTGGCGGCGAAGATTAGGCCGGCTGAGGTGATGACGGAGCCGGTCTTGGCGACGGTGCGTAGTACGCCTACGCGGATATTGGGTCCGGATTCTTCGCGCAGCCGTGAGACGAGCAGCATGTTGTAGTCGGCGCCGACTGCTACCAGGATGATGAACGCCAATAGCGGTACCGGCCAGGCGATGTCGTATCCGAGGCCCCATTGGAATATCAGAACGCCGATGCCTAGTGAGGCCAGGTAGTTCAACACGACGGTGCCCAGCAGGTACAGCGGGGCCAGTACGGCTCGCAGCAAAACCATGAGGATGAGCCCGACAATGAGCAGGGTGGCGATGGCCAGTTGGGTGAAGTCCGCCCGCAGCAATCGCTGGATGTCGGAGTTGACGGCGGGGAACCCGGCAACCGAGGCGGTGGCGTCGGCCAGTGAGGTGTTGGGGCGCGCGGCGTTGGCAACGTCGACGATCTCGTGTGCCAGGCGGATTGCTGCGCCACTGTAGGGGTCGGGGGTCGATTCGATGGCAAAGCGTGCGGTTTTGCCGTCGGCTGACAGGAATTGTTTCGCTACATCGGCGAATCGGCGGTTCTCGAAGACGTTGGCGGGCAGGTAGAAGCCGCTGGCGGAGTCCGAGGAGGCGCTGGCGCGAGCGGAGTTCTGTAGCTGGGTAGCAATTTGGCTCATCCCGGACAGCAGTTCGATGTTGCTGTCGGCCAGTGTGTGCACGCCGGTCGCCAGTGCTTGGGCGCCCGAGGCGAGTTGGCTGATGCCGTCTTGGAGTCGACTGATGTTGCCGGCCAGATCAGCGGGTTCACCGAGGGTTCCGAAGGCCTTGTCCAAGGCGGTGACCGCGTTTTGGACATTGGCGAGGGCGCCGGCCACGGTGGCATTGGTGTCGGGGTTGTAGTGGTCACCGAGGTCGGCGACCTCGGTGAAGAATCCGCTGTCGCGCAGGCTCACCAGAATCTGAACTTGATCGCGGATCTGGGTGCACTGCGGTGTGGTGACGCACCACGGGGAGGTGTTGAGGGCGGCGACGAGGGGGTCGAGGATTGCGATGGCGTTTTGGGCTTGTTCAGCCAAAGGTCGCAGCCCGGGGCCCGATTGGATGGCTTGGTCGACGGCCGGGGCGGTCGCTGAAAGCTGTTGCAGCAGGGGTCGGAACAGCTGGACCTGACTGCCGACAGAGTCGCTGTGTTCCAACATCGAGGTCAGTGGTGTCAATGCGCTGCGCAGGGTGGTGTCAAGCTGAGCGAGCCCGCCGGCGAGTTGGTCGGCGCCGTCGGTGAGCTTGGTGAGATCGTCCTTGCGTTCGTTGCCATCGGCGACGGCGCCAGCCAACTTGTCACCGATCTGGCCGTTCTGCCACGAGAGTTGGGCCTGCTCGAGGCGCGCTCCGGTGGGCCGGGTGACCCCGGACACTTTGGTGATACCCGGGAGCTGGGAGATGCGGGAGGCCATTTCGTCGAGGTCAGCCAGCCCCTTACCGGTGCGCATGTCGGTGGGGTTTTCCACGACCAGGAATTCGGGGATGACGATATCTTTGCCGAAGTGGCGGTCCAGCAACTGGTAGCCCTGGTTGCTTGCGGTGTTGGTGGGCTGGCCTTTGCGGTCGTCGTAGCTGATTTTCATCGTCGTCGCGGCTCCTGCCAGGGCCAGCAGGATGACCAGGCTGATGATCAGAAACCGGCCGGGGCGCCGGACCACCGCGACCGCGACGCTGTTCCAGTACCGGCGGGTGCGATCGGATTTGGGTTCGCCGATACCACGTTTGGCGGCCAGCGCCAGCACCGGCGGCAGCAGCGTGACCGTGGCTGCGAATCCCACCAGCACCGCGACCGCGCACGCCGGGCCGAGCGCGGCGAACACGCTCAGGCGGGCGAAGACCATCGCCAAAAACGCGAGCGCGACGGTGGCCGCCGAGGCCAGGATCACCCGGCCGATGCTGGCTGTAGCGTGGATAACGGCCTGGTCGGCGGGCACCTGCGCGCGACGCTGCTCGTGATAGCGGCTGATCAAAAACACCGTGTAATCGGTGCCCGCGCCCAGCAGGATCGCTGTCATAAACGCCACGGTGAACTGCGAGACAGGCATGCCCAGCTCGCCCAGTGCGGACAGTACACCGCGCCCGACGGCCAGGCTTACCCCGATCACGAGCAGCGGCAGCAGTGCGGTGAACACCGACCGGTACACGATCAGCAGGATCAGCGCGATCAAACCCGCAGTCGCGATCGAAATCAGCAGCAGGTCATGCTCGGCAGAAGCGATCATGTCACTGAACGTCGCCGGTGGCCCCGTCACATACGCCGTGGTCGACGTGCCGGCGAACACCCCAGCGGCGATGTCACGCACCGCCTGCACGGAGGCGGCCGCGGCGGGATCACCCAGCGTGCCGGCCACACCCACCGGCAGATACCACGCCTGGTGGTCCTGGCTGACCGCGTGGGCCGCGGTGACCGGCTCGGATAGCAGGTCTTCAACCAGCAAGACGTGATCGGTGTCGGCGTTCAGCCGCGCCACCAGCTGCTCGTAGTGCTGCCGCGCCACGAGAGTCAACCCGGCGGGGTCTTCCATCGCGACGAACACCATCGTTTTGGAACCCTGTTCGCCGAACGCCGCGCTCATGTGGTCCACCGTTTGAAATGACGGCACATCGTGCGGGAGCAGGTTCACCGACTGCTGCCGCACCACCGTCTCCAGCTGCGGAAACAGCAGCGCCAGCACCACCGCAACGCCGACCCATGCCCCCATCACCAGCGCCTTGCGCCGCACAGTGAACCCAGCCAGCGCCGCCAGTCGCGCGCTGTACTCGCTGGAATCCGCTGGAAGGGTCGAACGGCTATTGCGCGTCAGCAGTGTCGCCGTGGTACCCGAGAAGTCCCGATCGCCGTCGGCCACCACACCTCCATCAAACGAAACTATCGATATCGCTACGCTACTTGAAGTACCACAGTGGTCGATGCGTGCGGCTACTCAGCGGCGCACGCGCGACGCGGTGCGCGGAATAGACCATTAACGACGCGCGGCGAGATCTATTTCGGCGTCGTCGGCCTCGGGGATGTCATAGCGGACCACCCGGACCCGCCCAGGCGGCAGGCATGCCATGTAGCCGTGGTGCCTGCCGTACAACTCCCAGGCGGTGGCGTGCGCGTCGGCGTCAACATCGATGCCGTGTCCGTTCGAAAAGCCAAGGTGCAACCCACCGTCATCGCCGTAACAGGCGTGCGTGCACACCGCTCCGGCCAGGTCCAACAGCGGGCGTTCGTGTTCTGCGACCCAGTTGGGATCGATGAGCACTTCCTCGGCCGGAAAGTCACCGGCGGGCGGCAACATGAGCCGTAGTGGGCGGGAAATGACCAGTTCGTTGCGGTCATCGAAGTCCAACACCAGCCCATCACGCAGCGACACGCGCTGCACAACGCACGCTTGGATCCATTGGGTGTACATGGCGCCTCCTTGGGCACATCCTCGGGCGAGGCCACAAATACTACTACTAGTAGCGGTGCGCTACTAGTAGTAGCGTTAACTGTGAGCCACGGAGACCGATCGAACACTTAAGGCGCTCCCACTACGAGCTGTTTCGCTGCGCTACCGTTGGTGCCATAACCGTCGGCCTAGCGCGCAACGCCGGCCAAAAACGCGGAAGCAGCGAGGTGAGCGAGCGTGAGCAGCCGGCTGGAGTTGGGCCACGACGATGGCAATGACGACATCGACCCCCGCCGGATCCGGTCCCGCAATCGCCTACTGGACGCAGCGGCCGCATTGCTCACCAGCGGCGGCATTGAGGCCGTCACCATCGACGCGGTCACCAAAGCCTCCAAGGTGGCTCGCACCACCCTCTACCGCCATTTCAACAACTCGTCGCAGTTGCTCGCAGCGACCTTCGAGCGGCTGCTACCTCAAGTCACCCCGCCCACACCGGCCAATGGAACGCTGCGCGAACGGCTCATCGAACTGCTCACCCGCCAGGCCGCCTTATTCGGCGACGCCCCGCTGCACGTCACCGCGCTGGCCTGGCTCGCCCTGGGCCCCACCGCAACCACCGATCACACCAGCGGTGACCACGCCCCCAGGGCGCTGCGCGCACGAGTCATTGACCAATACCGACAACCCTTCGACGCCATCCTGCAAAGCGCCGAAGCTCGCGCCGAACTCGGCGACTTCGACGTCGAACTCGTACTGTGCCAACTCATCGGGCCATTCGCCTTCGCGCGAATGACCGGCCTGCGAACCATGACTGCCCACGACTGCACACGCATCGTCGACGACTTCCTCGCCGCCCACCGTCACAACGACAGCGAACCCGCAACCACACAGGCCGGCAATAATTCCACCGCAATTCAGGCAGCAAATAGTGCCTCAGGTCAAACGAGAACGGACACCCGCGCTGGCCGTGGCTGACGAGCGCCCACTTCTCGGCCGAATGAGGGCGATTAGCTGGCGCTGCACCACGTTGCGGGCTCGTTCCCTGCCTTGGAGGCGGGCCGGTTGACCCGTGTGGCGCTGAGTTGCTGATCATAGATCCACTGTTCGATGGGGCGGGTGTGGTCGCGGCGCCGGGGAAACCGGTCGCCGATACGGATGTAGACCGCATCGACGGCGCGGGCTCGCGCGGGTGTTGCTGCCACGGTGTTCCAAATTCGGACGCGAGCGTCAGCCAGGATAGCGGCCAAGGCGATCAGGTCGGGGTACGCGGCGATATGCGCATCGACGTCGGCGTCGGTGGGCGGCGGCGTGAACGGGCTCACGGTGCGCGACCACCAACGGTGAATTCGAGCGGAGTCCCTAACCGCGAAGCGCGCGGCGTCGTTGTGACGGTGATGCAGCCGTGCATGGCGCACCGCGGCGGCCAGCACGGCGGGTGCACAACATCGTCGAGGGTGTAAGTGCCCCGACCTATCCAGCGGCGGTGCCGGCGGCAGACTGTGGCGTAGTCAGGGAACCAGCAGTAGACGGGCTCGTAGACACCGCGCCGCGCCATGCACAGCCGGCACGCGGGTCGGGCGTGGCGACGTTGTCGGGTGGGGTCGCGGTCGTAGCCGGCGGACAACCTTATTAGCCGGGACTGCAGAGTGACCAATGGGTAGTTCGCTCCACCCACGACTCGTACCCGACGTGTTCACGCGTCGTCGAAAACCACCACAGCCCTGGATAATTGCTCTGTCTACGAAACGACGGGAATCCGCGGATAGGTGAGTAGTCCAACTCGAAGGTCACCGCGGCGCACTCCGCTAGCGGCAAGCGCGAGTGACCTCAGGTGGAGTTGAATTCAAGCTCAACACTACCGTTGACCTGCGGCCATAACGCTGCCGGAGACGTACGCACCTAAATGACGGTGTCGGCCGTGCCTCGGATAACTTGGCAAAGACACGCCGATACCTCAGATGCGAAGGCAATACCCAACATCGGATGTCAACGGACAGGTGCGTCGCCAGTGAACGACGACCACTGGATTTACTTGTTGATGGCGGTTCACGAACCGGCACTCCGCCGGCCGATCTTATTCGTCACAGTGACGATAGCGTCCCGCTCCTCCTGCGCCGAGTGCCCGGCAGCCGACAATCAGCACCGTCAGACGCGCTCCGCCAGTCCCAACGGTCGTCATGGCCATGCGGTAATATCCGGTCGAAACCAACAAGTTGACTTGGGGCCGTATGGGTCAGATCGCAGGTTCGAGGGCAAATCCCGCACACTCCGTGGAGGTTAGCCAGGCAGCGACGGCCGCTGACGTGCTGGCGGTTGAGCGCGCGCTCAACTCAATCGTCAGTGCAGACCCCGCGGCCTCAGTTTCATTCCAACTGGCCAAGATCACGGGCCACGGCCGGAACCGAGTGTCACCAAAATGGGGACCCGTGCTAACGAACATCCTCCTCGATCGCTTGACGAAGTTTGGCCCCATCACGTTGGCTCTTCCTACTAGCGAGTCCGCCCAACGCCAGATTGCTCGATCAGGCCTGCTGTTCGCTCTATCGAGGCATCCAGGTCTGGCAGTCCATGGTGGCGATCTCCACACGCAGACCCACCTATCGAAATGGTCGAGGGACTGGGCGCCAACGGATTTCGACCAGACGCTCTTCTCCATTCCAGGGGAGAATGATGCCGACGATCCACAGGACTTGGACACCGATCTTGTTGCATTCCTTAACCCGAACTGGAGCCCTGCAGATTCTTCCTCGGATGACGTCGATTCCGTCATCTACCCTTGGCTACGGAAACTACTCTCAAAAGCGCGTATAACCGACGTGACCCTTCGCAGTCAGGTCTTGCGCGATATGAGCTTCGCGACCAGCGAGTTACTGAACAACGTTCGGGATCACGCGCGTATCGGATACCACGGAAATTGCGCGCTGACGTTGTTTGCCACAGGATCCTCAGTGTCGGACAGCCGGATCTACTTGAGCGTTGTAGACGACGGCGTCGGCATGGCAACTACCCTGCAAGAGCGGGCGACTCAGTCGCTTCCGGACAGAGAACTTGTCGAAGCTGCATTCTCAGGAAACCTACCGCGACGTCACCGCGGCCGAGGCGAGGGCCTGTCGATCGTGCGGGCGATTGCCGACCGATACAATGGGAGCCTCTTTGCCGCGACTGGCCCCTCAGTAGAGGGTGCGATTGTCTACGAGCACGAATCGACTGAGAAATCCGGTTGCGAGTATGTCGAGGGTTTAACTGTCCATGGTACCGTAATTGTGTTGTGCCTACCCACCGCCCAGATAGCCGCTGATACAGAGAGCTAGTCACGCGCTCCCATGAATAGTTCAAGCGATGGATACTTGCGCATATCGGCGGATCGCGACCGTCCAATTCGTGATACCCTCGCGCCAGGTAATGAATTGGGACTTCTGTTTATCGACGTTCAGGGAGAGGGCACCGAGCCTGAGCGCCTCTGTCGAGCATTACAGAATTCTCCCCTTGCGAAGGTCCGATACATGCTCTTCCGGTGGCCTGCTTTGGGGCCAACACCGTCTGGCAACGCGGACAACAACACGGAATTGGACGTGATTTCGGCCTGGTTGGCGGCGATGGCAAACCACGAAGTTTTGAAGCTTTTTAATCCACAACATCTCGGAGTTATCCGATTTAACATCGGCGCGAAACCTCAGGCAATATGGCATGGAGGCACCGCTCCAGAGGAAACACTAGAACGACATCTACTCGACCGAGCCTTACGGGTCGAGTTCCGCGCCCTCCTTGATTGGGGACATGGAATTTGGCGTCCTCAGAAATATCACTATGTGCTGCCTTCAGGCACACACTCTGACGTTTTTGTAAAGATCTTCGACGCATTTCGAACAACCCAAGACGTACATGCACTGGCGTCGTGGATGGTCGATAGACTGCGCGATGATCTCACCATTATCGCTGACACTGCAGACTTGATCCCGCTTGTGGTTCATTTGCAGGCCATCGCCAGGAGTCGGGGGTGGCAATCCATAAAGACCGAGGTTCTCGACGAGTATCCTCGCACTCGGGCAGATCTCTTCAACGCGATTCGCGCCGGCCGAAAATCCGCCAATGCGCTAATACTGTTCTCTGTCAATGCATCTGGAACCTATCGGGACACCATGCATGATATCGCAACGAGCACGTTCCGATCTGCCACCGAGTGGTCGATGGTGGTACTTGTTGATAAGACCAGCACGCCCGAGGCAACCGGGTACTACGCAAAAGACAGCGAAGAGATCACAACCTGGCTTGGGTTAGCCATCCCCCCGAAGCCCAGTCCACACAATCCCACGGAATGCAAGCTTTGTGTAGACCCGGACCGGTCGCAAGTTGTGATGATTGATCCTCGGACCTTTGAAGCCGTAGCACTGCCGGGCGCCAATCTTATTATGCCGGACACCGCTTCGGCGAAGGCCAGCCGTTTATTCTGGACAGCTTGTAGTGATGCAGGAAGCATTGAATTTCTATCCTATCCAGCAGATTCTCCGTCACTCGCTGCACGCGAAAAAGAGGGCGTGATGGACCTGAAGATCAATACCCGCGGGCTATGGGCTTCAGATGGTTTTATCAGGGCCCTTGTTTCTCGCTTAAAGATTTTGGACCGCGACAGCGCAGCGAAAGCCATGCGCTTGTGCGACGGCATCGTTGTTAGCGCGTACGATTTCGAAACACCTAATTTTGACCGAGTACTCGAGATTCTCCGGAAATATCTCGACCTTCAGACTATACCTGTCATTGCGCTTCGCGCCCTAGGCTCTCCACATCCTCAACTCGCTGACCTCCGACAACCACTGATTTTCAGTGCTGGGTCCGTCACTGGGTGGAACATTCGACAATTACTGTGCTCGGTTCAGGAATCTTGGCAGAACGAATCTAGGGCGGGCTCACCCCACTGTCTTGTCGTGCATGCACGACCGACCACGTTTCGCCAATGGCAAAATCTGGCGTCCTCATTCGAACGACGAATATTCTCGGTTTGGACATCGTATGTACCGGAGAGATCTCCCCTGAGCGAAGAAGCGACCTTGCTCTCTCGTTCGACAACGTCGGTTGAGGCCGTCGACGCCCAAGAATTTCTCATGAAGCGACTGGTGCTGTGCAAACCAACTGTCGACTGGCCGACTCGTATGGAACTTGCGGTATCTGGCGAGCCAGACCCTCGTGCGTTGCTTTGGGGCCTGACGGGCAGACATGACGAACGTGTACGGAATGAATCCCTTTACGGTACTCGGGTTGATGCGATCACTGCGTACGCAGCGATCGGGTCGGCTATGCAGTCCGCCAGACAACTATCTGAGCGGTCTGATCCGCGCTGGCCCATGTTCGATTTCGATTCGATATCGCGTTCCTACTTCGACGGAATAATTGTCGCAAGCACCCTCCGATGGGCAAAGCCTGGGGAAGCATGGTGGGGCGCAAATGCCCGCGATCAACGTACCTCGGTGACCAGCCTCGTCAAACGAACTCAGAACTTTCATGACCAAGTGGTGCTCTTCCCCGAACTGCTCTTGGCTGCGGCCCAAGGAAAGATCCCGTCCGCAGCAACCCAAGAGATGACGGACCTGATCGACACGATGACAACCGACTGGCCTGCGGGAACCGATCCCGGTCCTATCAATCTTGGAAAGGAGTTGGTGCGAATACAGTCTCTTTGCACGATGGGTGGTGGCACCCACTAATCGACGACATTGGGTGCCGAAGTCAGCGGAGCCGCCCGCCGATAATGACCAACTATGTCCGCTTAGCCCCAGACCGGTTCTTTTCAGTGCCGGAAACCTAGAGGAGGCGCGCCGCTGCGTCGGGGTGTCCGGCGAGCATCCCTGCTGTCATCGCGAAGGCTGGGCATCGAGGCGGAAGAGGTCGAACGCTTGCTCCGCAAGCCGCTGACGTCGCTCGCGCATCTGGTCAGCGGTCCACGCGTGCGCATCGGCGAGATCGGCGTTGAGGGACAGTCCGTTTCGAAAGCCGGTGTATCTACCCTTCTCGTTAGTGTGGTCACGTTTGTCTTCGAACTTGCGGTTGCTAAGCGAGCTGTTGTAACCCGTGAGGGTCAAGTTGCCGAGGCTGTGGAGTAGTTCGTTGCGAACTACAGCAACATTCTCCGGTCCGCCGACCATGTCTTCCCAGGCTTTCGGGACGTTCCCGCCCTGAGGGAAGATGTGTTCCATCGTCCACACGTACTTGTTGGATTTCACGTCCCACAAGTCCGCCCAGACCTCGTCGGTCATGGCGTGTTCAGCAAGAGCCGCGAGAATGAAGCGTGCCACGTCGGGGTTGTCTTCGTAGATGGCGCCGAGTAGGCGATCCCGGAACTGATCGTCGCTGGCACTCTCAGCGACAAGCCGGCTGCGGATTGTATTGGCGATCTCTTTGCCGCGGAGGTTCGCGACGTCATCGATGAGCGAGGTGAACAGGCGGGCCAAGCGGTGCGTGGGGGGAGTGCCGGTCAGGTGGCGACGAACCATGAAGTTGGTTAGCAAAGCGGTGATCTCAGTCAAAGCCGCATCGCCAAGATCAAGACGCTCGCGGTAGGTGAACAAGTAGAGCAGGACGATGTGCGCGGTGGTGCCTTGTGCCCGAACCAGCCGCATTAGTTCGCGATCTAGGTCGCTGTCCCCTTGCGTGTTGCCAATGATGCGCCGATACAACACACCGGCAGCTGCGAGTCGCTTCACCAATGCGTCGCGGTCGTCGTTGATCAGCACCTCATAGACCCGGATAAGGTTCGATCGGGTGATTGCGCTGACGCCCTGCACGGTGGGAAGTTCGGACGAGAAGGCCGAGTAGAACTGACGGAAGAATCGTTCCTGAACGTTGTAGGTATCGCCGAGGTTCTCGAGGAGGTTTGTCCAGGTCTCGAAGACCTCGTCGATTCCTTGATTGCCGGTGGTATCCGTGGAGGCCAGCAGTGTGTTCTTGATGAGGTCGATTGGTGTGAGCGGCAGTCCGCGGTTGTTGAGCGATTCGAAGAGCACGTAGGCATCCGAGGCGCTGCCGACCTCGATCTTGACAATGATTGCCCTGCGCACCTTCTCCAGAATGTCGAGGATTGCCGCGGCGGCCTCCTCGCCGATCGTTTCACCAGCAATGGACGCGATTCGGTTTTGGAAATGCCTGTACGCCTTCATGATTCGACGATTTCCGACGTTGGCGACTTCGGGGGCTTTCACGCCCGTGCCGGCGTCCGCGAGCACGTTGAGATAGTCGTCGTGATTCCGGTTTTGGTGCTGAGGTATCAACCGAGGTCGCGGCGGGTTCTTTGCGTAGGCCAAGTGGCGACGGAGGTTGACGACATCGGCGCGGCCCTCGTCGTCCAGGTCGGAATCGTGTGCTCTGAGGGCCTTAAGTAGTGCCGCAAGTAACAGTGACAGGGTGGTCATTCGCTGTTGACCGTCGATGAGTTCGAGCACCGAGGCGTCGGTCGTGTCGACTGATTGATTGACGCAGATGATCGTGCCGAGGAAGTGACCTTGGGATCTGTTCGACTCGATCAAGTCATCGAAGAGTTCGTCCCACTGCGACCTCTGCCATGAGTATTCACGCTGGTATCGGGGCACCTGGTAGACGACGTTCTGGTCGATATTCAGCAGTTCCTGCACTGTCCTGCTTTGCGCTGACCTAATCAAAAGATACCCCTACCTGCTCGTGTCCTGTGTGGTGCGTTTGGCGCCCCGCGTGGCAGCTCGGCGTTGTCCTATACGGTCTCGGCCTCCTCCGCTACCACCGTGTAAAACCATTTTGCGATGTCAGAGATCAGGTGTGTCCGTCCGGGCGCGTTGGTGAAGAAGTAGTCGCTCATCTTCTCGTGTGCGCCTTGGTTGTCGGCGACCGCACCGGTGACGGCGTCGTCGAAGTCGGGTGATTCGATGAACTGCTTGGCGGAGTTGACCTTTGCCTGCTGCACCAGCGCGTGGTCGTCGAGCAGGGTCCGCAGCAGAGTTTCGAGGAACGAGACCCGCTGTGATTCGGTGAAGTCTTCGGAGCCGAATAGGTCGTTGAGCCGGTCGAGGACCTGCTGGAAGGCAACCATTTTCGGGTCTCGCTTCTCCCCAGAGCCAGCCGCGGTCACGCCGGACAGTCCGACTCGCGCGCCCAGGCTGATATCGATTCTGCCCTGGTCAACTTGCTTGACCTGTTTGAGTACGACGTCGGTTAGGTCGATGGGTGCGGTGTAGTTGTCGGGCTGGATGACCCTTTCGAGGTGGCGCAGGTAGATCTGCCTTTTCTCCAGCCCAGGGTCGCCGTAGTCGATGATCTGCGACATGAAGTCATACAGGCGTACGAACGATCCGACGTCCTTGCGGAACATGTCCAGCTCCGCCAACGCCGCCTTGTCGCCCTCACCGCCGTTGTGGATCAGTGCCGCTTGGTAGCGCTCAGCGAAGCGTTTCTTGCCGGGATCGACCGCCGCGGCCAGGGCGTTGTTGCCCTTGCCTTTCACGAATACTCCTGCGCACTGGTCGATCTCGGCTTGGGTGTAGATGCCGGCGGTGTCGAGTTTGGCCGCTAGATCGTGCACCAGGTTCGGGTCGGTCTCGGTTTCCAGGAATGCGTCGGTGAAGTACGGCTCGAATGCCTCCCGGATCGCCGCGGGCTCGTTGACGAAGTCGACGACCTGGGTCATCGCGGCGGTCTTGGGCACGCCCGAGGGGGTGCGGTAGGTGCGGTTGAGCCGCGAGAGGGTCTGTACCGCGGTGACACCGGAGAGGATCTTGTCGACGTACATGGCGCACAGCAGGGGCTGGTCGAATCCGGTCTGGAACTTGTTGGCGACGATCATGACCTTGTACTGGTCACCCTGGAATGCAGTCCGCAGATCGCGTACACCGGGATTCATGGTGGCCTCGGAGAAGTCGTCGGGACCGGATTCGGCGTCCTGCACGACGCCGGAGAATGCGACCAGGGTTCCGTAGCGATAGCCCTTTTGCGCGACGTAGGTATCGATCGCGAGCTTGTAGCGCACCGCGGCCTTGCGGGAGTCGGTGACGACCATTGCCTTGGCGTGCCCGTCGAGCAGGTCGGCGACATTGGCGCGGAAGTGCTCGACGATGATCGCGGCCTTCTGGGTGATTGTCTGTGGGTTGAGCTTGACCCAGCGCATCACCTCCTTGGTGGCCTGCGCCTGATCGACTTCGCCCGCGTGCGTGGCATTCTGCCCGATCTGGAACGCCAGTTTGAACGAGTGGTATCCGGTCAGCACGTCGAGGATGTAGCCCTCCTCGATGGCCTGTTTCATGGTGTAGACGTGAAACGGTGCCGGCGCCTCGTCGGGAGAAGGCCTGCGGCCGAACAGCTCCAGTGTCTTGGCTTTCGGGGTGGCGGTGAACGCGAAGTAGGAGATGTTCGCCGACTCGGCGCGCTCGGTGGCTTCGGCGGCCAGGACGGCTTCGACGTCAACATCGCCGCCGTCTTCGATGTCCGCGATTTCCTCGGCAGTCAACACCGCTTTCAACTTGCCGGCGACCTGCCCGGACTGCGACGAGTGCGCCTCGTCGGCGATAACGGCAAACGTCTTACCTTTGAGCCCCTTGTTCTTCCGGATCTCATCCATAGCGAACGGGAACGTCTGGATCGTGACAACGACAATCAGCTTGCCGTCGGTCAGCGCTTTCGCCAGCAGACCCGACTTCGAGGCGCCGGCCTTGGCCGCCTCGTCCCGGTCGATTGCTACGACGATGCCCTGATCGTTGTCGATCTGCTTGATCGCATCCTGCAGCTGCGCATCGAGGACGTTGCGGTCGGTCACCACGATGACCGAGTCGAAGACCTTATCGTTATCGACCTGCAGGCGCGCCATCCGGTGCGCCGTCCAGGCGATCGAGTCCGTCTTCCCCGATCCGGCGGAGTGCTGGATCAGGTATCGGTGCCCGACGCCCTCGATGGTGACCGCGGTGGTGAGCTCGGTGACGGCTTCCCACTGGTGGAACCGCGGGAACCGCAGCGTCGACGACTTGCTGGTCTTGCCGCTGATCGGGTCGGTCGAACTCTCGTGCTTGATGTACATCAGCCGGCCGAGGATGTTCAACCAGGCATCGCGCTGCAGCACCCGCTCCCGGAGATAGGCGGTCCGCGATCCGTTGGGGTTCAGCGGATTTCCGGCCCCGCCGGTCTCGGTGCCGCGGTTGAATGGCAGGAAGTGCGTCTTCTCGCCCATGAGGCAGGTCGTCATCCACACCTCGTCGTTGGACACCGCGAAGTGCACCAGCGCCCGGGCGCCGGACTCGAACAGTGGCTGCCACTTTCCGGTCGCGGGGTCCTTCGGGAGCCGGGAGGTGCGGTACTGGGTGATCGCGTCGGCGACGGTCTGGGTGAAGTCGGTCTTGAGTTCGGCGGTCGCGACTGGCAGGCCGTTGACGAAGAACACCAGGTCCACCGACCGGTTGTCTGCGGTGGAGAAGTGCACCTGCCGCATCACCCGCAGCCGCACCGCGGTGTAGTCGGCGTTGCGCTTGGCGTTCAGCGTGGATTCGGGCTGGAACACGCACATCTGGAGTTTCGCCGCCAGGTGCGAGAACCCCTTGCGCAGTAGGTTCAGGGTGCCACCGCCATTCTCCAACGGCGTATCAAGGACTTTCACGATCCGGTCCAGCAGCTGCCCCTGCTGCTTCTCCAGATCCTTCGATCCCGGCTTGACGACCTTCGCCAACTGGTCAGGCTGGGTGGCCTCCAGCCAACCGAGGACGTCCTCGGGGAACAGCGCCCGCTCCTTGTCGTATCCGGAGTCGTTCCGCGAGCACAACCAACCGTGGGCGGCGAGGTACTCGGCGATCTCCTTCTCGAACTCGATCTCGTTGTGCTGCGCCATGTTTCAGGCCAACCCTCCGCGCACGTCGATCTGCCCGGTCACCGCCGCGGTGATCAGCGCGGAGCGGCGCTCGCGGGCGAGCTCGATGAACCGCTCCGTCTCCGCGATGAGGGTGTCGATCGCTTCCGCCTGCGCCAGCCACTTCACACCTCGTCGGTGCTGCTCTGCCATGGGCAGCTCAGGAAATGGCAGCTCTCGTAGCGAACCGACGTTGAAGTGCCCTTGGATGGCTCCTACCGATCCTTCCGCGACCATCGATCGCGTCGACGGGGCATTGAGGTATGCGGCGAGGAAATCGGGATCGACACGGCAGCCGGGTCGGACGATCAGGAGGTCGATAGCGTTCACCCCGTCGAGTTCGGGCGGTACAACTGCCGCCGCACCTGCTTGACCGGTGCGGACCACCACCACGTCTCCGCTACGGAGACGTGACTTCGTGTGCTGCGCGTCGCCCTCCTGGGTCAGGTGTACGAGTTCAGCCGTCGTTATCCATCCCGGGCGGACGTTGAGTCCGCGCAGGGCGGGTACCCCGTCCTCTGAGTACCACGCAGATGGGTTGACAACGATGCCCACGGTGACGTCGTCAACGAAGTGCTTCAACGGGTGCACTGCCCCCGCGGCGCCGATGAGCTGGTCAGCCACCGACGCGCGCCACTCCCGCAGCAGGTCTATGAGTCGCGTCTGCTCCTCGATGAGCGTGTCGGTCCGGGCCGTCTCCCGGTCCAGGAAGTCGGCGATGGCCCGCTGCTGCACCCGTGGGGGCAACGGGAACTTGATGCGATTGATATCTCTCTGGAAGAGATGAGGCACCCCCATCCCACCACGTAGGCGGTCGAACGTCGCTTGCGCGTAAGAACTCGCGATGAACCAGTAGAGATAGCGGCCGTCAAGTTCACGCCGTGGTGTAAGAACGGCGATCGAGCCGTTCACCGTGGCCGGCCCCGGCATATCACGGACGACATTCACCGTGCCGATCGTTGAGCCGTCTTTGGTTAGCAGCACGTCACCAGTCGCAAGCATGATCTCCGGCGACTCCTCGTAGCGGTCGACGGAGATCTTGTTCGCCGCCATGTAGTCGATCGAGGATGTCTTGATGTCTGGGGTGGCGAGCATCGGGATGCCGTCGTCTACGTATTCGCTGGCGGTCAGACCCTTCCAGCCCAACCGGGCACGGACGTAGACCACACGGCCGATCTCACATTCGTCCCATTCGGCGGGGAGGTCTTCCAGCCATTCCAGGCTGCTCGCGCGCATAGACCTGTCTGAGGTCCTGCTCATCCCTCCACCTCGCGCAGCAGGTCCATGATCCTCGCGACCTGCTTCTCTAGGTCCGCGTCGATCTCGGCGAGGGGGCGGGGCGGAATGTACTTGTAGAAGTGCCGGGTGAACGGGATCTCGTAGCCCACCTTCGTCTTGGCGGTGTCGACCCAGGCGTCCGGCACATGCGGCAGCACCTCGGCGTCGAAGTACGCTTTGATCGTCGCCGCTCGACCCGCATCCCCGGCGGTGTTGCCGCCGTAGGTGAACGGGATGTTTTCGGTGTCGCGCAGCTTAGAGTCCGGCTTCGGGTTACCCTTGCGGTCCGTCGACACCTTCCCGGTCTCGGTCAGCAGCGGCCGCTCGACCGTGACCGTCCAGTACGCGAAGTCGCTGGCGGTGAACACTTTCGAGTATTCGGGATCGGCCTCGTCGAACGCGTCGTACAGGCTCATGATGCGGTCGCGCGCGTCGGCGTCGAGCTCGCGGCTTTTCGCACCGAGGCTCTTGCGCATCTTGGTCCAGAACGAGGTGGCGTCGATCAACTGCACCTTGCCGACCCGCTCCGGACGCTTCGTGTTATCCAAGATCCAGATGTAGGTGGCGATGCCGGTGTTGAAGAACATGTTCGTCGGCAGCGCGACGATCGCCTCCACCAGATCGGACTCTAGGAGCCACTGCCGGATCCGCGACGGGCCAGACTCGGCGGCGCCGTTGAACAGCGGCGAGCCGTTGAGAACGATCCCTGCCCGCCCGCCACCGTCGTGTGCCTGCCGCATCTTCGACGCCAGATGTGACAAGAACAGCATCTGACCGTCGCCGATCGCCGGCAGCCCGTGCGAGAAACGTGAATTCTGTGCCAGTGCCTCCTTTTTCACCGATTCCTGCGAGGCCTTCCAGTCCACGCCGTAGGGCGGGTTGGACATACAGAAGTCGAAGGTGCGGTCGAAGAACAGGTCGTCGGCCAGGGTGTCGCCGAGCTTGATGTTCCCGGCGTCCTGGCCCTTGGCGATCATGTCGGACTTGCAGATCGCGTAGGACTGGTCGTTGATCTCCTGCCCGTACAGCCGCAGCCGCGCCTCCGGGTTGCGTTCCAGTAGCCGCTCTTCCGCGACGGACAGCATCCCGCCGGTTCCAGCGGTCGGGTCGTAGATGGTGCGCACCGTGCCCGCTTCGAGCAGAGCCGCGCTCTCCTCCGCGAACAGCAGATCCACCATCAGCCGGATCGCATCGCGCGGGGTGTAGTGCTCGCCGGCCTCTTCGTTGGAGGCCTCCGCGAACTTGTAGATCAAGAACTCGAACAGGTCGCCCATCTCGGCGTTCGACATCACATCGGGGTGTAGGTCCACCTCGGCGAACTGCGAGGTCACCAGGTACAGGCGGTTTTTCTCGTCCAGGGTGGCCAGCTCGTTCTCGAACTTGAACCGCTCGAAGACGTCGATGTTCGCGGAGAACCCGGTGATGTAGTCCATCAGGTTCGCGCGCAGGCCCTCCGGGTCCTCCAGCAGGGTCTTGAAGTCGAAGGCGCTGGTGTTGTAGAAGGTCAGGCCGGTCTTGCGCTTGACCTGCACGTCCAGGGCTCCGCCGGCGTACTTCTCGGCGAGGGTCCGCACCTCGTCGCGGGTGGGTTCGACCACGCAGTCCAGGCGACGCAGGATCGTGAACGGCAGGATCACGCCCCCATACTGATGCGGCTTGTACACACCGCGGAGCTGATCGGCGATTCCCCACACGAAGTTGCCCAGCTTGCTCAAACCCGATCTCCCTTGACGGTCCTGCATCCACGCCTGTCAGAGGAACTTTATCGACAGCGGGAAGGGCTCGCGGCTGGTCGGCGAGGCCGCTCGATCTGGGCTGCCGTCATGCCGTTCGTTCGAACTGATGGAGCCCTGCTGACGAGCGCCGCCGCCTACGCTCGGTTCGTGCCGGAAGTTGAGACGCGTGTGGTCGAGGGGTACTACGAGTGCCCAGTGCCATTCACTGTCGACGTCGCTGCACTGGATGTGGCGTACTCAGCGGTCGTAGCGGGAGAATCGCTCTTCGTGCGGCTGCCGTGCGCTGCCGGTGTTGATCGGTCACGAGCTGAGCTATCGGCGCCGCCGCAGCACTACACAGAACGTGCGGACCTGTTGAGCCAGCGGCCTGAGTTGGCGCCCTTCTGGGGTCAGGTAGTGACGTGGGCGAGACGGTTCGCTGCTCCGAAAGCCGCCAATGTCCGCCGGATCGGGATCTCACTGGTTGTGGCCGGAGACGACGACGCAGTTCGCGACACCGGCCGTCGAGTGGCCGAAGCCGTGCCGGTGTGGTGGGCCGCGGTCGGCGCTTGGATCGAAGTGGTGCATGGCCAGGATCTATCCCGGCTAGGTGCCGCCGGTCCTGGGATCAAGTTCAGCGGAACCACGCTTTGGTCGCGGCTCTACGGTCTGCATGGCCATCCCATTCGCGCTGGCGCGATCCTGCCGGTCGGCTCGAACGCGTTCGGTCTGGTTTGGCCGAACTATGTGCCGATTGACGCTCAGCAACTGCAGCGCTGCATCGATCGCGCCCAAGATGACGGGCCGCCTCCCGCGGAATGGTTGCTGCTTCGCGATGCCAACTCATTGTGCGCGGGACACGATTACCGACGAGCCGCACTCGACGCAGGCCTGGCCGCCGAACTCGCCGTCACCAAGCTCATCCGCGCCCACCTCACCGCTGTCGGCCATTCGAACGTCGACAAAGAGCTGGACGCCAATTCGATGCTCGGTCGGCTGTGCTGCTATTGGATCGAGCGGTGCGGCGGAACCCTGCCTGTCGACTACCGGGATCGGCTGATCAAACGGCGCAACGCTGCCACCCACGCAGGTGCGGTTCTCTCAGAAGCGGACGCGCGCGATGCCATTGCCGTCGCGCGCGAGATTCTCGACCAGGCAACGCCGCTGCCCGCGTAGCAGGGCCGGGAGCCGGGCGCTGATCCGGTCGTCTGCCGCCACGACGAGGGCTAGATTCGAATCATGGCTGTCCCCACGCAGCAGAAGGTAACTGCGCTTGTCCGTGACTTCGGGTCGGAGCATCTCGCCGAAATGCTCGACGTTGACCCAGCGCAGGTCGAACGGTGGCGACGTGGCGAGGCAATCGACGAGATCAACGCCGAACGCATAGACCTTCTTGAACTCGTCATGGCGCACCTATTGCGTCTGTATCCGGTCGAGAACGCTCAGCGCTGGCTCGTTGGGCTGAACCCCAACCTTGGTGACCGTCGGCCTGTGGACCTCATCCGCCGTCGGCGGACCCGCGAATTGCTCGATGCGATTGCTAATGAGCGGGCCGGGAGCTTCGCCTGAGGCCCGTGGCGTGTTGCCTGCGTCATCGGCGTCATGTGGCGACCTTTGCGCTATTCCTCGCGCCTCCGCGCGGTCGCAACGGGACGCCGTAGGTTTTCGCCCACCGGGCCATGGTCGTCGTGCTGACGCCGCGTTCACGTGCAAGGTCGGGTAACGGGCGTTGGTGGTCGACGTATTGGGTGTAGAGCCAATTGGCATCGACGGTGTACTTGGTTGCTTTGCCGGGTTTACGTGTCTCGATCTGGTAGTCGGCGGCAAGGCGAGCGACGGTCTGTCGGCTGACGCCGGCCTGATCCGCGATCTCGGCAAGGCTCATCCCGCAGAGTTCGTACCGCTCGATGAAGGCCTCGCGGGGGTATGCCTCCTTGGCGCGGCGGTAGGCGTTGAGGTCGGTGGCTGCGGAAGGTGTTGGGTGGCAGGTGAGGAGGTAACGGACCGTGTCAAGGTCTGCGCCGGCATCTTCGGCGGCGCGGCCGATGGTCAGTCCCGCCTGGATGCCGCGGTGTAGGGCGGCGAGGTCGACGGCGTCGGGGTTCTGGCCCGGCAGACGTAAGCCCCCCAGGAAGTCTGTGTCCGGCTCGTAGTGCACCGGTTCGGCCCGGACGCCTTGCTCGGCAAGGAATTCCAGTGCATGGTCGTCGAGTGCGTCGCTGAGTTCCGGGGTGAGATAATAGGGGAAGTCGGCGATTTTGGTCCGTAGGGCGGGGCAGATGCTCTGGCCGCTGATAGGCATACCGGAGATGCGCTCTTGTAAATAGAACCGGGCCACTTGGGCGCGGGCCGACCCGCGGCTGGTGGCCCCGGTTTCGCGGCAGATGCGCTGCCAGGTGTCGTCGGGCAGCAGGTTGTCGTAGTTGAGACGGCGGCGCCGCGAGTAGTCGATCGGGACTGTTGCGCCGGCGAGATTTTCGGCGAGGGCGTCGATTGCCTTGCTGATATCCGTCCAGTCGGGGTGTTTGTTGAGCAGTTGGAGAACGCGTGAGACGGCATGGTCGTCGAGTGGGCTGTTGAGTCGGCGGGTGAGCGGACCGAGTTTGGTCTTGGTGTCGACGAGCAGGACTGCGACCGATAGCGCGGGTCGCAGCTGCCGCAGATGACTTCCAGGTATGGATAGTCGCAGGGCGACGTTCTGCCACAGTGAGGTCGGCAGTTGATCGATCTGCTCGTCGAGGTCGGCTAGATTCCGTTTCGGGATTGCCGGCCAGCTGCTGACGGTTCGGTATCGCAGTTGATCGCTGGGTTTGAGGCTCGGGCCAAGTGCGGCAAGCTGCACCGCGCCAGAAACACCGCCGGTCCACAGTAGATGCGTAGTGCATGGGTGGGCGCGGCGTGAGCGCATCGCGGTGATCAACCACCTCAGCGACTGTCCGGCGGTTGGTACATCTGGTTGTTCCAGACAGTGCAGGGCAGTAATGACTCCCACTGCGGTCAGGCTCACTGCCTCGGGCACCTGAAAGGCAAGTTTCTTGGTCGGGCTGCGGTTACGTGCGGTCGGTAGATGGGGATGGTCTTGCTGATACGCGGTCAGCAGGTCAGTGCCGATGATCGGTTCGAGTTCCGACGGGCTTGCATAGGTGAGCGCCCGGATGGCGATTGCTCGGATATCGGCAAGGACGCTGGCCGCTGATTGTGGGTCGCACGCGTACACACCGCTGTTGATGATGTCGGCGGTGATGATCTCGTTGATCCGGCGTTGGGCGGACAGGATGCCATGATGTTCGTCGTCGAAGGTGAGGGCTTTGGCTGTGGTCAGGTCGGCACCGCAGCGCTCATCCCTGGCTGTGCGGTTTTCGGCTGGAGCTGCGCAGTAGCCCGGTGATGGAATGGACCTGCTCCATAGCTGTCGACTTCGGGGCCGGGTCATGCAGGCTGGGCAGGCATCGACCAGCAGGCAGCTGTGCTTGAGGCAGGCAAACGTCCATCCCAGCCGCCAGGCCAACTGCCAACGACCACCGGATTCAGCGAGGCAGTGCGGACAGTAGCGTGAGCCGGCCCGCGGGCCCCAAGGATAGGTTCTGTCGAGCCCACCGGTGGCGGTGTCAGTTGCCAGGGCGCGGCCTTCAAAGTGCGACAACGTCATTGCTCGAATGCTTGCTGAGTCGACGGTCGTCGCTGTGGTCAGCGCATGACATTGATCCGGTGTCAGATGCACCATCCACCGGGGGACCCAGTGGGGGGTCCATCCATCGAGACCGATAGCCGCTACAAGATCCCCCCAGCTGGTCTGGGTTCGGTGCGCGAGTGCTTCCAACCAGGAGTCGAGTGCTTCGCCTGCGATCGGGTCGACGTTGATGGGGATGCGTCGGATGTCGCTCATGACGCTCGCACGCTGACTCGTGTGGTGAGCTTGCCCGCTTGCAGGGCGGACTGCAGTTCCTGGCGGGCTTTCTCTGAGGCTTCGTCGTTCTTCACCCGGTCGAGTAGGTCTTGGGTGAGCCGTTCGGCCCCGGTGCGCACGGCGCGTTGGCAACTTCGGTTGATCAGCGTGATCAGTGATCCAATATGCCCGGTGGATCGGGCATAGAGGTAGTCGGAGAGCTCATCGGCGATCATGCCCGGGTGACTGTCGGCCAGGACAATCCGCTGCTCCAGGGTCAACAGGAGATCACGCCATCGTTTGCGCTCTGCCTTGGTTTTCACGGTGAATGCGTCCATGCCGAGCTTTGTTGTACGCCTTCCCGTTTGGGCGATGATCGCATCCTGGTAGGACGATCCCTCCGAGAACAGCCCGTGCTTGGTCAGCCCAACGCCGATGTAGATGATGGTGACCGGGAATTCGTTGGCGATGTATTTGAAGTGGTTGCTGATCTCCACACCCTGGGTGTTGCGCCAGCGCAGGAAGTGCAGGTCGTCGATCATCAACAGGCGGGTCTGGCAGGCCAGTACGCAGTCCAGGGCTCGGTGGGCCAGCTGCGCGGCGGTCCCGCGATGGGTGCCGGGGTGCCCGAAGTAGTCGAGCATCGCTCGGTTGAAATCGACCATGCCCGTGTTGCCGGTCAGTCCCACCCGACACACGGGGATTCGCCGGTGCCCTCCTGGCGTTGCCGATCCGCGTTCGGTGATTTCGCGGCGGTGAAAGTCGCGGGCGAAGGCCAGGGCTGCGGTGGTCTTACCCAAGCCGGGGAATCCGTCAATGGCGACAGCACTTTTGGGTTTGTCGCCGGTTTGATGGTTGCTGTCGACGATGTCCCAGAGTTGTTCGTGCAGCTCAGCGAGTTGCGGTGTCCGCAAGGGTCCGAGGTTGGCATGCCAGGTGCGTCGTTGGGCGTTGTAGTCCATCAGCGCGGCCTCGCCGAGTGCCTTGATCCCTGCACGGGTCAGCGGTTCGGGACGGGTCAGCACCGGGGCTTCGGCGAAAGCGAAGAATCCTTCGTTGCGCGCCAACGTGAGATTGTCCAGGTTCGCCGGGTGTGGCGGCGGCTGCACCGCGGCAGTCATGCGTCCTCCCATGCGGTGGCGTAGAAGTCGTCAGGGTCATCGCTGCTGTCATCGTCTCCGCACTCGTCGTCAGCTGGCGGTTCAGCGCGGTGGCAGTCGGGGGCTTCCGCGCCCCGACCGCCTGTTACCTCGTCAGGCAATGCCTGTTTCAGGGAGGACAGGCTCCGAACCGACTCTTGCGGGCTATCGGTTGTAGCACAGAGCAGTTCGTCTTGTCGGGATTGGCGCAGCGCCAGGCGCCGTTCGGTTGGGGTTTTGCCCAGCCCGAGGTTCCACCGTTCCAGCAGCAGTTCCATCGCGAGTTGGTCGTTCGGATAGGTGCAATGCTTCCTTGCCAGTCGCCGGCCGAAGGCAAGTGTGTCCTCGCCGAAGGGTGCCTTGAGCATGCCGGCGTGCTCCCACATCAGGGTGTGCCACGTCCGGTTGTGCGGATCACGAAAGTAGACGCGAGAGATGTCATCGGGGTGGTGATGGACGGGCCATAGCCCACCGGGGTAGGGGCTGCGTTCGTTGCGATAGAGGTCGAGGGATGGCCCGTTGTATCGGCGGAGACGGATCTCGACGCCGTAGTGCTGGATGGTGCGCTTCTCGACGGCGAGGAACTCGTAGGCAAGATCGGGGTCTTGCGGGGCCTCGATGTAGCCGGCGCGGGCAAGACCGTGCTCGAACATGGTCGCCGGGGACAGGTCCAATCCTGGAAGTCCTGGCTCGACCAGTCCATCGTGAGGGCGTCGGTGGTACACCACCGCAATCCACTCTCGGATGATCGCTTCGAGTTCATCGATGTAGAAGTGCGCCTCATCTTCCGGGGCCAGGCCGCGGGAATGGACATCCGGGCCTTTATAGCCGGGGAGGTACTGGAGCAGGTCTTGTCTAATAGTGAGGAAGAACCGTTCGACGGGACCCTTGTCACGCCCCATACGCAATCGTGCGGGTTGGATCGAGATCCGCATGCGTTGGCACACACTCGTCAGGTGCTCGGAGACGTAGATTTTGCCGTGGTCGACAATCAGGCTTTCGGGAACGATCACCGGCCCAGCGGCGCGGGTGCCGTCACGGTCGATCGCATCGACGTCAAGCAGCACCGATCGAGGGATGCCGTGTTCGGGCCAGGTCGCTTCTTTGGGCCAGCTGGCGGGTGCGGCCGGCGGCCGGTAGCACTGGTATAGCACCGTCGCGGCGTCCACCGACTTCGTCGACACCGGTGTCAAGCGCAGACCGGTGATGCAACGGGTGTACCAATCCATGCCCACGGTGAGCTCCACTTGGGTCCACCGCAGGGTGAGGGGATCCATCGCGAAGACATCGAGTCGGGTGGTATCCATCAGCAGGTATTCACCTGGCCGAGTCGGTCGCAATTTCCCATAGGTTCCCGGATTTCGTTCAGCAATATCCCGGTTACGTTTGGTGCTAAGCCGAAAGGTCGCGTACTTCGCTTCGAGGACAGTCAAGACGCGAAATGCGCTCGCGCGACTTGGGATTGGTACGGCATCGGGACCGTAGCGGGCCATGACACGGGCGTTAGCATGCTTGATTACCGCGGTCTGCGAGGGCCGGGATTGATCGACATGTTCCACCATGACCTCGATGGCGGCCTCGCGCCACCGGTCGTCAACCCTGGGTAGATTGCGAACCCGCACCTGCTTGCTTTGGACGAGCCCTGCCTCCCCGTGCTGCCGGAATGCGGCCACCATCCGCTGAATGGTGCGCAGTTTGACACCGAGCTCAGCTGCCTTTGCCTTGTACCTGACTGTCTGCGGCAGGGCGGGGTCGTACTCCGGCCGGGGCTCACCCTTTTCACCCGCTTCTGCGCTGCCACCGCGGTATCCGGTGAGGACCTCGCGGATGTGAGCAGCGCAGTCCCGGATCCTGACGCGTTCCGACTCACTGATCACCGCCAGGATCGTGGCGGCCACATCCTCCAGGCAGTCTGATGACCCGGATTCGTTGGGCTCGTCGTGGGGGTGGTCGTGACGGTAGGCCAGAAGTGCGCTCAAAGCAATGCGGCGAATCCGCACCGTACCAACCGTTTTGACGATTGCGCTGTTACCACCGAATCCTGTGCGGATTTCCACGATCTCGATCAGCTCGCCATAAAAGCTCAGTCGGCTGCCCGGGCCGATGCGGAGGCGTCCCATCATGAGTTCGGCCCTTTGCGTAGGACAGCAGTCGATTGCAGAGGTGCATCCAGGTCGGTGGCAATGGCCCCGGACCACAACAGATGACACAGAGCGGGCCGCACCAGTGGAACAGGTAGGCCAGCATGAGCTGTGAGCGCCTGTTCAATAGTGAGGCCCTCGACGTCGAGGCGGCTCACGGCGTCCAGGACGTCCCTATTGATCCGTCGCTCATCACGGTAGCCGGCCAGGAACCGAATGTTGTTCAGCTCAACAGGTGGTGGTTCGCTCCACACCTCGTAGTCCCATCCCAGGTCCTCGATGAGGTGGCGCGTCCAGGCCAGGGTGTAAGCGACTTTGGGAACGGCCACGCTTTGACGTGGCTTGACGTCGACGACAATCGGGCCGTTTCGGGTACTGAGTAGAAAGTCAGGGATGTGTCGGCGCCGTTTG
Organism: Mycobacterium sp. UM_WGJ; assembly: GCF_000455125.1. Taxonomy (GTDB): domain Bacteria; phylum Actinomycetota; class Actinomycetes; order Mycobacteriales; family Mycobacteriaceae; genus Mycobacterium. Next base: position 27,616 of record NZ_AUWR01000043.1, read on the forward strand.
CCGTCGACATCGGCTTCGATCAGAAATGGTTGGGCCGCAATGGAGGTGACTGACGGTTCGAAATCGGCGTAGAGCAACCGTGCCAGTTCCAGGCGGGACTCGTAGATGACGTGGTCGTTCTGAGTCTTCGCCCAGTAGGTTCCCGAGTAGTGCTGCTGGCCATACCACCACCGGAAGGTCCGCCACGGGGCCAACGGTGCCGAGAGCACCACAGCGGCATCCACCCAATCAGCGGTCTGGATCTGATCGTCTGTGGTCGTACGAAACGAGATCACGGCGGCACGTCGATCAACCTGGGTAGGCAGCTCAGGCGTGTGTGCGCCCGCCCGACAGGTCGGCACAGGCGACCCCGTCTTGACAAGCGCGGTCGGATAAGTTGAACTCATGAAAGTCCCTTCGCATGGGGATTGAGGTGAATGGCGGTACGTGTACCGCTACCGAAGGCCGGGTGCCCGCCCGGCCTTCGGCATTTCTCGGGTGTTGTCAGCGCGACAACATCAGGTCAGTCCCGTCTTGTCGGCCCTCCGTTGGCTTCGCCTTGACTGCCCGCAAACGGTTCGCCATGTATTGGCGCCCCTGCGATTTCGGAAATAGCTGCCTTGCCGGCCATCCGTTCGTAACCCAGGTCGATGAGCCTGGCACCGGCTTCTGACAACGACACGTTCCACTCACGAGCGCACCGATAAGCAGCCTCAGCGGACGCACGCGGAAGCCGAAACTCCACACGAACTCTGTCCCGAACTCCAAGCTCTGGGCGATCCATGGGCACCCCCTTCCGCTGTACACCCGTTCCGAATTCGGCGGGATGACGGCGTTTCGCCGACGCTATACCGGTATCAAACACCCTGCAGGACAGAAAGTCTCGCCGCTCTGCTGCATCACAACCGACGCCGTCGATCAGCCCTACACAATCCGTGAACACGCAGGCGGTCACGTCGCTGTTTAATTAGCGGCAAAAGCCCTGGACACTCCCGCCGCGATCGGCAAAGTTGCGGAACCCGCAACAGCGACACCACAGATTGTGAGGTTCATCACAACATGGGTCGAGGCGAGGCGGCTGCCGTACGGGGACGTCAACGGACAACTCGTCGAGATGTTCCTCCCCGCTTCATAGGTCGTCGACCTCGTCCCGGAGAGCAACCGCAAAGGCTTCTTGATCAGCGCGCCGCCGGGCCAACTGGTCCGGCGTCAGACGTGCGTCAGTGGCATCAAGTACGTCATCGTGACCCTCGTAGGGAGCCAGGTTGATCCTGATTTCGAGGTCGACCGCAGCCAGGATGCGCGCCAGCACAGGCAGTGACGGCTGCCGAGTCCCTGATTCGATACGGGCGATCGTCGACTGCGGCACGCCAGCCAGTTCGGCGAGCTGGCGCTGCGATACACCGAACTGACTCCGGGCCACCTTCAACAGATTTCCCGCAAGCCGCTCGACATGACCAATTCGCGCGGGCCCCATTCTCGCCATACCCCACGATAGCTAATCGGCTATCACGTTTTCCCGATACCCCCACCCGCATGACACGGGTTGAGACAGGTGACACGGAGGTGACACCACCGCTGAGAAAGTGACACCAGCGGTGAGACCCTACAAATTGGTAGCTTCTCAGTGCGCCATGTTCGTAAACCGCGACAAGTGCAGCTGGTGCGCTACGGTCACCGTTTTGGTCGGACCGTTACGGTGCTTGGCCAAGATCAGGTCCGCCTCGCCGCCCCGCGGGTCGTCCCGTTCAAAAGCATCCGGGCGATGCAAAAGTATAACCATGTCCGCGTCTTGCTCCAAACTTCCACTTTCGCGGAGGTCTGCCAGCATGGGCTTCTTGTCTGTGCGCTGCTCGGGCCCACGGTTGAGCTGGCTCAGCGCGATCACCGGCACTTCGAGCTCCTTGGCCAGCAGCTTGAGATTCCGGGAGAATTCCGAGACCTCCTGCTGGCGCGACTCGACCTTCTTGCCGGAGGTCATCAGCTGCATGTAGTCGACCGCCACCAGTCGCAGGTCGGCCTTCTGCTTGAGCCGGCGGGCTTTGGCGCGGATCTCCATCATGGTCAGGTTCGGCGAATCGTCGATGTAGAGCGGGGCCTCGCTGATCTCACTCATCCGCCGCGCCAGCCGGGTCCAGTCGTCGTCTGTCATCCGTCCCGAGCGCATGTCGCCGAGTTTGATCTTGGCTTCAGCGGAGAGCAGTCGCATGACGATCTCGGACTTGCTCATTTCCAGCGAAAAGATGACGCTGGCCATCCGGTTCTTGATCGAGCACGACCGCATGAAGTCAAGTGCCAGTGTGGACTTCCCCATACCGGGCCGCGCCGCAATGATGATCATCTGTCCCGGGTGCAGCCCGTTGGTCACCTCGTCGAGGTCGGTGAAGCCGGTCGGCACACCGCGCGCGATACCGCCGTGCGAGGCGATCGCGTCGATCTCGTCCATGGTCGGCTGCAGCAGGTCTTCCAGCGGTACGAAGTCCTCGGAGCTGCGCCGTTCGGCCACCTCATAGATCTCGGCCTGGGCCCGGTCGACGATCTCGGCGACATCGGCGCCCTCAGCACCGGCGTATCCGTACTGCACCACTCGGGTACCGGCCTCCACCAGCCGGCGCAGGATCGCCTTCTCCGCGACGATCGTGGCGTAGTAGCCGGCGTTGGCCGCGGTCGGCACCGTGGAGATCAGCGTGTGCAGGTATGGGGCGCCGCCCACCCGGCGCAGCAGGCCGCGGCGGTCCAGCTCGGCCGCCACAGTCACCGCGTCGGCCGGCTCTCCGCGCCCGTAGAGGTCCAGGATCGCGTCGTAGATGTTCTGGTGCACCGGGCGGTAGAAGTCAGCCGGCCGCAGCCGCTCCAGCACGTCGGCGATGGCGTCCTTGCTCAGCAGCATGCCCCCGAGCACCGACTGCTCTGCGGCGAGATCCTGGGGTGGCTGGCGGCCCACGTCCTCGCGTGGCGGCTCCTCAAGCTCAGAATGACCACGGTCGTCGACTACCGCCATGCGCCCCACCTTCTCCACCGGCACACTCGAACGTCTTTTCGACGTTGATGCCGCAACCTAACAGCGGACACCGACATCCCGCCCTGTCGTGCCGCGTTGACGGTAGGCGTTGCTGGCGGCCGTACAAAACGGGCTTGTTCACAAAGGTGTGGATTAAGTGTGCACACCTTTCCCGCAATTGTTTGGATCGGTGGGGATGACTTGTGGATTGCCCTTCTAACCCGGGTTATCCCCGCAGGTAGCGGCGGTAGCGATGGGTGTTTTGATTGTGGAAGACAATCTCTTCGGCGTGTCGTCATTGGTTGCCGTCTTGGGCGTGTTGCCTTGCAGGCAGGTAGACGCGATTCCACATCAAAGTAAACGACCCCACCCATGCACACGGGCCTAAAAGTTAGCCAGCGCTAACCTGATGGAACCTCGTCCGAACACAGCAAAGCCCCGGCGGCGCCGATCAGGGCGCTGCCGGGGCTGCTGCGGTATGTGCTAGTTTGCCGCGGCGACGTCGAGGGTGACGTCGACGTTCACGTCGGGGTGCAGGTGCACCGACACCGGGTGGCTGCCGACGGCCTTGATGTGGGCCTTGGGCAGCCGGACGATCCGCCGGTCGAGGTTCGGCCCGCCGGCCTTCTTGATGGCGGCGACCACGTCAGCCGCGGTGACCGAGCCGAACAGCTTGCCCGAGTCGCCGGAGGTCTTCACCGGCAAGGTGACCGTGCCCAGCGCCTGAAGAGCTTCCTTGAGCTCCTTGGCGTGGTCCAGGTCGCGCACCTGCTTGGTCTCGCGGGCCCGACGGATGTCGTCGGCCTGCTTCTGCGCGCCGCGCGTGGCGACGATGGCCAGCCCCCGCGGGAGCAGGAAGTTGCGGCCGTATCCGTCCTTGACCTCGACGGTGTCTCCGGCCGCTCCGAGGTGGTCCACCTCAGCGGTCAAAATGAGCTTCATCGTTTCGTACTTTCTCCAAGATTGAGTGGTCGGCTAGCGCGCCGACGAGGTGAAGGGCAGCAACGCGACCTCGCGGGCGTTCTTCACCGCGAGCGCGACGTCGCGCTGGTGCTGAACGCAGTTGCCGGTCACACGACGGGCGCGGATCTTGCCCCGCTCACTGATGTAGGTGCGCAGCAGCGAGGTGTCCTTGTAGTCGATCACCTGCTTCTTGTTCGAGCAGAATGCGCACTTGCGAGCCTTGATCGGCTTTTCAGGAGCCGGACGCCGCTTGTTGGATTTGGCCATCTACCTATCTCTTTCGTGCTGTGGTTCGTTTGTCTAAAAGGGCGGCTCGTCGTCGGCGCCACCGAAGGAGCCGGACGCCGGAGCACTGCCCCACGGGTCTTCCGCGGCCGGGCCGGACGCGCCCGACGGGCCGGACGGGGCTGACATGCCGCCGCCCCCGCCGAAGCCGCCTCCGCCGCCACCGCGGCTGACCTTGTTGATCTTGGCGGTGGCGTACCGCAACGAGGGGCCGACCTCGTCGACCTCGACCTCGTAGACGGTGCGCTTCTCGCCCTCGCGGGTCTCGAAGGACCGCTGCCGCAGCCGCCCGGTGACGATCACCCGCGATCCGCGGGTGAGGCTCTCGGCCACGTTCTCGGCGGCCTCACGCCAGATGTTGCACCGAAGGAACAGCGCGTCGCCGTCCTTCCACTCATTGCTCTGCCGGTCAAAGACCCGCGGGGTGGACGCCACCGTGAAGTTGGCGACCGCCGCCCCCGAGGGGGTGAACCGCAGATCCGGGTCCGCGGTCAGGTTTCCAACGACGGTGATCGTGGTGTCACCTACAGCCACGGGGCCCTCCTAGGATCGGTGTCAGCGCTTGATGCTGCATTCGCAGCATGAGCCTACGCAACGGCTGCGACAGTCGCCTACGACTTGTCGGTGCGCATCACCTTGGTACGAAGCACCGACTCGTTCAGGCTGAGCTGACGGTCGAGCTCGGACACGGTGGCCGGCTCGGCCTTGACGTCGATGACCGCGTAGATGCCCTCGGCATGCTTGGCGATCTCGTAAGCCAGGCGGCGCTTGCCCCAGATGTCGACCTTGTCCACCGAACCGCCGTCTTTACGGATGACGTTCAGGAACGTCTCCAGGGACGGGGCAACGGTGCGCTCGTCGAGAGTGGGGTCAAGGATGACCATGATTTCGTATGGACGCATGGGAACCTCATCACCTCCTATGGTCGTAGTGCGGCCGTGGAGGTATCCACGGCAGGAGGGTCGCCTGCGTCGGCAACCGGGCTAGGTTACCGGAGGACCGGTCCCGCGGCGAAATTGAGGTACAAGGTCCTCCCGTTCACGCTCGCCCGGCACATGTCGGACTGTGACGGTAGCCTCACCGCCATGTCAGATGTTTCCCTATTAACTTTGCTGCGCGAGCGGGCTTTCCTCTCCCCGGATGAGCCGGCATTCACCTACACCGATTACGACCAGGATTGGGAGGGCGTCGCGGAGACGCTGTCCTGGTCACAGGTCTATCGGCGAGCCCTCAACGTGGCCCGCGAGCTCAAGCAGCACGGCTCGGCCGGGGACCGGGCCGTCATCCTCGCCCCCCAGGGCCTCGGCTACGTCGCGGCCTTCCTCGGTGCCATCCAGGCGGGATTCATCGCGGTGCCCCTGCCGGTGCCGCATCCCGGCGCACATGATGAGCGGGTCAGCGCCGTGCTCACCGACACCGCGCCGTCCGTCGTCCTGACCACCGCCGGGGCCGCCGGCCTGGTCGCCGAGTATGTGCGCGAATCCGGGGCCGACGCCACCGCGACAGTCGTCGCTGTCGACACCCTGGACCTGGACGCCAGTGTCGCCATGGGTGAGCCGCCTGTCGACTCCGGCGGGGTGGCGTACCTGCAGTACACCTCGGGGTCGACCCGGCTTCCGGCCGGGGTGATGGTGTCGCACCGCAACCTTCAGGTGAACTTCCGGCAGTTCATGGCGGGCTACTTCCCGGAGTTCAACGGGGTGGCGCCGCCCGACACCACGATCGTGTCGTGGCTGCCCTTCTACCACGATCTGGGCTTGATCCTGGGCATCATCGCGCCGGTCCTCGGCGGCTACCGGTGCGAGCTGAGCAGCCCCGTGGCGTTCCTGCAACGTCCGGCGCGCTGGATCCAGGCCATGGCCAGCCACACCCGGGCATTTTCTGCGGCGCCGAACTTCGCCTTCGAACTGGCGGTGCGCAAGACCACCGACGAGGACCTGGCCGGCCGCGATCTGGGCGACGTGCTGGGCATCGTCAGCGGCAGCGAACGCGTCCACCCCGCGACTTTGGAGCGCTTTCTCAACCGATTCGCTCCCCACAACTTCCGTGCCCGGGCGCTGCACCCCGCGTATGGGTTGGCCGAGGCCACCCTGTACGTCGCCACGCTCGACGTGGAGTGCGCGCCCCAGACCGTCTACTTCGAATCGGAGAAGTTGACGCGCGGCAGCGCGCAGCGGTGTGAGGCGCCGGACGGTACGCCCCTGCTCACCTACGGTGTGCCGAAGTCGCCGGCGGTGCGCATCGTGGACCCCGAAACCTGCGCCGAGTGCTCGGTGGGAACCGTCGGCGAGATCTGGACGGCCGGCGCCAACGTAGCCGCCGGCTACTGGAACAAGCCGGAACAGACGCGGGAAGTGTTCGAGGCCAGTCTGGTCAGGGCGTCCGAGGGCACCCCGAGCGGCCCCTGGCTGCGGACCGGTGACCTCGGATTCATCTCCGAGGGTGAGCTGTTCATCGTCGGCCGCATGAAGGATCTGCTGATCATCCGCGGGCGCAACCACTACCCCGAGGACATCGAAGCCACCCTCCAAGAGATCAGCGGCGGTCGCGTCGCGGCGATCGCGGTTCCCGTCAACGAGGACGAGACCCTGGTCACCATCATCGAGGTCCGCGATCGTGGCGAATCCCCGGAGGACACCGCCCTGCGACTGACCACCCTGAAAAACGATGTGCAGGTAGCCATCTCCCAGACCCACGGAGTGACCGTCGCCGATGTCGTGCTGGTCGGGCCGGGATCGATTCCCATCACCACCAGCGGCAAGGTTCGCCGGGCCGCCTGCGTCGAGCAGTACCAGAACCAGCAGTTCACCCGGATGGACCGCTGAGCCGGCCGCGTCCCCGCGATACGACGTCGCCGCATGTGGATAGCCCTGGTGGTGATGGCGGCTGCCACCAGCATCGAGCCGGTGCGCATCGGTCTGACGCTGCTGATGCTGAACCGGCCCCGGCCGGTACTGCAGCTGATGGCGTTCCTGGGCGGCGGCTTCGTCATGGGGACTACCGGCGGTCTGGTGGTGTTGTTCCTCCTGCCGCCCTCGGTCACCGAGTCCTCTGGGCTGACGCTGCCGCGCGTTCAGATCATCGTCGGCGCGCTGGCACTGCTGACCGCCGCGGTTCTCGTGCTCAGGGTGCTGGTCGCCAGTCCACGCCAGACCCGTACGGGTCGTTCCGATTCGGTCCCGGTCGGATTCTCTGCTCGAGCCCAGCGGTTGCTCAAAGGCCGGTCACTGTGGGTTGCGGGAACAGCCGGTTTGGGTATCGCGCTGCCTTCGGTGGACTACCTCGCCGCGATGGCGATCATCGTCGCCTCCGGCGCCGCCACCAGCACGAAGATCGCCGCACTGCTGACCTTCAATGTGTTGGCGTTCGCGCTCGTCGAGATTCCGCTGCTGGCCTACCTGGTGGCACCCGACGCCACCCGGAGGTTCATGGCCGCGCTGCACAACTGGGGTCGGCAACGCCGGCCTGGCCAGGTCGCAGCGCTGCTGGCCGCCGTCGGCGGTGTCTTATGCACTGCCGGTGTCCTGGGATTGTGAGAAGGTGGACGTCGGGTCCGCCAGCGGGCCTGCACGGTTGAAGGGGTTAGCGATGAAACGACTGGTCGCCGGAGCTCTCGCGGTGCTGCTCGCCGGGTCGGCTAGTGGGTTGAGTGCAAGTACCGCGACTGCGGCTCCGGCACGTCCCCTCGATACCCCGGGGATTGCACCGTCGCCGACGCCGCCGCCGGTGGGCGATGCGTCGAATGTGGACGTCGTCTACGCAGTCGGCGGTGCTCGACCACCGGGCATCCCGTGGGCGGACTACACCAAGCGCGCCGGCTCCGGCTATTTCCCGAACAAGAAGCGCGAGATCATCGACTACCCGGCTGGCGCCATGTTCCGGTGGGTGCCCACCATGTTCGCGCCCGACGCCAAGCGCGACAACGTGACCGTGGCCGCCGCTGTCGACGCGGCCACCGACAGCCTGGACGCGATCATTCGCAGCGGGAATGAGCCGGCCGCCGTTGTCGGGTTGTCGCAGGGCACCATGGCGCTGGACAAGGAGCAGGTCCGGCTCGCCAACGACCCCAGTGCGCCGCCGCCACACATGCTGCAGTTCTCGACGTTCGGCTCCCCCATGGGAAAGCACGCTTTCGGGAAGAGCTTTCTCTCCGGACTCTTCCCACCGGGCAGCCGTCTACCACTCGAGGACTACACCATGCCCCCGGAAGTGGAGAGCCAGTATGACTCCAATCGGGTGGTCGCTGCCTACGACGGCATGGCCGACTTCCCGGATCGGCCCGAGAACCTGTGGTCGGTAGCCAATGCGCTCATCGGCGCCGCCATCGTGCACACGCCTGCTGCCTTCACCACGCCCGCCGACGTGCCCGCCCAGAACATCCGGTCCACCGTCAATTCCCGGGGCGCGACGACGACGTCGTACTTCATCCCGATCAATCACCTGCCGCTGACCCTGCCGCTACGCTTCGCCGGCGTACCCGACGACGTGGTCGACCAGCTCGACGCCTTCCTGCAGCCGCAGGTCGACGCCGGCTACTCCCGCAATGACGACCCCGCTACCCGACCCATTTCAGTCCACCCGGCCGGGATGGACGTGGTGCAGGTTCTGGGACCGGAGACCAACAGCGCTGTCGACGACACCGTCGGCAAGCTTCGCAGCTTCTTCGGATTCACCGGCTGACCCACGGCCTCAGGCGTCGGCCACCGTCTCGATCACATCGCCGTTGGCGCTGCCCCGTTTCAGAGAGTCGGGCCGGGGTTGTAGCCACGGTCGCGCGGGCCACCAATTGGCCCGTCCCAGCAGCGCGGCCGCGGCGGGCACGGTAATACTGCGCACCACAAAGGTGTCCACAAGGATGCCGGCGCCGATCACGAAGCCGCCCTGCACCACGGCCCCCACACTGGCGAACAGCAGCCCGAACATCGCGGAGGCGAATATGAGTCCCGCTGCGGTGATCACCGCGCCGGTTGAGCCGACCGTGCGGATGACGCTGGTCCGCACGCCCAGCGACGACTCGTCGCGCAAGCGGGACGCCAGCAGCATGTTGTAGTCGGCGCCCACCGCCACCAGCACCACAAACGCCAAACCTGGCACGCTCCAATGCAGTTGCTGGCCCAATATGACCTGAAAGACCAAGGCACCGAGCCCGATCGCCGACAGGTAGGAGACGATCACCGAGCCCACCAGATAGATCGGTGCGATGACCGAGCGCAGCAGGGCGGTCAGAATCAGCAGCACCACCAGGGTTGTCAGGACAACGATGAGCCGGATATCCCGGTCGTAGTAGTCGCGAATATCGCGCAGTGTGACAGGGTACCCGGAGATCGAGATCGAGGCATCCGCCAGCACGGTATTGGGTTGCGCCGCTTGGGCGGTCGCGAGAATCGTGTTGACCTGGTCCATGGCTTCGGTGCTGAACGGGTCCTCACCGGTTTGGATGAAATACCGCACCGAATGCCCGTCGGGCGAGACGAAGGTGTGGGCCAGTTCCTTGAATTCCTCCGTGGCCAGCACCTGTCGGGGCACATTGAAACCCGCCATGGACGGTTCGGAAGCCTCATGGCCCATGGTCATGAGGAACGCTGACGCGGTGTCGAGGCCCAGTCCCAACTCCTTGGTCTGGTCGACCAGGAGTTGCACCCCGTCGGCCACCTGACGGCCGGCGCTGGCGAGCTCGCTGGTGCCGTTCTGCATCTCGATGACCTTGCGCTGCACCCGACGAGGGCTGTCGAATCCCAGCGCATGCAGAGACTGCGAGGCTGACTGCAAGGAGCGGCTGAGCCCGTTGACCGCCGACGACAGCGTCTGCGAGGGCTGCGCCGACTGCAGCTGGCGAAACAGGCTGGAGATCTCATCGAGAGTGCCTGCGGCGCGGGCGTTCTGCAGCTTGTGGAACTCGGCCCGCGCCGTCCCGCAGATCGGATTGGCGTCGCATGTCGGGCTGGCATCGAGGGACTCGGTGACGGGATCGACCCAGTCGAAGCTGGACGCGAGCCCGGCGAAGGTCACCTGGAGGGCGTCGCCGAGCGCCCGGATACTGTTGACCAGCCTAGTGGCCTGGTCGATTTCACCGAATGTCTTGGTGCCGCCGAACTGCATCTGCAGATACGCCAGCGCATCGACCAGACTTCGCACGCTGCCAAGCGACTGGCTGACCTGGGTGTTCAGATCTTCGAGGCTGTTTGCCAACTTCCGGGATCCCGTGGTCAGCCGGTTGAGGTCGCCGTCGCGCTCAGCGATCAAGCCCGCGGCGTCGCCCAGCTGGCCCCCGACCTCACCGGCTTGATAAGTGGCCCTGGCCTCTTCGAGCGACTCCCCACCCGGCCGGGTGACACCGCGGACGGCGGCCACGCCCGGGATCTGGCTGATCCGTTGCGCCATCTGCTCCATATCGGCAAGAGCCCGCGGCGTACGCAGATCGTTGGGAGATTGGACCAGCAGGTACTCAGGGATCGTCTGGTTCACCGCGAAGTGCCGATCCAGCGCCGCATACCCCACTGAGCTGTCAACGGAATCCGGCAGTTGTTTGCGGTCGTCGTAGTTGAACCGAATCAGCCCGGCGGCACTGCCCAACGCCAGCAACAGCGCCAGGCTACCGACCAGATACGTCTTGGGGCGCCGAACGATTCGCACCCCGGTGCGGCGCCAGAACCGCGCAGCGCGTTCGGGGCGTGGTGCCACCCATCCGCGCGGTCCGGCCAGCGTCAGAATGGCCGGAAGCAACGTCACCGCCGCCAAGAACGCCACCGCGATCCCGATCGCCAGCACCGGGCCGACGGTGGCGAAGACCCCCAGTTTGGCAAAGCCCATCCCCAGCAGGGTGATGGCAACGGTGGCCGCAGACGCGGCAATCACCTTGCCTATCGACGCCAGGGCGCGCTGCACGGCGCGCCGGCAGTCCTCGGCAGTACCGGATCCCATCCGGATGTAGTCGTGATAGCGGCTGACCAGGAAGACGACGTAATCGGTTCCCACCCCGGCAATCAAGGCGCTGAGCATCACGATGGCCTGGTTGGAGACGGCCATTCCGCTCACCAGTGACGCGGTCGCGACTGCCGCCTGGGCGACCACCATCGATACGCCGATGGTGATCAGCGGCAGCAGCATGGTGAGCGGGTTGCGGTAGATGACGCCCAAAATGAACAGCAGCAGCACACCTATCGCCAGCTCGATCGCGAACCGGTCCCGCGCCCCGGCATCGGTCAGGTCGGCGACCGTGGCCGCTGGGCCGGTGACGTCGGCGGTCAGTGTCGACCCGGCAACGGTCTCCTTGACGATCTCGGCAACGCGGACGTATGCCGCGTAGGCCTCCGGAGTTCCCAAGTCCCCCGCCAGCCCGACCGGAAGTATCCATGCTTTTCCGTCACCGCTGACGAGCACCTCCCGCAGCGCCGGGGTGGTGTGAAAGTCCTGCAGCATCACCACGTCTTCGGTATCAAGACGCAGCCGGTCCACCAACGTGCGGTAAACCCTCTCATCGGCTCGATCCAAGCCCGCCTCATCGGTGAGCAGAACGGTCAGCACGTTCTCCGAGCCGTCCTCGTCAAAGGCGGCGGACACTTTGGCGGCGGCCTGGACCGACGGGGCATCGGCGGGCAGCACGGCCACCGGATGACGTTGCGCCATCTCGGTCAGCGACGGCGCGAACAGCGGCAGCAGCACGACCAGCAGCGCCCAGAAGCCGATCACCGGCCATGGGCGCCGTACGACGAAGTCGCCTAGCCGGCTGAAGATAGGTTCACCTCCGGCAGTTGCACGTCACTGTGAATGGGACTGGGCTCATGCGACCCTCTCCCGGTCGGCAATCCGCTCAAACACGGACTTCAACAACGCCAGGTAGCGGGCCACCGATTCGTGGGCCTCCGGGTTGTCGGGGAACACCGCGGTGGCAGCGGTCTCCTCCCCGACCCGGATCACATAGAGCGACATCTGATACGAGTACCGGCCGTCGCTGTACACCCCGATGTTCAGGTCGTCCAGGCCCGCGGCGATCAACGCGGACAACGGGGCGGCCCCGGCGTCGAGGAAATTGATGACGGGAAAATTGGGCGGCGGTTTGCCCAGGCTGGGTACCAACTCGCGCACCCGTTGGTAGGGCACATCGGCCAGCGTCCTGCCCGTATCGAAAGAGATCTGCGCGGCGTTGGCGGCGTCCGCAAACGAGGACTCCGCGACGGGAACGGTGATCGGGATCAGGCCGGTGAACCAGCCCAGGGTGAGGTCATCGTCCGGAGATCTGCGGGTATCCCGCGGGGTGAGTCCGTAAAACGTGTCCGCACCGGTGAGTTCCCGGTGAGCCAGGCCGCAGCACGCCAGGACACCACCGATGAAACGCGTGTTCGCGTCGGTGCAGGCGGACTCGAAATCGACGGTCTGCGTCTCATCGAGCATGGTGACGGTGACCATGGCCGCGTCACACGGTTGCGCGGGGTCGCCGAGCGGCAGCGGGAAACCGGGCAGGCTGTTGTCGTTGTGTTCGGCGAAGGTTCGCCAGGCTTGGATCTCCGGCGACTCTTCGGTGAGCGCAGAGGTGAACCGGTGCTGACGGACGCAGAACTCGCTGTAATTTCCCGCCGGTGGCAACTCCAGCGGTGCTCCACCGGCGACCAGCGCGTTGTACATGAAGTAGAGCTCCATCAACGTCACGCCGGCGACCGCCGCGTCCACGTGCACGTGATCGATGCTGGCGAAGAAGGTGAAGTGGCTCTTGCCCTGAATGATCCCGAACCGGAAGCAGTCCCACTGCAACGGATCGGGCGTCTCGTTCAACAGAGCGCGTACCTGCGGCAACGCCAGTTCCCCGTGATCGACCGGGACGAACTGGATATCGGCCGGGTCGTCTATGACGTGGCGGATGAGGCGTCCGTCGTCGGTGTGCTCGAACCAGCTGCGGTAGGTCTCGTGCCGCCGCACGTGCGCATTGATGATGTAGTCGATGGCCCGCCGGTCGCAACGGCCGGCCATGTCGCAACTGAGCACCATCAGGCGCGAGTAGTCGAGTCCGACGGCCGTCTGGTCGATGTAGCCGCGAATGTGTTGTTCCTGCATGTAACTGGCAGGCACGGTGTTGACCGGCGCCTGTCGCGCCGCGGCCAGCGCAGCAGCCGACGGCTGCCACACGACGGTGGGCCCGGCCTCGGGCTCCCAGTCCGCCAACGTTCCCAACGCCAATGGCCCTACACGCACGTCTGCTCCTCTACTCGTGCTAACAACGCTTCGGCTGGCAACTCGGGACAGCGACCGGCCGATTCAAACTACCTACCCCCGCGAGACTCCGCATGTTCTAAGCGTGCGGCCAGCTGCTCGCATACGTGCTGCGACAGGCCACGCACCGTGGTGAGCTGAGCAGGACCGACACGGACCCCGGTCTCGGTTTCGATCCGGGTACGAAACTCCAAGCTGGCCAACGAATCCAGGCCGTATTCGGGCAGCGGCCGGTCCGGATCAACGGTACGGCGCAACAGCAGACTGATCTGATCGGAGACCACACGCTGGATCGAGTCCAACCATTCGTCGCGCGGGAGCTCCTTCAGGCCGGCGAGGAACCGCTGCGCGTCGGGACTGCTTCGCCGCACCGGCCGGAACGCTTCGGCGAACGGGCTGCGGTGTGCCAGCGCCGCCAACCACGGTGCACGGGTGATCGGCGCGTATCCAGCGTAGGGGCGGCCATAGCTCAGCACCGCATGGAAGGCGCGGGCGGCTTCGGCGGAGGTGATCGCAGCCGGCACGCCGTCGGCGGAGTCAGCGACACTTCCGGTATCGGCCCACGGCCCCCAGCCGATCACGGTGGCCGGCAAACCCTGGGCCTGGCGCCAGCGTCCGAATGCGTCCAACCAACTGTCGGCTGCTGCGGCGGCGCCCTGGCCGGGCGATCCGATCAGTGCCGCAGTCGAGGAGAACGCGCAGAACCAGTCCAACGGTTGTGCGGTTGCCTGTTCGCGCAACGACCGATGCAGGTTCCACGCGCCGTAGACCTTCGGCTCCCAGCAGCGGTCAACCAGGCCACCGGTGGTTTCGGTCAGCGGTGCGTCGCCCTCCGGGGCGACCGCATGCAGGACGCCGCGCACCGCCAGGCCAGAGGCCGTCGCCGCCGCCACCAGCCGGTCCGCGGTCTGCGGCTCCGCGATATCGCCGCATTCCACCGCAATGTCGGTGCCCCGTGCGCGCAACCGCTCGATAGTCTGTTGCGCTTGGCGATCCGGTGCCGAATCGCCGTTCAGCACGATGCGGCCACATCCCGCTGCGGCCATCTCCGCAGCCAGGTGCAACCCGGCTCCGCTGGTGCCACCGGTGACGATGTAGGCGCCATCGGCCCGGAACGGCCGCGTCTGCGCCGGTGGCACCACCGCAACGGTGCTACCGGTCTGGGGCACATCCAGCAAAACCGTTGCCGCGCAGCCATCGGCGCCCGCCAGTCGCAGTGCGGAGGGCGCATCCAGCAAAGGTCGGTGGATGGTCTTCGGCTGCGGGAGACTGCCGTCAGCCGCCTTTCGGTAGACGGTGCCCAGCAATCGCTGGACCGTTTCTGGATGACTGTGCGCCAGCAACGCCAAGTCGACCACGTGCAGCGACAGGTTGCGACGGAATGGGTACAGGCCCAGCCGACTGTCACCGTAGACGTCCTGTTTGCCCAGCTCGATGAACCGTCCGCCGAAGTTCAACAGTTCGATTCCAACGCGCTGCGCCACCCCGGACAGCGAGTTGAGCACCACGTCGACACCGTAGCCAGCTGTGTCGTGGCGTATCCGATCGGCGAACTCAAGACTGCCAGAGTCATAGACGTGCTCAATACCCATGTCGCGCAGCTGTTGTCGCCGCTGCGAGGTATCTGCGGTGGCGAACACCTGACACCCGACCGCGCGCGCAATCGCGATCGCGGCCTGACCGACTCCACCGGTAGCGCAATGAATCAGCACCTTGTCCTCTGATGTCACGCGCGCCAGGTCGTGCAGTCCATACCAGGCGGTGGCATATGCGGTCGGCCAGGCGGCGGCTTCGGACACCGGCAGTTCCGCCGGCAGGGTGGCCGCCAGCCGGGCATCGCAGGTGATGAAGGTGCTCCAACAGCCGTCCGGAGAGACCCCGCCGACGTGGTCACCCACGCGGTGGCCGGTGACATCAGGGCCGACGGCCGTCACCACGCCCGCGAAATCGGCGCCCAGCTGCTGCAGGCCTGCCTCGATCGTGGAGTACTCGACGGGAGCGGCTCCCACACAGTTGATTCCGGTGGCCGCCACCGCAACCTCGATCTGACCGCTGCCCGGCGCCATCCGCGGGGCGGCGACCGGTTCCCACGACTCGGGGTCAGCGGGATCGCGGCGTTGCAGGCGCAGACAGTCTTGGCCGTGCTGGACTACGGTGGTCCGCCGATCGGCTGGGCCGAGCGGTCCGGGGCGCAGCCGCGCGGTGTACCAGTCGCCGTCACGCCACGCGGTCTCGTCCTCCTGCGACCCGCCCTGAAGTTGCGCCGCAAGCTGCGCGGCCAATGCCTCGTCGTGTTCGGCAGCACTGCCGTCCACATCGATCTGGGTGACCTTCAAGTGCGGATACTCCGAGTCGACCACCCGAATCAGCCCACGCAGGCCCGCTTGCTCCAGGTTGGGCCGATCCTCAGGTCGCACCGCGGCGGCGTCTCGGGTCAGCACATACAGCCGCGGTGACTCCCCCGGAAGCGCCACCATCTGCCGCACGATGTCTAGCAGGTAGGTCACGAATTCGCGGCCGATCCGCGGGGAGTTGGAATCGTTGCGCGCCGGTGGGGTGACCACAACAACTCCGGTCCGGCCATCAAGCATCCCGCTGAGTCCGTCTGCCACGGACCCGCGGTCGATCGGCAGGGAAACCGGGTGCGACTGCGCCCCTTCTCCGTTGAGCACCTCACCGAGGCGGCCGGCCAGCGCATCTGTGGCATCAGCCATGCTCAACAGCAGCCAGCTTCCCGCATCGGGGGCCACCGCAACCGGTTGGTCACGACGCTCCCACTCGATGGTCAGGAGGCGCTCATCAAGGGTGCGTTCGGCGGACTCGCTCTCCGAGCGGCCGGCCTCGAATTGCAGACCCTCGACGGTGAGCAACACATTGCCCGAGACGTCCATCAATTCCAGATCAGCCTCGCAGGCGTCGGATCGCGCTGCCGTCACAGTGCTCAGGCAGTACCGCACGTCGCGGATCAGATGATGGCGGCGCAGCCTGCGCACACCGACCGGGCGCAGTAGTCCCCCATCACCGGCGCGCGGGACGTCGGGTCGCATGACGACCGACATGATGCACGCTTCGAGTAGGGCCGGATGAACTTCATAGAGCGCCTGCTCCGGGCGGGCCGGCCCCGGCAGCGCAACTTCGGCCAGGGCCGTGGCACCGATAGTGTGTCCGCCGTCGCCGAACCGGAGCTCGACCAAACCCGAGAACGCCGCACTGTATTGAATTCCATTACGGGCAGCGGTTTTTCGTAGCTCGGCGCCGTCCACCCTGGCCTGGTGCGCGGCCAGCAACGCGGCGATATCGCGGGTCGATGGCTGCCGAACGGCCGACTGAGCCTGCAACACCGCGGTTGCGCAATCGACACCGTCGCGGCCCTGACGGGTATGCACCGTGAAGTCCAGGACCCCGGGCGCCACCACCACCGCCCCCGAGGACACCGATGTCCGGTCGTCGAGGGTCAGCAGCTGTTCGAACCGAACATCGCGAATCTCGGCTGATTCGCCCAGGCCGGCACGGGCGGCGGCCAGGGCCATCTCGCAGTAGGCGGCCGCGGGCAGGATGGCCGTGTTGTGAACGCGGTGATCGTCGAGCCACGGGTGCGCCACGATTCCCACGTCGCCCTGCCAGACGTGGCGTTCGGGTTCCTCCAGCAGGTGGACGTGGGCTCCCAACAACGGGTGTACCGCCCGGACCGCCGCGCCGCGCGGGGTGGTGTCTGCGTCTTCCCGGCTGAGTATCAGCTCACGGTGGCTCCAGCTCGGCAGCGGCGCTTCCACCAATGCCCCCGACGGGTAGATCGCAGCGAAGTCCACCGCGGTCCCGACACTGTGCAGGTCAGCGACGAACCCGCGCAATCCATTCCAGGGCTGGTGTTCACCCGGGGTGACCGCCAGTGCAGCGATCGGGATATCGAGGTTCTTGGCATTCTGCTCGAGGACCTCAGCCAGCCGTGGGTGCGACGCCAGCTCTCCGAAGACCCGGTAGCCGTCCTTGATCGCCGCCTGCACGGCCGCTGCGAACCGCGCCATGTAACGCAGGTTGTCCGCCCAGTACTGGCCGTCGAATGCCGGCCGGTCACGGGGCGACCACAAAGTCGCGGAGTAGTAGGGGATCTCGGGCTCAGCCGGTTTGAGGTCGGCGAGGGCCAGCGCCATCTCGTTGAGGACCGGCTCAACCTGCGGCGAGTGCGCGGCGACTGCGGTCGGCACCTCACGCGCCGGAACTCCCTGTTGCTGCCAGTCGGCCACCAGGCCCCGAACAGTCGCTGCGTCTCCGCCGATGGTCGTCGACTCCGGCGACTCGACCACAGCGAGCACCGCGTCCGACACGTCACGAATAGACAACTCCGACAGCACTTGCTGCGCAGGCAGTTCCACGGTGGCCATGGCGCCGTTGCCGACGATCCGCGACATCAAACGTGACCGTCGACATACCACGCGCAGCCCGTCCTCCAGGGTCAGTCCGCCGGCTACGACGGCCGCCGCGGCCTCGCCGAGCGAATGCCCGATGACGGCACCCGGCCGAACCCCGTGGGCCTTCATCGCCTCGGCCAGTGCGACCTGGATGGCGAAGTTCGTCGGCTGCCCTCGTTCGACTTCGGTCGGCGGCCGCTCGGCGGCGATGGCTTCGGCGAGTGAGAAGCCGGCCTCTGCCGCGACGACCGGCTCCATCTGGGCGATCGCGTCCGCGAAAGTCGGTTCTTCGGCGAGCAATGCCGCCATTGGCGCCCACGGGGGAGCTTGCTCGGAGAACACCCACACCGGACCGCGGCCATCCGCTTCGATAGCGGGCTGGTACGCCAAGTCGTTGCCGGCGATTTTGCGCAGCGCGTCGCTGAGTTCGCCGAAGTTGCCCGCCGACACCGCCGTTCGTACCGACCGGTGGGATCGCCTCCGCGCCAGCGTGTAGCCGAGATCGGCGAGGCCGACGGTAGTCATCGCGCTGCCGTGTTCGTCGACCCAGTCCGCCATCCGGGCGGACGTCACCCGCAGCTGGTCTGCGGAGTTCGCCGATATCGGGAAGAGCAAGGGCGCCTGCCGGCCGTCTGCTGTCCCCGTCTCCGTGGTCGCATCCGGCACCGCCGACACCGGTGGTTGCTCGACGATGACGTGCACGTTGGTGCCCGACCGGCCATGCGAAGAGACCGCGGCCCGACGCGGATGGCCCGCCTTGGTCGGCCATGACGTATTTTCAAGCGGCACAACCAGGTTGGTTTCTATCCCAGCGAGCTGGTCCGGCAGCCGGGTGAAATTCAGATGTCGTGGGATCGTGCCGTGCTGCAGGGCCAGTATCGCCTTCATCAGGCCCAGCGGTCCGGACGCCGACTGGCAGTGCCCGAAGTTGGCCTTGACCGACGCCACGAAGCAGCGCTGGTCGGTGCCGTAGACCTCGGCCAGGCCCGCGTACTCGGTCAGATCCGCGGCCGGGTTTCCCAGACCGTGTGCTTCAACCAGCTCCACCGTGGCGGCGTCGACGCCGGCCGCGGCCAATGCGGTCTGATACACCGCGACCTGCGCCGGCTGCGACGGCGCCCCGGCCGTTCCGGTGCCGCCGTCCTGATTGGCGGCACTGCCGCGCAGCACCGCCAGGATGCGGTCGTGATCGCGGATGGCCTCGGGCAGTCGCTTGAGAAGCAACACCACGCAGCCTTCACCCGCCACGAATCCGTCGGCGTCGGCGTCGAAGGCCCGGCAACGGCCGGTCGGAGACAATATGCCCTGCTGCGAGCCGGCCACCGACCTGCGGGGGTCGAGCATCACCGATACGCCGCCGGCCAGGGCGAGCTCGCTCTCGCCGACCTGCAGGCTGCGGCATGCCTGGTGGACTGCCATCAGGCCCGAGGAACACTCCGTGTCCACCGTGACTGCCGGCCCGTGCAGTCCCAGGGCCTGCGACACCCTTGCGGACGCGAAGCCGATGCTGGTCGCGGTGAATCCGTACGGTCCCTCGGCGGCGCCGCAGTCGGCGGACAGCTGCTCATAGTCGCTGTGCGTCAGCCCCACGAAGACCCCGGTCTGTGATCGGGTCAAGGCCGCCGGGTCGATTCCGGCATGCTCGACGGCCTCCCACGAGGTCTCCAGCAGCAGGCGGTGTTGCGGGTCGACCGCGATGGCTTCCGGCTCGGTCATGCCGAAGAAGTCGGCATCGAACGCGCCGATGGAGTCCAGGAAGCCGCCCCATCGGGATACCGACCTGCCCGGCTGCCCCGGCTCGGAGCCGTAGTAGGCGTCGACATCCCACCGGTCCGCGGGCACTTCGCCGATGAGGTCGGCACCGCGCAGCAATGCTTCCCAGAACCGTTGCGGAGAATCGATGCCGCCGGGCAGCCGGCAGGCCAGCCCGATAACGGCGATCGGCAGGGCGGACGGGTCGTGAGGAGGGGGAGGAGCGGTAGTCATCGCCCTCGCGAGGTTACAGCACGGTCACGACAAACTTGCGCCTACGTAAACTCAGGTACCAAAAAGAGGCCGCTAAACCACTATTCAAGTCCTCAAGGACGTACCCGCAGTTCACTTTGCGAGGAGGTTCGGATGGGCAGCATCGCGACCAATCCGGCCGCCAGCACGACCAACAGGCCGCCGAGCCCGGCCCGGTCGGCACCGAACAGATCCACGAAGGTGAAGAACAGCGTCGGCGCCAGGAACGTGGCCGCACGCCCGGTGGTGGTGTAGAGCCCGAAGGTCAGGCCTTCCTTTCCGGTGGCGCTCATCTGTAGCAACAAGGTGCGCGCCGAGGACTGGGCCGGTCCGATGAACAGGCACAGCAGCAAGCCGCAGACCCAGAACGTCAGGGGCCCCGACAGTGCCAGCAAAACCAGCCCCACCACGATCATCGACGCCAACGCGCCGAGGATCACCGCCTTGGACCCGATGCGCTCGTCGAGCAGCCCGCCGAGCGCCGCCCCGACCGCGGCCACCGTGCTGGCTGTGACTCCGAACAGCAGCACATCAGCAGCGGAGATGCCGTACACGTTCACCCCCAACACCGCCCCGAACGCGACCACCCCGGTAAGCCCGTCCCGGAACACCGCGCTGGCCAGCAGGTAGTAGACGATGTTGTGGTCACGGCGCCATTCGGCGACCAGATCGGCTCGAAGCTGGCGGAAGCCTTTCGTGGCGGCGTTCGGCAGATCGTCAACGGCGGCATCGGCACACGCCTTTGGCCGTGACCTCAGCAACGGCAACGCGAAGACCAAGAACCACATCGCGGTCAGCAGCATCGCCGCGCGCACGTTCACCCCGTCAGCGGTCGGCAGGTGCAGCAGACCAACGTTGGACCCCTCCCCCGCGACGAAGCCCACGTAGACCACCAACAGCAGTGCCACACTGCCCAGGTAACCGGCGGCCAGACCGAAACCGGAAACCCTGCCGGAGTTCTGCGGTACGGTGACCGACCGCAACATCGCGTTGTAGGGGACGGTGGCCAGATCACTGCAGGCGGCCGTCACGGCCAACAGTGCCAAGCCCGGCAACAGGTAACGCGGGTCATCGCGGATCAGGCTCATCGACGCGGTCAACACGGCAACCGTGCCGGTCAACACGATCAACGCCACACGCCGCCGCCGTGGGTCGGTGATCGAGTTGCCGGTCAGTGGAGCCATCAAGGCCACCACGATCCCGGCAATGGCCATTGCCCGGCCCAGCCAGCTGGCCGGCGAGGTGCCGGCGCCCGCCCCGACCGAGGCGGTCAAGTACACCGAGAAAACGAACGTGATGGTGATCGCGTTGAGGCCGGTGGCTCCGCAGTCCCAGAGCGCCCACGCCAACCACGGGGGTTTCCGCACGGGCACAAACCCTATAGCTGTCGCGCACTCACCTGCCCGCCGGTTCCCATTTCGGCCTGGGATCGAAGCCAGGGCAGGGGCGCATCCGGTGCCGCATCGAACACCCCGCCGGCGGGGTCGTCGGCCCACCCGTGGGCGCGCACCAGATCTTGCTGCGGGAGGTAGATCTGCCGAATCACCAATGCGCACAGCACCACCACCGCCACGTCACGTAGCAGCACGGTGGTGGTGAACCACTGCTCAGGGAGACCGCGATCGGCAACGCTGTAGAGGTAGTACATCCGCGGCACCCAGACCAGCGCATCGACGGTCATCCACACCAACAGCAGCCGGCGGTGCGGCAGCGCGAGCACCGCCAGCGGCACCAGCCACAGCGAGAACTGCGGACTCCACACTTTGTTGGTCAACAGGAACGCCGCGACCACCAGAAACGCCAACTGCGCGACGCGCGGCCGCCGCGGCGCCGTCAGCGCGATGTAGCCGATTCCGATGCAGCACAGCGCAAACAACGCGGCGACGACTCCGTTGAGCACCGTCGGGGGCTGCCACATCCCCAGGTCGCCGTCGAAGCCCTGCCAGCCGGTCAATGACCGGAGCACGTTGTAGAGCGAATCCATGTCATCGCCGCGGCGGGAGTTGAGCCGGAAGAACTCGCTCCAGCCCCGCGGCGCGTACAACAGCACCGGCAGATTCACCACCAGCCAGCTGACCGCGGTGGCCACCACGGTGCGTTTGACCTCCCGCAGCCGGCCGGTACGCAGCCCCAGCACCAGCAGCGGGAACAGCAGCAACAGCGGATACAGCTTGGCGGCGGTGCCCAGACCGAGCAGCACCCCGGCCGCGGTCGGGCGGCGTCGCGCCCAGGCCAACAGACCGGCCCCGGCGAACGCGGTCGCCAACGCGTCGAAGTTGGTGAAGATCTGGAAGATCACCAGCGGCGAAGCCGCCACCAGCGCCGCGTCCCAGATGCGTCGACCGGCCAACACAGCGGTGGACCACACCGTCGCCAGCCAAGCCAGGGCCAGCCCCAGCGCGACGATGTCGAAGAACACCACTACCTCGGCCACCCCGCTCAACGCCGGGATCTTCACCACCTTGGTGATTGCCGTGTATGTCTTCGCCAAAGCCATCGCCGAGTACTGGTACAGACCGGTCAGCACCGGATATTCCATGTAGCGCACGGCCGGCAGCCCGTCGTAGCGGATCTGTTCCTTGCCCGACGAGTCCTTCTCCACCCAGCTGGACTTGTACGGGAACTTGCCCTGATCCAGCAGCTCCGCGGTGTAGAGCGGCACCACGTCGGAGTAGCACAGCTGGAAGTACGCACGCTCGTTGTCCCAGTTGGCCACCCGCTGGTCGGGACTGCCGCTGCCGGTGCTCTGCAGGCACGCCGACTTGGTGGTCCAGCCCAGCGCCAAGAACAGCACGGCGATCAAAAACATCACCCGCAGCGGCGTCATGAACCTGGTCCGCCCGATCAGCGCGTGCCGGCCGACCGGGCCGCCGATGGTGTTCGACAGCGCATGGCCGACGACATCGGTGCGGCTGGGCAGGTCGCGGTCGTCGGCGCTGCGCAGGTCGGCCGCCAGCCGCCGGGGCGATCGCATGGTGCGTTCGGTGGTCTCCTCCGTCACGGCAGAGCCTCCGGCGCCGGGGGCGGCAGGGGCTGCTCCGGGGGCGGCGGCAGAGGCGGAGGCGGCGGCGGGGGCGGGAAGGCCTCCGGCAGCGGGAAGCCCGGCGGCGGAGGCGGCGGCTCGTCAAGGCCCGGTGCAGGCGGCGGCGGATACCAGTCGTTCTGCACCGGTATCGGCGCGCTGGTCGGCACGCCGGCGAAGCCGCCGATCTCGGTGGGCTTGGGAAACTCCACGATCGGGTCACCCGACAGCGCGCCATCCATGCTGGCTTTCCAAATGTCGGCCGGCAGTCCCGCGCCGTATACCGGCCCGCCCCACTTGCTGGTCAGCGGTTCGTCGCCCCCGGTGGTGCCCACCCAGACCGCCGTCGACAGGGTCGGCGTGTAGCCGACCATCCAAGCGTCCCGGTTGGCCCCGGTGGTGCCGAGCTGGGTGGTGCCGGTCTTGGCCGCGGACGGGCGGCCACCAGCCAGGTCGTGCCCGCCCGACCAGCTCGGAATCGCCTTCATGGCATCAGTGACATTGTCGGCGACTGCTTTCGGAACTCGCTGCTCCCCGGAGTCCTTGGTGGTGCCGTCGAAGAGCACCCGGTCGTCGGGACCCACGACCTTCTCAATGAAGTGCGGCCGGTGGTACCTCCCGGAGTCGGCCAGGGTCGCGTACGCCGACGCCATATCGATCACCCGAGTCTGGTACTGGCCGAGCACGATGCCATTCTCCGGGGGCCCGCCCGAGCCGTCCTGGGACAGGGTGTGCGCGACGCCCGGAAAGCTCTCAGCGACGCCGAGCTGGTGTGCGGCATCGGCGACGTCCTGCGGTCCGTGCTTGAGTTTGAGCATCAACCGGTAGTAGACCGTGTTGAGCGACCGCTTGAGTGCCTCAGCGATGTTGCAGACTCCACAGCTGGCTCCCCCCACGTTGCTGATCTTGGTGTTGCCGACCGTCAGCGGGCCGCTGTCGATCTGCTCCCCCAAACCGATACCCTGCTTCAGCGCCGCCACCAAGGCGAACACCTTGAATGAAGACCCGGTCTGCAAGCCGGCCTGGGCGAAGTCGAACCCGCCGACCTCGTCACCACCGTAGTAGGCGCGCACCGCGCCGCTGCGTGGATCGATGGAGACCACTGCGGTCCGCATTGTCGGTTTTTGCCCGGCCATGGTCGCCTTGACGGCTTTCTCCACCGCCCGCTGCGCCTTCATGTCGATCGTGGTGGTGATGCGCAGTCCCTCCATGTTCAGGGTCTGCTCGTCGATGCCGAACATGTCGAGCAACTCCTCGGTGACCTGGCGCTGAATCAGTCCGGCGGGTCCGGAGGCTTGGTCGGCATTGCGCGCCTGGTCAGGCGGGATGGTCGCCGGGAAGACCTGCTTGGCCCGCTCGCTGAGCGTCAGGGCGCCAGTCTGCACCATGCCATCGAGTACCCAATTCCAACGGGCGACCGCGCGGTCCCGATTGATCGCCGGATCCAGCGCCGATGGCCGCTGAATGACCGCCGCCAGCAAGGCGCCCTCGGAGACGGTCAGGTCCTCGACCCGCTTGTCGAAGTACGCGCGGGCGGCCGCGGCGATCCCATAGGTGGTGCGGCCGAAGTAGATGATGTTGAGGTAGGCCTCCAGCACTTCGTCCTTGGACCACTCCCCGGACATCTTGGTGGCGATGACGAGCTCTTTGCCCTTGCGGACCAACCCGCCCATGCCGGCCCGCTCAGACCCGACCAGCGCGTTCTTGACGTACTGCTGGGTGATCGTCGAACCGCCCTGGGTGTCACCACCGGTGAGGTTGTTCTTGACCGCCCGAAACAACCCCGAGACCGAGAAGCCGGCGTTGGTGTAGAAGTCGCGGTCCTCGGCGGCGACCACCGCGTCACGTACGTGGGCCGGCACCCGGTCCAGTTTGATGTCAATCCGATTCCCATCCGGGGGAACGATTTTCGCCAGCTCGGTGCCATCGGCGGCGAGGATGGTCGACACCTGAGTGGTGTGGATGTCACCGGGTTGGGGGATCTCCACGGTGCGGTAGGCCATCCCGAAGGTAACGACCGGCAACGCCAGGAGCGTCGCAGCGGCGGCGTACAGGCCGCGTCTGGCCCAGCGCCACCTCCGGCGTCGACGCGATTCGTACTGATCGGGCTCTGCTGCCAGATCTGTCGGCGATTCGTCTGGGATAGGGGACTTTTCGCGATCCGGGCGTGGCCGCTCCATGGCAGCCTTGACCGCTTCCAGGCGCTCCTGCAGGTCCGCCTTGTCTTCAGTGCAGTCGGCGGACTTGGCTGCGGCTGCGCCGGCGTCCGGCCCGCTCTCTTCATCAGTGGGCGTGGCGTCGGTAGTCGTCAAGAAGTGTTCTTCTTCAGCGCTGTCGGCGCTCGGCGCTGTCGGACCCTGGGCTTTCACCGGTGGCCAGGGCATCCCCGCGGATAGGAGTCGGGCTTCCGGCCCTTCGTCATACCGACTCGGGCGCAACCCATTTCGGCGATCGGCGAAGTGCTCAGCAGCCAGCCGTCCCCCACGCATCGCTGCAGTCGCATGGTCAACAGGTTACTTCCGTGGACTCACCATCGGGTTGAAACGAGGTCACAAACGCACTACGGCGCAGCGGGCGGCTGCTCGGCCGCCGGCGGGCCGCCCGGTTCGGGCGCTTGCGGCACAGCCGGGGCAGGCGGGGCAGGCGGGGCGGCCGTGATGGTGGTGGGCGGACCGATCGGGATGGTGATGCCCGGCGCGATCTCGATCGTCGGCTGGATGACGGTCTCCTCCGGCGGCAACGGCGGGCCGTCGTCCGTGGGCGGGGGCGGGGGCGGTGCGGCCGGGACGCCGGCGTAACCGCCGATCTCGGTAGGCGTGGGGAAGGTTTCGTTGGGGGTGCCCTTCAGGGCGCCGTCCATGGTGGCCTTCCAGATGTCCGCCGGAATGCCCGCGCCATAGACCGGGCCACCCCACTGATTCACCAGGGGTTCGTCTCCCCCGGTGGTGCCCACCCAGACCGCGGTCGACAGCGACGGCGTGTAGCCGACCATCCAGCCGTCCCGGTTGGCACCGGTGTCGCCCAGCTGCGTGGTACCGGTCTTGGCCGCCGACGCCCGTCCGCCGGCCAGGTTGTGCCCACGCGACCATCCCGCGATGGGCTGCATAGCGGAGGTGACGTTGTCGGCGACCGCTTTGGGGATGCGCTGCTCACCGGTGTCTTCGGAGGTCCGCACATCGAACAGCACCCGGCCGTCGGCGCTGACCACCTTCTCCACGAAGTGCGGCGGGTGATAGATGCCGGAGGCCGCCAGCGTGGCGTACGCCGAGGCCATGTCGATGACCCGGGTCTGATACTGGCCGAGCACCACGCCGCCTTCGGGAGGGCCGCCGTCCTGCGACAGCGTGTGCGGCACGCCGGGGAAGCTCTTCGCGACCCCGGCCTGATGCGCGGCGTCGGCGACGTCCTGCGCCCCGTTCTTGAGCTTGAGCATCAGCCGGTAGTAGGCGGTGTTCAGTGAGCGCTTGAGCGCCTCGGCGATGTTGCAGACACCGCAGCCCTCACCCTCGGCGTTGGTGATCTTGGTACGGCCGTTGTCGAGGGTCAGCGGCGAACTGTCGACCTGGTAGCCCAGACCGATGCCCTGTTCGAGCGCGGCCACCAGCGCGAACACCTTGAACGACGACCCGGTCTGCAACCCGGCCTGGGCGAAGTCGAAACCGTTGGCATCGGAGCCCCCGTAGTAGGCGCGCACTCCGCCGTCACGCGGGTCGATGGACACCACCGCGGTCCGCATGTTGGGAATCTGATCTTTGAGGTACGTGGCCACCGCGTCTTCGGCGGCGGCCTGCGCCGCCGGGTCGATGGTGGTGGTGATCTGCAGGCCCTGGGTGTTGAGCGTCTGCTCGTCGATGTTGAACAGCTCGAGCAGCTCCTGGGTCACCTGCCGCTGGATCAACCCGTTGGGTCCGGTGGTGATGTTCTGGGAGCGGGCCAGCTCGGGTGACACGGTGGGCGGAAACTCCTGGGCGGCACGCTCACTGGCGGAAAGGGCCCCGGTCTCCACCATGCCGTCGAGCACCCAGTTCCACCGGTCCAGTGCGCCTTCGGGGTCGACCGCAGGGTCCAGGGTGGACGGCCGCTGGATCAGTGCGGCCAGCAGCGCACCCTCGGCGATGTCGAGGTCCTCCACCGGCTTGTCGAAGTAGGCCCTGGACGCCGCGGCGATCCCGTAGGCGCCGCGGCCAAAGTAAATGATGTTCAGGTAAGCCTGCAGCACATCGTCTTTGCGCCACGCGCTGGACATCTTGGTGGCGATCACAAGCTCTTTGGCCTTGCGGACCAATCCACCCATGCCGGCCCGCTCGGACCCGACCAGCGCGTTCTTGACGTACTGCTGGGTGATCGTCGAGCCGCCCTGGGTGTCGCCGCCGAACAGATTGTTCTTGATCGCGCGGGCGAAGCCCGACACCGAAAATCCCGGGTTGGAGTAGAAGTCGCGGTCCTCGGCCGCCAACACCGCGTTACGCACGTAGACCGGCACCTGGTTGATATCGATGTCGACGCGGTTGCCTTCCGGCGGAACGATTTTGGCCAGCTCGGAACCGTCACTGGCCAGGATCGTCGACACCTGGTTGGTCCGGATGTCGCCGGGCGAGGGTACGTCGGTGATGGAGTAGGCCATAGCGAAGGTGATGACCGGCAACAACAGCATCACCACCACAGCGATACCGAGGCCGCGCCGGATCCATCGCCAGTTCGGCGGATGTGCACGCAGCCACTCCAGCGGATTCGGCGCGACCGGTGCATCGGTGGGGGCGGAGCGCTCAGCCCGCCGCGGCGGCGGCGCGGTCGGCTTCTCCGGCGGCGGCTCGCGCCGCGGGATCCGTCCGCTCAACGCCTGCTCGCGGGGCGGAGGAGCCCCGTCCAGGGCCGCCCGGACCGCGTCGATCGGGTCCCGCAGGTCGGCCGTCACGGCGTCGTCGACCGCCGGAATGATTGTGGTCTGCCGGTCATCAGGTCCCGACGGTGGGCGGCGGCCGGCGTCGGAGGGCCGGGCCGAGCCAGCATCGGACCCGTCGTCGTGATGTTTACTCACTGGCGGTACGGGCTCCGCTGCGTGCCGGCCGTCGACCGCGGGATCCCTTGGGCGGGCTCGCGAGGCCCAACACATACGACTTCACCAGGTGATTCCAGCTGCAGGTCCGGCACACCTCGACGACATACACCGAGAACTCCGAGAACCGGGTGGCCAACAGGACCAGTTCCTCGGCGGTACGCGCCGAGCCCGAGACCGCTCCGAGCTGGTCGCCGTACACCCAGGACACCAGGGTGAGGGGCTCCTTGCGGCAGATGGGGCAGACCACCGCACTGGCCTTGCCGTGGAACTTCGCGGCGCGCAGCAGATAGGGGTTGGCGTCACACACCTCAGTGACCCCGGTGCGCCCGGAGTAGACCTCGGCCAGCAGGGAACGCCGCCGGAGCGCGTAGTCCACTACCTGTCGCTGCAATCGCACGGTCACCAGAGTACGTCGGGTGCACACCGGCGGTGGCGATCAACGCCCCCAACCGGCGGATTCGGCGTCAACGCGGCGCGGCCTTCTTTTACTATCGTCGCCGTGGCGACACGGCAGACCGCGGGCACTCGGGCCAAAGACAGCGACCGGGACGACGTCTGCCGAATCCTGGACAGCGCTCTGGCCCAGGGGCAGGTGTCCAGCGCCGAACACCAGGAGCGCATCAGCGCGGCCACCCGCGCCGTGACCCTGGGAGACCTGCATTCCCTGGTCGGTGACCTGCAGACCGAGACCGCGCCGGTCAAGCTGCCGACGCTGCGCGGTCCCGCCGAGTTCGGCGTGCGCGGTGTCGCCGTCAAGGCGCTGGGCGCACTGGGCGCCGCGTTGGTGGCGGGAATGCTGCTCGGTTGGGCGATGTACGGGAACACCAGCTCGCCGCTGAGCTTCACCTCGGATCCTGGCGCCAAGCCGGACGGTGTCGCGCCGGTGGTACTCACCCCGCCACGACAGCTGCAGTCCCTGGGCGGGCTGACCGGCCTGCTGGAGCAGGCTCGGCAGAAGTTCGGCGACACCATGGGCTACCGGCTGGTGGTCTACCCCGACTACGCATCGCTGAATCGTCCCGACCCGACCGAAGAGCGCCGCAAACTGGACTACTCCTACCGCGGCGGCTGGGATGACCCGTCGACCTCGTCCAAGAGCAGCGATGACGTGCTCGTCGATCTGAGCGCATTCGACGTGAAAGCCGCGGTCGGCATCCTGCGCGGGGCTCCCGAGACGCTCGGGATCAAACCCGCCGACGTGAAAAGCACCTACCTGATCGTCGATCCGGCGCGGGATCCCACCACACCGGGGGCGCTGTCGCTGTCGGTGTACGTTTCCAGCGACTACGGCGGCGGCTACATCGCTTTCGCCGGCGACGGAACCGTCAAGCGCATCAATTACCCGTCCTGACCGGCGGGTTTCACGCTATTGAACATCGGGCGAACAGTAGCCACTTGGGCTTGGTTATATCGGCGCGATACTATGGCGCGAACCGTCGACCGGACGTAGCTACACCATCTCAGGAGGTGACTGGAGTGCTTGAGCTTGCGATTTTGGGCTTGCTGCTCGAGTCTCCGATGCACGGCTACGAGCTGCGGAAGCGGTTGACCGGTCTGCTGGGTGCGTTCCGGGCGTTCTCCTACGGCTCGCTGTATCCCGCGCTGCGGCGCATGCAGCTGGCTGGGGTGATCGCCGAGGACGCCGCGCCGACGGGGACCCCGGTGCGCCGGGCCCGACGGGTGTACCGGCTGACCGACGCCGGCCGTCAGCGGTTCAACGAGCTGGTGTCCGACACCGGTCCGCAGAACTACACCGACGACGGCTTCGGAGTCCACCTGGCGTTCTTCAACCGCACCCCCGCTGAGGCGCGGATGCGGATTCTCGAAGGCCGCCGCCGGCAGGTGGAAGAACGCCGGGAAGGTCTGCGCAACGCGGTGGCACGGGCCAGCAACTCATTGGACCGCTACACCCGCCAACTGCACCAGCTCGGGCTGGAGTCCAGTGAGCGGGAGGTCAAGTGGCTCAACGAGTTGATCGCGGCCGAACGCGTATCGCAGGGCTCGTCCGGGGGCGACGAGCGCGCGCAGCGCGCGAGGAGAGACCCGGCGGCATCGAACCGCGCCGAACAACCCTGATCCCGCGTACGGACGCGGGTATCGGGACAACACAACACAGCACTTCAGCATTGAAAGCAGAAAAAGGAGAGCGTCGAAAATGACTGAGCAAACGACGGATGTGCGGGTCGCCATTGTCGGCGTCGGCAACTGCGCGTCCTCGCTGGTCCAAGGCGTCCAGTACTACCAGAACGCCGACGACACCTCGACGGTCCCCGGCTTGATGCACGTGCGCTTCGGCCCGTACCACGTCCGCGACGTGAAGTTCGTCGCGGCGTTCGACGTGGACGCCAAGAAGGTCGGCTTCGACCTGTCCGAGGCCATCTTCGCCTCGGAGAACAACACCATCAAGATCGCTGACGTGCCGCCCACCAACGTGATCGTGCAGCGCGGCCCGACCCTGGACGGCATCGGCAAGTACTACGCCGAGACCATCGAGGTCTCCGACGTCGAGGCCGTCGACGTGGTCGCCGCCCTGCGCGAGGCCAAGGTCGACGTGCTGGTCTCCTACCTGCCCGTGGGCTCTGAAGAGGCCGACAAGTTCTACGCCCAGTGCGCCATCGACGCCGGTGTGGCGTTCGTCAACGCACTGCCGGTGTTCATCGCCTCCGACCCGGTGTGGGCCAAGAAGTTCGCCGACGCCGGCGTGCCGATCGTCGGCGACGACATCAAGAGCCAGGTCGGCGCCACCATCACCCACCGGGTGATGGCCAAGCTGTTCGAGGACCGCGGTGTCACGCTCGACCGCACGTACCAGCTCAACGTCGGCGGCAACATGGACTTCAAGAACATGCTTGAGCGTGAGCGGCTGGAGTCCAAGAAGGTCTCCAAGACCCAGGCCGTCACCTCTAACCTGACCGGCTCGCTGGCCGGCAAGGTCGAGGACAAGAACGTCCACATCGGCCCGTCCGACCACGTCGCCTGGCTCGATGACCGCAAGTGGGCCTACGTGCGGTTGGAGGGTCGCGCCTTCGGTGACGCGCCGCTGAACCTGGAGTACAAGCTCGAGGTGTGGGACTCGCCGAACTCGGCCGGCATCATCATCGACGCGGTGCGTGCCGCCAAGATCGCCAAGGACCGCGGCATCGGCGGACCGATCCTGCCGGCGTCGGCATACCTGATGAAGAGCCCGCCCAAGCAGCTGGCGGACGACGTCGCGCGCGCCCAGCTCGAGGAATTCATCGTCGGCTAGCGGCCGCCGCTGCGCACCGCACATGACTGACGACGAGCTGGCCGGCCTCTCGGAGTTCGCCCTCTTGGGAGGCAACGCCGAGCAGGCCGGTCTGACCGGTCCGTTGCTCGACGTGGAGCGGATCGAGGCCGGTGAGGTCAGTGCGCTGCGCTGGGGTTCGGCGCCGCCGCGGGTGGTGTTCCTGCATGGCGGCGCGCAGAACGCTCACACCTGGGACACCGTCATCCTCGGGCTCGGCGAGCCCGCGCTGGCGGTGGACCTGCCCGGCCATGGCCGTTCGGCGTGGCGTGCGGACGGCGACTACTCACCGCAGCGCAATGCCGCCACTTTGGCGCCCGTACTGCAGGAGCTGGCCTCCGATGCCGAATTGGTGGTCGGTATGTCGCTGGGCGGGCTGACCGCGATCCGCCTGGCGGCCACCGCCGGCGAGCTGGTGCCCCGGTTGGCGATCGTGGATGTGACGCCGTCGGCTTTGCAGCGCCATGCCGAGATGAGTGCCGCCGACCGCGGAACCGTGGCGTTGGCCCAAGGCGACCGGACCTTCCCCGAGTTCGAGTCGCTGCTGGCCGTCACAGCGGCCGCGGCGCCGCACCGCGATGTGGAGTCCCTGCGACGCGGGCTGTTCCACAACACTCGTCGGTTGCCCGACGGCAGTTGGACGTGGCGCTACGACACCATCCGCTCGGTCGGCGACTTCACCGAGCTGTGGACCGATGTCTCGGCGATCACCGCGCCGACCACCTTGATCCGCGGCGGCGATTCGTTCTTCGTCACCGCCGACGACGTCGCCGAGTTCACCCAACGCTCGCCGGGGCTGACCACCCACGTGGTGGACGGTGCCGGACACTCCGTACAAAGTGATCGGCCTCGTGTCCTGGTCGAGCTGCTTCGGATGGCCCTCGCCGAGAACCGGAGCTGAGACGGCCGCAGCGACACCGGCGGTTCAGCGAGGCTCGACGAAGGAGAGGCGAAGCTGGAAGCGCCGCAGCGACACCGGCGGTTCAGCGAGGCTCGACGAAGGAGAGGCGAAGCTGGAAGCGCCGCATCAGCACCGCGGTTCCGGGGATAAGGTGGCGAGATGGCCCGGCCCATCCGCATTGCCGTCCAACTGCAGCCCCAACACGCCGCGCACTACGGCGCCATCCGCGACGCGGTCCGGCGTTGCGAAGACCTCGGCGTCGACATCGCCTTCAACTGGGACCATTTCTTCCCGCTCTACGGCGACCGCGATGGACCGCACTTCGAGTGCTGGACCATGCTGGCCGCCTGGGCCGAGCAGACCTCGCGCATCCAGATCGGCGCGCTGGTGTCGTGTAACTCCTATCGCAACCCGGAGCTGCTCGCGGACATGGCCCGCACCGTCGACCACATCAGCGACGGCCGGCTGATCCTGGGCATCGGCTCGGGCTGGAAACACCGGGACTACCGGGAATACGGCTACGAGTTCGGCACCGCCGGCAGCCGCCTCGACGACTTGGCCGGCGCGCTGCCCCGGATCAAAAGCCGTCTGACGCAGTTGAATCCGCCGCCTACCCGAGCGATCCCGCTACTGATCGGGGGCGGCGGGGAGCGCAAGACCCTGCGCTTGGTCGCCGAGCACGCCGACATGTGGCACAGCTTCGCCGACGCCGACGCCTACCCGCACAAGGCAGCCGTGCTGGCGGAGCACTGTGCCGCCGTCGGGCGAGACCCCGCCACCATCGAACACTCGGCGGCGCTGGGCGGCGACCAGACCCGGGGCACGGTGGCCGAATTGCTGGCCGAGGCCGACGCACTGACCGGACTGGGGGTCCGCCTGCTGACCATCGGCAGCAGCGGACCCGACTACGACCTGTCCGCCGCCGAGGCGCTGTGCCGATGGCGCGACCAGCAATAAGGCTCGCGGCGTTCATCGCCACGTGCATGATCGTGGGCGGACTGGCGGCGGTGCCGCCGGCCGGGGCCGCCCCGGACCTGTGCACCCCGCCCGGGGAGCAGGCCGCGGTCGCGTTGCCGGTCAAACTGGCCAACGCCAAGCGGCCACGCGAGGACAAATACACCACGGCCGGCGTCGAACCGCTCAGTTCGATTGACGTGACCAAGCTCGGGCTGGGCACCCCCGGAGTGTTGACGGTCGGCACGCTGACCGAAAGCCCACCGACGAACTGCATCAACGCCCACGGCCGTTACAGCGGGTTCGACAACGAACTGCTACGGGCCATCGCCAAGAAGCTGGGCTTGCGGGTGCATTTCGTCGGTACCGACTTCTTCGGCCTGCTGGCCCAGGTGGAGTCGGGACGCTTCGACGTCGGGTCGGCGTCGATCAACGCCACTGACGAGCGCCGCCGCACCGTCGGCTTCACCAACGGCTACGACTTCGGGTACATGGCGCTGGTGGTCCCGGCCGGATCCGGGATCACCGGATTCGACTCCCTGGCCAGCGGTCAGCGCATCGCGGTGGTCCAAGGCACGGTCGAAGACGCCTACGCCGTCGACGCCCTGGAAGTCGAACCGGTGCGGTTCCCCGACTCGGTCACGCTCTACGCCAGCCTGAAAAGCCACCAGGTCGACGCGTGGGTGGCCCCGTCGCTGACCGCACTGAACCTGTTGAAGCCGGGTGACCCGGCACAGATCGTCGGCTACACGTTCAGCCCGGCCGGCTTCGAGGCGTACGCGGTGGCCAAGGGGAACCAGGCGCTGATCTCGGCGCTGAACTCCGGCTTGGACGCCGTCATCGAAGACGGCACCTGGCCGCAGCTGTTCACCGACTGGGTGCCGCGGCCGTTGCCGCCGGATTGGCAGCCGGGTTCCAAGTCGGCGGCCACCCCGCACCTGCCAGACTTCGCCGCGATTGCGGCCCGGCATCACCGGCCCGAGTCGGAACCGTACACACCCAAATCGACTCTGGCGCAGCTACGCGACTCCTTCTTCGACTGGCAGTTGTACCGGCGCGCCCTGCCCGATCTGCTCAAGACCGGCCTGCCCAACACGGTGCTGCTGACGGTGAGCGGCGGCGTCATCGGCTTGATCGCCGGCCTGGGGCTGGCCGTGGCCGGCCTTTCGCGCAGCCGTTGGCTGCGCTGGCCGGCGCGGATCTACACCGACATCTTCCGGGGGTTGCCCGAGGTGCTGATCATCCTGCTCATCGGCCTGGCGGTCGGGCCGCTGGTGGGCGGCCTGACGCACAACAATCCCTATCCGCTGGGGATCGCGGCCCTGGGGCTGACCGCGGCGGCGTACATCGGAGAGATCCTGCGTTCGGGCATCCAGAGTGTGGAGTCCGGTCAGCTGGAGGCCTCGCGCGCACTGGGTTTCGGCTACCCGGAGGCGATGCGACTGGTGGTGATCCCGCAGGGCATCCGGCGGGTGCTGCCGGCACTGGTCAACCAGTTCATCGCCCTGCTCAAAGCGTCGGCGCTGCTGTACTTCCTCGGCCTGGTCGCCGGTCAGCGGGAGTTGTTCCAGGTGGGACGCGACTTCAACGCCCAGACCGGCAGCCTGTCCCCCTTGGTGGCCGCAGGCATCCTCTACCTGGCTCTGACCAT
Organism: Mycobacterium sp. UM_WGJ; assembly: GCF_000455125.1. Lineage (GTDB taxonomy): Bacteria > Actinomycetota > Actinomycetes > Mycobacteriales > Mycobacteriaceae > Mycobacterium. The sequence continues at coordinate 62,313 of NZ_AUWR01000043.1, forward strand.
CCCGCTGACGCACCTGGTGAACGTCGTCGATCATCGGCTGCGGCGCGGCAGGCCCCCCGAACCCGACGATGCCGTCGAGCTGAGCCCGGCGATCTCCAGTCAGGAGATGACGTGACGGCGCCCGCAGCGCGCGAGCCGGTGTCGCTGGCGGCCAAAGGAATTGAGTTGTCCTTCGGCAAACACCAGGTGTTGCGCGGAGTCGACCTCGACGTGCCGGCGGGCGCCACCGCCGCGGTGATCGGCCCCTCCGGGTCGGGTAAGTCGACGATGCTGCGCACCTTGAACCGGCTCCACGAACCCGATGCCGGCGACGTCCTCTTGGGCGGCCGATCGGTGTTGGCCGACGACCCCGACGAGCTGCGGCAGCGGATCGGGATGGTGTTCCAGCATTTCAATCTGTTCCCGCACCGCAGCGTGCTGGACAACATCACGCTGGCTCCGCGCAAGCTGCGCGGGATGTCCGACGACGCCGCCCGCGAACTGGCGCTGGGGCTGTTGGATCGGGTCGGGCTGAAGAAGAAGGCCACCTCCCGCCCCTCGGCGCTCTCCGGCGGCCAGCAGCAACGGGTGGCGATCGCCCGCGCCCTGGCGATGCAGCCGCAGGTGATGCTTTTCGACGAAGCCACCTCGGCGCTGGATCCGGAGTTGGTCAAGGGGATCCTGGCATTGATCGCCGAACTCGGGGCCGACGGCATGACGATGGTGGTGGTCACCCATGAGATGGGCTTCGCCCGCTCGGCGTCGGACACGGTGGTGTTCATGGACCGGGGCCAGGTCGTGGAGTGCGGGCCGCCCGATCAGATCTTCGACAACGCCGAGACGCAGCGGCTGCAGAAGTTTCTGTCCCAGGTGTTGTGACAGCAACCTGTACGACTTGTCAACCCGCTTCACAGTCACCCGTTAGACTGGCGAACTATGACGGAGAGCAAGGCCGATACGCCGCAGGTGACGGCGATCGCAGAAGGCTTGCACCGTTCGCTGTCCAAACTGTTCTCGATCCTGCGTCGCGGCGATATCAGCAGAGGCACCCCGACTGGCGAACTCACGCTGGCTCAGCTGTCGATCCTGATCACGCTGCTGGACCGGGGCCCCATCCGGATGACCGAGCTGGCCGCCCATGAGCGGGTCCGCACCCCCACCACCACAGTGGCGATCCGCCGCCTGGAGAAGATCGGTCTGGTCAAGCGCAGCCGCGATCCCTCGGATCTGCGGGCCGTGCTGGTCGACATCACCCCCGAGGGTCTGGCGAGCCACCGCGAGTCGCTGGCAAACCGGCACGCGGCGTTGGCGGCGATGCTGAACAAGCTCAGCCAGGAAGAACTCGACACCCTGACCCGCGCGCTCGAGCCCCTGGAGCGGCTGGCGACCTGTGATGGTGTCGAACCGGCAGCCGCCGGCGATGCGGGCTGCCCCATGGATTGCGGTTGATGCCGACTGCGCTGATCACCGGAGCCGGTGGTGGTATCGGTTCGGCGATAGCGGCGGCGTTGGCGCCGACCCACACCCTGTTGCTCGCCGGTCGCCCGTCGGCGCGGTTGGACGCCGTGGCCGAACGGCTCGGCGCCACCACCTGGCCGCTGGACCTGGCCGACATCGACGGGATCGAGGCGGCCACCGAGATCGTCGACGAACTCGACGTGTTGGTGCATAACGCCGGGGTGATGCTGCCCGGTGCCGCCGGCGAGTCCTATATCGAGGAGTGGCGGGCCACCTTCGAGGTGAACGTATTCGGTGCGGTGGCCCTGACCCTGGCTCTGTTGCCCGCGTTGCGGGCGGCCCGCGGGCAGGTGGTATTCATCAACTCCGGTGCCGGGCAACGGGTTTCCCCCGGAATGGCGTCGTATTCGGCGAGCAAGTTCGCGCTGCGGGCGTTCGCGGATTCACTGCGCAGCGACGAGCCCGCACTACGGGTCACCACCGTGTACCCGGGCCGGGTCGACACCGACATGCAACAAGACCTGGTCGCCTACGAGGGCGGCGAGTACAACCCGGCCCGATTCCTGCGTCCCGACACCGTCGCCGAAGTGGTGGCCGCCGCGATACGCACACCCGCCGAGGCACAGCTGCAAGAAGTGGTGGTCCGGCCGCGCTGAGCTATCGGGTTTCCTGCCGCCGCACCCGGAACAATCTGGTCTCGCCCTCCACACCCTTGAGCGCACGGGTGCCGACAAACGACCAGGCGTACCCCGGAGCCTCCCCGACGGCCTCGCGGGCCGCGCCCTCCGTCATGACCTCACCGGGCTCGGCGACGCTGGTGACCCGGCTCGCGACATTCACCGGGCTGCCGAACCAATCCCGGGCGCGGCGTCGGACGACACCAGCATCACCGCATCGCCGATCGTCTTGACCAGCCGCACCGGAGGGTGGACCACCTCGTGGGCCAGATCGGCAAGGCGCTCAACGAGTCCCACCAATTCTTCGGGCGGTATCGCCTCGCCCAGCCGGGTGAACCCGACCATGTCGGCGAAGGCCACCGCGAGCTGCCGCGCCCCGGGAAGCGCCACGCCGGCCGCCCGCTCGGTGGCGTTGACCTCCTCACCCTCCAGCACCCGCCGTAGCTGGACAAGCAGAACGTCGCGAATCATGTCCCCCAACAAGGGTGTAACGGTTCGCACGATTTCCTCGTGCGCTTTGGCGACCTCAACCTCGGTGAGACCCGGCCGCATGATCGCCGAGATAGTGCTGTACCGGAATGCCGGAACCGCCCGGGAAATGCCCTCGGAAAGCCGGCGAATCATCAGCAGCACTTGGCCCGGGTCCAGTCCGGCCCCGATAAGTTGCTGCAATCGCGCGGCGGCCTCGCCGTCAGCCCGCAAAAGCAGGGCGGCATCGGGATCATCCAACCGCGGCAGCCCCAGCGCACGTTCGATGCCCTGCAACAGGGGCGTCGAGACCGTCGAACAGCCCCAACTCCGCCAGCGTCTCGTGGAATGCTTCGCTCTCGGCCCCCATGCTGTCGCCTCAGATCGTTGTCACACCACTAGATTCACCAACCGGCCGGGCACCACGATCACCTTCTTCGGGGCGGCACCGGACAGGAATGCCTGCACCTTGTCGTCGGCCAGGGCAGCGGCCTTGATCGCGTCGCTATCGGCATCGGCGGGCACCGTGACCAGTCCGCGCTTCTTGCCGTTCACCTGCACCGGGTAGTCGACGGTGTCGGTCACCAGGTAGGCCGGGTCGGCCACCGGGAAGGGGCCGTGCGCCAGTGAGGAATCGTGGCCGAGTCGCCGCCACAGTTCCTCGGCCAGGTGCGGAGCCAGCGGCGCGAGCAACAGCGCCAGCGGCTCAACCGCCGAGCGCGGAACCCCTTCGCGATGCTCCTTGGTCAGGTGGTTGGTGTACTCGATCAACTTGGCAGCCGCGGTGTTGTTGCGCAGTGCCGCATAATCTTCCGACACCCCCACGATGGTGCGGTGCAGCAGTCGCAGGGTCTCGGTGTCCGGTTCGCCGTCGAGCACCCGGGTCTCACCGGTCTCCTCGTCAACGACCAGCCGCCACACCCGCTGCAGGAAGCGATGTGCGCCGACCACATCTTTGGTGGCCCACGGCCGCGACATGTCCAGCGGGCCCATCGACATCTCGTAGACCCGCAGTGTGTCGGCGCCGTAGCTGTCGCAGATCTCGTCCGGAGACACCGAGTTCTTCAGGCTCTTGCCCATTTTGCCGTACTCGGCGAACACTTCCGTGTCACCGTCAGCGCCCGGCAGATAGAACTTTCCGTCACGCTCCACGACGTCAGCTGCCGGCACATAAGACCCGCGGGAGTCGGTGTAGGCGGCAGCCTGGATGTAGCCCTGGTTGACCAGGCGGCGATAGGGCTCGCGCGAGCTGACGTGCCCGAGGTCGTACAGCACCTTGTGCCAGAAGCGGCAGTACAGCAGATGCAACACCGCGTGCTCGGCGCCGCCGACGTAGAGGTCCACGCCGCCGGGATCATCGGGTCCGTGCTCGGCGGGCCGCGGGCCCATCCAGTAGGCCTCGTTCTCCGGCGCGCAGAAGCGTTCGGCGTTGTGCGGGTCGGCGTAACGCAACTCGTACCAGGAACTTCCGGCCCACTGCGGCATGACATTGGTGTCACGGGTGTAGGGCTGCAGTCCGTCGCCGAGGTCCAGCTCGACATGCACCCAATCGGTCGCCTTGGCCAGCGGGGGCGACGGTTCGCTGGACGCGTCGTCCGGGTCGAACAGCACCGGTGAGTAGTCGGCGACGTCGGGCAGCTCGACCGGCAGTGCGGCGGAGTCCAGCGGGTGCGCGCGGCCGTCGGCATCGAAGACGATCGGGAACGGCTCGCCCCAGTACCGCTGGCGGGCGAAAAGCCAGTCCCGCAACTTGTATTCGATGCGCGCCCAGCCGCGGCCCTGAGCCTCCAGCTGTTGAGTCATCGCCTTCTTGGCGTCCCCGACGGCCATGCCGTCCAGCGGTCCGGAATTGACCAGAGTGCCATCGCCCGCGTAAGCGGATACTGAGATGTCGCCGCCGGCAATGACTTCCACCACCGGAAGGCCGAACTCGGCGGCGAACTCCCAGTCACGCTGATCGTGCCCGGGAACCGCCATGATGGCTCCGGTGCCGTAGCCGGCCAGCACATAGTCGGCGATGAAGATCGGGACCTGCTGACCGTTCGCCGGGTTGGTGGCGTAACTGCCCAAGAACACACCGGTTTTGGTCTTGTTCTCCTGGCGCTCCAGATCGGACTTCGCCGCGATCGCCTTGCGATAGTCGGCGACGGCCGCGGCCGGCGTGGCGGCTCCGAAAGTCCAGCGTTGATCCACTCCGTCCGGCCAGGCCTCGACAGTCAGCCGGTCGACCAGCTCGTGCTCGGGGGCGAGCACCAGGTAGGTGGCACCGTAAAGCGTGTCCGGGCGGGTGGTGAAGACCTCGATACCCACCGTTGAGCCGTCGGTGGTGTTCGTAGCGAACAACGCCGCCGCACCGGTGGAGCGTCCAATCCAGTTGCGTTGCATGGTCTTGACCTTCTCCGGCCAGTCCAGCAGTTCGAGGTCGTCGAGCAACCGGTCGGAGTACGTCGTGATCCGCATCATCCACTGCCGCAACCGCTTCCGGAACACCGGGAAATTGCCGCGGTCACTTCGCCCATCGGCGGTGACCTCTTCGTTGGCCAACACAGTGCCCAGACCCGGACACCAGTTGACCATCGAGTCCGAGCGGTAGACCAGCCGGTGGCCGTCGATCACGTCGGCGCGCTCACCCGCCGACAGCTGCGCCCAGTCACGCCCGTCATCGAGGATGCGTGCCCCGGAGTCGAATTCGGCGACCAGGTCGGAGATCGGACGCGCCTTGTTCGCGCTGGTGTCGAACCAGGCGTTGTAGATCTGCAGAAAGATCCACTGCGTCCATTTGTAGAAGTCGACGTCGGTGGTCGAGAAGCTGCGCCGGCTGTCATGGCCCAGGCCGAGGCGGCGCAATTGCCGACGGAAGTTCTCGACGTTGGCCTCGGTACGGATGCGCGGGTGGGTACCGGTCTGCACCGCGTACTGCTCGGCGGGCAGGCCGAAGGCGTCGAAGCCCAGGGCGTGCAGCACGTTGTGGCCGGTCATCCGGAAGAAGCGGGCGTAGACGTCGGTGGCGATATAGCCGAGGGGGTGCCCGACGTGCAGGCCGTCGCCGGACGGGTAGGGGAACATGTCCTGGACGAACATCTTGTCGGCGGGAACTGTTGAACCGTCCGTCGGTGCGAGCGAGCCGACCGGGTTGGCGACGTTGAAGGTCCCTGCCTGCTCCCAGTGGTGCTGCCAGGTGTCTTCGATACGCCCGGCCAGCGTCGCGGTGTAGCGGTGCCGGGGTGCCTGGTCGCTGGATCCCTGGGTGGTCGGGGCTTCGTTCACCTCAACAGGGTAAACGGCGGTGTTTCTCGGTCCGATCGCCACAGCTTGGTATCAGTTGGATTGCGACCCGGTGAGGGCTTAGTTCCAGGTCGGTTGCGGCCCTGGCGATGCTGTTGGCGCGTGGCTACCGTCATTTCACGGCCAGGGCATCGCTGCCCGGCCCGCCCCGGAAGGACCCTGGAGATGACGAACACCGCGCACCGCTGGCGACTCCTCTTCGGCTGCGCCGCTGTCATGGCGGCGGGCTTGGCCGGTATCCCCGCCGTGGCCGCTGATCCGCTGGTCCCGGCACAGCCGAATCCCTACGGCCCCGCCGCCCAGCCGGCAGCGGCACCGGTGACCGGGCCGCTCGCGTCAGCGCCGCGCCCGATGGCTCCGGCGCCGGCGATCCCGCCGCCCGCGGTGGTGCCAGGCGCCCCGGCTGCCATCGCGCCGCCGAGCGGCCTCGTACCGGCGACCTCGGGCACCCTGCGCGACTACTTCGCGGCCAAGAAGGTGCAGTTGCAACCGCAACAGCCCGCCGGGTTCAACGCGTTCAACATCACCTTGCCGATGCCGGCTGGCTGGTCCCACGTGCCCGACCCCAACGTCCCCGACGCGTTCGCCGTGATCGCCGACCGGCGCAGCGGGTCGCTTTACACCCCCAACGCCCAGGTCGTGGTCTACCGGCTGGACGGGCAGTTCGACCCGAAGGAAGCGATCACGCACGGGTTCGTCGACAGCCAGACACTGATGGCCTGGCAGACCACCAACGCCTCCCTGGACGACTTCAACGGGTTTCCCTCGTCGATCATCGAGGGGACCTACCGCGACGCCGACATGACGCTGAACACCTCACGGCGCCACGTGATCGTGCCGACAGACGACACCGCCTACCTGGTGTCGCTGACCGTGACCACCGGCGCCGGTCGCGCGATCGGCACGGCTCCGGCGACCGACGGCATCGTCAACGGATTCCGGGTCGAGCGTCCCGGTACCAACCCGCCGCCCCCGGCCCCCAGCGGTCCGGTGCAATCGGGCACGGTGCGCCACCAGGTGGGCACCGCGCCGCCGCCGCTCGACGTTCCCCGCCCTCCGGTGGAGTCCGGCGTCATCCGCCACCAGGTGGGCACCACGGGCTAACCGCCCGGCTCGTATGGTGGACCCATGCTGATCATGGGTGTCTTGTGCCTGGTTGCGGCGGTGGTGTCGCTGGTGTTCGGAGTCCGAACGCTGGTGCGCCCGCTCACCGGTGACCCCGAACAACTGGTATTGCGGGCGGTCGCGCCCGCCCAGCTCGCCGTCGGCGTGATCCTGGGTGCGGGCGGTGTGCTGGTGCTGGCCGGCCCGTCGTCGATGGCGCTGCTGGCGTTGATCATCTCGATCACCGGGGCACTCGCCACGCTGGCCGCTGGGACCTGGCAGGGCGCCCGCTACGCGGCACGCCTGTCGGCTCAGGCCCACGCGGCGGCCGACGTCGGCTGTTGCGGGTCAGGCTGTTGCGGAGACAGTGCGCCCGTCGAGGAGGCGGGTTGCGGAGCCAGCTGCGGCTGCGGAGAGCCCGCGCCGCCGGAGCCGGCGCCCGGGTGCGGCCGCGGCTGCGGCTGCGGGTAAGACGCCTCCGTCGGCGTCGGCCGCCGACTCAGTTGCGGCTGATGTCGATCGGGTGGGTGGCCAACAGCGCCGTGGGCCAGGGCTGCCGGCGCAGCGCTCGTCCCCACAGGTCGACTCGCGGGGGGACCATCACATCTGACGGCAGCGCCGACAGCACGATCCAGTCATCGCGCTCGATCTCGCCCTCGAGCTGGCCGATGGTCCAACCGGCATAACCGGCGAAGATTCGCACACCCTCGACGTGCGGCGCGATGGTCTCGGGGTCCGCATCGAGGTCGACCATCACGAGTCGGCCGTCGATGTGCCGCAGACCGGGCAACCCGTGTGGCTCGGTGCCGACCCGCAACAGCCCGACGCACAGCGCGGCATCGCGTTTCACCGGCCCGCCGATGAACATCGTCTTGGGTTTGGCGGCCAGCTCCGACCACTGCGGGAGCACGTTGTAGACAGCTGTCTCACTGGGCCGGTTGAGCACCACGCCCAGGGTTCCACCGTCGTTGTGCTCGACCACATAGATCACGGTCCGGCGAAAGGTGGGTTCGAGCAGATCGGTGTTGGCCAACAGCAGCGTGCCGGCCCGTACCCGATGCGCAGCGGGCGCGACATAGTCCTCGGGGTCTTCGGGTTGGGCCATTTTTCCATCATGGCACCCGCCGCCGTCATTCGTGTTGAGCTGTGCCGAACATCGGCCGGCCCGCGATATTTGTAGGCTGGTTTGGGGCCGGTGCCGCGCCGCCGCCCGAGGCTGGAAGAGGTTCTGTGGTGGACAACCGCGCACCCGCGTCACTGTGGCGGTCGACGCGCGGCCTGCCCGAGTTCCGCAGACTGCTGGAACTGCGGGCCGCCAGCCAATTCGGCGACGGCCTGTTCCAAGCCGGACTGGCCGGAGCGCTGCTGTTCAACCCGGACCGAGCCGCCTCGCCGTGGGCGATCGCGGGTGCTTTCGCCGTGCTGTTTTTGCCGTATTCGGTGCTGGGGCCGTTCGCCGGCGCCCTGCTGGACCGCTGGGACCGCCGCCAGGTGATGGTGATGGCCAACCTCGCCCGACTGGTGCTGGTGCTCGGGATCGCCGTGCTGCTGGCTGTCGGTGCCGGTGACCTGCCGGTGCTGTGCGCGGCCCTGATCGCCAACGGATTCACCCGGTTCATCGCCTCCGGGCTGTCCGCGGCGCTGCCACACGTGGTGCCGCGCGAGCAGGTCGTGACGATGAATGCCGTGGCGATCGCGACCGGTGCGGTCGCCGCCTTCTTGGGCGCCAACTTCATGCTGCTACCGCGTTGGCTGATCGGTTCCGACGACCGCGGAGCGGCATCGATCATCGCGGCCGTAGCCATCCCCGTCGCCATCGCCCTGGTGCTCTCGCTGCGCTTCGAAGCCCACGTGCTCGGTCCCGACGACACCAAGCGGGCAGTCCACGGCTCGGTGCTGTACGCGGTGACGACGGGCTGGATGCACGGCATCCGGACGGTGCGCGACCGGCCCACCGTGGCCGCCACCCTGTCCGGACTGGCCGCGCACCGGATGGCCTTCGGCATCAACACGTTGGTGGTGCTGGTGCTGGTCCGGCACGTCGGGGAACACACGGTGTCTGGCCTGGGCACCACGGCGTTGTTCGTCGCCTCGGCCGGGGCCGGGTCATTTCTGGCCACGGCGCTGACCCCGCCGGCGGTGCACCGCTGGGGCCGCTACGCCACCACCAACGGCGCCCTGGCGGCGGCTGCGGTCATCCAACTGGCCGCCGTCGGGCTGTACCTGCCGGTTCTGGTGTTGTGCGGCTTCCTGCTCGGAGTCGCCGGGCAGGTGGTCAAGCTCTGTGCCGACACCGCCATGCAGATCGACGTCGACGACGCCCTGCGCGGACACGTCTTTGCGGTACAGGATTCGCTGTTCTGGGTGTCGTTCATCCTCGCTGTGGCCGGCGCCGCGGCGGTGATTCCCGCCGACGGGCAGGCGCCGTCGCTGATCGTGGCCGGCACCCTGCTGTACCTGGTCGGGTTGGCCGGTCACGCGTTCATCGGGCGGCGCCGCGAACCGGTGGGCTTAAAGTACGAACATGGCCGAAACTGAATCGATCGTCGCGGATCTGATTGCCGAAAGCGACGAGCTCGACGCCCTGGTAGCCGCGCTCGCCGACAGTCAGTGGGGCACGCCCACACCGGCGACCGGCTGGTCGATCGCTCATCAGATCGGGCATCTGCTCTGGACCGACCGGGTGGCGTTGACCGCGATCGTCGATGAGGCGGGTTTTGCTGCCACCCTCGCCGAGGCGATGAAGGATCCGGCCGGATTCGTCGACGCCGGTGCCGCCGAGCTGGCCGGGCTGCCGCCGGCCGAGCTGCTGGCGGAGTGGCGCTCCACGCGCGCGCAGCTGCACGAGGAGCTACTCGGTGTGGCTGACGGACGCAAGCTGCCGTGGTTCGGCCCGCCGATGGGCGCCGCTTCGATGGCCACCGCTCGGCTGATGGAGACCTGGGCGCACGGCCTGGACGTGGCCGATGCACTCGGCGTGCGCCGCCGGCCTACGGCACGGTTGCGGTCGATCGCGCATCTGGGTGTGCGGACCCGCGATTTCGCGTTCACCGTGCACAACCTGGCCCCGCCGGCCGAACCGTTTCACGTGGAACTACACGCGCCCGAGGGCGGCGTGTGGGCATGGGGTCCGGTGAACGCCGAGCAGCGGGTGACCGGAGCCGCCGAGGACTTCTGCTTTTTGGTCACGCAGCGGCGTGCGCTGGCTGATCTTGACGTCGTGGCCCACGGCGACGACGCGCAGCGCTGGTTGGAGATCGCCCAGGCCTTCGCCGGACCGCCCGGCCGGGGGCGCTGAGCGCGCCAGCGCGAAGCGAGACCCGGCCGCACCAGCTCCGCCGGGGGCGCTGAGCGCGCGGCTCAGAACCAGGCCAGTACTCCGCCGATGATCATTTCGAGCGAATTCAGTAGCGCCTGGAACATGTTCACGTCGGCGGAGTCGATCATGTGGTAGGTCGTGTTGCCGATCACGTCCTCGGTCGCACCCGCGATCTCGGTCGGCGTCAGGCCCAGGTATGCGAGGTGGTCGCTGAACATGCCGGCCATCTGCTGGCCGTTGTCCCAGTTCGCGAACCCGTCGCTGGACAGCGAGTAGACGTCCGTCGTGTACAGATCGCTCGGGGTCACCAAGCCGATGACCGAGTCGACGTGCATCAGCTCGGCGAACTGATAGACCATGTTGATCACGTCGGCGTGCCATGACTCCGGTATCCATTGCAGCAGCGTCGGCATGAATTCGCTCAGGAATCCGCCCTCCGCGGCACTGTCGCCCACCAACACGAAATGCAGTGCATCCAAAGGCATGTCGGGATACTGCTCATGGAGTTGTTCTGCCGCCAGCCCGGCTGCGACGTCAGCTTGCGAATATCCGAAAACGTAGAGCGGGTCTGTGGAACTGAACTCGCCATCGTTCCACCGCTGCGCGATCGCCTCGACCAGAATTTGGGTGGCTCCGCTGATGCTCGCGTTCAGGTCGTTGGTCTCCGGCACCTGAAGGAACGTCGCCGTGCCGTCGGGGGCGAATCCGTTGGGCACCAGGTACAGCTCCTTGCTCAGGTCGAGCCAGTCCTGGTTCATCGCCGGAATCATGACCAGGGCTTCGGCGGCCAGGCCGTACTGAAGGATCTGGTGATCGGTGTCCGGGACCGTCGCCGCGCCGCTCGCCGCTCCGATCAACGTCGGAGCGGCCACCAGTGGCGCCCCCAGAAGGGCGCCCACCCGCATCTTCTTCATTGCTGCCCTCCCCCCGTGGGTCGGCATACCCGGGGCGAAGTTGTCGCCGCGTTCAGTATTTCTGGAATCACCGTTCTCGGGTACCCCGCGGTGCTCGGCAATTCACAACGCGGTGGCGCCATCGGCGGCACCGTCACCATCGGCGTCGGTGAGCTTGACGTTCCACCGCCCGTCACCGTCGGTGTCGACGTAGGCGGCGCCAAAGCCGCCCCCGTCATTGCCGATCAGCACCCGGTCGGCCCGCCCGTCACCATCGGAATCCAGCAGCCGGTCATTGACCCGTCCGTCGCCGTCGAAATCCACCAGGGGACCGCCGGTGTGCTCGACGTTGTCGAGCCCCACCCAACGCAGCCCACCCGATCGATCCGCTGAGCCCGCCATGGTGCCGTGCCCCCAGGTGCCCGAGCCGTCATCGATGAAGGCGGCCTCCGCGGTGCCGTCGTCGTCGAGGTCGAGCAGCAGGTGGTCGGCTATTCCGTCCCCGTCGAGATCCACCAGCGCGTCGTCACGCAGTCCGTCGCCGTCGAAGTCGAGACTGATGGCATCTGCCAGACCGTCCCCGTCAAGATCCAAGTCGGGGGTGCCGGTCCACATCGTGGCCGCCCCATCACCATCGCCCAGGCAGTAATCCATACCTGCTCAGACGCGGTGCTCCGACTATCGGTTCCCCTGCGTCTGCCACCACGACAGCAACTCGGCCGTCGCCTCCTCGCGCGTCAACGGGCCGCGCTCCAGGCGCAGCTCCTTGAGATAGCTCCATGCGCGGCCCACCTGCGGACCCGCCGGGATGTCGAGCAGCTCCATGATCTCGTTGCCGTCCAGGTCCGGCCGCACCCGCTGCAGGTCTTCCTGCTCGGCCAGGGCTGCGATCCGCTCTTCGAGCTGGTCGTAGCTGGCCTGCAGGCGCGCAGCGCGCCGCTTGTTGCGAGTAGTGCAGTCCGCCCGGACCAGCTTGTGCAGCCGCGCCAGCAGCGGTCCGGCGTCGGTGACGTAGCGCCGCACCGCCGAGTCGGTCCACTTGCCGTCTCCGTAACCGTGGAACCGCAGGTGCAGGTAGACCAGCTGCGACACGTCGTCGATCATCTGCTTGGAGTAGCGCAGCGCGCGCATCCGTTTCCGGGCCATCTTCGCGCCCACCACCTCGTGGTGGTGAAAACTGACGCCTCCGTCAGTTTCGTGCCGGCGGGTGGCCGGCTTGCCGATGTCGTGCAGCAGGGCCGCCCAGCGCAGCACCAGGTCGGGGCCGTCATCCTCCAGGTCGATCGCCTGACGCAGCACGGTCAGCGAATGCTGGTAGACATCCTTGTGTTGGTGGTGCTCGTCGATCGCCATCCGCATGCCGCCCACCTCGGGCAACACCACATCGCCCATCCCGGTGGCCACCATCAGATCCAGGCCGGCCACCGGGTCGGCGCCTACCAGCAGCTTGTCCAATTCGGCGGCCACCCGTTCAGCGGTGATACGAGCGAGCTCTGGCGCCATGTCCTCGATCGCGGCACGCACCCGCGGCGCCACCGTGAAGCCGAGCTGGGACACGAACCGGGCGGCGCGCAACATCCGCAGCGGGTCGTCACCAAAGGAGTTCTGCGGCGCGGTCGGTGTGTCCAGAACACCCGCCCGCAACGCCGCCAGGCCGCCGAGCGGGTCGAGGAACTCCCCCGGCCCGGATGCGGTGATGCGCACCGCCATCGCGTTGGCGGTGAAGTCTCGGCGCACCAGATCCTCTTCGAGCGAATCCCCAAAGCGCACTTCGGGATTGCGGGACACCTGGTCATACTTGTCGGCCCGGAAGGTGGTGATCTCCACGCGCTGCCCGGCCAGCGTTGCGCCCACCGTGCCGAACTCGATGCCGGTGTCCCATATCGCTTCGGTGCGTCCGCGCAGAATGCGCTGCACCTGCTCGGGGCGCGCGTCGGTGGTGAAGTCCAGGTCCGGGCTCGGCCGGCCCAACAGCGCGTCGCGGACCGATCCGCCGACCAGGTAGATCTGCTGGCCGGCTTCGGCGAACATCGCGCCGAGGCTGCGCAGCAACTCGGCGTGCCGGTTCAGCGCGACGGCCGCCGTGGTCAGCAGGTCGGCGTCTTCATGGGCTTCAGGCACGTTCGATGAGCTTAGCGGTGGTCGCGAGGAC
>NZ_AUWR01000044.1 GCF_000455125.1 Mycobacterium sp. UM_WGJ
GGCAGCACACCCGATCCCTGGGTGTGCTGCCGCGTTTTGCATTCTCGAGAAGGCCTATTTCGGCCGAAGGCAAGCGCTTTCGCCTCCGGTGCGCAATGATCTGGACGATGCCGTCGGCGTCCCGGCGGTTCGGATTGACCCCTGCCACCCCACTGGTGCACTATGGTTAAGCAAGCACCTCGTTAGGTGAGGCGTCTGCACGGATACAGGCCACTGACCCCGAACGTCGAAAGACGCCCCGGGTCAGGACAGCTCCTCCCGGATTAAGGGTTGAGCCCAAGTGGCTTCCGGGTCTGCACATTAGTGCAGGCCAGGACACGCCGTGCAGTGCCGAAGCTCTGACGAGAGGGGTGCGGATCTCGGTTGTCGCCGGGCTACTTCACCTCGTCGTGCATACGTGCAGGCACCCGCGCGTGCCCAGGCCGAGAGGAGGTGAGAGCGACATTGAGTCCGAGTGATAGTTCCTATCCGGGATCGGTGGTCGTCTCCTTCGATCTCGGTACTGCTTTCACCATGTGATTCGCACCGGCGCTGAACTCGTCGACTGGCGTACCTCCCCGTAGCGGAAGGCGCCAGGCTTCGGCATGCCCTGAAATCGATTGGTAACTCGACCTATTCGTCGAGCGGACGATCGGTCTGGCATGAGTTGCTCCGGCATGTCGCCATGACCGCTGTCCCGATTCTCCTGCCGTCCGGATTACGGCTGCAACACATATCGGGCATCGACTCCGCCTGCACATCCCCAAGACCAGCCATTCGTGGCCGAAAAACCACCCAAAAAGGAGCAACGCCATGGACTTCGGAGCATTTCCGCCGGAAATCAACTCAGCACGTATCTACACCGGCCCCGGTTCGGGACCGATGATGGCCGCCGCGGCGGCATGGGACAAGATGGCCGCCGAGCTCAGCTCGGCCGAGGCCGCCTATCAGGCCGTCATCAACGGACTTGTCAGCGAAGGCTGGATGGGGCCGGCTTCGGATGCAATGGCTGCCGCGGCGACCCCCTACGCGGTATGGATGGGCGCCACCGCCGCCCGGGCAGAGCAGGCCGCCATGCAGGCCAAGGCGGCGGCCGCGGCGTTCGACGCCGCATATGCGATGACGGTCGCGCCCCCGTTGATCGTCGCCAACCGGTCTGCGCTCGCAGCGCTCGTGGCGACCAACGTCCTCGGCCAGAACGCTGCCGCGATTGCCGCCACCGAGGCGCAATACGGCCAGATGTGGGCCCAGGACGCCGCCGCGATGTATGGCTACGCGGCGTCATCAGCGGTGGCCACCAAGGTCACGCCGTTCACCGCGCCGCATGAGGTCGTCGACCCGTCGGCGCAGGGTGCCCAGCAAGCCGCGGTCTCCCAGGCCGCCGGCACGGCCGCTACGTCGAACGCGCAATCCGCAGCGTCCCAGGCGCTTACGAATACGCCGCAGGCGCTGCAGGCGCTCGCGACACCGGTGCAGCCGCCGCTGACGGGCGGTGAGGCGATCAGCACCGGCGACCTGGCGAACGGCGTGACCAACCTGATGAGCAGCTCGTTCAGCCCGATGGGCGCGGCGGCGATCTCCAGCTTCGCCGCCGACATGGCAGTGGTGCGTGGCGCTGCCATCGCCGCCGGCGATCCCCTGGGCTTGGGCGCGATCGACCCGTTCACGCCCACCATCGGGGGGCTTGGCGCCGGACTCGGCAACGGAATGCACGGGCTGAGCCCGCTCGGGATAGCCTCGGGTTCCATGGGAAACGCGCCCTCGGTGGGTGCCATGTCTGTCCCGAAGACGTGGGCCGCGTCGGTTCCGGCCACCGGTCCCGTCGGGGGAGCCGCGGCAACCGGGTGGACGGTGTCGGCACCCGCGCCTCAGGCGGGCCCGGCCGGCATGCCCGGGGTGCCGCTGGCGGGCGCCGGGCAGGGCCGAAACTACGGTTTCGCCGCCCCGCGGTACGGCTTCAAGCCCACCGTGATGGCTCGGCCGGTGGTCGCCGGCTAGGCATGTGTCATCGTTGACGTCATGCAGACGCTGAGCGTCGCCGAGTTCACGTTGCGACTGGCTGTCGGGCTGGGCTGCGGTGCACTGATCGGGCTGGAAAGACAGTGGCGTGCCCGAATGGCGGGACTGCGTACCAATGCGCTCGTGGCCGCCGGCGCGACGCTGTTCGTGCTGTATGCCGTCGCCGTGGAACCCAACTCGACCCGCGTCGCGTCGTACGTGGTGTCGGGGGTGGGCTTCCTCGGCGGCGGGGTGATCCTGCGCGAGGGGTTCAACGTCCGCGGTCTCAACACCGCGGCCACCCTGTGGTGTTCGGCCGCAGTGGGCGTGCTGGCGGCAGCCGGCGATCTGGTGTTCGCGCTGATCGGGACCGGCGCGATCGTCGGCACCCATCTGCTGCTGCGGCCGCTGGGGCGGTTCATCGACCGTGATCAGCACGTAGAGGAGGACGAACCGCATTCGCCTTACGAAGTGCAGGTGATCTGCCGGCCGAAGTCCGAGAAGTACCTGCGCGCCCAGATCGTGCAGCACACCGCCAGCAACGACCTGATCCTGCGGGGGATTCACACCGTTCGCGCCGGCGAGGACAACATCGCGCTCACCGCGTCGATGCTGTCGGACAGTCGGGCGCCGGACCGGCTTGAGCGCCTGGTGAGCGAGTTGTCACTGCAGCCGGGCGTCTACGCGGTCCAGTGGCATGCCGAAGATCAGTCGTCGCTGTCACCGGACTGAGCCCGGCGACGTCTAGGCTGTTGTTCCGGAGGTAGCGACGGTGGATGCGTTCGCAGCGGTGTGGTCGGCGTTGCCCGGGCCGATGCGCGACCCGGTTATCTTTGCCGTGCCTTTTTTCCTGCTGCTGCTCTCGCTCGAGTGGTTCGCCGCGCGCAAACTGGAGCAGTCCGAAGCAGAGCTGGTGCCGGTCGGGGCCTATCGCACCCCGGACGCCTGGGCGAGCATCTCGATGGGCCTGGTGTCCATGGCCACCACCGCCGGCTGGAAGTTCGTCGCGCTGCTGGGTTACGCAGCCATCTATACCTACCTCGCGCCGTGGCATCTGTCGCCGCAGCGCTGGTACACCTGGGTGATCGCACTCGTCGGGGTGGATCTGCTCTACTACACCTACCACCGCATCGCGCATCGGATCCGGCTGATCTGGGCGACTCATCAGGCGCACCACTCCAGCCGCTACTTCAACTTCGCCACGGCGCTACGCCAGAAGTGGAACAACAGCGGCGAGATCCTGATGTGGATTCCCCTGCCGCTGTTGGGCATTCCGCCGTGGATGGTGTTCGCCAGCTTTTCGGTGAGCCTGGTCTACCAGTTCTGGGTCCACACCGAGCGGATCGACAAGCTGCCTCGGGCAGTCGAGTTCATCTTCAACACTCCATCGCATCACCGGGTGCACCACGGCATGGACCCGGAGTACCTGGACAAGAACTACGGCGGGATCCTCATCATCTGGGACCGGCTGTTCGGCAGCTTCGCCGCCGAGCGGTTTCGCCCGCATTACGGGCTGACCAAGCCGGTCGACACCTTCAACATCGTGACCCTGCAATTCCACGAGTACGCCTCGATCATCGCCGATGTACGCCGTGCGACGCGGTGGCGCGACCGGCTGGGCTACATCTTCGGACCGCCCGGCTGGCAGCCCGTGGGCCCGGCAGCGGCCGTCTCCCAGCAACCGAGATTGCCGTGACGTAATGCGGGGCACACCGGCGGGTGTTCGCCTAGGCTGACTAACGTCGCATCGCAGCGACAACGCCCGGCGAGTCAGGCCGCGGCGGGCCGATGAAAAGGGGACAACGTGGCACAGAGCTTGGGAGACACGCTCACGGCAGGTAAGAAGCTCGTCAAGGGCGAGTCGCTGACCTCTAACAACGGGGCTTACACCCTGACGCTGCAGGAGGACGGCAACCTGGTGCTGGCGGCGAGGGGCAAAGCGATCTGGGCATCGGGTACCAACGGCAACGACGTGGTCCGTGCCGAGGTGCAGGCGGACGGAAACTTCGTGCTCTACACGGCCGACAAGCCGATTTGGCACACCGACACCAAGGGCAAGAAGGACGTCAAGCTGGTTCTGCAAGACGACCGCAACCTGGTGCTCTACGCTGCCGACGGCGCGGCCTGGTCCACCAAGACCGAGACCGACGCCCCGCCGCCGGAGGAGCCCAAGGCTGAAGAGGCGCCGGCTCCCGTGGAGGAGGCCGCACCCGCGGCACGCACCTACACCGTGGTCGCCGGTGACACCCTGTTCGCCATCGCCGAGCGGTTCTACGGCGACGGCAACAAGTACCCGCAGATCGCGGAGGCCAGCGGCATCGCCAACCCTGACCTGATTCACCCCGGTCAGGAGCTGACGATCCCCTGATCGCCGCACAACGCCGCCGCGGCGGCCCGGATCCCTTGGGGCCGGGCCGCCGCGCTGCGACATGGTGGCTTGATCCGGCCGGACCGAAACCGGCCCTCAACGATAGGAGTCGACGGTTGCGCAGGCGCGTTGCGCGGGTGCTGGCGGTGCTGCTGGGGATCGGTGCGACAGTTGCTGAGCCGACGGTCTTTCCGGCTAGAGCCGATCGGGTGCTGGTGTTCCCCGGGATGGAGATCCGCCAAGACACCCACGTCTGCACTCTCGGCTACGTCGACCCGGTGATGCGGATCGCCTTCACCGCCGGCCATTGCCGGGGAAGCGGAACCGTCACCGACCGCGGCGGGGCGGTCATCGGCAGGTTGGCGACCTTTCGCGACAACACTCCCAATGGTTCGACCGTCAACACCGACCAGGTGATCGCCGACTACGAGTCGATCGTGCTGGCCGACGATGTCGACGTCAACGATGTCCTCCCGGGCGGGCTGCAGCTGCAGGCCGGCCCCGACACCGAGCTGAAACCCGGTGATCCGGTCTGCCACTTCGGCATCGTGACCGGCGAGACCTGCGGCAACATCGAACGGGTCAACAACGGATGGTTCACCATGACGCGCAGCATTCGCAGTCAGCAGGGTGACTCCGGCGGCCCCGTGTATGCGCCGGGCGGCTCCGGCCCGGCCCGGATCGTCGGGCTGTTCAACAGTGTCTGGGGCGAATTCCCCGCCGCGGTGTCATGGTCGGCGATCTCGCAACAGGTCCGTGAAGACGTCGGCGTGCCGTCCCCGCTGTCGTGACCCCGCCGCCTCGACCACCCATCCAGATCGCATGGGTCACAAACGATCTCGACGCCACCGAGTCGACGCTGACCGCGTTGCTCGGCGTGCGCAAATGGATCCGTATGCCCGGGGTGCACTTCGCCCCGGACACCTGCAGCTACCTCGACGAGCCGGCTGATTTCGTCGCCGACATCGCGCTGAGCTACGTTGGCGACATGCAGTTGGAGCTGATCGCGCCGGTGCGCGGACGCAGCCTCTACGACGACTTCCTCCGTGCCCACGGGCCGGGCCTGCACCATGTCTGCATCGAGGCCGAGGATCCCGAAACCTTCGACGTTATGCTGAGCGACACCGCCGAACAGGGCGCCCAGGTGGTAGCCCGGGGCGTGATGCCCGGCGGTATGCAGTTCGCCTACATCTCAGCTCCGGACGCCGGCATCCCTTACCTGGAGATCGCCTACATCCCAGCCGAGATCCGAGCGGTCTTCGACTACATCAAACAGGAGCAGCGGTAACCACCGCATCGGCGCCGATGGCCAGCGCCGGCGACGAAGAGGAGTGGCGGCAATGAGCACCCAGATCCCGGACACCACCAGTGCCGAAACGGTTTCGGAGTGGTCCGACGAGTTCGACGTCGTGGTGATCGGCTTCGGCATCGGTGGCGGCTGCGCGGCCGTCACCGCGGCGGCGGCCGGGGCTCGGGTCCTGGTCCTGGAGCGGGCCGCCGAGGCCGGTGGCACCACCGCCATGGCCGGCGGCCATTTCTACCTCGGCGGTGGCACTGCGGTCCAGGAAGCCACCGGGCATGCCGACACCGCGGACGAGATGTACAAGTACCTCGTCGCGGTGTCGCGCGAACCCGAGCACGACAAGATCCGGGCCTACTGCGACGGCAGCGTCGAGCACTTCAATTGGCTTGAAGACCTCGGAATTGCGTTCGAGCGCAGCTACTACCCGGAGAAGGCGGTGATCCAGCCCAACACCGAGGGGCTGATGTTCACCGGCAACGAGAAGGTGTGGCCGTTTTTGAACGAGGCCGTTCCGGCGCCACGCGGGCACAAGGTTCCGGTGCCCGGTGACACCCAGGGCGCCAAGATGGCAATCGACCTGCTGCTGAAGCGGGCCGACAACCTCGGGGTGACGATCCGCTACGAAACCGGTGCCATCAGGCTGGTCACCGACGCCTCCGGCGCCGTCGTGGGTGTCACGTGGAAGCACTTCACCGAAAGCGGTGTGGTCAAAGCGAAGTCGGTGGTGATTGCCGCCGGTGGCTTCGTGATGAACCCGGAGATGGTCGCCCAGTACACGCCGAAGCTCGCCGAGAAGCCGTTCGTGCTGGGCAACACCTACGACGACGGGCTGGGCATCCGGATGGGGATGTCGGCGGGCGGCGCCACCAAGCACATGGACCAGATCTTCATCACCGCGCCGGTCTACCCGCCGTCGATCCTGCTGACCGGCATCATCGTCAACAAGGAGGGCAAGCGCTTCGTCGCCGAGGACTCCTACCACTCGCGCACCTCGGGATTCGTCATGGACCAGCCCGACAGCGCGGCCTTCCTGATCGTCGACGAGGCCCACATGCGCAAGCCGCAGGTGCCCTTGGTCCCGCTGATCGACGGATGGGAGACCGTTCCGGAAATGGAAGCCGCACTGGGCATTCCGGAAGGAAACCTGGTCGCGACACTGGACCGCTACAACACCTACGCGGCGCAGGGACAGGACCCGGACTTCCACAAGCAGCCGCCGTTCCTGGCTCCGCAGGACAATGGCCCGTGGGGCGCTTTCGACCTATCGCTGGGCAAGGCGATCTACGCCGGCTTCACCATCGGCGGGTTGGCGACGTCGGTGGACGGCGAGGTGCTGCGCAGTGACGGCCGGCCCATTCCGGGGCTCTACGCCGCCGGAGCCTGTGCGGCCAACATCGCCCAGGACGGTAAGGGATACGCCAGCGGGACCCAGTTGGGCGAGGGCTCGTTCTTCGGCCGGCGCGCCGGGGCGCACGCGGCAACTCGTTAGACCGCAGACAGGTCCCAGCGGCCCTGGCCGAGCAGCTCCAGCACGTGCTTGTGGTGCTGGCGCACCGTGTGCCGGTGGCTCACGCTGACCAGGATGGTGTCGGGCAGCTCGGAGCGCAGCAACCGGTACAGCGTCAGTTCCAGGCCTTCGTCGAGCGCCGATGTCGACTCGTCGAGGAAGGCAGCCTTGGGCCGCGTCAACAGGATTCGGGCGAATGCCACCCGCTGCTGCTCACCGGGCGAGAGCACCTTGGCCCAATCCTCGACGTCGTCGAGCCGGTCGACGAGATTCGGCAGCGACACCTTGACCAACGCCTCGGTGATCTCGGCATCGGTGACCTCGCCGGCCGACAGCGGGTAGGACACCACCGCTCGCAGATCACCCAGCGGGATGTAGGGCAGCTGCGAGATGAACATCGTGGCGTTGACCGCATCGGGGCGCCGCAGGGTTCCCGACGCGTACGGCCACAACTGGGCCAGGCTGCGCAGCAGCGTCGTCTTGCCACTGCCCGATGGTCCGGCGATCATCAGCGCATCACCGACGCCCAGCTGCACATCGAGCGCCTCGATCAGCGGGACACCCTCGGGGTTGCGCACCTCGACGCCCTCCAGCGCCACCGTGCCGTCCGGGCTGGGCTTGACCAGCAGCTCGGGAAGATCGCGGGCCTCGCGGTTGGCCTCCACCAGGCCGTGCAGACGAATGATCGACGCCCGGTAACCGGCGAAGTTGTCGTAGGCGTTGCGGAAGAACGACAGGGAGTCAGAGATATTGCCGAACGCCGACGCGGTCTGCGCCACCCCGCCGAACATGATCTGTCCGGAGAACAGTCGCGGCGCCTGGATCACCCAGGGCAGCGGCACGATCGCCTGGCTCACCGACAGGTTCCAGCCGGCGAATCCGATGGTCCGGTTCACGAAGTTCAGATAGTTGGCGATGATCGCCCGGAACCGCGTCCGCAGCTGGACCCGCTCGGCCAGCTCGCCCCGGTAGAACGCCACCGACTCGGCGGCGTCGCGCACCCGCACCAGCGCGTACCGGAAGGCGGCGTTGGTGAGCTCATTGCGGAAGCTCAACCGGATCAGCGGACGGCCGATCCAGAACGCGACAATGGTCGCGATGGCCACATAAGCCAGCACGATCAAAAACATCGCCCGCGGGATGTCGAACCCGAACACGGTCAGCGTGCCCGACAGGTTCCACAGGATGGCGGTGAACGACACCACCGTGACCATGGACTGGACGGCACCGAACAACAGCGTGCTGCCGGTGCCGTTGGACGGTGCGTTGACGTTGGCGCCGTTGCCCGCGGTGAAGATGTCGATGTCCTGCTGAATACGCTGATCCGGGTTGTCGATGGCGCCTTCGATGGCTTCGCCGACGGCCGGGTCAAGCGGTGTCTTGACGAAGTGGGCCCGGTAGTAGGCCCGCCCGTCCAACCAGTCCCCGGTCAGGCGGTCGGTGAGCCAGATGCGCCAGTTCACCATGAAGTGCTGGGTCAGATAGATGTCGAGCATCACCCGCGCCACGTGCAGCACGGCCATCAGGCTGAAGATGCCGATCGACATCCAGAATCCGTGTACGCCGGACTGTTTGATGGCCTCGTCCCCGCCGGCGGCGCCCTGGAAGGCGGTCTGCAGCGACGAGTACATGTCGTTGCCCTGGAAGCTGAACAACACGTTGAGCCGGACCGCGGTGATCACCGACAGCAGCAGCACGCCCAGCATCAGCCAGACACGCAGGCTGTCCCGCCCGGTGAAGTAGGCGCCGCTGATCTCCCAGAACTGGCGTCCCCATCGGGTGCTGACCCGCAGCAGGGCCGCCACTGCCAGCACGCTCACGGCGCTGATGGTCCAGGCCAGTGCGATCCACACCAGCGAATCGGGCAGCGCGTGCCCCCAGTCGATGGACGGATTGAACAGCTTCGAGTCCACTGCCGATGTCTCCTTGCCGTCCGTATCGCCGCAATCGCGTCGCGGCCGGTATCCGAATCGGGAAATCCCGTGCGAAACCTACCGCAGCAGTGCGGCGTCGTGCCGGATAAGCATGGCCCGGCAGCCCGCCGACGCGACGGTGCCCCCGGCTTGCGAGCGACGGCCACCGCGTACCGTTGTGCTGTGGCTAACACCTCCAAGACTGTCTCCGGAACGCGAACCAAGTCGGGTCGGCTCAGCGGGAAATTCTGGAAACTGCTGGGCGCCAGCACCGAGAAGAACCAGAGTCGTTCGATGGCCGAGGTCACCGCGGCCGGCGAGTACGCCAAGAAGGCCGCTGGGCTCGATGACGAGCAGCTGCGCAAAGCCGCGCAACTGCTCAAACTCAAGGAGCTGGCCGACGCCTCCGACATCCCGCAGTTCTTGGCGATCGCCCGGGAAGCCGCCGAGCGCAGTATCGGGCAGCGTCCGTTCGACGTTCAGCTGCAGGGCGCACTGCGGATGCTGGCCGGGGATGTCGTCGAGATGGCCACCGGCGAAGGCAAGACGCTCTCCGGTGCGATCGCTGCCGCCGGATACGCCATCGGTGGCCGGCACGTGCACGTGGTCACCATCAACGACTACCTCGCGCGTCGCGACGCCGAATGGATGGGTCCGCTGCTGGAGGCTCTGGGGGTCACCGTCGGGTGGATCACCGAAGAGTCCACGGCGGCCGAGCGTCGCGCGGCCTACCAGTGCGATGTCACCTACGCATCGATCAATGAGATCGGCTTCGACGTGCTGCGTGACCAGTTGGTCACCGACGTCGACGATCTGGTCTCGCCCAACCCGGATGTGGCGCTGATCGACGAAGCCGACTCGGTGCTGGTCGACGAGGCGCTGGTGCCGCTGGTGCTGGCCGGCACCACCCACCGGGAGACGCCCCGGATGGAGATCGTCGAGCTGGTCGGGCGGCTCAAACCCGGCGTGGACTACGACTCCGACGAGGACCGGCGCAACATCCACCTCACCGAGGTGGGCGCGAACAAAGTCGAGAAGGCGCTCGGTGGCATCGACCTGTACTCCGAGGAGCACGTGGTCTCCACGCTGACCGAGGTCAATGTCGCCCTGCACGCGCATGTGCTGTTGCAGCGCGACGTGCACTACATCGTCCGCGACGGCAAGGTGCAGTTGATCAACGCCTCGCGCGGCCGGATCGCGGCCTTGCAGCGCTGGCCGGACGGCCTGCAGGCCGCGGTGGAGGCCAAAGAAGGCATCGAGACCACCGAGACCGGCGAGGTGCTCGACACCATCACGGTGCAGGCGCTGGTCAATCGGTATCCGACCGTGTGCGGTATGACCGGTACGGCGTTGGCGGCCGGCGAGCAGTTGCGGCAGTTCTATCAGTTGGGGGTCTCGCCGATCCCGCCGAATATGCCCAACATTCGCGAAGACGAGGCGGACCGGGTCTACATCACCGCCGCGGCCAAGAACGACGCCATCGTGGCCCACATCGTCGAGGTGCACGCCACCGGGCAGCCGGTGCTGGTCGGCACCCACGATGTCGCCGAGTCCGAGGAACTGTACGAGCGGCTGCGCAAGCGCGGTGTCCCGGCGGTGGTCCTCAACGCCAAGAACGACGCCGAAGAAGCCACGGTGATCGCCGAGGCCGGCAAGCTCGGGGTGGTCACGGTGTCCACCCAGATGGCCGGCCGCGGCACCGACATCCGCCTGGGCGGCTCCGAAGAGGCTGATCACGACGCGATCGTCGAGCTGGGCGGCCTGCACGTCATCGGCACCGGGCGCCAGCACACGCAACGCCTCGACAACCAGTTGCGGGGCCGGGCCGGTCGTCAGGGCGACCCGGGATCGTCGGTGTTCTTCTCCAGCTGGGAAGACGACGTCGCCGCGACCAACCTGGAAGCCAACAAGCTGCCGACCGAGACCGACGACGACGGTCGGATCCTGAGCCCGAAGGCCTCCGGCCTGCTCGACCACGCGCAGCGCATCGCCGAGGGCAAGCTGCTCGACATCCACGCCAACACCTGGCGGTACAACCAGCTGATCGCCCAGCAGCGCGCGATAATCGTGGAGCGGCGCAACACGCTGCTGTCCACCCCGGCGGCTCGCGAGGAGCTGGCCGAGCTCACCCCGAAGCGCTACGCGGAGTTGAAGGACCAGCTGGGGCAAGACGGGCAGGACGGCGAAGCCAAGCTGGAGAAGATCTGCCGGCTGATCATGCTCTACCACCTGGACCGCGGCTGGGCCGACCACCTCGCCTACCTGGCCGACATCCGCGAGAGCATCCACCTGCGTGCCCTGGGCCGGCAGAACCCGCTCGACGAGTTCCACCGGTTGGCGCTGGATGCGTTCGCCTCACTGGCCGCCGACGCCATCGAGGCGTCCCAGCAGACGCTGGAGACCTCGGACTCGATCGAATCCGAGCCGGGGATCGACCTGTCGAAGCTGGCCCGGCCCACCTCGACGTGGACCTACATGGTTCGCGACAACCCGCTGAGCGACGACAGCATGGATGCGCTGAGCCTGCCCGGGATCTTCCGCTAGGGGGTCGGTATGACTGTCGGCTCCGGCTCCGATCGCGTTGAGGACCGGGTGCTCACCGTGCCCAACGTGATCAGCCTGGCTCGCCTCGGCCTGATCGGCGTTTTTCTTTATCTGCTGCTGATCGCGCGGGCCGACGGACCGGCAGTGGCGACCCTGATGCTCAGCGGTGCCTCCGACTGGGCGGACGGCAAAGTGGCTCGCCTGTTCAACCAGTACTCGACGCTGGGGGCGCTGCTCGACCCGGCGATCGACCGGCTTTACATGCTGGCGATTCCGGTCGCATTCGGCGTGCGGGGTTTGGTGCCCTGGTGGATCATCGGCGTGCTGCTGGCCCGGGATCTGCTGCTTGCCGCCACCCTGCCGGCGCTGCGTAGCCGGGGACTGACCGCGCTGCCGGTGACCTACGTGGGCAAGGCGGGCACCTTCGCGCTGATGTCGGCGTTTCCGCTGATCCTGCTGGGGCAGTGGGATCAGCTGTGGAGCCGCGTGGTGCTCTCGGCCGGCTGGGCCTTCCTGATCTGGGGCCTGGGCATGTACCTGTGGGCGTTCGTGCTGTATCTGGTCCAGGTGAGACTGGTGGTCCGCACCATGCCGAAGGTTGCCGGTGGCTGAGCCGTTTTTCGCGCTGAGTGGCTACGACTCTCAGGGGGCGGGCGCCCACGAGGCCGGCAGGCCCCGGAAATTCGCGGTGCCGTCTTTGCTGCGCTCCCTGTTGTCCGAACATCTCGACCCCGGCTACGCCGCGGCGGCAGCCCGGCGTGCACGCCGCACCGCACCCCCCGCTGCCACCGCCCGGGTCGCGGGGTGGGCATGGGAGGCGGCGGCGGCGTTGCTGGTGGCGGCGGTGTTCGCCGTCGCGGTGGCGCAGGCCCGGTCGGTGGCTCCCGGGGTGCACGACGCCCAACAGGTGCTGGCGACGAATGTCCGCGCGGCCGAAGCCGTCACCGGGAGGCTGGCCGACAAACGGGAGACCTACGCCAACCGAGTCGACGAGTTGCGCCGGCACCGGCTGGCCGACGACGCCCAGGGCCAGCGGGTGTTGGCCGGCCTGGACGCGCTCAGCCTGGAGGCCGCCGGCACGCGGGTGAGCGGCCCCGGGCTCACCGTCACCGTCACCGACCCCGGAGCCGGGCGGAATCTCTCCGATGCCTCCAAACAGAGGGTGTCGGGCAGTCAGCAGATCATCTTGGACCGCGACCTCCAGCTGGTCGTCAACTCGCTGTGGGCCAGCGGGGCCGAGGCGATCGCCGTCGGAGACGTCCGCATCGGGCCCAACGTCACGATCCGGCAGGCCGGCGGAGCCATCCTGGTCGACAACAAACCGATCAGCAGTCCCTATTCGCTGCAAGCCATCGGGCCGCCCCGCGAACTGCGCGACACCTTCGACCGCAGCCCCGGGCTGTACCGGCTAAGGCTGTTGGAGGCGTCCTACGGGGTGGGGGTTCGGGTCGACGGGCGCAGCTCGGCCGACCTCACGCTGCCGGCCGGCTCGGTGCGAGATGTCCGGTTTGCCAAACAGATAGGGGCGTCGTGACGCAAGCTAGCGCTGCGGGTCGTGACTTGGCCGGCTTGGCCGTCGTGGCCCGCACGGATCCGGTTCGGGAGGCTGGAGTGATGTCGCAATGATCGGTATCGCCGCGCTCATCGCCGGCATCGTCTTGGGACTGCTCTTTCACCCCAGCGTGCCGGAGGTGGTTCAGCCCTATCTGCCGATCGCCGTGGTGGCCGCGCTGGACGCCGTGTTCGGCGGCCTGCGTGCCTACCTGGAGCGGATCTTCGATGCGAAGGTGTTCGTCGTGTCGTTCGTCTTCAACGTTCTGGTGGCCGCTCTGCTGGTCTACCTCGGTGACCAGTTGGGGGTCGGCACCCAGCTGTCCACCGCGATCATCGTGGTGCTGGGCATTCGCATCTTCGGCAACGCGGCGGCGCTGCGGCGACGGCTGTTCGGGGCCTGACACACATGAGTAGCGCCGATCCGGCATCGCACGGCCGTCACGAGCTGCCGCAGCCACCTGCTCGGAACGGTGTGCCGCCGCCCCGCGGCCGTTCCGGACCGGTGTTCAGCGTGCTGGGGATGCTGTTGTGTCTGCTGCTGGGCGTGGCGATCGTCACTCAGGTCCGCCAGAACGACTCCGAGGACGCGCTGGAGACGGCCCGCCCCGCTGACCTACTGGTGCTGCTGGATTCGCTGCGCCAACGCGAGGCCACCCTCAACACCGAAGTCGCCGAACTTCAGCAGACGCTCAACGCCCTGCAGGAGTCCGGCAGCAGCGACCAGGCCGCCATCGAAAACGCCCAGGCGCGGTTGGCCGCGCTGGCGATCATGATCGGCACCGTGGGCGCCGCCGGTCCCGGCGTGGTGATCACCGTGGACGATCCGACCCGCGGGGTGGCGCCCGAGACCATGCTCGACGTGATCAACGAACTGCGGGCAGCCGGTGCCGAGGCGATGGAGGTCCGCGACGGCACCAAGGCAGTGCGCATCGGGGTGGATTCGTGGGTTGCGGGCACGCCCGGTGCGCTGGAGTTCGACGGCACGGCTCTGGCGCCCCCGTATTCGGTTCTGGCGATTGGGGATCCCCCCACCCTGGCGGCCGCGATGAACATTCCCGGCGGGGCCGTCGACAGCGTCAAGCGGCTTGGCGGCGCCATGGCGGTGCAGCAGGCCGACCGTGTTCAGGTGACCGTGTTGCGACAACCGAAACCCCGCCAATACGCTCAGCCAGTCAAGTGAGCCCGACAGCGCAAGGAGCACCATCACCGTGAGCTCGGAAAGTTTAGTTCCAGCCGACCTGTACTACACCGCTGAGCACGAGTGGGTTCACCGCACCGGCCCGGACACCGTCCGCGTGGGCATCACCGACTTCGCGCAGGCCGCCCTCGGTGACGTGGTCTTCGTGCAGCTGCCCGCAGCGGGCACCGGGGTCACCGCCGGAGAGGCCTTTGGCGAGGTGGAGTCGACCAAGTCGGTCTCGGACCTCTACGCACCGATCACCGCATCGGTGAGCGCGGTCAACGCCGAACTGGACGCCAACCCGCAGTTGGTGAACTCCGACCCCTACGGCGCCGGCTGGCTGCTGGAACTTCAGGTGGCGAACGCGGATTCGGCGGCGCTGGACCAAAGTCTGGCGGGGCTGCTGACCGCCGACGCCTACCGGGCGACGTTGTCGGAATGACGATTGTTAGCCTGCCTGCCGGGACACGCTGGGCATCCGGCGACACGATCCCGCGGTGCGGGGGACATGACGGACCGCTGCGCGGTACGGTCGACTCAACGATTCAGGGTTGGGCGCAAGACATGTCCGGCGGGCGCGACCAGGTAGCAGAACAGCGGCCAGTGAGGAGTAGCGGGTGACGGAGAAGGACCCGGCAACGGGGCAAGACCAGGCAGGCGATGAGGTCACGGTGGAAACCACATCGGTTTTCCGCGCCGACTTCCTGAACGAACTCGACGCTCCCGCGCAGGCGGGCGGCGAGAGCCTGACCTCGGGTGTTGAAGGACTCCCCGTGGGTTCGGCGCTGCTGGTGGTCAAGCGCGGTCCCAATGCCGGATCGCGGTTCCTGCTCGACCAACCGGTCACCGCGGCCGGTCGGCACCCCGACAGCGACATCTTTCTCGACGACGTCACGGTGAGTCGTCGTCACGCCGAGTTCCGGCTGGAGGGCAACGAGTTTCAGGTTGTCGACGTCGGCAGCCTCAACGGGACCTATGTCAACCGGGAGCCGGTTGATTCGGCGGTCCTGGTCAACGGCGACGAGGTGCAGGTCGGCAAGTTCCGGCTGGTGTTCCTGACCGGCCCGAAGACGGGTGAGACCGAGGCCGGGCCGGGCAGCTGATGACCGCGCCTGACAGCCCTGACCTGGCCGGGATGTCAATCGGAGCGGTGCTGGACCTGCTTCGGCCGGATTTTCCCGACGTCACGGTCTCCAAGATTCGTTTCCTGGAAACCGAGGGGCTGGTCATGCCGCAGCGGGCGGCGTCGGGCTATCGCCGATTCAGTGCGTACGACTGCGCACGGCTGCGCTACGTGCTGACCGCACAACGCGACCAGTACCTGCCGTTGAAGGTGATCAAGGCGCGGCTGGACGCCGAACCCGATGGCGCGCTGCCGTCCCCGGAGTCGCCGTACCCCACCCCACGACTGGTGTCGGCCGGCGGCGAGACCGCCCACGGCGCGACGGCGCTGCCCGCGCCGCCGCGGCAGGTGCGGCTGAGTCGGGAGGATCTGCTGCAGCGTTCCGGCGGCGACGACGCGCTGCTGACGGCATTGGTCAGGGCGGGCGTGATCAGCGCCGGGCCGGGTGGGCTGTTCGACGAGCACGCCGTGGTGATCGTCCAGTGCGCGCGGGGGCTGGCCGACTACGGCGTGGAGCCGCGGCACCTGCGTGCTTTCCGCTCTGCGGCCGACCGGCAGTCCGACCTGATCGCCCAGATTGCGGGCCCGCTGGTCAAGGGGGGCAAGGCGGGGGCACGCGACCGGGCCGACGACCTGGCGCGCGAGGTCGCGGCGCTGGCGATCGCGTTACACACCGCGCTGCTCAAGTCCTCGGTACACGACGTACTGCACGGCTGAGGACTAGACTTCGCCTCGTTGGCTCGTTGCGCGCCATCCGGTTGTCCGACCGGGGGTTTCGCGACGAGTCAGACTGGGACGACAAGGACTTGGGACAGACGCGAACGCGGAGGGCTGACTGGAGATGGGTGAAGTACGCGTGGTCGGCATCCGCGTCGAGCAGCCGCAGAACCAGCCGGTGCTGCTGCTGCGCGAAGCCGATGGTGATCGATATCTCCCGATCTGGATCGGACAGGCCGAAGCCGCCGCCATCGCCCTGGAGCAACAGGGCGTGGAGCCCGCCCGGCCCCTGACGCACGACTTGATCCGTGACCTGATCGGCGCGCTCGGGCATTCGCTCAAGGAGGTCCGGATCGTCGACCTGCAGGAGGGCACGTTCTACGCCGACCTGATCTTCGACCGCGACATCACGGTGTCGGCGCGCCCGTCGGACTCGGTGGCCATCGCGTTGCGGGTGGGTGTTCCGATTTTCGTCGAAGAGGCGGTGCTGGCCGAGGCGGGCCTGCTGATCCCCGATGAGGGCGACGACGAGACCAGCGGCGCGGTGCGCGAAGACGAGGTGGAGAAGTTCAAGGAATTCCTCGATAGCGTGTCGCCCGACGATTTCAAAGCAACCTGACCCGGCGCGGCGGACTCAGCCTCGTCACAGATCCGTTTCATCTCTCTGCCGTCGACGCGACACGCCCGAACGAAAGCAACACGCGCAAAACGCGGCCCCCATACTTGAACCACGGCGGGAACAACTGCACGGCAGCTCGTCGGACGGCGTATGCTCACGACCAACTCGGGCAAGAGCAAACGCGGCCACTGGCCAGTCAGTGGCAACGAGCGCGATCGGCGAGAGGAAGCAGCGTGGGCGACCAACCGGGGCAGGAACAGCTGGACTTCACGGGTCAGTCCGACCAGGGCGACCGTCAGGTCCCGGCGGCCCCTTCCAGCGCCGGCCAACCCGTACAGGGCGGCTTGTTCCCGGACGACTCGGTTCCCGACGAACTCGTCGGTTACCGCGGCCCCAGCGCCTGTCAGATCGCCGGCATCACCTACCGCCAGCTCGACTACTGGGCCCGTACCTCGCTGGTGGTGCCCTCCATCCGGGGCGCGGCCGGCTCCGGTAGCCAGCGGTTGTACTCGTTCAAAGACATTCTGGTGCTCAAGATCGTCAAGCGGCTCCTGGACACCGGCATCTCGCTGCACAACATCCGGATCGCCGTCGACCACCTTCGCGAGCGCGGTGTCCAGGATCTGGCCAACATCACGCTGTTCTCCGACGGCACCACTGTGTACGAATGCACCTCGGCTGAGGAGGTCGTCGACCTGCTGCAGGGCGGTCAGGGCGTGTTCGGCATCGCGGTGTCAGGCGCGATGCGCGAGCTGACCGGCGTGATCTCCGACTTCCCCGGGGAGCGCGCCGACGGCGGCGAGTCGATCGCCGCGCCGGAAGACGAGCTGGCCAGCCGCCGCAAGTTCCGCGACCGCAAAACCGGCTAGAAATCACCGCCGCGACGTCGGCATTGCGGTCGAAACCCGTTGCGGTGCATTGCTTTTATTCGACAGCTTTTATTCGACAGCGCGTTCGGCCATCGGCGTCAGGACCTCTTGAGCGAAGTGTCGCAGCGCCGCATCATCGCGGAAGTCCGGATCGGCGGATGGCAGCGAGATATAGGTCAAGAACAGCCGGGCGAACACGTCGGCGACCCAGCGCACCGGCTGGCCCGGACTGCCGGGCGCGTCGCCGTGCAGGTAGTTGGCGATAAACGCTGATCCCATCGCCAGCAGGTCCCGGGAATCGGCGGCCGGTAGCGGCTCGAACTGCGCGGCGCGGCTCAGCATCGGATGTTCGCGGGCGAAGGTGATGGCGGCGACGAAGGCCTCGGCCACGCCGTGGTGGGGGTCGGGCGTGTTGTCGATGGCGTCGGCCACCGTCGCCAGGAAACGCTGGGTCTCGCGGCGGATCAGGGCCTGGATCAGATCTTCGCGACGGGGAAAGCGGCGGTAGGCGGTCATCCGCGACACGCCCGCACGCCGCACCACCTCTTCGATGGTGACCCGCCGCAGGCCCACCGTCGCCGCTTCGTGAACGGCGGCGTCAAGAATGCGTTGCGCGGTCGGATCGGTGGCATGGTCGGCGGGTGATCCGGCGACCGTTTCGCCGATGACGGTGATGAACTGCCGGTCGATCATGGTGCTCCTGCGGTGGTCACACTGGCGCCGTTGGCGCGTTCTCGCGCCAGCTTGGCGTAGGCGGGAAGGCCGTAGGCCCACCGGAGCCGTCGGGCGTCGAACTGCAGCGCCGGGCCGATCAGTCGCCTGACCAGCATGGGCGGGCGGTCGAATCCGGTGAGTTCTCGGGCCCAGCTCGGTGCGTAACTCATGCCGGCGTACACCGCGAACCGGTGTAGCGCGCGGTCGAGGGGGTCGGGCAGGTCGGGGTAGAAGGGTGCGGTGAGCAGGAAGTCGATGAACTCGCGGGTCTGCGCGTTGACCCCCAGGTGCGGGCGCATCCGGCGCACGTAGTCGTCGAGCTCAGCCATGTTCGACGGCACCCATTCGGCCCCCGCCATCCGGCCGATGGTGGCCTGCTCGGTCAGGTATCGGTCGCGTTCGTGCGGGGTCAACGGCCGATTCGTGCGTTCGAAGGTGCGCATGATCATCCACGGGATGCAGGTGTGCACCCACGCGAGCAGTTCGGGGTCCAGGGCGCGGTACGCCACGCCGTCGGGCCGGTTGCCGGTCACGTGGGAATGGATGGACTTCACCCGGTCGATCAGCTGCGTCGCGGCCTCGGTGTTGCCGAAGGTCGTGGTCAACACGTAACCGAGGGTGGTGCGGGCGCGCCGGAAGGGATCCTGGCGGTAGGTCGAAAGATCCTGCACGCCGGCGATCACCGACGGATGAAGGATCTCCAGCACGATCGCCGGCAATCCGGCCTGCGCGACCGCGGCAACGTCCGCGTTCACCTCCCAGGACACACTGCTCGGACCGATCAAGCCCACGTCGCCCGGCGGGCCACCGTAGACGCCAGGGTCGTCATGGCGGCCGGTGATGTTCTCGAATTCGTTGACGATGCGCTGGCGTAGCCCGTCCATCTCCACCACCCACTGGTATGAATGTTACAAATCTGGTCTTAGGTATACCACGACGGCGGCCCGGTGCCCAGCGGATCCTGCCGGGCCGGGCCCGGCGGGTAGTATTGGCACCGCATCAGCCCCGCGCGGGAGAGTTCCGTGGCAGCCAGCCGCGGACGCCGAAGGAGCAATACCTCTCCGTCAACCTCTCAGGCACCCGGACCGCGCCGGCATTGATGCCTCTGGAAAGCGGTGACGCCCGTTCGGGTTACACCCGCCCATGGGGAAAGGCGCCGCAGGAATCTCGGCGCCGAATCTCTCAGGCGCCCGGGCCGGGCAGACGACAGAGGGGGAGGACACGAATTCGTCTCGCAGTCGTCTAGCGCCCAGGAGTTCCCGTGTCCGAGTACACCGAATCCCGCTTTGTTGACCGGCACATCGGCCCCGACAGCGCCGCGATCGACGCGATGCTCGCCGTCATCGGTGTCGCGTCGCTGGAGGAGCTCGCCGCCAAGGCGGTCCCCGCCGGCATCCTCGACGCGCTGAGCGCCGACGGCATCGCGCCCGGGCTGGACGTCCTGCCGGCCCCGGCCACCGAGGCCCAGGCCCTGGCCGAACTGCGCGAACTGGCCGATGCCAGCACGGTCGCCGTGTCGATGATCGGCCAGGGCTACTACGACACGCTCACCCCCCAGGTGCTGCTGCGCAACATCATGCAGAATCCGGCGTGGTACACCGCCTACACGCCGTACCAGCCGGAGATCAGCCAGGGCCGGCTGGAGGCCCTGCTGAACTTCCAGACCATGGTCGCCGAGCTGACCGGGTGCGAGATCGCCAACGCCTCGATGCTCGACGAGGGCACCGCGGCCGCCGAGGCGATGACGTTGATGCACCGCGCCACCCGAGGCACCTCGCATCGGCTGCTGGTCGACTCCGACGTGTTCACCCAGACCGCGGCCGTGCTGGCGACTCGGGCCGAGCCGCTGCGCATCGAGATCGTCACCGCCGACCTGCGTGCGGGACTGCCCGACGGTGACTTCTTCGGGGTGATCGTGCAGTTGCCGGGTGCCTCGGGCCGGATCACCGATTGGTCGGGGCTGATCGCGGCCGCCCACGAGCGCGGTGCGCTGGTGGCGGTGGGAGCGGACCTGCTGGCCTGCACGCTGCTGACCCCGCCCGGCGAGATCGGCGCGGACGTGGCATTCGGCACCGCCCAGCGGTTCGGGGTGCCGATGGGCTTCGGCGGCCCGCACGCCGGCTACCTCGCCGTGCATTCCGGTCACGCCCGCCAGCTGCCCGGCCGGCTGGTCGGGGTGTCCCTGGACGCCGATGGCTCGGCGGCGTTCCGGCTGGCGCTGCAAACGCGCGAACAGCACATCCGCCGGGACAAGGCCACGTCGAACATCTGTACCGCGCAGGTGCTGCTGGCGGTGATGGCCGCGATGTATGCCAGCTACCACGGCGCCGACGGTCTGACCGCGATCGCCCGGCGAGTGCACGCCCAGGCCGAGAAGATCGGTGCCGCACTCGGTGAGGCGCTGGTGCACGACCGCTATTTCGACACGGTGCTGGCCCGGGTGCCCGGCCGCGCCGACGAGGTGATCGCAGCGGCCAAGGCCGGCGGGATCAACCTGTGGCGCGTCGACGCCGATCACGTCTCGGTGGCCTGCGACGAAACGACCACCGACGCACAGGTGGCCGCGGTACTGGACGCCTTCGGACTGGCCGCGGTCGAGCCGGCCGGCGCGCCCATCGCCACCCGCACGTCGGAGTTCCTGACCCACCCGGCATTCACTCGCTATCGGACCGAAACCGCGATGATGCGTTACCTGCGCTCGCTGTCGGACAAGGACATCGCCTTGGACCGCAGCATGATTCCGCTCGGCTCGTGCACGATGAAGCTCAACGCGGCCGCCGAGATGGAGTCGATCACCTGGCCGGAATTCGCGCGCCAGCATCCGTTCGCTCCGGCCGGCGACGCCGTCGGTCTGCGGACGCTGATCGCGCAGCTGGAAACCTGGCTGGCGGGCATCACCGGATATGACGCGGTTTCACTGCAACCCAATGCCGGCTCGCAGGGGGAGTACGCGGGTCTGCTGGCGATCCACGCCTATCACGCCAGCCGCGGCGAGTCGCATCGCGACATCTGCCTGATCCCGTCCAGCGCCCACGGCACCAACGCCGCGTCGGCGGCGCTGGCCGGAATGCGCGTGGTGGTGGTCGCCTGCCGCGACAACGGCGACGTCGACCTCGACGATCTTCGCGCCAAGGTCGATCAGCACGCTGCGGCGCTGTCGACGCTGATGATCACCTATCCCTCCACGCACGGCGTCTACGAGCACGACATCGCCGAGATCTGCGCCGCCGTGCACGACGCCGGTGGCCAGGTCTACGTGGACGGCGCCAACCTCAATGCGTTGGTCGGGCTGGCTCGGCCCGGACGGTTCGGGGGCGACGTCAGCCACCTGAACCTGCACAAGACCTTCTGCATCCCGCACGGCGGCGGCGGCCCGGGCGTCGGGCCGGTGGCGGTGCGCGCGCACCTGGCCGAGTTCCTGCCCGGCCACCCGCTGGCCGCCGAGTTGCCCGCCGGGCATCCGGTGTCGGCGGCGCCGTACGGGTCCGCGTCGATCCTGCCGATCACCTGGGCCTACATCCGGATGATGGGTGCCGAGGGTCTGCGTGCGGCGTCGTTGACGGCGATCGCGTCGGCCAACTACATCGCCCGACGGTTGGACGAGCACTACCCGGTGCTTTACACCGGCGAGAACGGCATGGTCGCCCACGAGTGCATCCTGGACCTGCGAGCGATCACCAAGAGCACCGGCGTGACCGTCGACGACGTCGCAAAGCGTTTGGCCGACTACGGTTTCCACGCTTCGACCATGAGCTTCCCGGTGGCCGGGACCCTGATGGTGGAGCCCACCGAGAGTGAGAGCCTCGCCGAGGTCGACGCGTTCTGCGAGGCGATGATCGCCATTCGCGGCGAGATCGACCGGGTCGGAACCGGCGAATGGACGGTGGAGGACAACCCGCTGCGCGGGGCGCCGCACACCGCGGAGTGCCTGATGGTCGATAAGTGGGAGCACCCCTACACCCGGGAACAGGCCGCCTACCCGCTGGGCCGCGGGTTCCGGCCGAAGGTGTGGCCCCCGGTGCGCCGGATCGACGGGGCCTTCGGCGACCGTAACCTGGTCTGCTCGTGTCCGCCGGTGGAGGCCTACAGCTGAGGCGCCGGCCTTCGGGAAATAGCCAGCAAAGTCTCAGCGAGAACAAAAAAGAGTCTAGGATCGCCCTTATCCAAATCATGGTTGAGGTTCCGATCTAGGAGGACTCGTGCGGGAGCCACTTTCTCGCTCCTGCGTCAGCACCGGCGTCGCGCTCGTCAGTGCGGGGATCGTCACGGTCGCTCCGGTCGCGGTACCGCCGCCGGCCGCCGCGGTTTCAGCCGGAGTCGCGCTGAACACCTCCTACGGTGACCTGTTCTCCAACACCACGGCCAACATCGATCGGATCAGTACGCACGCGGACTGGTCGGCGATCTCGCAGCTGGTCACCGCGATGTTCGCCAATCCGGTCGGGGTGATCGAAGCGGCCAGCAACTTCACGCTGGCGGTGGACACCGACACCGCATCGCTGCCGGCGACGCTCTCGGTGCAGCTGTCGCCGGGACTGGAATTGCTGATCGCCGGACTGACATCGCACGTGGCGACGCTGGACGCGCTCTTCGGCGTGGTCGACGAGCTGGGTGACCCCAGCACCGCATTCACCGCGCTGTTCAACGCCCCGGCCACGCTGCTCGACGCCTACCTCAACGGCCAGCACAACCTTTCGTTGCTGGACGGCATCGTCAGCATTCCGCTGTTCAGCGGGGTGCTGGCGCCCGAACAGAACTTGGAGATCGGCCTCAACCTGTCCCAGTTGCTGCAGATGCTGGGCCTGGGCACTCCGGATCTGAGCGAGCTGAACCTTGACGGCGTGATCGACCAGATCCGTCTCGGCACCCTGACCTTGGGTGGGCTGCTCAGCGGTCTGGGGTTCAGCGATGAAGGCCTGGGGGATCTGCTGAAGCTGGCCACCGACGTCAGCACCCTGGGCGATCTGCTCGACTTCGTGGGCCTGGGCGACTTGGGGCTGAGCCGCTACAGCCTCACCGCCCTGTTGGGCGAACTGGGCCCCGGCAGTGACTTCTTCCGCGATCTCGACCTGGATCTCG
This sequence comes from Mycobacterium sp. UM_WGJ, assembly GCF_000455125.1. Classification (GTDB taxonomy): domain Bacteria; phylum Actinomycetota; class Actinomycetes; order Mycobacteriales; family Mycobacteriaceae; genus Mycobacterium. The sequence goes on from NZ_AUWR01000044.1 coordinate 23,468, forward strand.
CGCTCGGCAACTTCAGGCTGGTCGACGTGCTAAGCGCATTCGGGATCGACGCCTGGATTCCCCTGGGCCTGGGCCAGGTACTGGTCGGGCTTGGCGACGGCGACCTGGCCGGCGAACACCTCGGCAGCCTACTGTCCGACGTCGGCCTTCTCGCCGAACTCCTGAGCTGGCTCAACGCGACTGCGGCTGACCTCTTCGACCCCATTCCGCTGGTAGGGCCGCTGCTGACCGACTTTTTCAGCGGCCTGTTGGGAGTCGACAGCCTGGAGTCGCTGCTGAACACCTTCACGCTCGGCGACCTGCTGGGAGACCTGCGCATCGACGGCCCCCTCGCTTCGGTGTTGGGGAGTGTGGGCAGCGCATTGCTGTCCGCAGGCAACCTGACCATCGGCGGCATCCTGCAAGATCTCGGCTTCACCGATTCCATCGGCGACCTGACGCTGCGCGACGTGCTCAATGGGCTGGGGGGTGCACTCGGCGGCGTACTGACCGATGGCCCACTCGGGTTGGACCTGACCTGGCTGTTGAACGGCTTTGACGTGGGCGACCTGGTCGGCTTTCTGGGACTCGATGATCTGTCACTCAACGTCGGCGACCTCGTCGGGGACTGGGTGAACCCCTATCTCGCCGACCTACTCGAGGGCTTCGTCCAAGGGCAGGTGAACTTGGCCGGCGCCAGTGTCGGCGCCTTCGGCGGGACGTTCACCGAACTGTTCGTCAGCATGCCGCAGCAGATCCTGGACGCGCTGAGCGGGTAGCGCAGCGGGGCTAGCCGAGGCTGAGTCAGCTCAGCAAGGCGTTGAGCGCGCCGGCCAGCTCGGGGGAGTTGGCGCCGCGCAGATTCTGGTAGGTACCGCCGGACAGTCGGGCCACCGACTGCCAGGTCGCCTGGTCGGCATCCGCGCCGAAGTCGATGACGTTGACGGCTACCGGTCGCTGCGGGTCACTAGTGGTCCGGATGAAGTCTTGGAGCCCGGGGCCATCCAAAGTCCGGTCGGTGTGCGGCCCCGCGGTGATGACGAGCACCGAATTGGCTTGCCCGGGGCGGTAGTTGGCCAAGGCCTGGTTGTATACCAGGCGCAGCGTGGTGAAAGACACCGCGCCCCCTGGCGTCGAGCTCAGTTCGTCGAGCTCCCTGACCAAGGCGTCCGCGCGAGTCCCGCCGTTGAGTGCTTCGTCCAACGGCCCGCCGGTCACCACATCGCGCCCCTCGGTGCCATCGAAGGTCCATAGGCCCACAGACGAATTCGGGGACAGGACTTTGATCCGTTGAACGAGCGCAGCGATCACATGGGCCAGCCGGCTCTTGCCGCCTTCGTCGGTGGTCATCGACTGGTCGAGCATCACCGTGACGGCCGCACTGCCCGGCAAGGTGGTCAGGGCGTTGGCGAGGGCGGCGCGCGTCGCGTCGTCGCCGGCCGACAGGGTGTCCGACACCGCCGGGAAGCCGGTGACCTCACTGCTGGGCGGTTCGACACCCTCGACGCGGAACCCGGCTTTGGCCAGCTCGGCAAGCTGGTCGGGCTTGCGCGCGAAGCGCGCGAATTCGCTGGCGGCACTGACCTGTTCTTGCGACAGCCAGGAGCCGGCGAGCAACACGGTGGGGTAGTCGGCGACCGGCACCGGGCCCGGCGGCCGCCAGGATGCCAGCTCGGTCGCCGGATCCGACAGCGACTGGCCGCGGGTGAACAATTGCTGCTCGGTGGTCACCACCGCATGCACCGGAGCAGCAGCCAGATCTCCCTGGCGCAGAAGCACGTTCATCGCCTCAGCGAGCGAAGCGTCGACGAGCTTGGGTTGTGCGCCCGCGAGCCGGTGCACTCCACCGACCCCATCGATGATGGGTGCGCCGTTGGGAGCGACGCCGGCAGCCACTGCCTCGCCGGCCAGGAAGGCGGCGTCGCCGTTGCCGCCGATCGGCAGCGCCAGCCGCAGCGGCCCCCAGCCGGGCAGCCCGAGCGGACCCAGTCCGTCGGGGTCGGACTGCAGGTCGGGCAGACTCGCCCAGCTCTGCTTCTGGAGCGCGCTTTTGAGTTCGGGGCGGATCGCCAACAACACCGGCGAGGTGACCAGCGAACGACTGTCACTGACCGTCTCGGCCCCGGCGGAGGCCTGCAGCCGGGCGGTGGACACCGAACTGCCCGGAATCCACAGCGCCGGGCGCTGCCCCAGTTGCGCGGGCCAGTCACCGATGAAACCACTGACCAAGGCATCGGAATCGGCCGGCTTGACCCGTACCGACACGCAGCGGTCGCCGATCGGCTTGGCGGTCTTGTTGAACCTGTCGGCGAAGCTCTGTACGTAGTCGGCGATCGACGGGTCCGCGACGACGGCCACCGTCAGATCACCTGCCGGGCAGTTGCCGGCGGCGACGGCGGAACGATGCGACAGCGAGTTGCCGAAGAAGCGCCACCCGATCACCACCCCCACGATGACGATCACCGACACCAGCGCGGCGATCACGCCGACGCTGACGCCGCGCGGCCCCGAGTCGTTGCGATGGCGGCGCCACCGCTCGAGATTGCGGTGACCGCCGCGCGGATCTTCTGGCTCGGGTGCCCCGCCCGGGTGCGACTCGTCGATCACGCCGCCGATGGCGCCGAAAGGACCCGTGCGGTACCGCGATTCCTCATCAGGCTCACCGCCGCGACGCATGTACTGCGCCGGGTCGGCATCGTCGAATCCGGCCTCGGATCGGGCGCGGTCGTAGCCCGCGCCATAGTTCGGCTCGCGGTATCCGGGGTCGCCACCGTCGGAGAACGACTCGCCATAGAACGCGTCGTGGTAGTCGTCGACGTAGTCGTCGTCGTCGGGGTCGCCGAAGCCGAACAGATCGGGGCCGTCGGAGAAGGGGCTGTCGTCGGGCTCGTTGCCGCCCACCGGCTCGTCGTCGGAATCGTCCGGGCCGGGGAAACTGTGCCTACCCACGGTGGGTGCGTCCTCTCCGCCTGGTCAGTCGTCCGGCCACGGTGATGTCCTCGGGTCTGCGCTGGCTCAGATACCGGCCTGGGCTTTGAACTCCCGGCGACGCCGGTGCAGGATCGGCTCCGTGTAGCCGTTGGGCTGGGTGGTCCCCGACAGGATCAGCTCGCGTGCGGCCGCGAACGCGATGCTGGACTCGAAATCGGGCGCCATCGGCCGGTAGCTCGCGTCGCCGGCGTTCTGACGGTCCACCGCCGGGGCCATCCGCTCCAGGCTGGACTGCACGTCGTCGGCGGTGATCACCCCGTGCCGCAACCAGTTCGCCAGCAGCTGTGACGAAATCCGAAGCGTGGCACGGTCTTCCATCAGCGCCACGTCGTGGATGTCGGGGACCTTCGAGCAACCCACGCCCTGGTCGATCCAGCGCACCACGTAGCCCAGGATCGACTGGCAGTTGTTGTCGACCTCTTCGCGGATCTCGTCGGGCGCCCAGGCCAGACCCTCCGACAGCGGGATGGTCAGCAGCTGATCGATTGTGGCGCGCCGCTTTCCGGTCAGTTCCTTCTGCACCTCGAACACGTCCACCTGGTGGTAGTGCATCGCGTGCAGGGTGGCGGCGGTCGGGGACGGCACCCACGCCGTGCTCGCGCCCGAGCGCGGGTGGCCGATCTTCTGGGTGACCATGTCGGCCATCAGGTCGGTCATCGCCCACATGCCCTTGCCGATCTGGGCGTGGCCGGTCAAGCCGGTGGCCAAGCCGGCGTCCACGTTGTTGTCTTCGTAGGCCAGGATCCACGGCTGCGACTTCATGCTCGCCTTGCGGACCATGGGCCCGGCCTCCATCGAGGTGTGGATCTCGTCGCCGGTGCGGTCCAGGAAGCCGGTGTTGATGAACACCACCCGGTCGGCGGCGGCCTTGATGCACGCCCGCAGGTTGACCGTGGTGCGCCGCTCCTCGTCCATGATGCCGATCTTGAGGGTGGTCTGCGGCAGACCCAGGACGTCTTCGACCCGGCTGAACAGCTCGGCGGTGAAGGCGACCTCGTCCGGGCCGTGCATCTTCGGCTTGACGATGTAGATCGACCCGGTGCGGCTGTTGACCAGCGGACCGTTGTCGTCAGAGGCCGTCAGGCCGTGCGATGCGATCAGCCCGGTGAACAGCGCGTCCTGGATGCCCTCGAACACCTCCGCGCCCGCGCTGGTGGTGATGGCGTCGTTGGTCATCAGGTGACCCACGTTGCGGACGAACATCAGGCTACGGCCCGGCAGGGTCAGGGTGCCCCCGTCCGGGGCGGTGAACTCCCGGTCGGCGGCCAGGGTGCGGGTGAAGCTCTTGTCGCCCTTGCTGACCTGCTCAGACAGGTCGCCGCGGTTCAGCCCCAGCCAGTTGCGGTAGCCGAGCACCTTGTCCTCGGCATCCACCGCGGCCACCGAGTCCTCGAAGTCCATGATCGTGGTGACCGCCGATTCGAGCACCACGTCTTTGATGCCGGCGGAGTCGGTGGACCCGATCGGCGATGCCGGGTCGATCAGAATTTCGATGTGCAGCCCGTGGTGGCACAGCAGCACCGACGACGGCGAGGCGGCCTCACCGGTGTAGCCGACGAATTCCGCCGGTGCGGCCACCGCCGTCTCCAGCCCGTCGCCCAGGGTGACCACCAGCGCGCCGTCGTTCACCGCGAAACTCTTGACCTCGGTCCAGGCGCCGTTGGCCAGCGGCACGGAGTCGTCGAGGAACCGGCGGGCATAGGCGATCACCTTGTCGCCGCGCACCGGGTTGTATCCCGTTCCCTTCTCGGCGCCGTCGTCTTCGCTGATCACGTCGGTGCCGTAGAGAGCGTCGTACAGGGAGCCCCAGCGGGCGTTGGCGGCATTGAGCGCGAACCGGGCGTTGAGCACCGGGACCACCAGTTGTGGGCCGGCCTGCACCGCGATCTCGTCGTCGACACCGGCCGTGGTGACGGTGAAGTCCTCGGGTTCGGGAAGCAGGTAGCCGATCTCGGTGAGGAAGGCCCGGTACGCCTCGGTGTCCAGCGGCTCGATGACCCGGTGCCGGTGCCACTTGTCGATCTGCGCCTGCAGCTCGTCGCGACGCGCCAGCAATTCCTGGTTCTTAGGCGTCAGATCGGTGACGACTTTGTCCACGCCGGCCCAGAAGCTGTCCGGGTCGACGCCGGTGCCCGGCAGGGCCTCGTCGGTGATGAAGTCATACAGCACGCGTGCGACCTGCAGGTCGCCCACCGACACCCGGTCCGTCATGATTTCCTCCCTCATAGCCGACCTACCACCTTACCGGCAGGTCGCGAGGCTATTCGCATCCTGCGATTTCTGTCAGTAGGTCGCACCGATCCAACAGTGCGGTCCGCAGCGGTGCGGCGCGGTGTGCGATCTCGCTTTGGCAGCGCACGTATTCGGCACGGCCGGCCGCGTTTTCGATGGTGATCGGCGCATAACCGTAGTGGCTCAGGTCATAGGGGCTGGCGCGCATGTCGATCTCGCGCGCCGACGCAGCCAGCTCCAGGCAGGACAGCAGCAGTTCGGAGTCGATCAGCGGCCCCAGCTTGTAGCACCACTTGTAGATGTCCATGTTGGCGTGCAGGCAACCCGGTTGCTCCCAAGCGATTTGGGTGGCCCGGCTCGGCGTCGCGGCGTTGCGCGGCGCCGCTGCCGGGGTGAAGAAGCGGACCGCGTCGAAGTGCGTGCAGCGCAGCGGAATTGACTCAACCACCTCGTCGGTCTCGGCCGCACTCAGCCGCAGGGGAACATGACCGTGGCGCACCGTGTCGCCGCGATACACCATTGCCCACTCGTGCAGGCCGAAGCAGTTCAGCTGGGCCGGCCGTTCGCCGGTGGCGCGCAACAGTCGTGCGATGAACGCCACGGTGTCGACTCGCTCACGCAGATAATCCGCGTGCACGCCGACCCGGCCGTCGCGCACCGCGTAGCCGCGCCGTGCGCGGTAGTCGCGCACCGCCTGCGGCCCGGCCAGTGCCACACCGAAGCCGGGATTCCAGTTGCGCAACTGCGCCGGCCGCAGGCTGTAGTAGCTGAACAGGAATTTCGGCACCGGGTCGCCTGCCGCGATCCGGCGCAGCAGCGGGGCCAGAAAGTTCTCCAGGCGCTGCCGGTAGTCCTCGGCCCGGGCTTGCCACTGCCGGGCTTGCAGAACTCGTTCCGCCAGGTCAAACACGGTGCGTCCCGTCGCGGACGGTGCCGACGACGTCCTCGACCATGTCTTCGAGGGTCACCATCGCCACCGCCGTCCCGTCGTCGGCGACCGCCAGCGCCAGATGGCTGTTATGGCGACGCAGCCGCGACAACGCATCGGCCAGCGGCAGCGAGGCGGGGATGCGCGGCAGCGGGCGCACAACGGCGACGTCGACGACCGCGTCCCCCGACCCGGTCGAGGTCTCGCCGAGCAACAGCACATCTTTGATGTGCAGGTAGCCGACGAATTCGCCCTGGTCGACGACCGGGAACCGGGAGTAGCCGGTCTGGGCGAAGGCCTTTTCGATCGCCGACACCGTCGGGCCGCGCCCGGTGGCTGCCACCGGTACGGCGCGCATGTCACCGATCGGCAGCGCGACATCGGCGACCACCCGGGTGCGGATCTGCAGGGCGCGGGTCAATCGGGTGTACTCCTCGAGGTCGAGCAGACCCGCCGAGACCGACTCGGCGATCATCTCGCTCAACTCGACGGTGGACACCGTGATCTCCAGCTCATCCTTGGGCTCTACCCGCATGGCGCGCAGGGTGACGTTGGCACACCAGTTGTAGAAGACGATGAACGGCCGGGCCGCGGTCATGTAGACCAGGTAGGGCGGGATCAGCAGCATCGCCGCGGTCTCCGGGCCTGCCAGGGCGATGTTCTTGGGCACCATCTCGCCGAACAGCAGATGCAGCGCCACCACGATCGTCAAGGCAACGACGAACGCCACCGTGTGCAGCAGCGCGTCGGGTATTCCCGCCAGCCGAAACGCGGGCTCGAGCAGGTCGGCGACAGTCGGCTCACCGATGCGGCCGAGCAGGATCGAGCACACCGTGACACCCAACTGTGCCCCGGCCAGCATCCGGGACAGTTGCTCACCGGCCCGGATCACCGTGACCGCGCTTTGCCTGCCCTGTTCTGCCAGCGCCTCGAGCCGGTCGCGTCGCGCCGATATCAGGGCGAACTCGGCGGCGACGAAGAAGGCGTTCGCCGCGATCAGCAGCACGGTGAACGCGACGTTGAACAGATCAGCCATCGCCTGCCCCCAGATGGGTGAGTTCCAGCAGGTCGATGCGCCGACCGTCCATCCGGACCACCCGGGCCAGCCAGCGGGGCGGGTGGGCAGAGAGCTCGTCGGGCTCGAACGCGGTCAACTCGACCGTCTCGCCGGCCTCCGGGATGTGGCCGAGTTCCTGCAATACCAGGCCGCCGATGGTCTCGTAGGAGCCCTCCGGTGCGCGGTAGCCGGTGGCGGCGGCCACCTCGTCGATGCGCAGCAGGCCCGACACCTGCCAACCGCCGGCGGAGGCCACCACGTCGGGGGTGGCGTCGTCGTGTTCGTCGCGGACATCACCGACGATCTCCTCGATGAGGTCCTCGAAGGTGACCATGCCGGCGGTGCCGCCGTATTCGTCGACGACCATGGCCACCTGCTGACCGTTTGCCCGGATCTGATCCATCACGGCGTCGCCGTCGAGGGTCGAGGGCACCACCGCGACCGGTTGGGCCACGGCCGTCACCGGGGTGGCTGCGCGATCGGCGACGGCGACCGCGAAAACCTGCTTGACGTGCACGATGCCGACGGTGGCGTCCAGATCGCCGTCGACCACGGGAAACTTGGAGAAACCGGTGTCGATGGCGACCGCGGCCAGATCGGCGACGGTGTCGCCGGCCTGCAGGCTCACGATCTTGGATCGCGGCGTCATCAGCTCGGCGGCGGTCAGGGCGCCGAATCGCAGTGACGCCTCCACCAAAGCAGCGGTGGTGGGGTCGAGGGCACCGCTGCGCGCCGAATTGCGCACCAGCGACGCCAGCTCGCGCGCTGAGCGGGCAGAGGCCGGCCGGTCGGCCGGCTCGATCCCGACTCGGCGCAGGATGCGGTTCGCCGTCCCGTTGGTCAGCCGGATCGCGATCGCGAACAGCCGGGAGAACAGCAGCTGCGGCCCCGCCACGGCGCGGGCGGTCGGCAGCGGTCGCGCCACCGCCAGGTTCTTGGGCACCAACTCGCCGAACACCATGGACAACGACGTGGCGATCACCAGCGCGAGGACCAGCGCAACCCCGCCGGTCGCCCGCTCGGACAGGCCCACGGCCGCCAGCGGCAGCCGTAGCCAGCGGGCCAGCACCGGTTCGGCCAGATAGCCGGTGGCCAGGGTGGTTATCGAGATGCCCAGCTGGGCGCCGGAAAGCTGAAATGACAGCGTGCGGTGGGCGTCTTTGATGTAGGCGTCCCGACGGCCGCCGCGATGGGCGTTGGCCTCCACGACGCTGCGTTCCAGGGTGGTCAGGGAGAACTCGGCGGCCACGAACACCGCGGTGCCCAGGGTCAGGATCGCGAACGCCAGCAGACTGGCCACCGTGACCGCGACGGTCATGGCGACATCCGGCGAGTTGTCCCGGAGCCGTTACGCCAGCTCGCGCCCATGGGTGTCACCAGCCGAACGGTAGCGGATGACCCTCGGCGAATCCCGCAGCTGACTGCACTCCCAGCACCACCCGGTCATGTAACTCGGCCAGGTCGGCCGCCCCGACGTAGGTGCAGGTGCTGCGCAGGCCCGAGGTGATGTGGTCCAGCAGATCTTCGACGCCGCCGCGTTCGGGGTCCACCGCCATCCGCGACGTCGAGATGCCTTCCTCGAACAATGCCTTGCGGGCGCGGTCGAACGCACTGTCAGCGGCGGTGCGCGCGGCCACCGCGCGTTTGGACGCCATTCCGTAGCTTTCCTTGTACGGCCTGCCGTCGCGGTCGAACATCAGATCCCCGGGAGACTCATACGTCCCGGCGAACCAGGAGCCGATCATCACGTTCGACGCTCCGGCGGCCACCGCCAGCGCGACGTCGCGGGGATGGCGCACCCCGCCGTCGGCCCACACGTGTGCGCCGAGCTCGCGGGCCGCGGCCGCACATTCGACGACTGCGGAGAACTGGGGGCGGCCCACGCCGGTCATCATCCGGGTCGTGCACATGGCGCCGGGCCCGACACCGACTTTGACGATGTCGGCGCCCGCGGCGATCAGGTCCCGGGTGCCCTCGGCCGACACCACGTTGCCGGCCACCAGGGGCACGCCCGGCTTCAGTGCCGCGACCGCGCGGATGGCCTGCACGGCCTTCTCCTGATGCCCGTGGGCGGTGTCGATGACCAGCAGGTCCACGCCGGCCGACAGCAGGGCTGCCGCCCGAGACGTGACGTCGCCGGTGATGCCGACGGCGGCTGCGACTCGTAAGCGCCCGGATCCGTCGGTCGCCGGGGTGTAGATCCCCGCCCGAATCGCGCCGGTGCGGGTCAACACGCCGGCCAGGGTGCCGTCGGGATTGGTCAGCACCGCGACGTCGACGGGCGCGTGCTCCAAAAGTTCGAACACGCCGCGCGCATCGGTGCCCACCGGCGCGCTGATCAGCTCGGCAAGCGCGACATCACGGACCCGGGTGAAGCGATCCACGCCCTCGCAGCACGCCCTGGTGACCAAGCCGGTGGGCCGGCCGTCGACCGCCACCACCGCGACCCCGTGCGCACGTTTGGTGATCAAGGCCATCGCGTCGGAGACCGAGTCGTCGGGGGAGAGCACGACCGGGGTGTCGGCGACCAGGTCGCGACTCTTCACGAAGGCCACGGTGTGGCTCGCGGCGTCGATCGGCAGATCCTGGGGCAGCACCACGATCCCGCCGCGGCGCGCCACCGTCTCGGCCATCCGTCGGCCGGCCACCGCGGTCATGTTGGCAACCACCACGGGGATGGTGGTGCCCGACCCGTCCCGGGTGGACAGGTCGACGTCCAGCCGTGAGTCGACGGCCGAGCGGTTGGGGACGATGAAGACGTCGTTGTAGGTCAGGTCGTGGGTGGGGTCATATCCGCTGACGAATCTCATCGGGCGGCCACCACCGGTCTGTCGGGTTCCGAAGAGCCCATCTATTCGCCTCCACACGTCGTGAGCCGGACTCCGGCATCCGCCGGACAACGCCATTTCGGCCCGGTCAGCCACGGTACCGCCCGCGCGACGGGGGATACCACTTGCCGGGGTCGTTGAGTTACCGAACGAAAAATTGATCTTCCTCACAGCAGGATCGTCGGTTAACATCATGACAACGTTCAGGGGGCCTTGATGATAGTTAGCTGCTCTCGGTGGGAGCCGGCAATAACGGCCCCCGGTGCAGCTTCTTGTGTCCTCTCGATCGTCCCCCGAGTTTGTCCTCCGCAGGCGTTCGATGCCGCCGCGGAAAGACGGGAATGTCGCGTCGAGGGCTATCTGCAACGCAAGCTGCACCGGCAGTGGCGCAACCGGGGATCATAGCCGTCTGTTCGGGCTCGAGATCGTCTACAGGGATTCACGCCCCTGCGTCTTATTTGGGTTACAGCACAAGGAATATCGGGCAAACCTGGCTTCTGCTGACGAGCAGATCCGGCCAGCATCGGCGCTCCGGTGCGCCTTGCCGATTCCGGTGCCACAGCGTCCCCATCCCACGGCGGGAACGGTGAGCGAGATGCACGATCTCGCGCAGCTCTGAACGTGGTCGTGGTCGGCTGAGCTAACGCAATCCAGCGGTGCGGATCGCGTGATCATCGGAGTCCTATTTAGCAGTAGCTCGCGTACCGCTAAATAGCGGTCATGTTCCTGAAATCCAGCCTAGGAATCGTAAATGCCAACCGCCAATATCGCCTAAAAGAGGTGCCCATAATGCAGGCAAGCCACGTTGTGTCCCTCACCGCCGGCGCCGCCCTGCTCGGCGGCATCGCCGTCGCTCCGGTTCCCGCGCCGCCGGCCCCGTCGACCGCGGCCGCATTCGCCATCCAGCTCACAAGCGGTGACGCCCAAGACATCGTCATCGACTTCGTGCGGCACGCAGAAATGATCTCGCCGTACGAAAACATGCTCACCCCCTCCCCGGATCATCCCGGGGCGCCGCTCAGCGAACTCGGACAGCAACAGGCGTCCGACGTCGGGCACCAGCTCTTCAACGAGCTTGGCCAGGTCGCCGGCCTCTTCGCCGGGCAGGGTCTCCGGGTGACGGAAACCGCCGCGCCGTTCGCTGATCTGGTGGGCATGACCCCGCAGTTATTGCCCCAACTCGACGAGGTTGACAGCGGAACCTACGCGCTCGATCCCATTGAAAGCCTCGGCGGCCGCCTGGCCTTTCTGACCGTGGCCGGCTGGACGTTGGGAGCGCCGCTGGGGTTGGCACTACTGCCAGGCCCGGGCTCGCACGACGCGAACGGGATCGTCATGGGTGAAAGATTCGACGACGGTGTTCAAACAATGTATGACCACGCCCTGGCCAACAGCGACGTCATCAGCGACAACGGTCAGGTCACTGATGTCGCGTTCACCAGCACAGCGTCGATCTTCACGTGGGTGATGCAGAACGTCGACAACCCCGACCTGCCGTTCTTCCTGGACCTCATCAAAGAGGCAAACAGTGTCCCGAACGGCCAGACGACCATTTTCCTGCCCAACACCGCCATCGTCGAAGTCGAGGGCAACCCCACCGACGGCTGGACGCTGGTCAGCTGGGACGGGCACGCCATCGCGGAGAATCCGGATCTGCTGAGCGCGCTGTTCGTCGACGTGCGCGACGTGATGCTGCCGGCGCAAGCGGCGCTCTGGCACATCTGGGAAGCCGTCCTCGGCGGTGATCCGGCCACGATCATGACCGCGGTGCAGACCGGCTTCGACGACGTCGGCTCGGCACTGGTCCAGTTCCCGGGTTCGGTATTCACCGACATCATCGATGCCATCGGAAATCTCGGTTAGGAGGTGGCCGCCATGCAGATATCTTCGATCTGTCCGGTTGCCGCCGGCGTCGCCCTCCTCGGAGCCGGTGTCATCGCCGTCGTCCCGCCGGCGCAACCCGGCGGCGCGGTTTCCGGCATTGCGCTGGCCGCCGGCGAGACTCAAGACATCGTGATCGACATCGTTCGGCACGGACAACGGATGCCGCCGTTCAACGATGTCATCACTCCTTCGCCGGACCACCCGGGTCCGCCGCTCAGCGATCTCGGCGTGCAGCAGGCGCAGGACGTGGCCGACAAGCTCTACGACCAGCTCGGCGACCAGGTCGCGGGGATCTTCTCCGGACAGGCCATCAGAGACATGGACACCGCAGCGCCGTTCGCCGCCCTTGAACACAGGACGACACAGATTCTGCCCGGGCTCAACGAGATCGACAGCGGCATCTACGCCGGCCAGCCGATCGCCAGCCTGGCCGGGTTCCTGTACCAGTTCACGCCCATGCTGTGGACGTTGTTCGGACTGGTGCTGGCGCCCATCCCGGGATCGGTCGAGGACCCCAACGGGGTGGTCATGAATCAGAACTTCACGGGCGCCGTCAACGCGATGTACAGCGCTGCGATGGCCAACCCGGTCGTCAGCGACAACGGCGATATCACCGCGGTGGCCTTCAACAACGAAGCCGACATCGCCGCCTGGGTGGCGCTCAACGTCAAGAACCCCGATATCTCGCTGTTGTTGCCGCTGACGTTGCAGACGATGTTCGCCACCGACGATGGATCGCCGCTGTTGCCCAACACCGGCATTGTGCAGATCGAGGGCAACCCCACCGACGGCTGGACGCTGGTCAGCTGGAACGGGATTGCAGTCCCTGAAGACCCGGGACTGCTGACGAAGCTGATCATGGACGTGCGTGACCTGATCACCACACCGCAGGTTGCTGCGTGGAACTTGTATCAGGCGCTGCTGGGCGGCGACGCGACCACCATCGGTGACGTGCTGCAGACCGGACTGCACGACATCAGCACGACGTTCCTCGGATTCCCCGAGGCGGTGCTCAACGACATCTCCGACGCATTGTCGAATCTCGGGTCGGCCGACGCGGCAGGCTCGGCGTTTGCCGATCTGCTGGCGCTGATCTGAGGTGCAGCGCACAATGACCGCGATGACGAATGCGGCGTGGCGAAGCAGTGTGAGCGACTGGCAAGACGGTGGCCGGTGGGTGTCGACCGACGCGGGCCGGCTGTTTGTGCGATCAAGTGCGGGGGACGGGCCGACTGTCTTACTGCTGCACGGCTTTCCGTCCTGCTCCTACGATTTCCGATCGGTCGTGGACCGCTTGGCCGGCCGGTCCTGGCTGACGATGGACTTCCTCGGGTTCGGATTGTCGGACAAGCCGCGCTCACATCGCTACAGCCTGTTCGAACAGGCCGACCTGGTGGAGCAGGTGGTGGCATCGAGCGCATCGGGTCCGGTGGTGTTGGCCGCCCACGACATGGGCACCTCGGTGGCCACTGAACTGTTGGCCCGCGATCTCGAAGGCGCTCTGACCTTCGACCTGCAACGTGCGGTGCTGACCAATGGCAGCGTGATCTTGGAGCGGGCCAGTCTGCGGCCGATCCAGAAGGTGCTGCGTGGCCCGTTCGGCGCTGTCGCCGCCCGGCTGACGAATCGGCGCAGCTTTGTTCGCGGCTTCGGTCGACTGTTCAGCCCCCAGCACCCGCTGACCTCCGATGAGGCCGCCGCGCAGTGGGCCCTGCTGACCCACAACGGCGGAAACCGGATCGCGCACCTGCTCTCGGCCTATCTCGACGAACGGGTGCGGTATGCGCACCGTTGGCACGGTGCAGTGCGCGACTGGCCCAAGCCGCTGGGCTTCGTGTGGGGCCTGGGTGATCCGGTCGCCACCACCAATGTGCTCGAGGGCCTGCGGCAGTTGCGCCCGGCCGCCGATGTCGTGGAACTGCCCGGGCTGGGCCACTATCCGCAGATCGAGGACCCGCAGGCGTTCACCGACGGCGTGCTGGGGCTGTTGGTTTAGGCCGCTAGACCGGAACTTCGCTGCGGTCGGCGCTCCACAGCGTGTGGAACTTGCCGTCCGAGTCCGTCCGCCCGTAGCTGTGCGCGCCGAAATAGTCGCGCTGGGCCTGGGTCAGCGCAGCCGGCAGCCGCTCGGTCCGCAGGCCGTCGTAGTAGGCCAGGGCCGAGGAGAAACCAGGGGCCGGGATACCCAGGCTCACGGCCGTGGTCACCACCCGGCGCCAGGAGTCGATGGCAGCTTCGACCGCGCTGCGGAAATACGGTGCGGCCAGCAGGCTCACCAGGTCGGCGTCGGTGTCGAAGGCCTCTTTGATGCGGTTGAGGAACTTCGCGCGAATGATGCAGCCGCCCCGCCAGATGGTCGCCAGGTCACCCGGGGTGACATTCCAGCCGTACTCGGCGCTGCCGGCCTGAATCTGGTTGAAGCCCTGCGCATACGCGACGATCTTGGAGGCATACAGCGCCTGGCGAACGTCCTCGGTGAACTGTGCCGTGTCCGCGGGGCGTTCGCCGAGGTTTCCGGCGGCCAGGCCTACCGCGGCGCGACGCTGCGGGACCGAGCCCGACAGCGCCCGGGCGAAGACCGCCTCGGCGATGCCGGTAACCGGAACCCCCAGGTCCAGAGCGGACTTGACGGTCCAGCGGCCGGTGCCCTTCTGCTCGGCTTCGTCGACGATGACGTCGACCAGCGGCTGGCCGGTCTTGGCATCGACCTGTCGCAGCACCTCAGCGGTGATCTCGACCAGGTAGCTGTCCAGCTCGCCGGCGTTCCACTCGGTGAACACTTCGGCGATCTGCGGTGCGGTCAGGCCCAGCCCGTCGCGCAGCAGCTGGTAGGCCTCACCGATCAGCTGCATGTCGGAGTACTCGATGCCGTTGTGCACCATCTTCACGAAGTGCCCCGCGCCGTCCGGACCGATGTGGGTGCAGCACGGCACCCCGTCGACGTGGGCGGAGATCTCCTCGAGTAGTGGCCCCAGCGACTCGTAGGACTTCTTGGGGCCGCCCGGCATGATCGAGGGCCCGTTGAGGGCGCCTTCCTCGCCGCCGGAGATCCCGGCCCCGACGAAGTGCAGGCCACGGGCGGCCATCGCCTTCTCCCGGCGGATGGTGTCGGTGTAGAGCGCGTTGCCGCCGTCGATGATGATGTCACCGGGTTCCATCGCGTCGGCGAGTTCGTTGATGACGGCGTCGGTCGGGTCACCGGCCTTGACCATGATCAGCACTCGGCGCGGCTTCTCAAGGGCGGCAAGGAATTCGGGAATCGTCTCGCTGCGCACGAAGTTGCCTTCGGAGCCGTAGGCGTCGAGCAGTGCGTCGGTTTTGGCGACCGACCGGTTGTGCAGCGCCACGGTGTAGCCATGGCTGGCGAAGTTGCGCGCGATGTTGGATCCCATGACTGCCAGTCCGGTCACGCCGATCTGGGCGGTGCCAACAACGTCCGACGCGCTCATGTATTCGCCTCTCGGTGGTAGGTGATTCGATGCCCGGCACGCCGGACGGCGCAGGTTACCCCGCGATCAGTCGGTGCAACTCGGTGAGCCACGGTACCGCCAGCGCCACCGTGGGCACCGTCAGCACCCCTGCTGCGGCCGAATAGGCGGCAGCGGCCAGCGCCGGGCTGTTGCCCTGTCCCGACAACCGTTGCACGCGCAGCACCGTGTTGGTGCCGCCGGCTGCCAGCGCACCGGCGGGCACTTTGGTTGAGGCACAGGTGACCAGGGCGCGGGCCAGGGGTGGAGCACCGGCCACTCGCACGGCCGCGTCGTCGGCGAGCAGTTCGATCAACAGCCGCACGGCGTCCAGGGCGCTGGCGCTCCGCACGAACCAGGGGAACGCGGTGTGCACGGCCGAGAACGCTTCGAGTACCAGGTCGTGCCGCGCACGCAGATGGGCCCGCTCATGACACAGCAGCGCGGCCAACTCGGTGTCACCGAGCGCGTCCAGCGTGCCGGAACTGACCACCACCCGGCTCCGCACCCCCGGCAAGCAGTAGGCCAGCGGCTGCATCACCTGCAGAATGCGCAGCCCACTGGTGCGCACGGCGGGCGGGCGGTCGGTGACACTGACCAGGTCGACGAGCATGCGGTGGTGGGCCCGGCGCTGCCGGGTGCGGATCGCGACCCGCAATACCGTCCACGTGAGGCGCATCCCGACCATGAGGGTCAACACGAAGACCGCGACGTAGAAGGTCCACAGCGGCCAACCCAAGCGGTCCAGCGAGCCGACGATCGTCGAGGTGGGCCGCCCGTCCGGGCCGGGCATCAGCAGGCGGCTCGCGGTGGCGAGCCCGGCGCTGAACGCGGACAGCACCGCGGCAATGGCGATGGCCTGCCAGAGCACCAGCGCGGCCCGCGGAGCGCGAAGCGGCCAGTCAGCGCGCGCGAGCAGGGCGGGTACCGGCCCTACGAGCAGCAGCGCGACGATGGAAAAGGCCAGCGCGGACACGCTGTAAGTCTCCCTCAGGACGCAGGTCGGCCGCTACCTGGGAGGCGAATGCGGTGTTTGGCCTCCAGTTCGTCCAGTGCACGCCGCAGCGCGTCGGCCTCGTCGACTCCGACGCGTTCGACGAAGTGCACCAGCGCAGCGCGGCGGTCGCCCGAGTCGGCGGCCTGGTCGAGTGCCTCCACCATCAGCCCGGCGACCAATTCGTCGCGGCCCCGGACCGGTGTGTAGCGGTGTGCACGGTCATCGCGAATCTGCGACACCAGGTTTTTCTTGGCCAGTCGCTGCAGGACCGTCATCACGGTCGTGTATGCCAGGTCGCGCTGCGCTGACAGCGCCTCGTGGACCTCGCGCACCGTCTGAGATTCTGGCGATGACCACAGGTGGTCCATCACCGCGCGTTCCAAGTCCCCTAAATGGGTCTGCTTCGCCATGTTTGTTATCAACTCCCCGGGCAACGGAGCAAGCCTACCCTTAATTACTACCGGGCGTCGTATCAGAAGCTGAGCGTCTGCTGCGACCCCGGTGTGACGGGAGCGGATCGTCCGCGCGGGCATCGTGTAGAACCATCACATGGCAGCCACCGGGTTTCCGTCCGACTTCTCCTCGCCCTTCGACTCCGAGATCGGCCTGGTCTATACCGACGTCGGCCCGGACGGAGCGCACGCCACGCTGGAGCTTCAGCCCAAACTCTGCCAGCCGGCGGGAATCGTGCACGGCGGCGTGTACTGCTCGATCATCGAAAGCGTGGCCAGCGTGTCGGCGCACACCTGGCTCAACCGCGACGGCGGCGACGCGGTCGGCACGGTCGTCGGGGTCAACAACAACACCGACTTCCTGCGGGCGGTCTCGTCCGGAACCGTCTATGCCGCGTCCACCCCGATTCATCGCGGCCGGCGCCAGCAGTTGTGGTTGGTGACGATCACCGATGCCGACGAGCGGGTGCTCGCCCGCGGCCAGGTGCGGTTGCAGAACCTGTCGGAGTAGACGGTCAATACGGGGCAGGCGCCGCTGGGTCAACGGCGCCCGGCGACGCTAGCTGACCGCGCGCTCGGCCCCGCGTTGCGCCTCGGCCGCCAGCACTTCGAGCTGCTCCAGGCGTGTTCTGGCGAAAGCCTGCTGCTCGGTGATGGTGAGCTGGCCGCGCCGGGTGCTCAGGAAGGTCACGTTCCACGACAGCAGCGTGCTGATCTTGTTCTTGAACCCGACCAGGTAGATCAGGTGCAGCCCCAGCCAGGCCAGCCAGGCCAGGAAACCGCTGAACTCCAGCGGCCCGATCTTGGTGACCGCGGAGAACCGGGACACGGTGGCCATCGAGCCCTTGTCCAGGTACTGGAAGGGCTCCCGGTCGGCCGGGTCGGCGCCGCCCAGCTCAGCCTTGATGGTGCTGGCGGCGTGCTTGGCGCCCTGAATGGCGCCCTGCGCCATCCCTGGGACACCGTCGACGGCCGCCATGTCGCCGACGACGAAGACGTTCGGGTGCCCCGGCACGGACAGGTCCGGCAACACCTTGACCCGCCCGGCGCGGTCGAGCTCGACGTCAGACTGCTCGGCGAGATCGCGGCCCAGCGGGCTGGCCGACACACCGGCGGACCACACCTTGCACTGGGATTCGATCCGCCGGAGCTTGCCGTCGGCATCCTTGACGGTCAGTCCGTTGCGGTCGACGTCGGTGACCATGGCGCCGAGCTGGATCTCCACACCCATCTTCTGCAGCCGCTCGGCGGCCCGGCGGCCCAGCTTCTCGCCCATCGGCGGCAGCACGGCCGGAGCGGCGTCGAGCAGGATCACCCGCGCCTTGGTCGAGTCGATGTTGCGGAACGCGCCCTTGAGTGTGTAGTTGGCCAATTCGGCGATCTGCCCGGCCATTTCGACGCCGGTGGGGCCCGCGCCGACCACCGTGAAGGTCAGCAACTTCTCCCGTCGGGCTTCGTCTCGGGACCGCTCGGCCTGTTCGAAGGCGCTCAGGATGCGGCCCCGCAACTCCAGCGCGTCGTCGATGGTCTTCATGCCCGGCGCGAACTCGGCGAACTGGTCGTTGCCGAAGTAGGACTGCCCCGCGCCGGCCGCGATGATCAGGCTGTCGAACGGGGTGTCGTAGGTGTGGCCGAGCACCTCGGAGGTGACGAACTTGCCGGCCAGGTCGATGCGGGTGACATCGCCGAGCAGCACCTGCGCATTGCGCTGCTTGCGCAGGACAACGCGGGTGGACGGCGCGATCTCACCCTCGGACAGGATGCCCGTCGCAACCTGGTACAGCAGGGGCTGGAACAGGTGGTGAGTGGTGCGGGCGATCAACTTGACGTCGACGTCGGCGCGCTTGAGCTTCTTCGCCGCGGTCAAACCACCGAATCCCGAGCCGATGATGACGACCTGGTGGCGTCGGCTCTGCTGCGCAGTGACTTCAGGCTGGGCGCTCATGGGAATCCGGTTGCTCCTCGACGGTGACTGCGTTCACCCAATACGCTAGTCGACCTAAAAGGCGGTCACCGCATCCAGTGGTTGTGGGATTAGCCACTCCCGTCACAGTCAGGCAAAGCAGGCCAGCGCCCCGTGGCCGACGTGCAGCGTCTGGCCGGTGATGTGCCGGGCAGCCGGCGAGGTCAAAAATACCGCGAGACGGGCGATTTCAGCGGCCCCGGTGGGCGGCACACGGGTCAGTCCGTCGTAGCCCGGCCGGGCGCCTTCGCCGGCGGCCACCACGTTGACGGTGATTCCGCGGGTGCCGAACGCGGTGGCCTGGCCGGCGGTCCAGTTCGACAGTGCGGCCTTGACCGCGGCGTCGGCACCGCCGTCGCGGGGGTTTTCCGGCAGCACCGAGATGATCGAGCCGCCCGAGCGCAGGTGGTCGCCGATGGTGCCGACGGTCAGCACCGCCGAGAGCACCGTGGCGTCGAGCGCGCTGCGCCAGGCGCTGGCCTGGTCGGCCAGCGAATAGCCGCGCGGGTCGCCGCCCTGCCAGCGTGGTGCCGGGACGTTGACGATGGTGTCGAGGTGGTGCGGAAACAACCCGCGGGCAGCCAGCATGCTTGCCGGGTCGGTGTTGTCGCAGACGACCGCATTGGCGTCGAGTTCTTTGGCGGCGACCTCGAGCTCGGGGCCGCGCAAACCGGCGAGCGTCACCTTGTGGCCAGCCTCGCTGAAACCCTCGGCAACGGTGCGACCCAATTCGGTGTCACCACCGGTGACCAGCACATCCATCGGTAGGTCCTCCTTGTGTTCCGAGCTATGTTACTGGACGGTAGCCGGTTTGCGGGGATGGGGCGGAACTCGGCACAGACACGATCCGGCCACAGTCCGGGGTGCACCGGGATTCGACCCGCCGCGCGCCGCTTCGCGCCGCTTGCGATCGCCGCTGTGTTGAC
>NZ_AUWR01000045.1 GCF_000455125.1 Mycobacterium sp. UM_WGJ
GCGGCGGGTCGCCGCCGTGAACCCCGCGGCGGGTCGCCGCCGTGAACCCCGCGGCGATCGCAAGGTCGGCGGAGCCGCAAACTCAGGTGGCGGGACGTAGGCTCACTCGGTGGTCATCAATCTGGACATCGACACCAAGGTGACGTTGTTGTCGGCCGGCCTGATCTTTCTGCTCGCTCTGCTGTTGGGCGCGTGGAAGTATCAACAGATCGCGACCTCGGACCGTCGCCAGGCGCACGTCTACGTTGATATCGCACATCGAGCGGCGTTGATGTACTCCTTCGCGACAATGCTGGTCGCGGTGTTCGTGGAACTCAGCGCCTGGCCGACCTGGGTGAACATGGTCGCGGCAATGGTCATCGTGTTCTTCTTCGTCGTGGCGATCGGCAGTTACATGCTGCACGGCGCGTTGCGCGACACCACGAACCAGTTCGAGCAGTTCGGTTGGCGGCTGCGCGCCGGTATGGTGCTGCTGGTCATCGGCGAGGTCGGCGGCTTCGCGGTGCTGCTGGCCGGGTTCGGTGTCGGCGGGTTCTGACAGTGTCTGACTGCGGCCGGCGTCAGGACGCCTGGCCGTAGATGCTGCTGACCCAGACGTGGGTCAATGTGTCGACCACCTTCTCGTGAGGTACCGAAGGCTGCTCGCCGACCAGCGCTGCCATCATGGTGCGCTCGTTCATCTGGTTCAGTGATGTCGCCAGATCCAGGGCGTCGATGGTCGTCGGCGCGGCGCCGCGCTCGCGTTCCGCGGTGATCATCGCAGCGGTCTGCTCGATCCACCTCTGCATGAAGCCGTTCCACATCGCCTTGAACTCCGGACTGGTGGCCAGTGCCTCGGTTCCGGCCCGGGCGATCGCGCGATGCGAGCTGAACGCGATGAAGAACGCTTTGATGCCACTGCGCCAGATCCGGCGCGGGTCGGTGGGCAGTCGTTGCACCGCCCCGACGAACTCCGAGTCGGCCGCGGCGATCAGCGGCTCCAGCAGCGAGAGCAGCACCGCGTCCTTGGACTTGAAATAGAAGTAGAAGGTGGGTCGCGAGATCCCGGCGCCTTTGGCCAGGTCGTCGACCGAGATCTCGGCCAGGGGGCGCTGCTCGAGCAGTCGTTCGGCGGTGGCCAGGATGGCCAGCTCCCGATCGTCGCCGGATGGCCGCGCCGC
Organism: Mycobacterium sp. UM_WGJ; assembly: GCF_000455125.1. Classification (GTDB taxonomy): domain Bacteria; phylum Actinomycetota; class Actinomycetes; order Mycobacteriales; family Mycobacteriaceae; genus Mycobacterium. The sequence continues at coordinate 1,161 of NZ_AUWR01000045.1, forward strand.
GCGGCGTCCGTGACGGGTGGCATTGGGGCTGGCCATGGGCGCTACTTTACACGACGTTGATTTACTCAACAGGGTGTTGACCGACTCGACACACCGTTGATAATCTGGCGCCATGACTGAACACCTCGATGTTGTGATCGTCGGCGCCGGCATCTCCGGTATCAGCGCGGCCTGGCACCTGCAGAACCGCTGCCCGAACAAGAGCTACGCCATCCTGGAAAGCCGGGACAACCTCGGTGGTACCTGGGACCTGTTCAAATACCCCGGCATCCGCTCGGACTCCGACATGTTCACCCTGGGCTTCCGGTTCAAGCCGTGGCGGTCGGCGCACTCGATCGCCGAAGGCGCAGACATCTGGAACTACATCAATGAGGCCGCCGTCGAGAACGGCATTGACAAGCACATCCGCTACCGGCACCGGGTCGTTTCGGCCGACTGGTCCGACGCCGACAACCAGTGGACGGTCACCGTCGACAACAACGGCGAGCAACAGCAGATCACCACGTCATTCGTGTTCGCGTGCAGCGGCTACTACAACTACGAACAGGGCTACTCGCCGGAATTCCCCGGCGCCGCGGACTTCGCCGGCACCATCGTGCACCCGCAGCACTGGCCGGAGGACCTGGACTACGCCGGCAAGAAGATTGTGGTGATCGGCAGCGGCGCCACCGCGGTGACGTTGATTCCCGCGCTGGTCAACTCCGGCGCCGGGCATGTGACCATGCTGCAGCGGTCGCCGACCTACATCGGCGCGCTGCCTCTGGTTGACCCGTTCGCCGTTCAGGCGAACCGGTTCCTGCCGACCAAAGCGGCGCACTTCGCCAACCGCTGGAAGGCGATCGGCTTCAGCACTCTGCAGTATCAGCTGGCGCGGAAGTTTCCCAAGTACATGCGCAAGACGCTGATGACGATGGCCAAGCACCGGCTGCCGGAAGGCTTCGATGTGCAGAAGCACTTCGGGCCGCGGTACAACCCGTGGGACGAGCGGTTGTGCTTGGCGCCCAACGGTGACCTGTTCAAGACCATTCGCAGCGGCAAGGCGGACGTCGTCACCGACACAATCGACACGTTCACCAAGACCGGGATCCGGCTGAACTCCGGCCAGGAACTCGACGCCGACATCATCATCACCGCGACCGGGCTGAACATGCAGCTGCTGGGTGGGGCATCGCTGCTGCGCAACGGCGAGCCGATCGATCTGCCCAAGGCGATGACCTACAAGGGCCTGATGTTCTCCGGGGTGCCCAACGCCGCGGTGACCTTCGGCTACACCAACGCGTCGTGGACGCTCAAGGCCGACCTGGTCTCGGAGTTCGTCTGCCGGGTGCTCAACTACATGGACGACAACGGATTCGACCGGGTCGAGCCGCAGCACCCCGGTGCCGCGGTGAAGGAAGAGCCGTTCATGGACTTCAGCCCCGGCTACTTCCGCCGGGCGATGGACGACCTGCCGCGCTCGGGCTCGGAGGCTCCGTGGCGGCTCAAGCAGAACTACCTGCTGGACCTGCGGCTTATCCGGCACGGCAAGGTGGACGAGAAGTCGCTGAAGTTCAGCAAGCACCGGGCGCCGGTAAGCGTCTAGCGGCGATCGCGAGGGCGGCGGGGCCGGCGCCCGGTGTTAAGGGCGCTCCGGCCAGTAGTAGGAGTCGGGGTAGGGCCGGGATCCGAACAGCGCGGTCCCGATCCGCACCTCGGTAGCGCCCTCGGCGATGGCCAGCGCGAAATCGCCGCTCATCCCCATCGACAGCCGCGGCACGACGTGGCCGTGTTCGGCCGCGGTATCGCGTAACTGGCGCAGCCGGCGGAAACAGCCGCGGACGGTGTCGGGGTCGTCGGTGTTGATGGCCAGCGTCATCAGGCCGCGCACCCGCATCGTGGAGTAGTCGGCCAGCTCGTCGAGGAACGGCAGCAGCTGGTCGGGATCCAGGCCGTACTTGCTGGGCTCGTCAGAGGTCTTGACCTGCACCAGCACGTCGATGACGCGGTTCTCGGCGCGCAGATGGCGGTCGAGCGCCACCGCAAGTTTGGACCGGTCCAAAGACTGCACCTCCGCGGCCAACCGTGCCACCACGCCCGCCTTGTTGGTCTGCAGGTGTCCGATCATCACCCAGTCGATCCCCGGGCCGGCCTCCTCGGTGGCCAACGCCGCCGCCTTGTCCTTGATCTCTTGGACCTTGTTCTCGCCGAATCGGTGCATGCCCAGATCGACGGCGTCGCGGATCAGCTCGGGACCGAAGGTCTTGCTCACCGGCAGGATGTCGACGTCTGCGGGCGAACGCCCCGCGGCATGGCACGCGTCGTCGACGCGCGCGCGAAGCTGTTCCCAACGCGCCCGCAGGGTGGCGTTCATCGGAGTGCCCGTCCTAGACGACGACGATGCCGTCGTCGTCGCTGTGGGCGATCGCGCCGGGAACGAAGGCGCTACCGCCGAACTCGACGACGACGTCACGCTCACCGGCGCCGGTCTTGGTGCTCTTGCGGGGATTGGTGCCCAGCGCCTTGATGCCGATGTCGAGGGTGCGCAGGGTCGAGGCGTCGCGCACCGCGCCGTGCACGATCAGCCCTGCCCAGCCGTTGCTGCGCGCCAGCTCGGCGATGACGTCACCGACCAGCGCGGTGTGCAGCGAGCCGCCCCCGTCGATCACCAGCACCCCGCCGTCGCCCGGTTCAGAGAGCACCGATTTGAGCAGCGCATTGTCCTGGAAGCAGCGCACGGTGCTGATGCGACCGGCGAACTCCGTACGCCCGCCGAGTTGGCGGAACTGAACGTCGCAGCTGCGCACGTCGGGGCCGATCTCGTCGACCAGGTCGGCGGTGGGCCGGAAGCGTGCCGTCACGCCGGTCAGCCCCGGCGCGCGCGCAGGCGGCGAAGCAACAGCAGCGCGATCACGCCGAGGATTCCGGCGGCCAGCAGCGGGCCGGGTGAACGCGGTGCCGGTGAAACCGGCGTGCTCAGCGGATTGCGGGCCGAGTCCACCGTGGATTTTGCCTGGGCCGCCGTTTCTTTGGCGCCCTCAGCGAGGTGGCCCGAGCCGTTGGTGGCGACTGCCGGCGTGGCGGGCACCGGTGGGGCCGGCACAGGCGCTGCGGGGGCGGCCTTAGCGGGCGCCTTTTTTGCTGGCGCCTTCTTGGCCGCCTTGGCCGGGGCTTTTTTAGCGGCCGCCTTTTTCGCCGGGGCCTTCTTGGCGGGTGCCTTTTTCGCGGGCGTCTTCTGCGGCGCCGGAGCCGGCGGCTCGGCCGGCAGTTCGGCTGCAGCCGGAGTAACCGGCTCGGGCGCGGCAGCGGCTTCGTGGTCGGGCTGGCCTTGCGGTTCGGTCATACGGCAGCTCCTCTGGCGGGGTTCTGGTCTCAGATCAACTTGGCGTCAGGCAACGCTCCCATCATGCCAGCATCGGCCGGCGCGACCCCGGGCCGAAAGTCAGGATCGAGGCCGGTTGAACCACAGACCGGCCCCGACGAGCACCACCGCGCCGGCGACGAAGGGCCAAATCGGCAGGTCATCCTGGGGGTCGGCGTAGCGGCGCGGAATGGCGGGTGCGGCGTCGCTACGGTCGGTGACCGCGGGGCCGGGCTCCCCAGTGCCGGCCACCGTCAGCTGGAACGGCCACGAACCCGACACCGCATGCCCGTCGGCGGAGGTGACCCGATAGTGGACCGTGTAGGTCCCGGTGGGCCCCAGCGGGCGCACCGCGACGCTGGCGACCGCGCCGTCCACCCGGGTGTCCCCGGTGGACCACAGGTGCCCGTCGGGACCGACCACCGTCATGGCCGCGAAGTCCGACTGCAGTTGCTCGTTGAAGGTCGCGCTGACGCGCTCCGGGCCGCGCGACAGTTCCGCGTCCCGCGCTGGGTCGCTCGACACCAGCACGGCGTGCGCGGCGGCCACCCCGGTGGCCGCGAGCAGCATCCCCAGCAGGAACATGCCCGCCAGTGCGCCGCGCAACGCCCGCCTCACGCCCGCCGCCTGCCCAGGGCGATCGTCGCAGCCAGCGCAGCGACCAGCAGGGCGGCGCCGCCGAGCAGCCGGGCCGCATTGTCGCCGCGGTGCTCGCCGGCCTCGGATCCCGCCTCTGGCGCCGGGCCGGCGGACACGGCCGGCTCGGGGTGCTGGGCGTGGTGCTCGGTCGCCGAGGCGGGGCCGGTCCCCAGCTGCAGCGTGGGCACCGGGTGCCGCGCCTCACCGCCGCCGGGTGGGGGAGTTTCGTCCCAGCGCACCTCGGTGCCGTCGGCGTACCGCTGTGCCGATGGGAAGTTCACCGTCTCGGTGTCGGGCAGTCGCATCGCGATCCGGAACAGTCCGAACTGGTCGACACCGATGCCGGCGCCCGCCGTGGCGGTCCAGGTCACCGAGCGCACCGCCCCGGATTGGGGGTCGCGGTCCAGGCGTGCGGTCCAGCCGGGCTTGGTCTCCGTGCGAGCCGAGGCCACATCAGGCAGCGTCACGGTGAGTTCCGTTGTGGCAGAACCGTTCGGCGACTCGTTGGGAACCTCGAAAGTGACCATTGCAACCCCGCCGCGCACCGCGCCGGGACTGCTGGCGTGCACGTGCGCCCAGGCCGGCGTGGCGGAACCGAAGCACGCTGCGGTGATCGCCGTGGCCAGCGCCATGGCGCGCACGCTGGTGCTCATGCGGCGGTCCCAGCTCCGCCTCTCCTCCGTCGAGCCTCGCTCAACCGCCGTGCTCATGACGGCAGCCCCAGTCGGGCCATCAGATCGGCGTCGATCCCATCGAGCTGGTCGCTGATCGAGGCGGAGGCCACTCGGCGTCGCTCTCCCGGCATGGTCTCGATGGCAGTCACCGCCGTCGACAGGTCCGACAAGCGGTCGGTGATCGCCGCGACGAACTGCTTGGTTTCGGAATCCTTGGGCTTGCGGTCCTGCACCAGACGCAGCGTCTTCTCCGCCCCGGCGATCCGCGCCGAGAGTCGGGCGGTGTGTCTGGCGGGTCCGGAGAACTCGCCCACGCGGTCCAGCGGCACCCCGAGTCGGGCCGCTCGCTGCTCGTCGATGAGGCCGCGCACGGCCATTGCGGCCCGGTACACCAGCGGCACGACGACCGGTGCCAGCATTCGGGTGACCACCAGCGTGCGGCGGACCCTGGCGGGCGAGAGGATGCGGCCGTCGCGGGCGGCTTTGAGCTGGTTTTCGGCGGCCTTGCGTGCGGTGCGGTCCCGGTCGCGGTCGGACTTGATCTGAGCCTTGAGCGCACGGGCGTCCGCGCGCTGACTGGCCTTGAAGCGTTTCGCCTCGCTCTTGGCGGCCAGCCGCGCCTCAAGCCTGGCGCCGGCCTTCAGCGCCCGTGCTTCGGCACGCCGGGTTGCGCGGCTCTTGCGTTTTCTGAACAGGCCCATCGCGGCCGCCTCCCCGGTGTCTCGCTGGAACCGATCAAGCCACCCTAATCGCGGCGCCGAGGCCTCAGACGCTGAGGTGCTCCTTGCGACGAAGCTCGTCGATGCGGGCCAGGACATCCTCTTGGGCCTCCGGTGAGAGCCCGACCGCTTGGGTCGCGATGCGCCGTACTCCGGCGTCGCGGACGCTGTCCAGCCAGGACAGCTCGGCGTCGAGCTTGGCGTAGTAGTCGTCGTCGGTGAAGAACGCCGGCTTGATCCGGAAGAAGTTGGCCAGCGCGGCCATGGTGGCGGTGGACGGGTTCGTCCGATTGCCCGAGCGCAACTGCGAAAGGTAGGGGGCCGACATCGTGACGCCCTCCGCTTTGAGTGCCGCGATTACCTCGGCGGACGTATGCGGTCCGCGGCCGGGTGGATAGACCACCTCGAAAAGGCGATTCAAGCGGACAGCGAACGTCGCGCTCATCGATTAGGACCTCCAGGGGGTAGGCAGGGCGGGCGACAGGCGCTCCGCGAGGGGGAAGCGGTAGCGCCTGATGATTTGCTGATCATCGTAGCGATAGTTACCGACACAACCAAGGGTGTTTGGCTAGCGAATTCGATCTTGAAGGACGAGATCGGGCCGGGTGCAGTTCATTCGGCTCTTCGTAGAGGTCGCTGTGGCCGTATCTTCTTGTCGTAGCTCGCACAATTGCGTCGGCAACGACGAACGAAGAGATCCACCAAGACCGGTCCGTTGGTCCTCGCCTCTGGAAGCCACTCCGGCGAAGTGAAGTTTCCACCGTGTGTGGCGTTGTCGGTGGGATTTGCTACCGAGTGGCGGAATCGTCTCCGGCGGTCGGTGCGGCACGACGCAGCGAAGCCCGCCAAAGGGCTGCCCCCAATGCCACCGCCACCGATCCGGCGACCGAGGCGATGGCCACCGGCCGCCAGCCCAGCGCCTCATCGAAGAGAATCCACAAGCCGCATGACAGGAAGAGCAGTCCGGCCGCGGCGTGCAGCAAGGGTTCGGGCAACTGCCGGTGCAGCACCGTGCCGACCGCGATCGCGACAGCGTCGGCGAGCACCATCCCGATCGTCGCGCCCAGCCACACGCCCAGCCAGTTGCGGTCACTGGCCAGCGCAACCGTCGCCAGCATCGTCTTGTCCCCGAGCTCGGCCAACAGCACCGAGGACACCACCGCAAACAGTACGAATCGGGGCTCGCGGACCGCGGTTCCCCCGGGTGCGGAACTGCTTCCTTCGCGCCACGTCCACGCCGCGAAACCGATGAAGGCAACGCCGGCGGCAGCGGCGATCGGACGGGCGGGCAGCGTCAGTCCGAGAAAGTGCCCCACCGTCACCGAGATGCCGTGGATGGCGAAGGCCGCGATGGCCACGCCACTGAGCACCACCCACCAGCGGTGCCGCAGCGCGTACGTCATGGTGATCAGTTGAGACTTGTCGCCGAGCTCGGCGAGGAAGACCACGCCCAGGCTGATCAGCATGGCGGCAAGCATGCGGGGACGCCCTTTCGTCAGCTGCCGAGGCTAGTGACTGCACTGCGCGGCCGCCAGGCGACAGGGAATTTCGGCGGGCCGAATCCGATGATCCGGCACGGGGACAATTCCACGCGAATTGCTTTATGCGGCAAGCAGCATGGCCAGGATCGCGGTATCGGGGTGGCTGACCGGGTCAACGCCGACCCGGCTCACCATCGAGGTGACGGTGCCGTCGGATTCTGCTTCGACCCAGGCCGCCCGATGCTCCAGGCCCAGGTAGGGCAGGCCGGGCAGCAGAATGCACCCCGACGCGGCGCCCCGGCACTCGGGCAGCGAGGGAATGGTCTCCGACGGCGGGTGCAGCATCAGCAGCGCGGAAGGCTGCCGGCCGGCGAAGTACCCCGGTGCGATCGCCGACTCGCCGGTGACGGTGCCCTCGGCCAGCAACAATCCGACGGTGCCCGGGCCGGGATTGTCGGGTAGCTCCTCGTGCGTGCCGAACACCGTTGTGGTGGGCAGCAATCCGGGCATCGAAGCGACCCGGACGGCGATGCTGAGCAGTTGTGCCCATTCCTTGGTCGAATCCGGCCAACGGCCGAACACCACGAATCCGTGAAGCTCGCCACGGGAGTGAAACGGGGCGACTTCGATCGCCCGGCCGGACCCTGTCGTCTCCATCGCGCACCCTCCGCGACATTCTGGCTTGTTGGCTGATTCGCCTGCTCGCATTTCAGCGGGTGGGGTTGTCTGGCAGCATGCGGCACCCGCCAGGCGGATTCAAGGTGACACGGCGGGGCGGCGGATAACGAAACGGTGAAAAAAGCCGGTGGCTCAGCGAGGCTCGACGGAGGACAGGCGAAGCTGGAACCGCCGTAGAAAACAAGTGGGGCGCCACGCCCACGGCGCGACGCCCCACTCTTGACGACTGTCCGGCTAGAAGATCAGCCCCGAAGTCTTCGAGGTGGCGGCCGCGAAACGCGACTGCACGTCGGCCCAGTTGACCACGTTCCAGAACGCCTTGACGTAGTCGGCCTTGACGTTCTTGTACTGCAGGTAGAAGGCGTGCTCCCACATGTCGACCTGCAGCAGCGGGATGATGCCCAGCGGCACGTTGGCCTGCTGGTCGTAGAGCTGGAAGGTCAGCAGCTTGCCGCCGAGGGTGTCGTAACCGAGCACCGCCCAGCCCGAACCCTGCAGGCCGTTGGCGGCCGCGGTGAACTGTGCACGGAACTTGTCGAACGACCCGAACGCGTCGTCGATGGCCGCGGCCAGTTCGCCCGTCGGCTTGTCACCGCCGTTGGGGGACAGGTTCTTCCACCAGATCGAGTGGTTGACGTGCCCGCCGAGGTGGAACGCCAGGTTCTTCTCGTTCAAGAAGATTGCGCCGTGGTCGTCGTTGGCCCGAGCCTCCGCGAGCTTCTCCAGTGCGGTATTGACGCCGGAAACGTAGGCGGCGTGGTGCTTGCTGTGATGCAGTTCGTTGATCTGGCCCGAGATGTGCGGCTCAAGGGCTCCGTAATCCCAGTCCAAGTCCGGCAGGGTGTAGTCGGCCACGGGGTTCCTTCCTTCGGTACTGATCCGGTGTCAGTCACCGTTGATCATTGTCGACAGGCGTTGACGGTCTAGCGGCACCCCACGTCACCGCGGTCGCGGTCCGAGGGGGCCACCGGCAACCACATTGCTCCAACGCCGGGTGTACCGCAACAACGGGTGGAGTTGGGCCGCGCCGTCAGCCGACCGCAAAGCTCAGCCGAGGTTCAGGTCAGGACGAGCACCACGAGGAAAGTCAGCAGCACGAGGGCGATCACCCCGGCACGCAGCGACGCCAGCAGATAGGCGCGCTTGTAAGTGGACGATCCCGAATGCCAGCCCGACGTCGCTGCGACGGGACCTGGTCCGATCGGCCTTGCCGTCATCTGTCTTGCCCCCAAATCTCGCGGTGCGCCCACCCCCGTGAGGCGCATCACATCCGTTCTGTGACGGCGATCATAGCGCTTTGTTCGCACAGTGGAAAAATTCACCTGGATAACCCGACTTACCTGCATCGATACGCTCCACGGCTACCGGGCGGCCGAATGCGGGCGGTAGGCGGCTGCTTAGCTAATCAATCGATTTCGCTCGGCGCTGTTAGTCGGTTCGCTTCGATGACGCCGCGTTATCCACAACTGATGCGTCTGGCGGCATGTAACAAGCACATCACGCCCCGTGCCGCTGTCGATTGGTGTGTGGATAAACCTGTGGAAACTGTGGATAGCCGGTGGTAGCTGCCGGGCCCGGCGCGGGCCGTTAGGGACGCCCTCGCCACCATTCGCCGGTCGCCCGCCCGGCCCGCCTCCGCTGCCCTTGCGGTCGCCGCGGTGTTGAGGGCGTCGACCCGGCTGCGGTCGGCTCCGCCGCCCTTGCGGTCGCCGCTAGGCTGGTGCGGTGATCCAGGTGTGTTCCCGCTGCAAGACGCGGTGGAACGTGCGCGACCAGCAGCGGGCCTGGTGCCCACGCTGCAACGGCGCGCTGTGGGCGCCGCTGACACCCCAGCAAGAAGCCGAGTTGCAGTGGACCCAGCCCGGGCCCCCGGCACCGCCGGCAGCACCCGGGCAGGCGCCGCCGCAGCCCGGGCCCGGTTACCGCTGGATCGCGGTGCGGCCCGGTCCGCCGCCTCCGCAGCCGCCGGCCCGGCGCCCGCTGGGCCCCACCCCGCGTTATGCGGTGATGCCCCGTTGGACGCTGATGGGCGGGCCGATTCGTGCTGTAGCACAGTCGAAGCCGGGACAACGGCCGGCACCTTCGGCGCGCTCGCTGGAGAAGACGCTGGCTGCTGCGGTCGCCGCGCTGGGCGTCGCGGCTCTGGTGCACGCCTTGATCTATGTGCTGATGATCGTCAACCGCACCATGCTGCTGAATCCCCTGATCGCCGGTGGCGCGGTGTGGCTGGGCCGGCTGGCCGGGCTGGCCGCGATCGCGGCAGTGGTCAGTTGCGCCGTGGTGCTGACCAGGTGGCTGCTCGCCCGGCGTTCGGTGGCCTTCGCCCGGTTGCACCTGCCCGAGACGCGTCCGGCCTGGGCGCTGTGGGCCGGTTGCCTGGTGCCGGTGGTCAACCTGGCGTGGGCGCCGGTGTTTGTCATGGAGCTGGCCAAGCGCGAGGACCGGCTGGAGCGGCTGCGCAAGCCCATCGTGGTGTGGTGGGCCGTGTGGGCGGCCAGTACCGCGGGCGCGATCTTCGCCACCGCCACCAGTTGGGCCGACGGGGCCCAGGGCATTGCCAACAACATGGTGGCGACCGTGGTGGCGTACCTCCTCGGCCTGGCGGCAGTGGTGACCGCGGCCCGGGTGGTCGAGGGATTCGAGCGGCGGTCGATGGGCCGGCCGGCTCACCACTGGGTGGTGGTGGCCGACGGCCGCGACACCGCCGCGGGCTCGACGCCGGATCCGGCCGCCGAGCCCAAGGCCGAAGGAGCCACCACACCGGCGCCGGCCCTTGAGTCCGACGGACGGGAACCGGCAGCGTAAGGCCATGACCCCGGCCGGCGATGTCGTCTCGGAGCACCCGTTCGTGGTCGCGCACCGGGGCGCGTCTATCGACCGCCCGGAACACACCCTGGCCGCCTACGACTTGGCGTTGCAGCAGGGGGCGGACGGCGTCGAGTGCGATGTGCGGCTGACCAGCGACGGTCACCTGGTCTGCGTGCACGATCGTCGGGTGGACCGGACTTCCAGCGGGGTCGGGCTGGTCAGCGAGATGACGTTGTCGCAACTACAGCGCCTCGACTACGGCGCTTGGCACCACAAGGGGCAGCCGGGTTCGCCGGATGGCGTCAGCATCGGCGACACCGGCCTGCTCACCCTCGATGCACTGGTTGCGCTGGTTTTGGACTGGCGCCGGCCGGTGAAGATCTTCATCGAGACCAAGCATCCGGTGCGGTATGGCGCAATGGTCGAGCGTGAAGTGCTCGCGCTGCTGCAGCGATTCGGGCTCGCCGCGCCGGCGTCGGCCTCGCGGTCGCGCGCGGTGGTGATGTCCTTCTCGGCGGCGGCGGTGTGGCGGATCCGCCGGGCCGCACCTCTGCTGCCGACGGTCCTGCTCGGGTCAGGCGCCCGCTATCTGGGGGGCACCGCGGCGACGACGGTCGGTGCCACTGCGATCGGCCCGTCGATCGAGACGCTGCGCGAACATCCGGAGCTGGTGGACCAGGCCGCCGCCCGGGGCCGTGCGCTGTACTGCTGGACCGTCGACCGCAACGAGGACGTCGACTTCTGCAGGGATGTCGGGGTCGCGTGGATTGCCACGAATCAGCCCGCCCGAACCAAGGCGCGGTTGCGGGCGGGCTGATCGGCGGGAGAGGGGTTTACCCGCCGGCGATTCGCGGTGCGCCGGCTTCCTGGCTCACCGTGACCTCGCGTGCGATGAAGGTCTCCAACTCGAACAGGTTGTGCCCGGCACGGTCGGCGACTCGGAGCAGCCGGGTCATCACGGCCATTTCCTCAACCTGTTCGCGCAGGAACCACTGCATGAACTGTTCGCCGAGGTGGTCTCCCTCGTCGCGCGCGGCAGTGGTGAGTTGGCTGATCTGCTCGGTAACGGTGCGCTCCTGCTCCAGCGTCAGGGCCAGCGCATCCCTCGGTGTGTCGAATTGATTGCGCACCGGGTCGACGCCGGGAATCTCGACGCGGATGTCGCGGTCGAGCAGGTACTGCACCAGCATCATCGCGTGGTTGCGTTCCTCGACGGCCTGGGCGTAAAAGAACTTCGCCAATTGTGGTAAATCCTCGCCGTCGAAATAAACGGCGACCGCGACGTATTGCTGGGCGGCGGTGAATTCGTGGTAGATCTGCTCTTGCAGCAGCGCGTGAAATTTCGTCTTGTGGCTGTCGTTCTCGATCATGACCGCGACACTACCCTGGTCAGAGCGGGTTTGCATCCAAGGTGATGCTTAGTCAGGTCAGCTTTGCCTAAGTAAAGATAGGGTACGCTGAAATGGCGAAATCGCGTCGGAAATTAGGTTTGACTTAATTGTCGGTGCCCGATTCGGGTGGTGTATCGCGACGCAATGCGTCGAATAGCTGGGTGGCTTCGGCGTCGTTCCATACCACCGCGTCGCCGGCCTCGGTCCAGACGAACTCGCCGATCGGCACGGTCAGCATGGTGGTGGTACCGCGCAGCGCCCACCCCAGGGCCGCCAGGTCGACCACGCCGGTGCCGTCGTCCACCGTCACCGCGCGTGCGGCGGCGCGCGGCACGCGGTACCAGCGCAGCGGATTGAGCCACACGGCGGGATCGGCGACCCGGGCCAGCAGCGCCGACAGGAACAGCCGCTGATGGGCCATCCGGTCCAGGTCGGCGCGCGGCGTGGCCCTGCTGCGGACGTAGCCCAGCGCGGCCCTACCGGCGACCGTCTGACAGCCGGCCGGCAGATTCAGTCCCGCCAGGGGGTCGTCGATCGGTTCATCCGGGCATAACGTGACGCCGCCCAGGGCATCGACGAGCGCGGCGAAGCCGCCGAATCCGATCTCGAGATAGTGGTCCAGCCGCAGGCCGGTGGCCTGCTCCACAGTCCGGGTCAGCAGGGGGGCGCCACCGAGGGTGTAGGCGGCGTTGATCTTGTCTTTGCCGTAGCCCGGGACCGTGACGTAGGAGTCGCGCGGCAGGGATACCACCGTGGCCGGCGACCCGGATCCCGGGCTGGGCAGGTGGACCAGCAACACCGTGTCGGTGCGTCCGCTGCCGAGGTTCCCGCCGGTGCTCAGGGTCTGCTGCTCCTGGGCAGAGAGGTCAGCGCGGCTGTCCGAACCGACCAGCAGCCACGTCGTCCCGCGGGCCGGCGGCGGACGGTCGGCATAACCGGAGAACGCCGCGGTGCGTTGCAGCGCGGTGTCGAGCCAGGCCGCGGCGCCTACCAGGGACGCGGTGGCGAGCAAGGCCGCCAGCGCGGCGAGCGCCAACAGACGACGTGGCCACGATCTCCGCCGGCGCGCAGCGGGGGGACGCGGCGCAGGTGCGCGCGCCGCCGGCGGCCGCGGCGCGGGCGGAGGTGGCGGCGCGGGGGGCGCCGCTGGCCTCCAGATCGCCCGGGGCGGCGGCGAGACCGGCCGGCCACGGGGGTCGCGATACAACATCGGCGGCGGTTCACGACGCGGCGGTGGGGGGCGCCAGGGCGGACCCGGCCCGCGATCACCGTTCACCCGCCCAATCTACGTATCGAGCAGCGCGGAGGCGATCTCCCGGGCCCGGGCCGGCGCAGCGGTGGACGTAGAGCCTTCCCGGTGCGCCGGTCCACACCCGCGTTGTTCTCAGCTTTTGTTAGTAATTTTCCGAAGGGATCGTTATCTTGACCACGCCGGTCGCGGCCCAGTCATGAAGAGAGGTCTACCCACAGATGACTCGTCAGTGCAGCACGAAGCGGAACCGCCGGGTTGCCGGGCTGGGTACGGCAGCGGGGGCGTTTCTGGCGTTCGGGGTGCTGCCGCTGGCGCCGGCACCGGTGGCGGCCGCCGAGGGCTTCGAGGCCGTGTTCGAGCAGGTGCTGGCCCCGTTCATGGACACGACTGCCGGCGGCCTGGACTGGGATGCGGTGTTCAGCCCTGCGGCCTGGGATGCGTTCGCCTCCGCGACGAACTGGGATGGCCTGCTGGCCGGTTCGGCGGCTGCGTCGTCGAGCCTGGAGAGCCTGCTCTACCCCGACGTTGCGGCGCTGGTCCAGAACTGGGTCTACAGCCCGCTCTACACCGGTATCGACTGGTTGGTCGGCAACCCGTTGATGGCGCCGGTCATCGAGGTGTCCAACCAGATCAGTGGGGTGCTGGGCCTGGGCCTGATGATCGGCGATGGTGCGGACGGTACGGCGGAGCATGCCGCCGGTGGTGCGGGCGGCTGGTTGTTCGGCGACGGCGGGGCGGGCTGGGACAACAGCGAGTTCGGTGGTAGCGGTGGGGCCGGAGGAGCGGCCGGGTTCTTCGGCAACGGTGGCGCCGGTGGTGACGGCGGCGAAGGCGGCAGCGGTGGTGTCGGCGGAGTCGGCGGGTGGTACATGGGGGTCGGGGGCGCCGGCGGCGCCGGTGGCGACGGCGTAAATGGCGGCATCGGCGGGGCCGGTGGCGACGGGCGCGGCTGGATGCTCGGTATCGGCGGTGCGGGTGGCGACGGCGGTGACGGCACCCATCTCGGCGGCAACGGCGGTGACGGCGGAAACGGTTCGATCTGGTTCGGCGGCGGTGGCGCCGGCGGGGACGGCGGCAACGGCGTCTACCTGGGTCAGGGCGACCTGCCCGCGCTGGGCGGGGCCGGCGGCCTCGCCGGATCGCTGGGCACCCACGGCGCGGTGGGCCACTTCGGCACGCTCGACGGAGCTCCGGAGAGGGCACCGGCCGAACTCGGAACCGCCGGCAACTGGATCGTCGACCAGGACGGCCGGGTGGTCATCCTGCAGGGTGTCAACCAGGTGTACAAGTCACCGCCGTTCTCGCCCGGCGGGAACGGCTTCGGCGACGACGACGCGGCTTTCCTGGCCGCCAACGGCTTTACCGCGGTGCGGCTGGGCGTGTACTGGTCTGAGATCGAGCCGCAGCCCGGGGTGTACAACTTCGCCTACCTCGACTCGGTCAAGGAGACCATCGAGACCCTCAAGGCGCACGGCATCGTCAGCGTGATCGACATGCACCAGGACCTCTACAGCGAGGAGATCGGTGGCCACGGCGCGCCGGACTGGGCGACCATATTCAACCCGGCCGACAATGACCCCACCCAGCCGTTCCCGTTCGCCTACGCGCTCAACCCCGCGCAGAACCAGGCGTGGGATGCGTTCTGGTCCAACGAGAAGGTGGACGGAGCCGGGCTGCTGAACCACTACTCCCGGATGTGGCAGGTCACCGCCGACTACCTGGGCGGCACCCCGGGCGTGGCCGGCTACGAGATCATGAACGAGCCGTGGCCGGGTACGTCGTGGCTGGGCAGCTTCCTCGGCAACGCGCACTTCGACCGCGAGACGCTGACCCCGTTCTACGACCAGGTGACCTCGGCGATCCGGTCGGTCGACCCGAACACCACGGTGTACTACGAGCCCAACGTACTGTTCGGCAACGCGACCGCGCTCACCAACCTGCGCCCGGTCGATGACGACAACTCGGTGTTCGCCTTCCACGACTACTGCATCTTCGACGCCCTGGGCGGGGGCAGCGCTTTCGGCTGCTCACTGTGGGACGGGATGATGATGGAAGGTGCCCAGCGCTTCATCGACCGCTACAACGTCCCGGCGGTGGTCACCGAGTTCGGCGCCACCCACAACACCGACACCATCACCAGCCAGCTCAACTCGATCGACTCGCACAGATTCGGCTGGCTGTACTGGGGTTACACCAACGAGGCCGGCTCGTTGGTGCACAACACCAACCTGCCGCCGGTCGGCGACAACGTCGACGAGGCCATCGTTGCGACTCTGGCGCAGCCTTACCCGCAGGTGATCGCCGGAATCCCGAACAGCTGGTCGTTCTCCGGCGGCGTCTTCTCCTTCAGCTACTCCACGGCGATGGCCGACGGCTCGGGCAACTTCGACGCCGGGTCGCAGACTCAGATCTCGATCCCGGATGTCCAGTTCCCGAACGGCTACCAGGTCAGCGTGACCGGCGGTCAGGTGGTCTCGGCGGACAACGCTGCGGTCCTAGTCATCGGATCCAACGCCGGCGCCAGCACGATCACCGTCACGGTGACTCGGGCGGTGGGCTGAGGTCTGCGCCGGCCGCCGTAGCGGTCAGCGCAGCCAGCCCAGCTGGTCGGCGAACAGGGCGTATCCGACGAACGCCACGGTGTCGATCAGGGCGTGCGCCAGGACCAGCGGCCACAGCCGTCCGGTGCGCTGCCAGGTGTAGCCGAACACCAGGCCCATGGCGATATTGCCCAGCCCAGCGCCGAAACCTTGATAGAGGTGGTAGGCGCCACGGAGTAGGGCGGAGCAGGCCAGCGCCACCCACGGCGAAACCCGCAGCTGCCGTAGCCGGGTCAGCAGGTAGCCGACCACGATCACTTCCTCGGCGAACGCGTTGGCGAAGGCGATCAACGCCAGCATCGGAGCGCGCCACCAGGTGTCGTTGATCGCTGCGGGAATGACGTCGGCGTTGAGACCCAGGGTTCGTGCCAGCAGGTACAGGCCCAGGCCGGGCAGCCCGATCAGGGCGGCCAGGCCGAGGCCGCCGGCCAGGTCGCTGCGGCGGGGCCACCGAGTGAGTCCGATGCGGGCGGGCCCGAATCCGCTGCGCCACAGCAGGTACAGCGCCAGTGCACCCCACGCGATCAGCTGCGCCGCCCAGGCGGCGTTGAGACCGAGGTCGATCAGGTCGAAATAGGACCGGCGCGGGTTGAGGGGGATCCGCTGGGCGCCGAGGTCGCGCAACACCGCATCGGCCAGCTGCAGCATGGCGGTGACGGCGCTCAGCCCGTAGGTGACCGCCAGGACCACAACGATCTCCAGCCGCAGGGCGTGTCGCTGGGGCTGGAGCTCGGTCACCTCGCCACGGTAGCGGGGCTTATGGCGCCGATCTGCTGCGCCCGGCTCCGCCGCGCTCGCAATCGCCGCGGGCTGATGGCGTCGATCTGCTACCGCGCCTGGCGCCGGGCCTGCAGCCCGTTGAGAAAGGGGCAGCCCATCAGTGCGCGTACCGCCCGGTTGAGACCCGTCACATCGTTGACGGGGTGCGGGAAGCTCAGTCGCACGTCGCGGTCACCTTCGGGGGCCTCCACCCGCAGCCACATGCCGTAGCGATCGACGGCGAGCGGGCGGGCCTGACCGCGGCGCAGCTGCGGCGGCAGTTTGGCGGCGGCGAGCCGGGCGACCATGTCGGGATGCGCCGAGTCGAGGTGCTGCAGCCAATGCGCTTCGATCGCGCAGAACGGATCGGGGCGGGCCGCCAGCAGCTCGTGCACGTCGACCGCCTCGGCTCCGGTGGCGTCGGCCAGCACCGCCGACTCGGGTGTCAGCCGCAGCAGCGCGTAGTCGATGTCGGAATCGTTGTCGTCGGGTGCACCCACATCGCGGGAGTGCGATGCCGAACGCGGTGAGACGACTTGCAGCAGAGCAGGGTTGGGGTCGACCGCCGCGATCCGGTCGAGCAGCACGGAGATCTCGCGGTCGGGCACCGGGCGCAGAAGTCCCCGGATCCAGGCCAGCGCACGCACTCTTTCGCGCAGCCGCAACGGCGCGTGATCGGTCAGCTCGAGCATCGCCTGCACACCGGAGTCGGCGGCGGCCTGCGCGACCGGGTCCCCGATCGGGACCGCGACCACCAGCGAACCGTCCCGCAGCAGGTGGCAGACCGGCGCATTGACCGGCGCGGCGTCGGCGGCGTCGGCGATCGCCAGGAGCGCTTGACCCCGGATACAGGCGCTGCGAATCCGCTCGGCGGACGTCGGGACGGTTGCTGCTGTGGTCGTGGCCATCGATCACCTTTCGAAGTGAGGTAAGGCTAACTTAATTAATGACCGGGGTGGGCGCAACAGGAAATTGCGGAATGAGCTCACCCGGGCGCCGCCGGTGAGCGCGCCGGCCGGTGGCGGCCGATAGGGTTGTCCGGTGACCCGCATCAGCTATCTGGGCCCGGCGGGGACCTTTACCGAAGCGGCGCTGCTCGCCTTGACCGGCGCCGGACGGGTTCCCGGCGCAGACCTTCAACCGGTGCCGGCCGAGAGCACGCCGGCCGCTCTCGAGGCGGTGCGCTCCGGCGCCGTCGACTACGCATGTGTGCCGATCGAGAACTCGATCGAGGGCGGGGTGACGCCCACTCTGGACGGACTCGCGGTCGGGTCTCCGTTGCAGATATTCGCCGAAACCACCTTGGATGTCCGGTTCTCGATCGTCGTCGCACCGGGTCGCGGCGAGAGGGAGATTCGCACGGTGGCCGCCCATCCGGTGGCAGGCGCCCAGGTGCGGCGCTGGCTGGCCGAGCACCTGCCCGGGGCCCAAACCGTGCCCGCCAACTCCAATGCCGCTGCGGCGCAGCAGGTCTACGACGGTGAGGTCGATGCCGGGGTGAGCACCGCGCTGGCTGCCCAACAGCGCGGGTTGGTCACCCTGGCCGAGGGCGTCATCGACGAGCCCAACGCCCGCACGCGCTTCGTGCTGGTGGGTGCCCCCGCGCCGCCGCCGACGCGCACCGGCTCCGACCGCACGTCGGTGGTGCTGCGCCTGGACAACGCGCCCGGAGCCCTGGCGGCAGCCCTGACCGAGTTCGGAAGTCGCAGCATCGATCTGACTCGCATCGAGTCCCGCCCGACCCGCACCGAGCTGGGCACGTACCTGTTCTTCCTGGACTGCGTCGGACACCTCGACGACGAAGCGGTCGCCGAGGCCCTGCAGGCCCTGCGCCGCAGCGGCGCCGACGTCCGCTACCTGGGCTCCTGGCCGATCGAGCCCGGGGGCCGATGCGGGGCGGGGTCATGAGCGGGCGGCTGGTGCTGCTGCGCCACGGCCAGTCCTACGGCAACGTCGACCGCCGCCTCGACACCCGCCCGCCCGGCTCGGAACTGACCCCGCTGGGGCGCGGCCAGGCCCGGGCTTTTGCCGCCGAGGGCGCGCACCGTCCGATGCTGGTCGCCCATTCGGTGGCCACCCGCGCGGTTCAGACCGCAGCCGAGATCAGCGGCCGGCTCGGGGTCACCGCCCGCGCCCTCGAGGGCATCCACGAGGTGCAGGCCGGCGCACTGGAGAACCGCAGCGACGACGATGCGATCGCCGAGTTCAACGCGATCTATCAGCGCTGGCACTCCGGCGAGCCCGGAGTCGCATTGCCCGGCGGGGAGTCGGCCGAACAGGTGCTCGACCGCTACCTGCCGGTCGTCACCGACCTACGGCTGCGCTATCTCGACGATGACGACTGGACCGGGGACATCGTCGTGGTCAGCCACGGCGCGGCGATCCGGCTGGCGGCCGCGACGCTGGCGGGTGTGGACGGCGGTTTCGTACTGGACAACCACCTGGAGAACGCCACCGCCGTGGTGCTGGCTCCGATCACCGACGGCCGATGGAGCTGTGTGCAGTGGGGCTCGCTGACGCCGCCGTTCTATCCCGAACCGCATCCGGACCCGGTCGGCGACGCGCTGCGATCCGACACCGACCCGATGGGCTAGCAGCTAGACCGCCAGCGCGTACACCTCGGCGCAGCGGCACCCCACCGCCTCGCAATCGAGGGCGAACGAGTGCGGCAGCACCTCACCGGCGCAACCCTCCTCGGTGCACTCCGCGATCTGGTGAACGTGGTGGATGAGTGTGCCGTGGCAGTGCTCCAGCTCCGCCCGGCAGTCTCGGCAGTGGTCATCCATGGATCGTTCATAGCACTGCGCGCCGACAAGGTCGTTGTGCCGCGCCGCGCCGGGCACCGTCAGCTCCAGCCCAATTCGTGCAGCCGGTCGTCGTCGATACCGAAGTGATGGGCGATCTCGTGGATCACCGTGATCCGGACCTCGTCGACGACCTGATCGTCGGACTCGCACATCTCCAGCAGTGCATCCCGGTAAATGGTGATGGTGTCCGGCAGCGACCCCGCGTAGCTCGAATCGCGCTCGGTCAGCGCCACCCCTTCATAGAGGCCGAGTAGGTCGGGCTCCTCGGCGTTGCGGTCCGCCACCAGGATCACGACGTTGTCGAAGGCGGCGGCCAACTCGGGCGGAATCAGATCCAGCGCGTCGGAGACCAGATCGTCGAACCGGCCTGGGTCCATCTGGACACTCACCGCGGTTGGCTACCCGCGGGCAATTGGTTCAGCCGCTCCGCGGGAATCGACGGCGGCGGAATCGGAGGCTGGCCGTTGATCAGCAGCGAGTCGCGGGCACTGTTGATCAGCGCCGCCCAGCCACCGTTGCCCAGGGTGGCGCCCAGGCTGCACGCCACCTCGCGGCTGCCGGCCGCCCAGCTCGGCAGCGAGACCGTGGCGTAGGTCAATGTCAGCGTCGTGTCGCGCAGCTGCACCGGATCCAGGTAGGCGTCGGTGAGCCGGGTGCAGGACTCCTTGATGAACGCATCCTGCTCGGGCTCGGGCGGTAGCGCGTCGGGGAACCGTTCGGCCAGGTTGACCGTGCCGGTGACCTCCTTGGTATGCGGCGCCGCGCAGTCCACCGGAACGTCGTTGGGCTGGTTGGTGGCCGGATCGATGCCCAGGCAGGTGCCCGGCGGCCAGACCTTGGACTGGTCGATGTCGGCGATCTTGCCGACGAACGCGGTCTGCTGGCCGCCCACGCCCGGCAGTTGCAGTCCGCACAACATCCGGCGCTCACCATGCTGGCGCCACGCGCGTTCGCCTGCCCACAGCATGCTGGCGACGAACTTGCTGTGCGGGTCGAACTTGGCGCCGAGGTAACGGCGCACCGACGACTCGCACTGTTCCTGGGTGATCTGCTCGATGCGGGCCATCGACGGCGGCGGGGCATCCGGGCCGTACTCGGCACCGGGGAACATCTTCATGTCCACCGGGCCGGCGACCTCGAATTTGTGCTCGTCGGCGCAGCTGACGATCGTCGCCGCGTCCAAGTCGTTGTCCGGCCAGTTCAGGCAGTCGCCGGCGACGGCGTGGTCGATCGCCTCGTTGCCCTTGACCGTGCCCAGCCCCAGTCCCGGCCCGGCGCCCTTGCCGCCCGTTCCCGGTGCCGGCTCGGCGTTCAGACGGCCCAGCAGCCCGCCGGTGCCGCCGCCGACGACGGGCACCACGGTGATCAGACCGGCGATCAGCAGCCCGCCCAGCGCGGTCAGCAACAGAGCGCGGCGCGTCGGGGCGGCCTGGAGCGTGCGTCGCCAAGACACCCGCTTGGCGGGTGGATTCTCCTGGTCGGCTGCCTCTGACATCGCGTCCATTCTGACAGGCAGCCGCGAGCGCGTGACAAATGATGCGAAAGTGATGCCGCCGGCCAGGTTGTAGGGTTTTGCCGTGATCGACCTGAAGCTGCTGCGTGAAGATCCCGACCGTGTCCGCCGCTCCCAAGTGGGTCGCGGCGAGGACCCGGCCCTGGTGGACGCCTTGCTGGCTGCCGACACCGCACGTCGTGCCGCCATCGCGGCCGCGGACTCGATGCGTGCCGCACAGAAGACCGCCAGCCGGTCGGTCGGGGCGGCCTCGCCCGAGGAGCGCCCCGCCCTGCTGGCCCGGGCCAAGGAGCTGGCCGAGCAGGTCAAAGCCGCCGAGACCGCCCAGGGCGAGGCCGAGACGGCGTTCACGGCTGCGCACATGGCGATCGCCAACGTGGTGATCGACGGCGTGCCCCCCGGCGGCGAGGACGACTTCGCGGTGCTCGACGTGGTGGGCGAGCCGCCGGCCATCGAGAACCCGCGCGACCACCTCGAGCTCGGCGAGGCGCTGGGTCTGATCGACATGGGACGCGGAGCCAAGGTCTCCGGTTCGCGGTTCTACTTCCTGACCGGCCGGGGCGCGCTGCTGCAGCTGGGTCTGTTGCAGCTGGCCGTGCGACTGGCCGTCGACAACGGGTTCACCCCGATGATCACGCCGTCGCTGGTCCGTCCCGAAGTCATGTCCGGCACCGGATTTCTGGGTGCGCACGCCGACGAGGTGTACCGACTCGAGGCCGACGACCTCTATCTGGTGGGCACCTCCGAGGTGCCGCTGGCGGGCTACCACTCCGACGAGATCCTCGACCTGTCGGGCGGGCCGCTGCGCTACGCGGGGTGGTCGTCGTGCTTCCGCCGGGAGGCCGGCAGCTACGGCAAGGACACCCGCGGCATCATTCGGGTGCATCAGTTCGACAAGGTCGAGGGGTTCGTCTACTGCCGGCCCGAGGACGCCGAAGCCGAACACGACCGGCTGCTCGGCTGGCAGCGCGAGATGCTGGCCCGCATCGAGGTGCCCTACCGGGTGATCGACGTGGCCGCAGGCGATCTCGGGTCCTCGGCCGCCCGCAAATACGACTGTGAGGCGTGGGTGCCCTCCCAGGGCACCTACCGGGAGCTGACGTCGACGTCGAACTGCACCACCTTCCAGGCGCGCAGGCTGGCCACCCGCTATCGCGACGAGAACGGCAAGCCGCAGACCGCGGCCACGCTCAACGGCACCCTGGCCACCACCCGGTGGCTGGTGGCGATCCTGGAGAACCACCAGCAGCCCGACGGCAGCGTGCGGGTGCCGCAGGCGCTGGTGCCCTACGTCGGCGTGGACGTGCTGGAGCCGACCGCCTCCTGACCCGCCGGCCGCATCAGGCGGCGAAGAGCCGCCGCGAGCAGTCCAACAGCATCCGGTGCAGTTCCTCGTTGGGAATATCCGAAACCGCGGGATCGGCTGCTGCGCCGAGAATCCCGGGCACCAGAACAGCGATCGCGATGAGGGTGGCCGGGTCGGGCTGTGGTCCCGCCAGGATGGACTGCAAGCGCCGGGAGGCGTCCCGGAAGTCTCCGATGGCCTCGACGACTCCCACCACGGCGGGATCGGTGTGGACCAGGGCCGTGGTGCGACGGTGCCGCACCGCCAGTTCGATGATGCCGCTGATGGTGGCCTCGCGTTGGACCTCGCGGGAGTCGATTGCCTCGGCGATGGTGACCACCCGGGCGATGTCCTCGAACACCGGACGGAATACCGCGACGACGATGTCGTCTTTGCAGTGGAACTGGTAGTACACCGCCGATTTATTGACGCCCAATCGGTCGGCGATCATCTGCAGCGACGTGCCGCTCACCCCATGCTCGGCGAACAGCCCTTGCGCGGCCTCTAATACGCGCTCCCGCGCGAAACCCCGCGGAGCCGCCGTCTTCGCCACTCCCATGCCTCCCTGCTCTACCGCACCGCTCACGGGCGTGAGCCACGTCGCACAGTTCTACTGACCGATCGCTTGATTATACTTTACTGATCGTATAATTTTGCCTTCCGTCGCGCTTAACCTCAGATCCGGGCCGAAAGGGGCGTCGCTGATGCTGAAACCACACGTGCACAGGCTTTCCCGGCCTGAACCGGCCACGTCCGGCGTTGGCCCGATGTCCCCGGGCATCACCGCGTATGTGGTTGACGCGCCGGAGGTCGTGGCCGGCGACCACCCGTTGTTCGATGCGATCGCCGAACTGGGTGCCACGGCGAATCGGTTCGCGGCCGACACCCACGTCCAGGTGGTGGTCAGCAAGGCCGGCGGCCAGACCGGGTCCATTCGATGAAGGCGCTGCGGCGGGCGTGGATGCCGCTGCTCATCGTGGTGGTGGTGGTGCTCGGGACGCTGACCGTCCTGCGGCTGCGCACCTACTTCGGCGGCGAGAGTTCCAACCTCATCAGCACCAAGGTCGACGACACCAAGCCGTACAACCCGAAGGTCGTCACCTACGAGGTCTTCGGTGAACCCGGCGCGACTGCCGACATCAGATACCTCGACCTCGACAGCAGGCCCCAGCACGTCGACGCCGCCACACTGCCCTGGTCGGTGACCCTGAGCACCACGCTGTCCGCGGTATCGCCGAACCTCTACGCGCAGGGCAAAGGCTCCACCCTGGGTTGCCGCATCAGCATCGACAACGAGCTCAAAGACGAGAGAACCGCCACCGGCGTCAGCGCCCTGACCTTCTGCTTGGTGAAATCTGCATGAGCACTTCTACGGACAACTTCCCGCCCGAGGCGCCCACCGAGACCATCCCCGCGGTTGCCGCTGACTACGCCAAGCCGGGCGTGATCGCGAAATGGATCCGGCGCCTTGCTGTTCCGATCATGCTGGGCTGGATCGGGATCATCGTTCTCGCGAACGTGACCGTCCCCCAGCTGGAGAAGGTCGCCGAAATGGCCGCGGTCCAGATGACCCCGGACGACGCGCCCTCGATGATCGCAGTCAAACGCCAAGGCGAGGTGTTCAAGGAGTTCACCTCCAACAGCTCGGTCATGCTGGTCCTCGAGGGCGACGAGCCGCTGGGTGCCGATGCGCACCATTACTACGACCAGATCATCGCCAAGCTCAAGGCCGACACCACCCATGTCGAGCACATCCAGGATTTCTGGGGTGATCGCCTGACCGCCGCCGGAGCCCAGAGCCCGGACGGCAAGAGCGCGTACGTGCAGATCTATACCGCGGGAAACCAGGGTGAGGCGCTGGCCAACGAATCGGTCAGAGCGGTCAACCAAGCAGTAGACAGTGTCACCGCGCCACCGGGTGTGAAGGCGTATGTGACCGGCGGTGCGGCGCTGGCGGCCGATCAGGACAAGGCCGGCACCCGCAGCATGCACATGATCGAGTCTCTGACGTTCGTCGTCATCATCACCATGATGCTGACGGTCTACCGATCCATCACCACCGTGGCGCTGGCGCTGGCGATGGTGGTGACCGGGCTGGCGTCGGCCCGGGGCATCGTGGCGTTCCTGGGCTATCACGGTCTGATCGGCCTGTCGCCCTTCGCCACCAGTCTGTTGGTGACACTGGCCATCGCGGCAGCCACCGACTACGCGATCTTCCTGATCGGCCGATATCAGGAAGCGCGCAGCGCGGGCGAGGACCGGGAACAGGCGTACTACACCATGTTTCGCAGCACGGCGCATGTGGTGCTCGGCTCGGGCATGACGATTGCGGGCGCCACGTTGTGCCTGCACTTCACCCGGTTGCCCTACTTCCAGTCGTTGGGGATTCCGCTGGGGATCGGCATGACCATCGTCGTCATCACCTCGCTGACGATGGGGTCCGCCGTCATCGCGGTGGCGGGGCGGTTCGGCACGCTGCTGGAACCCAAGCGAGCCAACAGGGGACGCGGCTGGCGCAAAATCGGTGCGGCCGTGAGCCGTTGGCCAGGGCCGATTCTGATCGCCGCGACTGCGGCCGCGCTGGTCGGCATCCTCGCCCTGCCCGGGTACAAGCCCGGCTACAACGACCGCGCCTACATGCCCGCGGATCTACCCGCCAACCAGGGGTTCCTGGCGTCGGACCGGCACTTTCCCTCCGCGCGGATGAACCCCGAGATGCTCATGATCGAAACAGACCACGACATTCGAAACTCCGGGGACTTTCTGGTGATCGAGCGAATCGCCAAGCGGGTCACCGGGGTAGAGGGTGTCTCGCGCGTCATGTCCATAACCCGGCCGCAGGGTATTCCGATGGAACACTCCACCTTCGGCTACATGCTCGGCATGCAGGCCGTCAGCCAGGACATGACCCGCAAGTTCAACGAGGATCGCGCGGCGGACATGCTGGCGCAAGCAGAGGATATGCAGGTCAACATCGACACCATGACGAAGATGATCGAGCTCATGGAGGAGATGAACGCCACCATGGGACGCATGGTCGGCAAGATGCACCTGATGGTCGACGACATCGAAGTACTGCGCGACAAGATCGCCGACTTCGACGACTTCTTCCGGCCGATGCGCAGCTACTTCTATTGGGAACCACACTGTTTCGATATTCCGGTCTGCCACTCGCTGCGGTCGGTCTTCGATGCCATGGATGGTGTCGACACCATGACCGACAACTTCAAGCAGATCGTTCCGGACATGGACGCGATGGCGGCGCAACTGCCGCAGATGCTCACGCTGATGCCGCCGATGATCCAGATGATGACGAACGCCAAGGCGATGATGCAGGCCACCTACGCCACCCAGAGCGGACTGGCCAAGCAGGCGCAGGAAGCCCAAGGGGATCCCGCCGCGATGGGGGAGGCCTTTGACAAGGCCCGCAACGACGACTCGTTCTACCTGCCGCCGGAGATCTTCGACAACGCCGAGTTCCAGCGCGGCATGAAGAGTTTCGTGTCGCCGGACGGGCGTGCCGTGCGGTTCATCGTCAACCACGAGGGCGATCCACTGAGCGCAGACGGCATCAAGCACATCGACGCGATCAAGCTCGCTGCCAAGGAAGCCATCAAGACCACCCCCTGGGAGGGCTCGAAGATCTACGTCGGCGGTACCGCCGCGATGTTCAAAGACATGCAGGAGGGCTCCAATTACGACCTGATGATCGCGGGCGTCGCGGCGTTGTGCCTGATCTTCATCATCATGCTGATCATCACCCGTGCCGTGGTGGCGGCGCTGGTGATCGTGGGCACCGTGGTGGTATCACTCGGCAGCGCCTTCGGACTGTCAGTGCTGCTGTGGCAGAACATCATCGGGCTGCAGGTGCACTGGATGGTGATGGCGATGGCGGTGATCATCCTGTTGGCGGTGGGTGCCGATTACAACCTGTTGCTGGTTTCCCGCTTGCGCGAGGAGATCCACGCCGGTCTGCACACGGGCATGATCCGGGCGATGGGCGGCAGCGGCTCGGTGGTGACCGCCGCGGGACTGGTGTTCGCCTTCACCATGATGACGATGGCGATCAGCGAACTGCGCGTGATCGGTCAGGTGGGCACCACCATCGGCTTGGGGCTGCTGCTCGACACCCTGATCATCCGCTCGTTCATGACGCCGTCGATCGCGACTCTGCTCGGTAAATGGTTCTGGTGGCCGCAGGTGCCGCGACTGCGTCCCAAGCCCGCACCCTGGCCGGCGCCGTTGCAGCGCAACCCTAGCGACGAGCTCGTGGGGTCCGGCGGTGGAGCGCATCGGGGAGGTTGGTGATGAGGCTCGGAGCCGCATGCGCGTTGGCAGGTGCGTCAGCGGCAATCCTGTTCGCGGTGCCCGCGCACGCCGATGTCGACACCGATTTCGCCGGCCGATTGCACGGCTACGGCATCTACGGGGCGCGTGACTACAACGCCTGGATCGGCAAACTCACCTGTAAACGGTTGACCAACGACGTCGACCATGACGCCTTCGAGTCGGCGGCGTTCGTCAGCAAGAACATCAAAGGTGTCGACTCCCAGCAGGCCTGGCAATTCGTGGGTACGGCGCTGAGCACCTACTGCCCCGACAAGCTGATCATTCTGGAACAGGCTGGAGGCATTCGATGAACCGCAGGAGCTGGGCTCTGGCGGTAGGGCTGCTGACCGGAATGGCCGCGGCGGGGACTGCGTCGGCGGATGCCACGGAGAACTTTCCGATTCCCAACCGGATGCTGCACACCACCTGTACCGCCGAACAGATCATGGCGGCCGCCCGCGATGTCGCGCCGGTCTATTACGAGCGCTACATGATCGACTACAACAACAAGTCCCCGCAGGTCCATGAGGCGGTGCAGGACCGGATTCACTGGTTCTACTCCATGGACTACCCGGGCCGTCGCGCCTACTCGGAGAACCTGGCCACCGACATCTACTACGAGAAGCTCGCTTTCGCGTGGCCGAACTGGGCCAAGTTGTTCTTCAACAACCACGGGGTCGCTGCCCGGGCCACCGACGTGTGCGCGCAGTACCCCGCTGCCGACATGGGGGTGTGGAACTGGACCTGACCCGTTAGGTCAGTAACGCCATGATCTGCCGTGCCGTGTCCAGCAGGATCTCGTGCAGCTGTTCGTCGGCGATGTCTGCCAGTTCTGGGTCGGCTGCCGCGGTGAAGGCTCCAGCCATCAGGGTGGTCGTGATCACCCGAGTTCTGGCATCGGGATCCGGGCCCCGAAGGATGGCCGCCGCGGCGTCGCTGACGGCCATGAAGTCGTCGCGGGCCCGCACCGCGTGCTCCATGCCGCGGTCGTAGAACAGGAAGGCGAGCCGCCGGTAGCGGACGGCGAGCTCGACGACGCCACTGACGGTCACGTCGCGCTGGCCCTGCCGGGTCGGCATGGCCTCGGCGATCTTGATGACCCGGACGATGTCGTCGAACATCGGTTCCACCAGCGCGACGACGATGTCATCGCGGGACCGGAACTGGTAGTAGACAGCGGGTTTGCTCACGCCCAGCCGGTCGGCGATCATCTGCATGGATGTGCCACCGATGCTGTGCTCGATGAACAGGTCCAAGGCCGCCTGCAGCACCCGCTCGCGTGCGGAGCCGCGCGCCGCCACCGGCTTGGCCACGACATTCCTCCTCCTCGACGCGGCCCAGCTTAGCGGTGATCGCAACGCCGGCGGAGCCGGTCGCTGCGGGTCAACGTCATCTGGCGCCGCGCGCGAGGTCGGGGTCGCCGGCCGCTACGCCGCAGCCTTGGCATGCCGGTGCTGGCGCTCGATGGTGGCGAAGTAGAAGGCGTAGGCGAACGCGCAGCTGGTGAACAGACTCGACACGAAGTACAGCCACGGGCGCCGCAGCCCACGGCGATAGCCGTCGACGATGGTGAACAGCGGCAGCAGGACGACGTTGATGATCGTGTAGTCCTGGCTGGCCGAGCCGGCAGCCGGGTTGGTGAACATCAGCTGGATGTACTGCGTCCAGCTGCCCGGCCCCCAGATCGGATTGTGGTTGGGGCCCTGCGCATACTCCTGGACGAATCGGATGTTGAAGTACCAGCCCAGCACGATCGAGGCGAGGCCGATCGCGTAGTACACCAGCTCCAGGGGTGAGAGGGCGCCGCCCGCAGCGGGTTTCGCGAAGACCGCGCGGTTGGACGCCACGATCCACCAGATGGTCGCCAGGCCGAGCACTGCATGCACGATGAGCGAGGTCATGCGGCCAGTCTCATCACGCGCTGCAAGTTTTGTCAATAATGACAATTTTGGTGCGCCGGTGCTGGGGTACGTTTACCGGCATGCCCAGAGCGCCCCAGACCGCCCGCAGCGAACGCACCCGCGAGGCGTTGCGCCAGGCCGCACTGGTCCGTTTCCTGGCGCAGGGCGTGGAGGACACCTCCGCCGAGCAGATCGCCGCCGACGCCGGGGTGTCCCTGCGGACCTTCTATCGGCATTTCACCTCCAAGCACGACCTGCTGTTCGCCGATTACGACGCCGGACTGCAGTGGTTCCGCAGCGCACTGGCCGCCCGCCCGCCGGCCGAGCCGATGATCGAGGCGGTCCAGGCGGCGATCTTCGCGTTCCCCTACGACGTCGAGGCGGTGACCCGTATCGCCGCGCTGCGTGCCGAGGAACTCGATCCGGAGCGGATCGTGCGCCATATCCGGCAGGTGGAGACCGATTTCGCGGATGCGGTCGCCGAGCGGCTGCGGGCCACGGGGGCCAAAGCAGCGCCCGATCCCCTGCGCGTGGCCGTAACGTCCCGCTGCATCGCGGCTGCGGTGTTCGCCGCGATGGAGGTCTGGATGCTGGGTGCGGACCGCTCGCTGGCCGAGCTGGCCCGAATGTGCCGGACCGCGCTGGACTCGCTGGCCGATCTCTAGTTCCGTCAATATTGACAAAACTATCCGCGCGTGCCAGCGTTCCCCGAAAGCGGGAAGGGGCCCATGGATGACCGATTACGACGCGATCGTCATTGGCGCCGGACACAACGGCCTGGCCGCGGCGCTCATCCTGCAGCGCGCCGGACTGCGCACGGTGTGCCTGGAGGCCGGGCGCTACGCCGGCGGGATGGCGTCCACGGTCGAGCTGTTCGACGGCTATCGGTTCGAGATCGCCGGCTCGGTGCAGTTCCCGACGTCGGCCGCGGTCAGCGCGGAGCTGGGCCTCGACGGACTGGAGAGCATCGATCTCGAGGTCATGTCGGTGGCGATGCGCGGCGTCGGTGATGACCCGCTGATCCAGTACACCGACCCGATGAAGCTGTTCACCCACCTCAGTGAGGTGCACGGCGCCGAGGCGGTCAACGGCATGGCCGGGCTGCTGGCCTGGAGTCAGGCGCCCACCCGGGCGCTGGGCCGCTTCGAGGCGGGTCGGGCGCCGAAATCGCTCGACGAGATGTATGCCTGCGCCGCAAATGAATTCGAGCGATCAGCTATTGACGACATGCTGTTCGGCTCGGTCACCGAGGTGCTGGATCGTTACCTGCCCGACCGGGAGAAGCACGCGGCGCTGCGCGGCTCCTTCACCGTGTTGGCCGTCAACACGCTCTACCGCGGGCCCGCCACCCCGGGCAGTGCCGCGGCGCTGGCCTTCGGCCTGGGTGTGCCCGACGAGAACACCGTGCTGATGAAAAAGTTGCGCGGCGGAATCGGCGCACTCACCGGGCACCTGTGCGACACCTTCACCGGCCTGGGCGGACAGCTGCGGCTGCGCGCCGCGGTCGCGGAGATCCTGGTCGCCGATGGGGCGGTGGCCGGAGTGCGCACCGAAGCAGGCGACACCGTGCACGCACCGGTGGTGGTGTCGGCGATCGCCCCCGACATCACCGTCACCGCACTGCTCGACGCGGCTTCGGTCCCCGAGGATGTGCGCGCCCGCTACGCCCGCACCGACCATCGCGGCAGCTACCTGCAGATGCATTTCGCGCTGGACGAGGCGCCGGTGTTCACCGCGCCCTACGAGGCGCTCAACAACCCCGCCATGCAGGCTTCGCTGGGAATCTTCTGCACGCCCGAAGAGGTGCAGCAGCAGTGGGAGGAGGCGCGTCGCGGTATCGTCCCGGCCGATCCGACCGTGGTGCTGCAGATCCCGTCGCTGCACGATCCCGAGCTGGCCCCGCCGGGCAAGCACGCCGCGTCGGCGTTCGCGCTGTGGTTCCCCATCGAGGGGGACGGCAACTACGGCGAGATGAAGGTCGAGATGGGGCAGCGGGTGATCGACAAGATCACCAGGCTGGCACCGAATTTCGAGCGCAGCATCACTCGGCACACCACCTTCACCCCGCGGCATATGGGAACCATGTTCGGTGCGCCCGGCGGCGACTATTGCCATGGCTTGCTCAATCCCGACCAGATCGGCCCGAACCGGCCCGGGCCGCGCGGCTTTCTCGGCCAGCCGTTACCGGTGGCCGGACTGTATCTGGGGAGCGCGGGTTGTCATGGCGGGCCGGGGATCACGTTCATCCCGGGCTACAACGCCGCACACCAGGTGTTGGCCGACCGCTGAGCGACACGGCGGGCGGCGATTACCGCTGCGCCGCCAGCAGCTCGTCGAGCAGTGCCCGGAACGTGTCCGGGTCCGCCGGGGTGAATGCCGGCTGCGGCCACGGGTCGCCGTGCAGCTCCAGGGTGATCAGGGCGGACCGCGTCGGGCGCTTGATGTCCAGCGGTAGCCAGCGCCGCAGATCCGAGCTGCCCCAGATCCGGAACCGGTGGGTCAGCATGCCCAACGGCTCTGCGCGGTAACCGCGGATCGCCGACAGCGGGATCACCTTCGCGGTACCGGAAGGAAAGTGATAGCGGCGCAACGTGATCGCCCGGCGATCCAGGACGACCAATCCGTCGTCGTAGGAGCCGCCGGTCACAGCTTCTCGCAACGCAATTCGTGGCCCTTGGCAGTCAGGCAGCGTCCGGACTTGAGATCCCATTCCCAGCCGTGCTGATTACAGGTCAGAATGTCGCCCTCGACCACTCCGAACTTCGACAGGTCGGCCTTCATGTGCGGGCAGCGACGCTGAACCTGCCAGTCGCCCAGGGTGATGGTCGCCGAGTCGTCGTGGCTCTCCCCGAACCAGCCTTCGGCGTAAACGATCCGGTCCTCGGTGAGGCACTTGAAGAAGGTGTACAGGTATTCGTTGTAACCGCCGACCCGCCACGCCCTGAACCGGGTGGACAAGAAGATGGTGTTGACCCAGTCCGGTTCGCCGTCGCGCAGCACGGTTCGCACCAGCTCGGGTGGAATACCGAAGCCG
The DNA here is from genome assembly GCF_000455125.1 of Mycobacterium sp. UM_WGJ. Lineage (GTDB taxonomy): Bacteria > Actinomycetota > Actinomycetes > Mycobacteriales > Mycobacteriaceae > Mycobacterium. The sequence goes on from NZ_AUWR01000045.1 coordinate 32,428, forward strand.
TAACGGAACTTCTCGCCGGGAATCGGCTCGCGCACCATCCGTTTGGGGAAGTCCAGCACCACCGTCTCGGTGTGGCCCTCCCCGTCCAGCACCAGCTCCACCGGGTAGCCGATACCGTCGCAGATCTCGTTGCTGCGGGCCATGATCGGCTCGAACAGGGCGCGCAGCGGCTCGATCATCGCCGGACCGGCCGCCGGCGCCCAGGACGCCTTCTCGGCAGCCAGCACGGGTGCCATCCGCTCGGCGTAGGCGGCGATGTAGTCCGCCTTGCCGGTGGTGAAGATGGCCTCGACGTCGGCGTCGGGGAGCGGGTGGGTCAGCGAATCCAGTTGCGCCCCGGTGAAACTCGCGGTGCTCCCGGGAATCATCAACAGCCCGCCGTCGTGGCCGTTGCAGCGCAGCTGGTCGAGGAACACCATCTCGTCGGGGAAGATATTGGCCGGATCGCCGTGGTCGTCGTTGAGGTAACGCAGCTCGGAATCCAAAAAACACGGCGGACCCGCCGACGGCACCACCCAGGTCGCCCCGACGTGGGCGACGTACTGGCGGGCGCGGTCCATCTGCCGCTGGCGCTTCTGGGTGCCGAACGCCTCCTTGGCCCGGGCCGGCATGTCATAGACCATCGGGTACCAGATCGCCCCGGAGTACTGCAGCAGGTGCACGTCGATCGCGCCGAAAGCCTGCAGCACGTCGAGGTCGATCGGACGGGAGTCGTTCATATTGAAAAGCGTGGTCACGCCGTCGGAGACCACCAGCCCGGAGTCGCCGATCGGGCCGTCGGCCGGGGCGCGCAGCGCGATGATCATCACGTCCAGCTCGCCCTTGGGGCCCGACACGGTGTGTCGCTGCGAGTCGGCGGTCTCGAAGAACCGGTGAAAGCCCAGCTCTTCCAGCTCGCGACGCAGATCCGGCACGGGGTAATCGGGCAGCAGTACCATCGCGTCCTTGTTGACGTGCGCCGCCAGGTGCCGCGGGTCGAAGTGATCGTGGTGCAGGTGCGAGATGTAGAGGTAGTCGCAGTCGCCGAGAGCGTCCCAGTCCAGCGCCGAGTTGTCCGGAAACGGGAACCACGAGCCGAAGTAGGCCGGATTCACCCACGGGTCGCACAGGATGCTGCCTGCGGCGGTCTCGATCCGGAAGCCGGCGTGCCCGACGCTGGTGACCTGCACGTGTACCTTCTCCCGACGCTGAAAGAGCTCCCTGAGGAGTTTACCGGCGGCGTGGCCCGTCCCATCGCCTAGGCTTGGGCGCTGTGGAGCCTTGGTACGGGACTGTCGCTGTAGCTGCACACACGCTGTGGCGTTATGAGGGCTTGAAGATCACCGTCACCGGCCGGGAGCACCTGCCCGCCACCGGCGGCGCGGTGGTCGCGATCAACCACACCGGCTACCTCGATTTCCTGTTTGCCGGCGTGGCCTCCTATGACGGCAAGCCGCGGCGTCGGGTGCGCTTCATGGCCAAGAAGGAGACGTTCGACAACCGCTACAGCGGGCCCATCATGCGCGGCTGCCGGCACATCGCGGTGGATCGCAGCCAGGGGGCGGAGTCCTACGCCACCGCCGTCTCCTGCCTCAAGGCCGGTGAGCTGGTCGGGGTGTACCCGGAGGCCACCATCAGTCGCAGTTTCGAGCTCAAGGAGTTCAAGAGCGGCGCCGCCCGGATGGCGATCGAGGCGCAGGTGCCGATCATCCCGCACATCGTGTGGGGCGCCCAGCGGATCTGGACCAAGGACCACCCGAAGAAACTGGGCCGCAGCAAGATACCGGTCTCGGTGAACATCGGCGAGCCGATACCGCCGACATTGCCGGTCGAAGAGCTCCGCGCGCTGCTGCAGACCCGGATGCAGCACCTGCTGGAGCAGACGCAGGACGCCTACCCCGAACATCCCGCCGGTGCGTTCTGGGTTCCCCGGCGCCTGGGCGGCAGCGCCCCCACCCCCGCCGAGGCGCTCCAGCTCGACGCCGCCGAAGCGGCGCGCAAGGCCGAGGAGCGGGCCGCCCGCCAGAAGCAGCCGCCGAGCCCGACGGGCACAGCGGAGTAGAGCTGGCATGCAGCCGGTATTTCGGGCCTTGGAGCTCACGGCGCTGAGCGCGGCGAAGATCGCCGGCGCAGCGATCGACTACCTCGGCCTGGAACACATCCCGGCTGAGGGCGGCGCGGTGATCGCGATCAACCACACCGGTTACGTGGACTTCCTGCCGGCCGGACTGGCGGCATACCGCCGCGGACGCCGGATGCGGTTCATGATCAAGGCCGAAATGCAGCAGGTGCGGGTGGTCAACTATCTGATCCGCCACACCGGCACCATTCCGGTCGACCGCGCGGCCGGAGCCGACGCCTACCGGCACGCGGTGACCGCGTTGCGCTCCGGCGAGGTGGTGGGTGTCTACCCCGAAGCCACCATCAGCCGCAGCTTCGAGCTCAAGGAATTCAAATCCGGTGCGGCCCGCATGGCGCTGGAGGCGCAGGTTCCGATCGTCCCGCTGATCGTCTGGGGTGCCCACCGGCTGTGGACCAAGGACCACCCGAGGGCGCGGTTGGTGCGCAGCAACATCCCGATCACCGTCCTGGCGGGGGAACCGCTGGCCCCGTCCGGTGACGCCGCCGCGCTCAGCGCCCGATTGCGCGAGCGAATGGCGCCGCTGCTGGCTCAGGTGCAGCAGGAATATCCGCACCCCGCAGGCGAGTTCTGGGTGCCCCGGCGACTCGGCGGCGGCGCGCCCACTCCCGACGAGGCTAGGGTTGCCGAAGAGCAGGAGCTGGCGGAACGGATGCGCAAGCGCGCAGGCGACCGGCGAACCGACCCATCTGGCACGGAGCAGTAGATCATGGCAGAACCCGTCTTCCGGGCGCTGGAGATTGTGGTCCCGCGGCTGGCGAACGCCAACGGGCCGCATGTGACCATCGAGGGCTTGGAGCACATTCCCGAGCGCGGCGGGGCGGTGCTCGCCGTCAACCACACCAGCTACCTGGACTGGTTTCCGGCCTCGATCGCGGCCTTGCGGCGACGCCGCCGGCTGCGCTTCATGATCAAGGCCGAGATGACCGAGGTCCCGGTGGTCAACTTCGTGATCAAGCACCTCAAGCTGATTCCGGTCGACCGCTCCGCCGGGGCCGGCGCCTACGACGAAGCGGTGGCGCGGTTGCGGCAAGGCGAGCTGGTCGGTCTGAATCCAGAGGCCACCATCAGCCGTAGCTTCGAATTGCGGGAGTTCAAGACGGGGGCTGCCCGGATGGCCCATAGCGCGGGCGTTCCGCTGATCCCCGTCATCGTCTGGGGAATCCACCGGGTCTGGACAAAGGACCACCCGAAGCTTCTGTGGCGCAACCATATTCCAGTGCTGGCGAAGATCGGCGAGCCGATGGCTGCCACCGCGGATGCTGCGGCGACCACCGCTGAGCTGAGGAACACGATGGCGGCGATGCTCGAAGAGGCGCAACTGGAGTATCCGCATCCGGCGGGGGCGCACTGGGTGCCGCGCCGGCTGGGCGGCAGCGCGCCCACCCTGGCCGAAGCGTTGGAGATGCGGGCAGCCGAGTTGGCCGAGCGTGATCGCAAACGGGCCGAGCAGGCCCACCGCGGACCGCGGCGCTGGACACCGGCCGGGCGGAGTTCGCGCTGATGCAGCTCCACGGCGGACCGCCCGCACTGATCGCCAGCGACGTTGACGGCACCCTGCTCGACGACACCGAGAACATCACCGCGCGTACGCGTGATGCGGTGCACGCAGCGGTGGACTCCGGCGCCCGCTTCGTACTGGCGACCGGACGCCCGCCGAGGTGGATCGCGCCGGTGGTCGACGCGCTCGGGTTCGCCCCGATGGCGGTGTGCGCCAACGGGGCGGTGCTCTACGACCCTGCCACCGACCGGGTGGTCTCGGCTCGCACGCTCTCGGCCGACAGTCTGGTCAAGCTGGCCGAGGTCGTCGGCCGCGCCCTCCCGGGGGCGGGTCTGGCCGTGGAGCGGATCGGCGAGAGCGCACACGACGCGGCGACCCCGCAGTTCGTCAGCTCGCCGGGTTACGAACACGCCTGGCTCAACCCGGACAACACCGAGGTGTCGTTGGATGACCTGTTGTCGCAGCCGGCGATCAAACTGCTGATTCGCAAGGCGGGGATGTCCAGCGCCGCCATGGCCGAGCAGCTGCAGGCGCATGTCGGAACGGCCGCCGAACTCACCTACTCCACCAATCACGGGCTGATCGAGGTGGTGCCGGCGGGCATCACCAAGGCCAGCGGTATCGAGGAGCTGATCGCGCCGCTGGGGATCGGGATCGAGCAGGTGGTGGCGTTCGGGGACATGCCCAACGACTTGCCGATGTTGGTGCGTGCGGGGCACGGCGTGGCGATGGGCAACGCCCATCCCGACGTGCTGGCGGCGGCCGCCGAGATCACCGCGCCCAACACCGATGACGGCCTGGCGCGGGTCCTGGAGCGGATCTACCTGCGTTGACGCTGCGCCGGTGGCGCAGTCCTCTCGCACCTTCCCGCCCGCGCCGCATCACGACGCCGGTTAGCTGACTCCGAACGGGTCGATCACCCGGGAGAAGCGCTCGAGCTGCACCGGCGGACCCTCCGGGGGCGGCGGGGGCAGCTCCTCGGCGTTGCCGTCGACGACCCTGATGACCGTCGCACTGGCCCGGTTGTAGTTCAGGGTGCCGTGCTGGAAGTTCTGCCCCACCCATTCCGGTTCGGCGAGCTCGGCGCTGGTCGGCAACCCGAGCACGCCACGCTCGTAACCCAGCGAAGCCCAGGCGTCGTAGATGGCCCCGGTGATCGGCTGCGCGCCGGTCTCCGGCGACCAGTACACCGCGCCGTGCTCGAAGGTGGCGTACTTGGTGGAACCCTCGCCGATCGCCTCCGGCGACGTCGGGGCGCCGAGGATGCCCTCGGCACCGCCCAGTTCCATCCAGCGGGTGTGGATGGCGCCGCCCTCCATCACCCGGGCGAGATCTTCCGGCCCGGGCGGTTCGTTGAACCGGGAGGCGATCTCCCGGATCTCGTTGAGTGCGGCGTAGCCCTGCTCACCGGGGCACTCGGTCGCATCCAGGTCGCGGTGGCCGATGATCGAGGGCAGTGTCAGCGACGAACCGCGCGGAAAATGGGTGAACGAGCCGCCGGCGGAGACCAGCTGCGTGATACCGCGCGGATCGGTGCGGTCCAGACCCAGCCGCCAGCCCAACAACCGGCCGACTGTCTCGAGTTGGATCTGCGGGGGAGGCGCGTCGTCGAAGGTGCCGATCATGGACACCCCCCAGGTGTTGTTGTTGAACCCGCCCGCGTGGCTGCCCATGATGCCCCGGGTCAGGCCGCCGGCCCGGCCCTCGAAAACCTGGCCGTACTTGTCCACCAGCGCGTTGTAGCCGATGTCGCACCAGCCCAGGGTGCGGGTGTGATAGGCGTAGATCGCCCGGATGATCTCCGCGGAGTCTTCGGGGGAGTAGTCGTTGGAGCCTGCGGTGTGGTGCACCACGGCCGCGTGCACCGGGCCGCTCTCCACGGGCTTGCCGCACCGGCCGTAGGCGCCCACGCCCCAGTGGCTGCGCGGAATGATGTTGGGGGGCTGGCCTGGCCCCAGCACCGCCTTGGGCGGCTGCCACTGTGCGTCGGCCGGGGCTTTGGGCGGCGTGATCAGCACCGCGGAGACGTTCTGGGCGAAGGGTTGTGCGGCGGTGGCCGGTACATAACCGAGATCGCCCGGGGTGGACTTCTTGGGGGCCGGCCCGGACTTGGCGGGGTCCTTCGTCGTGGCCGGCCTGTTGGCCCCGGCCGTGGGTCGAGCCGGATCGCCGGGGGTGTTCGGTGCGGATCGGGTCACCGCGATCTGTACTGCCGTGGTCCGGCCGACGAATACCGGCTCGGTCCCGTCTGGTCCGGGAGCGGGCGCATCGGCCGGCCGTGGACCCGGTGTCTCCTGCTTGGTCTCGTGCGCGGTCGCATACCAGGGCCCCCAGGTCCCGTCGGCGCGCTTGGCGCGAATCCGTGCCGAGGTGCCGCTCAGGTCGGCGCCGGTGAGCGCGACCATGGTGAACGGTTCGTCCTGGGTGATCTCGCGGACGGTGACGCCCGGCTCCAGATTTGGCAGCGGTTGCTGGTTCAGCTTGGTCGCGGCGGCGCTGGGGGGCCGCTTGGCGGCGTCGACCGGCTTGAAGTCCGACCCGGAATTCAGTGCCCACGGCAGGATCAGCACGGTCGCGAGAGACGCGGTCAGCTTGATCGTCGGCGCGGGACGACGACGGGTTGGCACGTGCTGATGTTACGTATGTGTCTTGTGTTGTTGGTGATGCGACACGCGTCCACCGACAACGGCCGGCTCCTGGGCAATTGTTAACGGCACCGCAGAGTCTTCCGGTGCCCGCCGGGTGCGGGCTGACTCTGCGGTGCCGTTGGGCGGAACAGCTCCGCTGTGTGTCTGGTTACGGCAGCGGCGGGGCCGGGGCGGCGACTGCCGGTCCGGCGCCCTGTGCGGCCTGTGCGATGGACGGGATCACCACACCCTTGAGCAGGTCGATGGCCTGTCCGGCGCCCAACTGGTTGGCAGCGCTCATCAGGTCGCTGACCAGACCACCGCTACCGCTGCTGGTCTCCGGCATACCCAGGGACGGATCACCGAGGATCGGGTAGGTGCCGTCGAGGCCGGGGTCCAGGCCCACCGGCGACGTCAGCGGCAGACCGTCGGACCCGAGCAGGCCGGTGTCCGGGCTGGTCAGGCCGGGGCTGGTCAATCCCGGGCTGGTCAGCGGGCTGGTCAGGCCGGGGCTGGTCAACGGGCTGGTCAGGCCGGGGCTGGTCAATCCCGGGCTGGTCAAGCCGGAATCGGTCAGCGGCGGCGTGGTCAGGCCGGGCGTGGTCAGGCCGGATGTGGTGGACACGCCCGGCGTGCCCAGCGGCGGCGTCGACAGCGACGGCGTGGTCAGCGACGGGTCGGTGAGACCCGGTGTGCCCAGCCCGGGCGAGGTGAGGCCCGGCGCGCCCAGGGACGGGTCGGTGAGGCCCGGTGTGCCCAGACCCGGCGAGGTCAGGCCGGGGTACATCCCGGTCGAGGCGGTTCCGTTGGTGAAACCGGGCACCGGCGGGAGGTTCACCCCGAACTGGGACAGGCCCTGGGTGAGGGCGGTGATCAGCTCACCGGGCAGGTCGGCCACGGACGACGCCGCGACGAAGTCATGGTGCTGGGGCGCGCTGTTGCGGGCGGCCAGCTCGGATACTGCGACAACTGCGAACGGACTCGCGACCGCCAGGGCGGCGACTGCGCTCATGGTTGTCGAGAGCCTGCGTCGACGTCGGTTCGGCACGGAAGTCTCCTCAATATGTTTTGCCGTCGGGGCCGCACTTGCGCGGGGCCGTCGTGGCGCTCACTGCACTTGCATCTGTCCTACGTGACCGACGGTACGCGTGTGACTCGTGTGAAAAGAGTGACGAGATCGAATCGTGAGGAAACCGCTACCAACCCTTCCTCGGCGCTCCGGGGTCCCCGGATCGCCGAGCGGCCGGGAATCGGCGGGCGATAGTCAAGGTGCAAGCGGGGGCGGCGGGGCGCCGACGAGGCGGGCGGGCGCTGGTCGGCTACCCTTGGCGCCGATGACCGCTCGTTTTGACCTCTTTGTCGTGGGTTCCGGATTCTTCGGCCTGACCATCGCCGAGCGCGCAGCCACGCAGCTCGGCAAGCGCGTTCTCGTCGTCGAGAAGCGCCCGCACATCGGCGGCAACGCCTACTCCGAAGCGGAACCGCAGACCGGTATCGAGGTCCACAAGTACGGCGCCCACCTGTTCCATACCTCTAACAAGAGGGTCTGGGACTACGTGCGGCAGTTCACCGAGTTCACCGGCTACCAACACCGGGTGTTCGCCATGCACCACGGTCAGGCCTACCAGTTCCCGATGGGGCTGGGCCTGGTGTCGCAGTTCTTCGGCCGCTATTTCTCCCCCGACGAGGCCCGCGCTCTGATCGCCGAGCAGGCCTCGGAAATATCGGGGATCGACGCCGCCAATTTCGAGGAGAAGGCGATCAGCCTGATCGGCCGCCCGCTGTATGAGGCATTCGTCAAGGACTACACCGCCAAGCAGTGGCAGACCGATCCCAAGGAACTCCCGGCGGCCAACATCACCCGGCTGCCGGTGCGCTACACGTTCGACAACCGCTACTTCAACGACACCTACGAGGGGCTGCCGGTCGACGGCTACACCGCGTGGCTGGAGAACATGGCGGCCGACGAGCGCATCGAGGTGCGCCTGGACACCGACTGGTTCGACGTCCGCGACGAACTCCGGGCAGCCAGCCCCGCCGCCCCGGTCGTCTACACCGGCCCGCTGGACCGCTACTTCGACTACGCCGAAGGCAAGCTCGGCTGGCGGACCCTGGACTTCGAGCTCGAAGTGCTCGACACCGGCGATTTCCAGGGCACGCCGGTGATGAACTACAACGACGGCGACGTGCCGTTCACCCGTATCCACGAGTTCCGGCACTTCCACCCCGAGCGCGACTACCCGACCGACAAGACCGTGATCATGCGGGAGTACTCGCGGTTCGCCGACGACGCCGACGAGCCCTACTACCCGATCAACACCGAGGCCGACCGCGCGGTGCTGACGGCCTACCGGGCACGCGCCAAGGCCGAACTGGACACCGCGAAGGTGCTCTTCGGCGGGCGGCTGGGCACCTACCAATATCTGGACATGCACATGGCCATCGCCAGTGCGCTGAACATGTACGACAACGTCCTGGCGCCGCACCTGTCCGACGGGGTGCCGCTGGGGGAGGGCAGTAAGGCATGACCGACAGTTCGCGCGCGGTGAGCCGGCTTTCGCGGATCATCCTGCCTCGCCAGGGCGAGCCGCTGGATGTGCGCAAGCTCTACATCGAGGAATCCGAGACCAACAGCCGGCGGGCCCACCCGCTCACCCGCACCAGCCTGGAGATCGGCGAGGAGTCCGAAGTCTCGTTCGCCACCTACTTCAACGCCTTCCCGGCGTCCTACTGGCGTCGCTGGTCGATCGTCGAATCGGTGGTGCTGCAGCTGGAGCTGACCGGGGCGGGGCGCGTCGACGTCTACCGCTCGAAAGCGACCGGTGCGCGTATCGCGGTGGACGGCAAGCCTTTCGGGTCGGTCGAGAACAGCGACACCCCGACGGTGGTGGAATTCGAGATCGGCCTGCAGCCGTTCGAGGACGGCGGCTGGATCTGGTTCGACATCACCACCGACACCGCGGTCACGCTGGACCGCGGCGGCTGGTACGCCCCGATCGAGGCGCCCAGCCGGGCCGACATCGCCGTGGGCATCCCGACCTTCAACCGGCCCGACGACTGCGTCAACGCGCTGCTCGCGCTGACCTCCGACCCGGATGTCGACGAGGTGATCAGCGCGGTCATCGTGCCCGACCAGGGCACCCGCAAGGTTCGCGACCACCCGGGCTTCGCCGCGGCCGCCGCCGGCCTGGGAGACCGGCTGTCGATGCACGACCAGCCCAACCTCGGCGGGTCCGGGGGCTACAGCCGGGTCATGTACGAGGCGCTGAAGAACACCGGCTGCGAACAGATCCTGTTCATGGACGACGACATCCGCATCGAGCCGGACTCGATCCTGCGGGCACTGGCGCTGAACCGGTTCGCCAAGACGCCCACCCTCATCGGTGGACACATGCTCAACCTGCAGGAGCCCTCGCACCTGCACATCATGGGTGAGGTCGTCGACTCGGGCGTTTTCATGTGGACCAACGCCCCGCACACCGAATACGACCACAACTTCGCCACCGACCCGCTGGCCGAGTCCCCGGACCTGCACCGGCGCATCGACGTCGACTTCAACGGCTGGTGGATGTGCATGATCCCGCGCGCCGTTGCCGAGGAGATCGGCCAGCCGATCCCGTCCTTCATCAAGTGGGACGACGCCGAATACGGGATCCGGGCCGGCGAGCACGGCTACCCGACCGTCACCCTGCCGGGTGCGGCCATCTGGCATATGGCCTGGAGTGATAAAGACGACGCGATCGACTGGCAGGCGTATTTCCACCTGCGCAACCGGCTGATGGTGGCGGCCCTGCACTGGGACGGCAACATCTCCGGGCTGATCCGCAGCCACCTCAAGGCCACCCTGAAACACCTTGCCTGCCTGGAGTATTCGACAGTCGCCGTGCAGAACAAGGCGCTGGACGACTTCATGGCCGGCCCCGAGCACATCTTCTCGATCCTGGAGTCGGCGCTGCCGGACATCCACGCGCTGCGCAAGACCTATCCCGATGCGGTGGTGCTGCCGGCGGCCAGTGAGCTGCCTGCCCCCTCGCAGCGCCGCAAGCCGATGCGGCCCCCCGTGCAGCCGCTGACCATCGGCTACCGGCTGGCCCGTGGCATCCTGCACAACCTCAAGGCCACCGAGCCCGAGCATCATCGGCGCCCGCAGCTCAACGTGCCCACCCAGGACGCCCGCTGGTTCCTGCTGTGCACCCAGGACGGCGTCACTGTCACCACCGCCGACGGCCGCGGCGTGGTCTACCGGCAACGCGACCGGGAGAAGATGTTCTCGCTGCTGCGCGAATCATTGCGCCGCCAATACGAATTGGCACGGCGGTTCGACGCGTTGCGCCGGACCTACCGCCGGGCGCTGCCCACACTGGCGAGCAAACAGCAGTGGGAGACGGTGCTCCTTCCCGATGGCGCCACGACGTCATGACCGAACTCGGCAGCGCCCCCGACCGCATGGACCTGGATGATTCGGTACCCCCGCACGGCGAGGACGCCGTGCTGGTGGCGGTGCAGTCGGCACTGACCGGTCGCCCCGGTGTGCTGCCGGCGGCCCGGACGATGTCGCACTTCGGCGAGCACAGCCTGGGCTGGCTGGCGGTAGCGGGGCTCGGCGCCCTGCTCCAGCCGCAGCGCCGCCGCAGCTGGCTACTGGCCGGCGCCGGGACATTCGCCGCGCACGCCGCCGCGGTCGTCATCAAGCGCATCGTGCGCCGCGAGCGGCCCCATCACCCGGCGATCGCGGTCAACGTCGCCACGCCCAGCCGGTTGAGCTTCCCCTCGGCGCACGCCACCTCCACCGCAGCGGCGGCCATCCTGCTGGGCCGCGCGGCCGGTCTGCGGCGCGGGGTCCTGCCCGCGGTGTTGGTGCCACCGATGGCGCTATCGCGCATGGTGCTCGGGGTGCACTACCCCAGCGATGTTGCCGCCGGCGCGCTGATCGGTGCCGCCGTCGCCGCAGCCGCGATCCGCCTGGACAACTCGGGAGACTCGGCATGAGCGCAGAAACGCAAGATCGCACGTCGGAGCTCGGACCGCCGGCCAACCTGCTCTCCGGGGTGATCAAGGCCATGCGGCCCCGCCAATGGGTGAAGAACGTCCTGGTGGTCGCGGCCCCACTGGCGGCGCTCGGCGGCGGCATCCACTATGACTACGCCGATCTGGCACGCAAGTCGCTGATCGCGTTCGTCGCGTTCAGCCTGGCGGCCTCGGCGATCTACCTGGTCAACGATGCCCGTGATGTGGAAGCCGACCGGGCGCATCCCACCAAGCGGTTCCGGCCGATCGCGGCCGGTGTGCTGCCGGTCGGGCTGGCCTACGCCTTGGCGGTGCTGCTGGGCAGCGGCTCGCTGGGCATCTCCTGGTGGCTGACGCCGAATCTGGCGCTGGTGATGGCCATCTATCTGACCATGCAGCTGGCGTACTGCTTCGGGCTCAAACACCAAGCGGTGCTGGACATCTGCATCGTGTCGTCGGCGTACTTGCTGCGGGCTATCGCCGGTGGCGTCGCCGCAAGCATCCCGCTGTCACAGTGGTTCCTATTGGTCATGGCGTTCGGGTCACTGTTCATGGTGGCCGGCAAGCGCTACGCCGAGAAGCAGTTGGCCGAACAGACCGGGGCCAAGATCCGCAAGTCGCTGGAGAACTACACCGGCACCTACCTGCGTTTCGTCTGGACGGCGTCGGCCACCGCGATGCTGGTCTGCTACAGCCTGTACGCCTTCGAGCGCGACAGCGGTTCCGGCTCGTGGTTCGCGGTGTCGATCATTCCGATCGTCATCGGGGTGCTGCGCTACGCCGTCGATGTCGACGGTGGCATGGCCGGCGAAGCCGAGGACATCCTGCGACGTGATCGGGTGCTGCAGCTGGCGGCGCTGGCCTGGATCGGAACCATCGGTGCTGCCGTCGCCTTCGGCTAGTTCGTCCCGGGGGGCCACGAGCCGCAGAGCGCCGGACCCCCGGGTCCGGCCGCTGGGCTGGCCCGCGGTCTCCTACAGCCCCTCGGTGCGGCTGAGCTCATGGGCCGGGGTGGCGCTGGTAGTGCTGATGTTCGGCATCGGGGCGTGGCGGCGGCGCTGGATCTCCGACGACGGCCTGATCGTGCTGCGCACCGTGCGCAATCTGCTGGCCGACAACGGCCCGGTGTTCAACGTCGGGGAGCGCGTCGAGGCCAACACCTCGACGGCCTGGACCTATTTGATGTATTTCGGCAGCTGGCTTGGTGGGCCGGTGCGCATGGAGTACGTGGCGCTGGTCTTCGCGCTGGCGGCGAGCCTGGCCGGGGTGGCGATGCTGATGCTGGGCACCGCCCGGCTCTACGCGCCTGGGCTGCAGGGCCGCCGCGCGCTGCTGTTGCCCGCCGGGGCGCTGGTCTACATCGCACTGCCGCCGGCGCGAGACTTCGCCACCTCCGGCCTGGAGGCCGGTCTGGTGCTGGCCTACCTGGGCCTGCTGTGGTGGATGCTGGTCTGTTGGTCGCAGGCGCTGCGGATGCCCCGATCCCGCGCTCGCGGAACGCTTTTCACCGCATGCCTGGCTTTCGTGGCCGGCTGCAGTGTGCTGGTTCGCCCCGAGCTGGCGCTAATCGGCGGCGGTGCGCTTGTCATGCTGTTGATCACGGCGGCCGAGTGGCGGCCGCGCGCGCTGATCCTGGTGGCCGGTGGCGCGCTGCCGGTGGCGTATCAGATCTTCCGGATGGGCTACTACGGCCTGCTGGTGCCGGGGACCGCGCTGGCCAAAGACGCTGCCGGCGACAAGTGGTCGCAGGGCATGATCTACCTGGCCAACTTCAACGCGCCCTACGCGCTGTGGGTGCCCGCGGTGCTGCTGGTGGCGCTGGGCGCGGCGCTGTGGGTGGGCGCCGCCGTGCGCTACCGGCCGCGCCGGCCGGTGCCGCCCGGCGTCGGCCCGTGGGCCCGACTGGTGCAGAGCCCGGGTGCGGTGGTGTGTTTCTTCGTGTTCAGCGGACTGCTGCAGGCGGCCTACTGGGTGCGCCAGGGCGGCGACTTCATGCACGGGCGGGTGCTGCTGGCCCCGCTGTTCTGCATGCTGGCCCCGGTGGCGGTCATTCCGTTGCTGCTGCCCGACGGCGCGCGGTATCGCCGCGAAGCAAGCCTGCCGCTCAGCGGTGCCGTAGGCCTGCTGTGGCTGGCGGTGGCCGGCTGGGCGCTGTGGGCAGCCAACTCGCCGGGGATGGGTGATGACGCGACCCGTGTCACCTACTCCGGGATCGTCGACGAGCGCCGGTTCTACTCCCAGGCCACCGGCAACGCCCACCCGCTGACCGCCGCGGACTACCTCGGCTACCCGCGGATGCGTGCGGTGTTGACCACCATCGCCGCCACGCCCGACGGGGCGTTGCTGTTGCCGTCGGGCAACTACGACCAGTGGGACGTGGTGCCGGTCATCCTGCCGGTACCCCCGGGCATCGGCGTTCCGGCCGATCCCGATCCGGGCGGAACCGGGCCGCACACCGTCTTCTTCACCAACATGGGCATGCTGGGCATGAACACCGGCCTTAACGTGCGGGTGCTGGACCAGATCGGGCTGATCAATCCGATCGCGGCGCACACCGAGCGGCTGGAGCACGGCCGGATCGGCCACGACAAGGACCTGTTCCGGGACTGGGTGGTGGCCGACGGCCCGTGGGTCAAGTGGTACCCGCTGATCCCGGGCTACCTGGACCAGGACTGGATCGCCCAGGCGGAGGCGGCCCTGCGTTGCCCCGACACCGCGGCGGTGCTGGGCTCGGTGCGTGCGCCGATGGGCCCGCGCCGCTTCCTGTCCAACGTGCTGCACTCGCCGAGCTTCACCCGCTACCGGATCGAGCGGGTCCCGCGCGACGAACTGATCCGCTGCGGACTGGCCGTGCCCGAACCGACCCGAGCGACCTATACCGGGATGCCGCCGGAGCTCCCCTGAGTGCGGATCCCGCCAAAATGTGACGGACGTCATTGCTGCTTGAGCGTGTTCATCCGCGGAGCCGGTTCCCACCGGCTCGAATGCCCCTGATCGAGATCGAGCGCGACCGTCACAGAATCAGGCATTTGGCGAGTAGGCGAATCCAATGGGTGAACCCCGAGTCTTGGATTTCCGACATTTTGTGGTTGACTACACCGGCACTGTCGCGTTGGTACGCACAGATCGGGTCCGAGTCGGGCCACGCTATGAGCAAAGTACGGCAACGAATGAATGAGGATGCCAAGGATGAAGTTGCTTGACAGGTTGATGGTCGTCGCCGGTGGCGCGGCCCTGTTGGCGGGACTGGTCGGTGCCGTCGGCGGTACCCCCGAAGCGAGCGCGTTCTCCCGGCCCGGTTTGCCGGTCGAGTACCTGCAGGTGCCTTCGGCGAGTATGGGCCGCGACATCAAGGTCCAGTTCCAGAGCGGGGGCTCGGACTCCCCGGGCCTGTACCTGCTGGACGGCATGCGGGCCCAGGACGACTTCAACGGCTGGGACATCAACACCCCGGCGTTCGAGTGGTACCTGAACTCGGGCATTTCGGTGATCATGCCGGTC
>NZ_AUWR01000046.1 GCF_000455125.1 Mycobacterium sp. UM_WGJ
CCATGGACGCAGAGTCAACGTTCTTTCGACCCCTGATCGCTTAGCATCGCCGGTATGAATCGGATTCTGGGTGCAGCCGTGTTCGTCGGGAGCGCCGCCATCGCCTTACTCGGCAGTGCACCGGCCTTCGCCGACGACGCGAGCTATCTCGCGGCACTCGACGCCAACGGTGTCTTCAAGTCCGGTCCGCCCAACGCGCGCCTGTCGGCCGGACACCGGTTCTGCAACCAGCTTCGCAGCGGCTCCTCGGTCGATCAGGTCGTCAACGATTACGTGCGTCGCCCGTCATTCGGCGGACCGTCGATGGTCGACGATCTGACTGTCAACCTGCGCCCGGTGATCGACATCGCGCAGCATGAACTGTGCCCTGACACCCTGCACTGATTCGCCGGTTCAGCTGCTGGAGGTCTTAGTCGCCGGGTTGGAACCGATGAGCGGACCGGTCGAGTATCTCGTCGATCAGCGGGATGTCGACATCGCCGTCGGAGATCACCGCCGGCTCCCACAGCCCGGCGTCCAGGTCATACTTCTCGGTGAGGAAACGCAGCCGGTAGGCCTGCTGGGCGCGTTCGAAGGTCTGCTGGGCAATGCGTGCGTTGAGCCCGCCGTTGACCACCGCACCCAAGATCGGAACTGCCTGCGCCAGCTTGCGTTTGGCCAAGCGGAAGCCGAGCGCCATGGAGACCTGACTGATCACGTTGTCCGCCTGCTGCGGCTGTAGTTGGTGCCACGTCTCCTGCCGCATCATCTGCTGGGTCAGACGCGACAGCGACGCCAAGGCGGCGGTCTTCTCCGCGGAGTTGCCGGCGGAGGAATAGGCGATCACCCCTGATGCGAACGCCTGCTCGTCGGGCTCGCGGACGTCGTAACCGTAATGCGCCGCAACCAATGCCACGATCCGGCCCATGCCGACCAGTACCGCGGTCACGTCCGCCACGACGGCCGAGGCGGCGACGGTCATGGTCGTGCCGCCGGTGACCGCGCTGGTCACCGCCGTACCGGTCACCGCCAGCGAGGACGCCGCGCCTTCGGCAATGGCCAGGGCAACGTAGCGTTCCTTGCGGCGCGGGACCGAGTGGTCGCAGTGCTTCAGGTCGAGGTTCTTGACCTCGCTGTAGGACCGCACCGTGAGGCCCTCATCGGCGAACATCGCAAAGACGTTGGCCGGTTTGACCGAATTGAGCCCGCGCTCGACCAGCACGGTGTGCAAGGCTTCCAACGCCTTGGTGGTGACCTGGTCCAACTTGCCGATTGCCGCGGTGACGCCCGGGACCCGCTCGACCCCGGAGCGGACTTGGGAGACCACGCCTTTGGCGCGATCGGCGATGCCCTGGTTCAGTCCTTCGAACCATCCGGGCGGTTCGGCGCCGGTGGCCGCCTCCAGCAGCGCGTCCCATTGCTTGCGCTCATAAGAGGACATGACCGGCCGACGGGACTGAGCCACGTCGAAAATCCTATCGCTCACCGCCGGTCGAGGGGGGCGAAGATCTAGGCCCATCGGCGAACCAAGCGGGATCTCGCCCGCGGCCACGACGGCCTGGGTCAGCGGCGGCGCGCGAATCGGGTCGTCACGCTCGACCTCTGCCAGCGCCTGCCTTGCGGGGTGAGTCCCTCCGTTGCGGCAAGGCCCTTGTCGCGCAGTGCGCTCGTCAGCCGGTTCCAAAGGGCGCACGACCCACCCACACCACATAATCGCTGACGATCGTCATTGACGGTCGTCAGTAATTACTGGTAGCGTTCGAAGATGACGACCGCCAGGGTCCCCAAGAAGACGCGATCGGCAGCCTCCGGCGTCCGGGAGGCCCGTCGACTCGAGACGAGGTCGCGACTGTTTGAGGCCGCGGTGTCGGAGATCCGCCAGCACGGACTGGCCGGCGCTGACATCAGCGCCATCGCCACCGCAGCAGGCGTGGCCCGGGGCACGTTCTACTTCCACTTTCCGACCAAGGAACACGTCCTGATCGAGGTCGAACACAACGAGGAGACGCGGATCATCAGCGAACTCGGTGATGCCGAAGGCGATCTGACGTCGGTTCTTTCCCGACTCGTCCATTACGTCCTGCGCGCCAAGCACCGTTTGGGAGCAGAGGTATTCCAAGACATGCTCGGCCTGCATTTCTCCTCCACCCGCCCCGTCGAGAACGAATTGAGGCAGCACCCGCTCGCGGAATTCGTGGTAGACCTCATCGCGCGAGCGCAGGCCGCCAACCAAGTTCCCCAGCAAAGCGACGCCGCGGAACTCGGAACGTTCTTCCTCACCGGTCTTTTCGCCCTGTTATCCACCGGAGCCCACGATCCGACACTGCTGAATCGGTACGTATCAATGATCGTCAAGGGAATGGAGATCCGATGAACGGCACCGGAATTGACGGATACCGCGACTACTTGCGCCAGCGCGATGGAGAAGCGGACCTGTTGAATCGGCGGTTGGCCAACCGCGAGGAGTTCTTCGGTCGACTCGAAGCCAATCCGGTTCGGTCAGCGAAAGCCGTTGACCGAAAGACGTTTCTTCGCAACCTACGCAGCCGGCGACCCGATCGCGCCCTGGACCAAACCATGCTGTTCCTGCTGGCAACCGCCAAACTCAATCAGGCAGAACGTTTCGGCGTCGGACTCGGCGAGACTTACGGGCGCAACAGTGACGACAACCGGCCACCCGAGAACGTCTACCTCGAACTCGAAGAGCATTACCACACCAGACTGTTGGCCTACGCGCTCGACGTATTCGGCCTGCCATTCCAAGTTGTTCCACCGCGATTCGTCATGCGACAGTTCGTCAAGACCGGCGTATTCGTCCCCGAGCGACTCGGTTTTCTGTTCGTCGGCGCGGCCGAGATGGCCGGCTGCATCATGTTCGACGAGTTACGTCGCGCCGGCACTGCGCTGTTCGCCGACGAGCCCGAAGTCGCCGAACGCATCGAACTGCTCTATAGCGAGATTTTGACCGACGAAATCGGCCATGTCGGTTACTGCGCATCGCGCTGCACGTCGGGCGAGCGGGCGATCATGCGCCGTATCTACCCGCTGATCGGGCGACTGATCGCCCGACAGACAGCCGAGATCGACATGCTGATCGAGCCCAAGGTGCTACGCGCCCGGCTGGATCGCCCTTTCGACCTCGCAGAACTCCGTGCCGAGCTGACCAACCCGACCTACGTCGTGACACACCCCTAGCGCCGCGCCGGTCGGCTCGCTCGCCGATCCGAGCCCTTCTGCGATAGCCGACGGCATCGCGTGTTGCCAGGAGTCGTGGCGAGAACCGCCTACGAGGCTCTATCAGCAGTAATGCTCGCCGTCCGCCTTCGAATCGCGGTGAACGAAAAGTAACGCTAAGGTGAACACCGGGTGAACTACTGTTTGCCTGACGCGCCAGAACGTGTGTTGTTGTAAGCCGAGTTCGAAGGATTACTTCCCCATGTCTACTCATCCGATCTCCAGATCAATCATCGCCATCGCCGCCTTCGGCGCAGTTGCCTTCGTGGGCGCCCACAATCCGCCGGTCGCTCGCGCCGACATCCCCGCCAACTGCGATTCCCGACCCTGGGGGTTTCTGGGCAGAGAGACGCGTGTCATCTGCGATTCGCCGATCCGCCCAGACGGCTATTGGACACGCGACCGGATCATCGGGATTCCCGCCCACTATGAGAACGCGACCAGCCGCTGCTCTAACAGCGGGTACTACAGCAACTGCACGTATTACCCCGGTGGCTGGGTCAGCACCCACATATCAAGCCAAGAGACTTACCAGGTCCGCGCCGACAACGTTCTGCCCGACGAGCCAGGACACATGCCTGACCCGGCCCCGCTGCCCCCGCCGCCCGAGAATGCCACTCCCCCAAACAACTCCGGACCGGTACTGAGCAACCACATCACCCCTATCGGCCCCCAGGGTTGAGGGTTGAGATCGCGAATTTGCGGAGATCCAACCGGAGGGACAAGTAAGCGAACTAACGTCCGGTCGGCGCGGCAGCACTCCACCATGACCGCGACCACGCGACGTTGCGGCGTAGAGCGCTCCGCTCGACGCAATCGAACAGTAGCCTTCATCTCGACCGGCACCGTCGCTCTACGAGGAGTCGAACAAACCGCATGTGTACTGCGTGTGAGTGGGAGCCCCATCTGGCCCAGTACGGCCTCCAGACAACTCATCGGACTGTGGCGCGGGCTTCCGGGGCGATGGTGGCCGAAGGGACGACCAGCTTGTCTTCGACGGCGACTCCGGCTCCTGCCTTCTCCGGAGCCTCATCCCCGAGAGCCACGGCCGGTCCAGCGGACTTCGTCTTCCACAATGGCCGGGTCTACACCGTCTCCGATGCCGATCCGTGGGCGGAAGCCATTGCAGTCAAAGGCAACACGATCAGCTACGTGGGCGATGAGGCAGGTGCGTTGGCGCTCGCCGGGCTGGACACCGAGGTGATCGACCTTGGCGGCCAGTTGCTGATGCCGGGTTTCGTCGAAGGCCACATCCATCCCTTCCTCGGGGCATTTCTGAGTCACGGAGTCGACCTCCAACTGCCTACCGGAGCGGATGCCCTCGATGCCATCGCCGAATACGCCAGAGCCAATCGGGACGGCCCCGTTCGCGGCTTCGGTTGGCGGGTAGACATGTTCGGCCCGGAGGGGCCGACCCGGCACGAACTCGACAGAATCTTGCCCGATCGCCCGGGATTCTTCTTCGCGATCGATGGCCACAGCATGTGGGCCAACAGCAAGGCTCTCGAGATAGCCGGGATCAACCGCGACACCAAAGACCCAGTTCCGGGATTCAGCTATTACGTTCGCGACGACACGGGCCAGCCCACCGGATACGTCCTCGAGACCGATGCCGTGCTGAGCCTCGTCAACGCCATCGAGCCGATCAGCCCCGAGGGCATGCAACGACTGCTGGAGGGCTGGCTTTCCAAGGCCTCCGAGGCCGGCATCACCTCGGTCTTCGATGCCGGTGTGCCACCCGTCGGCGGTGACCAGGGCGATATCATCGCGCTGTATACAAACCTCGAAAACGAGGGGCGGCTGCCGTTCCGCGTGGTCGCCTCCTACCTGGTCAAATCGCCTCCGGTGGGCGATGTCGTACGGAAATTCAATGCTTTGCGCGATCGGGTCTCTTCGGAACTCGTCCAAGTCAACGTCGTCAAGGTGATCGGCGACGGTACCCAGGGCGGCTACACGGCCTGGCTCATCGACCCCTATGCCGACAAGCCGGATTGCACGGGCTCGTCCCCGTTCACCGAAAAGCAGTGGCGACAGGTCATCCGCGATGTCGATGCAGCCGGTTTCGATGTCCACGTGCACGCCTGCGGCGAGCGGGCAACCCGCACCGCCCTGGATTCGATCGGTGACGCGATCGCCACCAACCCGCCTCGCGATCGCCGGCACTCTGTCGCGCATTTGGTCTATGTCCAGGACCCGGACAGCGAGCGTTTCGGTGCGATGGGTGTCATCGCCCAGTTCTCCGCCAACTGGATGTCGGCCGATCCCGACACCGTCACGAATATGGCGGCGCGCTATGGGCTACCGCGCCAAGACCTCATGTATCGCATCCAGGACGTGCTGAAGTCCGGCGGCCGAGTTTCGCTAGGTACGGACTGGCCCGCGGCTGGCTATTTCTCGACGTACAAGCCGCTGGATTCGATCCAGATCGCCGTCACGCGACAGCTCGTGGGCACGCCAGGTGCGCAAGTGCTGGCACCCGCCGACCAAGTGCTATCGAGCGCTGAGGCCGTACACGCCAACACGATGGGTGCTGCCTACCAACTCCGTCTCGACGACAAAGTCGGCTCAGTGGAAGTCGGAAAGCTCGCCGATCTGATCGTGCTGGACAAGAACATCTTGGAAATCGATCCGCACGAGATCCACACCGCCGAAGTCACCTTGACGATGATGAACGGCCAAATTCGCCACCGGGCGTAGCAGAAACAAGAAAGCCCCAAAACTAAATGGGGCTTTATCCAGTGGACCTAAGAGGACAACTATCGAACCCCGCGCCCGCCCTGCTGCGCGTGCTCGAACGCGAGAAGGATAAGGGTACTGCGGATTCTGCGGCCTTCTCCGCCGACGCGGCCGGCCGAAACAGCTCTAAAACTCCGGGACAGTCACCGTAGCGGTAAGCCGCAGGACTGTAACGGCCGGCAAACGGTTTCGCATTACTGTCCCGAATCATCGATAGGCACTCGACCGCCCGTGCTACTAATGGCGCCGTGACCGACCTGCACCGATCGTCACCGTCGCGGCCCGAGTGGAGCACTCCCCGCATGGAGCGCGGTTCGCATCGGCGGCCGAATCAGGCCGGTGCCCACCGGATCGGAAACGAGGCGGGCCGCCGTCCCCGTCGGTATTACCCGATCTCCGAAATCCTGCATATTCCGGATGCGCCCGCGCCGCGGAAGCCCGCACCGGCCTCCGGCTGGCGCAAACTGGTTTACGCGGCCTCCTTCCACGGCATCAACGCGGGGGAATCGCGAATTGAACAGCATTACCGTGTCCTTCGAGACCAGATCCGTCAGCGCATGCACAAACACCTGGTCATCGGCGTGGTCTCCGGTAAAGGCGGGGTCGGTAAGACCACGCTGACCACATGTATCGGCGGAATCTTCCGGGAATGCCGTTCAGACAACGTGGTGGCGATCGACGCCGCACCGGGCTTCGGGACATTGGCCGACCGGATCGATAGCGACGCACCTGACGGCTACACCGAGATCATCACCAAGAGTCCTATTGCGGGCTACACCGATATCCGAGAACATCTCGGCCACAACAACGTCGGTTTGGATGTGCTGTCGGGAAATCAGACATCCGATCAGCCTCGTCCACTGGTGCCGTCGATGCTGAACGAGGCGTTGGCCCGCCTGCGCCGTACGCACCAGATCGTCCTGATCGACACATCTGACAATCTGGACCATCCGGTGATGAAGACGGTATTCAACTCCTGCGACGCTTTGATCTTTGTGTGCGGGCTGACCGGCGATACCTCCCTGCCGGTCGCCCGTTCCATCGATCTGCTGCGCTCCATGGACTACGACGAGCTGTTGGCGCGTTCGATGGTCATCCTCAACGACAGCCGGAACCACGCCACTGCGAATGCGCGACGCTACCTCACCGACCTGTTCACCGAAGCCGAGATCCCCGCCGAATACATGCCATACGATCCGCACCTTGCCCGCGGCGGAATCATCGACACCCAGAATGAGCTTCGTCCCCAGAGCCGGCTACGCCTGTTCGAAATCGCGGCGACACTGGCGGAAAAACATGGGCGCAAATCCGATCCGCTGAACTGACCGGGCGCGACGACCTGATCTGCACAAACTCTGTGGAGCTAAGGGGAATCGAACCCCTGACCTTCTCGATGCGAACGAGACGCGCTACCAACTGCGCTATAGCCCCTGACCGCTAGGAGATTACCAGCCCCCAGCCGGTGCCCTGAAACCGAGACCTATTGACCGGATGCGCGTGCCAGGTCGCCGCGCCAGCCGTACCGTTCGGCGCTGGAGGTGTATTCCAGGTGCTCGAACACCGGGTCCTCGTCGTCGATCTCCAGCACCGCCACACCCGGACGGCGCAGCCGTGACGGCACCACCTCGAACGCGTCGGTGTGCAGACTTTCGCGCTGCGTACGCGGCCGCTCGGAACGCCGTGCGCGGCGCGCCCGCACCTGCTGCTCGATTCGCGTCTGACGGCGCAGGTAGGCCAGATAGAGCACCGTCGCACCCGCGGCGCCGCCACAGATCCACCAGGCGGTGGGCGCCACGGTGAAGGCGGTGAGCGCCGAGAGCACCAAGACGACCGCCAGCGACATCAACACCCGCTTGCGGAACTCGTACTTACGCGCGCTGACCGCCGCAGCGGTGTCGATACGAGGCCGGCGACCGCGGGCCGACAGACCCGCCGCGCCCGCCCTGGTGGACTCCGCCGCAGGCTCCAGGCCGGAGCTGTCCTCGACGTATTCGTACTCGTAGCCGTCGGCTTCACCCTCGGCAGCCGGCTCCCCGTCGGCCTCCTCCTCGGCCTCGGCTTCCGCCTTGGCCGCCAGGGCCTCGGCCGCCAGGGCGGCCTCCTCCGCAGCGCGAGCTTCCGCCTCAGCGGCGGCCTCGGCTTCGGCCTGGGCGCGCGCCTCCGCCTCCACCTCGGCGGCCAGACCCGCGTCCGACAGCGGCAATTCGTCGGAGTCGTCGGCGACGACGTCCACGTCCAAGTAGTCGAGTTCAGCCTGCTCGCCGACCTGCGGCTCGGCGGCGACGAACACCGCCGCCGCGGCGACGAACACCCGCGAACCACCCTCGGCGGGTTCGGCCCCGGACTCGTCGACATCATCGATGTCGGTGTCCTCGAGGTCGTCGGCGCTGTGCTGCCAGTCGGGGTCGCTGCGGTGGCCGGTTGCCGGGCCGCCGCGCTTGAGCAGCCGGGCACTGGAACCACTGGTCAAGACCCGGGTCGCCAGGGCGACGTCGCTGGTACGACGCACCGCGTCACGCTTGCTGACCAGCATCGGCACCAGTACGAACAGCCAGAGGACGACCAGTGAGATCCAGAGCAATGATTGCGGGATGCTGGGCATGGTTGGCCTGCTCCTTTCCGAGCCAAGGCTAGGTGTGAGAGCCACACGACCTCGGATGACGCGCCGAACCAATTACACAGTTGTAATTTACTCGCTGACCTCGTCAGTCACAACTACCACACGGGTAACATTCGCCCGAATATTCGTCAGACCCGGGAGGCCCGGCCGGACTGGATCAGCGCCGAGGTCACCGATCCGGCGACCTCCTCCGTCGTCATCGCCACCAGTAGGTGGTCACGCCACCCGCCGTCGACGTCCAGGTAGCGCTGCAACAGCCCTTCCTGACGAAAGCCGACCTTGGCCAACACCGCCCGGCTGGCCGCGTTCTCCGGCCGGACGGTGGCCTCCACCCGGTGCAGCCGTACCGGCCCGAAGCAGTGGTCCAACCCGAGGGCCACCGCCCCGGTGGCCACTCCTCCCCCGGCCACCGCGCTGGACACCCAATAGCCGATCCAGGCCGAGCGCAGCGCCCCGTGGGCGATGTTGCCCACCGTCAGCTGACCGCAGAATCGGCCGTCGAGCTCGATCACGTACGGCAGCATCCGCCCATAGCGGGCCTCGGTCCGCAGGCTCGAACACAGCGGCGGCCAGGAGGCACTACCGTGCCGGGTCACCCAGTCCACCTCCACGCTGGGCTCCCACTGCTCCAGGTAGGCGCGGTCGGCCAGCCGGATCCGGCTCCACGCCACGCCGTCCCGCATCCGCACCGGCCGCAGCCGGATCACCCCTGCCGGCACCCGCAGGGGCCCCAGCACACTCGGCCAGCCGGGATGCTCAACGGCTTTGAACGGCCACAGATTGACCAACATGGACCCGGGTTCAGCCCCGCTGCGCCAGGAAGGCGACATCCACCAACTCGCCGGCGGCGATCTGCTCGACCTCCTCGGGAACCACGACCAGGCAGTTCGCCTCGGCCAACGTGGCCAACAAGTGCGACGCAGTGCCGCCACCCGCCCCCAGCACCTGCACCAGGTACTCGCCGGTGTCTTCGTCGCGCATCAGCTGGCCGCGTAAGAATCCCTTCCGTCCGGGCATCGAAGCGATCGGCCCGAGGGTGCGCGCCTGCACCATCCGGCGCATTGGCTCACGCTTGCCCAGCGACAGCCGGATCAACGGGCGAATCATCACCTCGAACACCACTAGCGCGCTCACCGGGTTGGTGGGCAACAGAAACGTCGGCACACCCTCGGGGCCGAGCTGGCCGAACCCCTGCACCGAACCGGGGTGCATCGCGATCCGGGCGACCTCCATGTCACCGAGATCGGACAGCGCCGCGCGCACCTCATCGGCCGCAGCGCCCCCGACCCCACCGGCGATCACCACCACCTCGGCGCGATTGAGCTGTCCCTCGACGACCTCGCGCAGCTTCTTGGGGTCATGGCTGACGATGCCCACCCGGTTGACCTCAGCGCCCGCGTCACGACCGGCCGCGGCCAGCGCGTAGGAGTCGACGTCGTAGACCTGCCCGTTGCCGGGCGTGCGATTGACGTCGACCAGTTCGCCGCCCACCGCCATGACCGAGACGCGGGGGCGCGGGTGGACCAGTACGCGATCGCGCCCGACAGCGGCCAGCAGCCCCACCTGAGCCGCCCCGACCACCGTGCCGGCGCGCACCGCCACATCGCCGGGTTGCACGTCATCGCCGACCCGGCGCACATAGTCGCCCGGGCGGACGCCCCGCAACACCCGCACGCGGGAGTTCCCACCGTCAGTCCAGCGCAGCGGAAGCACCGCATCGGCCAGCGTGGGCATCGGCGCCCCGGTCTGAATCCGGGTGGCCAACTTGGGTTGCAGCCGAGTGGGCGTGCGGGCGCCGGCTTCGATGACACCCAACACCGGCAGGGTGACGACGGTATCGGCGGCATCATCGCGTCCGGCCCCAGCAGAGCTCTCGCCGATCGCGTCGGCACCCAGGACATCAACGCTGCGCACCGCGTAACCGTCGATGGCGGCCTGGTCGAAGGCGGGCATCGGCCGCTCGGCGACCACTTCCTCCGCACACATCAAGCCCTGCGCCTCGGCGATCGCCACCCGGACCGGGCGGGGCGCTACCGCGGCAGCCGAAACCCGGGCCTGCTGCTCCTCAACCGAACGCACGGTGTGCCTTTCTCCGTTGCAGCCTCGGTCCGATTCTCCGCAGACGTCAGCTCAGTTCTCCGCCAAGCCCAGCCGCGCCACCAACCACCGGCGCAGATCTGGACCGTAGTCATCGCGGTCCAAGGCAAAGTCAACCGCAGCTTTGAGGTAGCCGCCCGGATTTCCCAGGTCGTGTCGCGACCCCCGGTGCACCACGACGTGTACGGGATGGCCCTCGGCGATCATCAGCGCGATGGCGTCGGTGAGTTGCACCTCGCCGCCGGCCCCGCGGTCGATGCGCCGCAACGCGTCGAACACGGCCCGGTCCAGCACGTAGCGGCCCGCCGCGGCATACATCGACGGTGCGTCTTGCGCCTTGGGCTTCTCGACCATCCCCTTGACTCGCATCACGTCCGGGTTGTCACCGTCGGGCAGCGGCTCGACGTCGAAGACGCCGTAGGCGCTGACCTCCTCGGGGCTGACCTCGATCGCGCACAGCACGGTGCCGCCCCGGCGGGCACGCACCGCCGACATGGTCTCCAACACCCCGGTGGGCAGCACCAGGTCGTCGGGCAGCAGGACCGCCACGGCATCCTCGTCGTCGGACAAGGTGGGCTCGACACAGCTGATGGCATGCCCCAGACCCAGCGGCTCGGCCTGCACCACCGACTCGACTTTGATCAACTGCGGGGCCCGGCGCACCTTGGCCAGCATCGCCTTCTTACCGCGAGCCTCCAGCGTGCCTTCCAGCACCAGGTCTTCGACGAAGTGCGCCACCACGCCGTCCTTGCCTTCGGAGGTGATGATCACCAACCGCTCGGCACCGGCCTCGGCCGCCTCGGCGGCGACCAACTCGATGCCGGGGGTGTCGACGACCGGCAACAGTTCTTTGGGCACGGTCTTGGTAGCGGGCAGGAAACGGGTGCCCAAACCCGCCGCGGGCACAATGGCGGTGCGCGGAATCGGGACCTTCGGCGTGGGCATTGCTCACACGATAACCGCAATCCACTTCGCCTCTTCGGCTGGCGGTGGGCGAGCCGTTGCTGACAGTCTGGTTGCCGTGACCGACGACGCGGTGGTGGCCGCCAAGTCCGCGTTGCGGGCGCGGCTGCTCGCCGACCGACGCGCGGTAACCCCCGCTGTGCACGAGGCCGAGGCCGCGGCGCTGGCCGAGCACCTGGAGCGCCTCGCGGGCGAGGCCACCACGGTCTGCGCCTATGCGCCGGTGGGCAGCGAGCCGGGCTCGACCGCGATGCTCGCGGGCTTGGCCCGTCGCGGCGCGCGCGTGTTGTTACCGGTGGTGCGCACCGAGGACGACGGCACCCCGATGGCGCTGCTGTGGGGCGAATACCGGCCCGAGCATCTCACCACCGCCCGGTTCGGACTGCTCGAACCACCGGAACCCTGGCTGGCCGCTGACGCGCTGGCCGAGGCGGACCTGATCGTGGTGCCGGCGGTGGCCGTCGACCGCCGGGGCGCGCGGCTGGGGCGCGGCGCCGGGTTCTACGACCGCTCGCTGCGGTGGCGCAGGCCGCAGGTTCCGCTGGTCGCGGTGGTTCGCGACGCGGAGCTTCTCGATGAACTGCCCGCGGAGCCCCACGACGTGCCGATGACCCACGCCGTGACGCCCGGGCTCGGTGTGGTGGCGCTGGGCTGACGTCGAGGTGGCCTGAGCACGAGTCCTGGAATGAGGAAGGCCACATGGTGGTTCTAGCACTTAGCACGGTAGAGTGCTAAGCCGATTGTTCGATCCACGGAGGTTCACGTGCCCACCTACAGCTATGCCTGCACCGAGTGCAGCAACCGCTTCGACGTGGTCCAGGCCTTCACCGACGACGCGCTGACCACCTGCGAGGAGTGCAACGGCCGGCTGCGCAAGATCTTCGGCAAGGTCGGCGTGGTCTTCAAGGGCAGCGGCTTCTACCGCAACGACAGCCGCGAAGCGGGTAAGTCGGGGAAGTCAACGTCCAACGGTTCCAGCAACGGCAGCAGCTCGGCCAGCTCTTCGGCCTCCAGCGACTCGGGCAGCAGTTCGGGCGAGAGCAGCACCAAATCGACCGACAGCGGCTCCACGTCCGGCGACAGCGCCAAGGCCAGCGCCTCCTCGTCGGCGTCTGCGAAGCCCGCGACCGCCTCGGCGTAGTTCGTTATCCACAGCCCGGCGCCCCGGCCGGCGATCCGTTGTGGGCCGGCCGCCTAGCGTGGCGCCATGGGCGACTCGCTCAACCCCACACTTGCCAGCCGGATCTCGCTGGCACTGCGTCCGGACTGGACTCGCACCGTGCGCGCCCGGCGAATCACCGCCGGCGCTCTGGTCGTGTTGGCCGGCGTCACGGCGATGCGCTCCAACCCGCAGGGTGAACAGCTCGACGTCGTAGTGGCACGCCGCGACATCGCGCCGGGCACCGCCTTGACCATCGACGACCTTTCCCTCGAAAGCCGTTCGGCTCGAACGGTTCCCGACGGTGCTGCCACTGATGTGGCCGAGGCGGCAAAGATGACGCCAGCCGGTCCGGTCCGCCGCGGCGAGATACTCACCGATGTACGCATGCTGGGCCGCCGGCTCACCGAGGCGGCCGCCGGACCCGATGCCCGCATCGTGGGGGTGCATCCGGCCGACGCCGCGCTGATCGATCTGGTGCGCCCCGGCGACGTGGTCGACGTCGTGACGGCCGCCCCCGAGGATGTCGCCGGCCCGCCAGGTGCCGCTCGGGTGCTCGCCAGCGGCGGGATCGTGGTCTCGGTGTCGGGCAAGCACAATCAGGATGACCGGGTGGTACTGGTGGCGTTGCCGGCCACCGCGGCGGTGGCGGTGGCCGGCGCCACGCTCGGTCAGGCTGTCACGCTCACCCTGCGCTGATCCCCGCTATGCGGCGGTGGCGGGCTGGACGCTGGCGCAGAACTTGCACTTGTTGGCATCGGCGGCGATTTCGGACTTGCACTCCGGGCAGGTCTTGGTCGGTGCCGGGTCGCCGAACACGGTGGTCCCGCGGCGCTTCTGGATGTGCTTGTAGGGCAACACGATCAGGAAGTAGATCGTGGCCATGAACACCACGAAGTAGACGATCGCGGAGATGAATGCACCGAGGTCGATGAACGTCGCCTCGTTGCCCTCCGCCCCCAATTGGTAACCCAGCCCCAGCCCGGACGTGTCGGGCTGCGCGGCCGAGACCAGCGGGTTGATCACGCTGTCGGTGAAGGCCTTGACCAGGTTGGAAAACGCCAGCGCCACCACCAGACCGATGGCGACCGTGATGACGTCGTCGCGCATCAGGAAATTTTTGAACCCCTTGAGCACCGCAACTCCCCTTCCGTACAGATGCACTGCGAAGCGGCGCCACGCCGCCTACGGCGAACCGTAATAGCCGCCGTGGAGTCCATACGGGCGATTTCGCGAAGTCGAACCTCAACCGTGATGCGGCGGGATGTTGTCCCGCAACCAGCGCTCGCGTTCTTCAGCCTCTCGAGCGTCGTCGGGATCGCGTTCGTCCGACGACGACTGGTGCTCTTCGAGTCCGGGCATGGCCGCCTAGATCTCCAGACTGGACAATTGGCCGATGATCGCTGCGGCCAGCGGGTTCAGCGTCGCCATCCCGTCGCGGACCGCCGCCCGGGACCCAGCCAGGTTGACCACCAGGGTGCTGCCTGAGACGCCGGCCAGACCACGCGAGAGCCCCGCGTCGGCAATGCCAGCGGACAGCCCCGAGGCGCGCAGCGCCTCGGCGATGCCGAGGATCTCGCGGTCCAGCAGCTCGCGGGTGGCCTCGGGGGTGACGTCGCGCGGGGTCACCCCGGTCCCACCCACCGAAACGACCAGGTCGACCCCGCCGATCACCGCCGTGTTCAGCGCGTTGCGGATCTCTACCTGGTCTGCGGCGACGGCGACTACACCGTCGACCATGAATCCGCCTTCGGCCAGCAACTCGGTGACCAACGGGCCACTTTGGTCCTCATCGCCGTGGGCGGTGCGGTCGTCAACAACGACGACGAGGGCGCGGCCGGCGAGTTCTCGGGACTGCTCCATGGGTGCAACCGTATATCCGGTTACCGCCGGCGTTTCAGCGAGGCTCGACGAAGGAGAGCCGAAGCTGGGACCGCCGCATGAACCGAGCGGACCCAGCAACCCGTCACTGCTGCGCTTTACCCAGCGTGACCTGCGCGGTCTTGGATGCTCCGCCGGCGTCTAGGTAGGTCAGCGTCACCTGGTCGCCGGGCGCCTTGGAGCGCACCGCGGCCACCAGCGCGTCGGCACTGCCGATGGGGCGCTTGTCGAAGGCCGTAACGGTCGCGCCCTCGGGCAGACCGGCCTTGGCGGCTGCCTCCCCAGGCACCACCTCGACCACCTTGGCGCCGTGCAGGCTGCGCTCGCTGGTGACGCGTACCCCCAGCGAGGCGTGCGACGCCGTGTGGTCCGGCGAGTTGATGAGTTCATCGGCGATCCGCTTGGCCTGATCCACCGGGATCGCGAAGCCGAGGCCGATCGAACCGCTCTGCGCTTCGGCCGAATCGCCGCCCATGGTGGCGATCGCGGAGTTGATGCCGACCAGGTCGCCGTTCATGTTGACCAACGCACCGCCCGAATTACCGGGATTGATGGCGGCATCGGTCTGGATCGCGTCGAGCACCGTGTTCTGGTTGCCCGACTCACCACTGGTGGAGACGGGCCGGTTGAGAGCGCTGACGATCCCGGTCGTCACGGTGCCTTCCAGGCCGAGCGGCGACCCGACCGCCACCACGTTCTGGCCCACCCGCAGATCCGCTGAGGACCCGATCGTGATCGGGGTCAGGTCCGAGACGCCCTGCGCACGCACCACGGCGATGTCGCTGGCTGGGTCCGTACCCACCACGGTGAACGGCGCGGTGCGGCCATCGGAGAAGGTCACCGTGGTCCTCGGGGCGCCCTTGGGAGCTCCGTCGGGCTTAGCGCCCGGGTCCAGCTTGGTGCTCGGGTCGGGCTTGGCGGCTGCGGCGGCCACCACGTGATTGTTGGTCAGAATCAGCCCGTCGGCCGACAGGATGATGCCCGAGCCCTCCTCGGACTGACGGCCCAGATCGGTCTCCAGCATGACGACGCTGGGCACCACCTTGGCCGCGACCTTCTCCACCGAGCCGTCCGGCAGATTGACCGCGGCCGGTACGCCCGGGGCCTGAATGCTCGGCAGGTGGCTTCCGGTGGCCACCGGCTTGTGATCGGAGTGCAGTGCCGACCCGACCACACCGCCCATCACACCGGACATCGCCGCGATTGCTACCGCCCCCAGCACCAGGCCGGTGCGGGACCGCCTCGGCTGTGCCCCGCCCGGGCCACGCCCGCCACCGGGACCGCTCGGAACACCGGGGCGACCGTAGGTGGCGTCGTAGGCGGAGCGATAAGCGGACTGCTGCTGACTCTGGTGCGGGGCGTAACGCCAGTCGTAGGGCGGCGGGTACGCACCTTGCGGGGGCCGGCCCGGGTAACCGGACTGTCCGCGTTGGTCCGCCGCCGGTGCACCAGCCGGGTTGGACCGTTCCGGTTGCTGAGACGGCGGGACGTACCCGGGGTAATTCGTCATGTTTTTTGCCTACTCCTAGGGACACGACTGCGGCGACGTTGCCTCACCACCATGCCTACGTGGACTGAGAAGCGCCTGTGACTGCTCCGACGGGTATTTCCGCCGTTGTGGGACCGCCGGGTAGCACCATCCGGAACGATGTCCCGGGGGGATGCCCACCGGGGATGGTCTCGCCGATGGTGATCGCTCCGCCGTGTTTGAGCACCACCTGTTTGACGATCGCCAGCCCCAGCCCAGATCCAGGCATGGCACGCGCGGAATCCGACCGGTAGAAGCGCTCGAAGACCAATTCCCGTTGGCTCTCCGGTATCCCCGGTCCCTCGTCCGAGACGACCATCTCCATGTGCGTCGGGTCGAGCTGCCGCATCCGCAATCCGACGACCCCGCCCGACGGGCTCCACTTGGCCGCGTTGTCGAGCAGGTTGAGCACCGCACGGGACAGGCCCGCCGCGTCGCCGTACACGTGCCAGGGGAGCACCTGGATGTCGAACTCGATGTCGTTGCGGCGCCGCCGAACCCGCTCCATGCTGCGGTCCACGACCTCGGTGACGTCGACCTGCTCGTAGGCGACCTCACGTTGGTCGTCGCGGGTGAGGTCCACCAGATCGCCTACCAGCGTGGACAATTCTTCGATCTGACCGATTGCGTCAGCACGCAGTTCGGCCATCTCCTCCTCCGGCAACTGCGGGGCGCCCGGGGCCGCGGACGCCATCAGCAGCTCGACGTTGGTACGCAGCGATGTCAACGGTGTCTTCAGCTCGTGTCCGGCGTCGGCGACCAGTCGCGCCTGCCGCTCTCGCGACTCGGCCAGGGCCCGCAACATGGCGTTGAACGCCTCGGTGAGGCGGGCCAATTCGTCGCTGCCGTATACCGGGATCGGTCTCAGGTCATCGGTGCGCGCCACCCGTTCGGCCGCTTCGGTCAGCCGGCCCACCGGTCTCAGCCCGGTTCTGGTGACCATGCCGCCGGCCACCGCGGCCACCACGACACCGACCCCGCCGACGACCAGCAGCACCCACCGCAGCTTCATCGTCACCGCGCGGGTGGGCGCCAAGCTCTTGGAGATCAGCAACGTGCTGCCATTGGGCAGATGCACAGCCAACACCCGCTGACCGGACGCGGTGCGGCGCGACAGGAACAGCTCGCCGCGGATGACGGCCTTCTCCTGCTGTCCGACCGGAAGCCGCTGCCCGGGCTGGTTGGCCGTATAGATCGACCGGCCCGGGTTGACCAGCATGGCGTTGACGTCGGAGTAGGCGGTGCCCTCGATCGCCTTGCGGGGATCGGCGGCCAGCGAACCACTGGCGATCAGCATCTCCGCGCGGCTCTGCAGCTGGTTGTCGATGTCGTTGTAGAGCGCAGCCGAGATCACGGCGTAGACGGCCACCGCCATCAGCACCACCACCAATGCCACCATCGACATCGCCAGCAGCATCACCCGCCAGCGCAGCGACAGGGAAGTCCTCTTCGCCTCTTCATCCTGTCGACGGCGGAAGGATTGCATCAGGGAGGAGTCTCGCGGAGCACGTAGCCCACTCCGCGCACGGTGTAGATCAGCCGCGGCTCACCTTCGGCTTCAGTCTTGCGGCGCAGGTACCCGATGTAGACCTCCAGCGCGTTGCCCGAGGTGGGGAAGTCGAAACCCCAGACCTCCTCGAGGATGCGGCTGCGGGTCAGCACCCGGCGCGGGTTGGCGATCAACATCTCCAACAGGGCGAACTCGGTGCGGGTCAGGCTGATCTGCCGGTCCCCGCGGGTAACCTCGCGGGTCACCGGGTCCAGCGTCAGGTCTTCGAACGACATCGCGACCGATTCGGACAGGTCCTCGGCGGTGGTCCGGCGCAGCAGCGCCCGCATCCGCGCCAGCAGTTCCTCCAGGGCGAACGGCTTCGGCAGGTAGTCGTCCGCACCGGCATCGAGGCCGGCCACCCGCTCGGACACCGAGTCTCGGGCCGTCAGCACCAGGATCGGCAGGTCGTCACCGGTGCTACGCAGCTGGCGACAGACTTCCAGTCCGTCCAGCCGCGGCATCATGACGTCCAGGATCATCGCGTCCGGACGATCGCTGGTGATTGCCTCGAGCGCCTCGACGCCGTCAGTGGCCAGCGAGACCGAGTAACCATTGAACGACAGAGACCTGCGCAACGACTCGCGCACAGCGCGATCGTCATCAACAACCAGTACCCGGGTAGCCATGGGTGCTATCCAATCATCCGAAAGGCGATCTGGAGGGTCAGGAGCCGGTCGTGTCGGAGCCTATTTAGCGGCGATCGAGGTCGATGAGGCCCAGGCGTGCGGCTTTGAGGAGGCGACGCGGCACCTTGTGCGCACGGCCGGCGACCGTCACGTTGACCAGGCCGGTTGCCTCAGCCTTCCACTGCGCGCGGCGACTACGAGTGTTCGCACGCGACATCCTGCGTTTCGGCACGGCCATGGTCGAGCCTCTCCTGTTGTTGGCATAGAGCCGCTCGATACCAGCGGCGGGACTATCCGAAAGGATAGCCGGTGACCAGCGTCGGCTCCAAAATAGCGGACCCGGCGGTTCAGCGAG
>NZ_AUWR01000047.1 GCF_000455125.1 Mycobacterium sp. UM_WGJ
CCCCCGACGAAAGCCGGGCGTCACCCCATACCGTCTAACGGCTGATCATCACGCGCCGCGGTTCAGGATCCTGGCGGCGTCGTGGACCATCTGTGCCACGATGGCGCCCGCGGGCATGACGTCGTGGATGAGTCCGACGGCCTCACCGACCAAGAGGTGGGCGATGTCGAAGTCGGCTGCTGCGACTCCCGCCTCAAACTCAGCGATGGCCTCGGGCAGGTTGGCCCGCAAGTGGCTCTCGTCGCCGTGCCAGGTCCGCAGGAACGCGTTGCGTAGCGCCCGCTCGTCGTAGTGGGCAGGCCAATCGAGTTGTCGCACAAGGTCGTAGGCGCGAGTCCGGACGGTGTCCTCGCCGCTGGCCCGGATGGCTCGCTCGTGCGCTTCGGGTGGCACGAGTGCCTCGCTGGCGACCCAGAACCGCGTGCCGACGACAACGCCGTCGGCGCCGAGCGCCAGTGCCGCGGCCACCCCGCGACCGTCGGCGATACCGCCCGCGGCCAACACGAATGTCTCCGGCGAGTAATCGGCTACCAGGTCGACTACGGCCGGGACGAACGTCATGGTCGAAGGACCCGACATGCCGTGGCCGCCGGCCTCGGTGCCTTGGGCCACGATCACTTTCGCCCCCGCCCGCAGCGCCGTGTGGGCCTGCTCAAGGGTCTGCACCTGGCAGATCAGCGAAACGCCCGCGTCGCGGATGTCACCGGCGAAGGCCGTGGGGTCACCGAAGGAAAGCATGATGGCCGCCGGGTCCCGGTCGAGTGCGACGGCGAGAGCCTCCGGTGCGCGAGCCAGGCTCCAGGTGATGAATCCGCATCCGACGCGTGCGTCGCCGGCGGCATCGAATTCGCGCTGCACCCAGTCCGGGTCGCCGTAACCCCCGCCGAGCAGACCGAGCCCACCGGCACGGGTGACCGCCGCGGCCAGCCGGCCTCCGGATGCCTGCGCCATCGGCGCCAGCACGATCGGGTGGTCGATACCGAAGTGGTCGGTGAGGCGATTGCGCAGCGACATGGCGGTGGCTCCCGGAGATCAGCGCCGTACCGGCAGCGGAGCGTGATACCCGGCCATGGTGTAGAGCACCGGCGCCGCCGCCCGGGCGGCCACCACGCCGTAGGCGTCCTCCTGCTGCACCGCGAACACCTCGGGGTCACCGAACCCGCGATCGATGCGGTCCCGGATGAATGCCAGCCGGACCACTTGGACGGCGAACTTCTTCACGGCCCGGCCGGCGGCTCGGCCACCGATGCGCTTGGCCTCGCGGATCGCGTGCTTGCGAGTTCGGATCGATCCCAGCCACGTCGCCTCGTTGGCGCTGATCAAGCCGCCGGCCACCATGCCGGGCAGTTTGGTCGCCACCAGATGCTGTTCGTGCCGACGGCTCAGCATGCCCAGCAGCACCATCAGCAGGAACACCGGCACCAGCCAGAACAGGTAGGTCACCAGGAACAACTGCCCGCCACCCATCGCCAGTGAGGCGTTCCACGACGCGTGCATCGCCACCGCCCCCAGGTAGCCGAGCAGAATCACGAAGGTTTTGGACCAGAACCCGTGGCGGCGTAGCGCGAAGAACACCCCGATTCCGGTCATGGTGGTGAACAGCGGGTGGGCGAACGGGCCGAAGATCAGCCGGGCGATGGCCACCGCGGCCATTTTGGCCGGTGATTCGGCCGGCGCGATGTAGACGATGTCCTCCATCCAGGCGAAACCCACCGCCACGACGCCCGAATAGACCATGCAGTCGGTCAGCGAGTTCAGCGCCAGCCGCCGGCGTCCGGTCAGCATCACCAACAGGAACAGGCCCTTGGCGGCCTCCTCGATGAACGGCGCCTGGATGGCCGCCATGTCGAAGGTCTTCGACACCAGCGGCCGCACCGTGGCGACCGAGGACCCGAAGGTCTCCAGGCCCACCGCCAGCACCACGGCGACCGATGCGCCCCACAAGAACGCCAGTTGCAGCAGCCGGCGCGGCTCGGGCTCCCAGCGATCCAGCCAGCGGTAGCACAACAGCACCACCAGCATCGACATGCTCGCCAGTACCAGCGCGGTCAGGGTCCCGCCCGGGTTGGCCGCGGTGAACAGCAGCAGCAGGAACACCGTGAGGATGGCGAGCAGGACGATCACAATGAGCGGCGCTCCGACTCTCCGCCGGTTCCGCGTCTGGGGCATAGCGAGGGAGCGTAGCCACCGGTTTGTCCAGCGTGCAACGCGTCGAGTAGCCTCAACAGGTAGTCCTCGACTAGTCCTAGACCAGATCGTGGGCGACCGCATGCGCAGCATGCGTGACAAGACCCCGTCCCTACTACGTCAAAATGTCCGGAGCAACCCAACACATGCCAAGTCCCACCGTCACCTCGCCGCAAGTAGCCGTCAACGACATCGGCTCGGCCGAGGACTTTCTCGCCGCCATCGACAAAACGATCAAGTACTTCAACGATGGCGACATCGTCGAAGGGACCATCGTCAAGGTTGACCGGGACGAGGTCCTGCTCGACATCGGTTACAAGACCGAAGGGGTCATCCCCTCCCGCGAACTGTCCATCAAGCACGACGTCGACCCCCACGAGGTGGTGTCCGTCGGTGATGAGGTCGAGGCCCTGGTCCTGACCAAAGAGGACAAAGAGGGTCGTCTGATCCTGTCCAAGAAGCGCGCCCAGTACGAGCGCGCCTGGGGCACCATCGAAGAGCTCAAGGAGAAGGACGAGGCCGTCAAGGGCACCGTCATCGAGGTCGTCAAGGGCGGCCTGATCCTCGACATCGGGCTGCGCGGCTTCCTGCCGGCCTCGCTGGTGGAGATGCGCCGGGTCCGCGACCTGCAGCCCTACATCGGCAAAGAGATCGAAGCCAAGATCATCGAGCTGGACAAGAACCGCAACAACGTGGTGCTGTCGCGTCGCGCCTGGCTGGAGCAGACCCAGTCCGAGGTGCGCAGCGAGTTCCTCAACCAGCTGCAGAAGGGCGCCGTCCGCAAGGGCGTGGTCTCCTCGATCGTCAACTTCGGCGCCTTCGTCGACCTGGGCGGCGTGGACGGCCTGGTGCACGTCTCCGAGCTGTCCTGGAAGCACATCGACCACCCGTCCGAGGTGGTTCAGGTGGGCGACGAGGTCACCGTCGAGGTGCTGGACGTCGACATGGACCGCGAGCGGGTTTCGCTGTCGCTCAAGGCCACTCAGGAAGACCCGTGGCGGCACTTCGCCCGTACCCACGCGATCGGTCAGATCGTCCCGGGCAAGGTCACCAAGCTGGTGCCGTTCGGTGCGTTCGTCCGCGTCGAGGAGGGCATCGAGGGCCTGGTGCACATCTCCGAGCTGGCTGAGCACCACGTCGAGGTCCCGGACCAGGTGGTCGCGGTCGGCGACGACGCCATGGTCAAGGTCATCGACATCGACCTGGACCGCCGCCGGATCTCGCTGAGCCTCAAGCAGGCCAACGAGGACTACACCGAGGAGTTCGACCCCTCCAAGTACGGCATGGCCGACAGCTACGACGAGCAGGGCAACTACATCTTCCCCGAGGGCTTCGACGCCGAGACCAACGAGTGGATCGAAGGTTTCGACAAGCAGCGCACCGAGTGGGAGGCCCGCTACGCCGAGGCCGAGCGCCGGCACAAGATGCACACCACGCAGATGGAGAAGTTCGCCGCTGCCGAGCAGGCCGAGCCGCGCTCGGGTGCCAACGGTTCGCACCGCGACGAGGCTCCGGCCGGCGGTTCGCTGGCCAGCGACGAGCAGCTCGCCGCACTGCGGGAGAAGCTCGCCGGTAACAGCGCATAACCAGCGCCCAGTGGGGTTGAAGGGGCGCAGATGCTGCGTATCGGTCTGACCGGCGGTATCGGCGCCGGTAAGTCGACGGTGTCGGCGACCTTCAGCCGCCATGGTGGCGTCATCGTTGACGGTGACGTCATCGCCCGTGAAGTTGTGGAGCCCGGTACCGAAGGCCTCGCCAAACTGGTCGAGGCCTTCGGGCCGGGCATCCTGCTTTCCGACGGAGCTTTGGATCGTCCGGCGCTGGCCGCGATCGCGTTCAGTGACGACGACAAGCGGGCCACCCTCAACGGCATCGTGCACCCGCTGGTGGCACACCGCCGCGCGGAGCTGATCGCCGAGGCCGGTGACGAGGCGGTGATCGTCGAGGACATCCCGCTGCTGGTCGAATCGCAGATGGCCCCGCTGTTCCCGCTGGTGATCGTGGTGCACGCGGACGTAGAGACCCGAGTAGCCCGACTCCTCCAATACCGTGGCATGTCGGAGGAGGACGCGCGGGCTCGGATCGCCGCGCAGGCCACCGAGCCGCAGCGCCGCGACGTCGCCGACGTCTGGCTGGACAACTCGGGCGATCCGGACCAATTGGCCGAGCAGGCCCTGGAGCTGTGGCACCAGCGCATCAAGCCGTTCGCGCACAACCTGATCACCCGCCAGACGGTGCCGTCGCCCACTGAGCTGATGAAAGCCGATCCGACCTGGCCGGATCAGGCGCAGCGCATCCTGGCCCGGTTGCGCACCGCCTGCGGGCACCGGGCCGTCCGGGTGGATCACATCGGCTCCACCGCGGTGCGCTGGCCGGAGGCCTTCGAAGCCCGAGACGTCATCGACGTTCAGGTCACGGTCGCTTCGCTGGCGATGGCCGACGAACTCGCCGAGTCCCTGCTGCGGGCCGGTTACCCGCAGGTGGCGGCTATCACCGCCGACAACGGTAAACCCGATGCCCGCAGCACCGCCGCGGAGTTCGATCGCGCGGGAGATCCGGCGTTGTGGCGCAAGCGCATTCACGCCTCCGCGGACCCGGGCCGGGCCACCAACGTGCATATCCGGGTCGAGGGCTGGCCCAATCAGCAGTTCGCCCTGCTGTTTCCGGCCTGGCTTACCGCTAACCCCGCCGCGCAGGCCGAGTATCTGGCGGTCAAACGCGACGCCGAACGCGCGGGAATCGACGGTGGCATCGATGCCTACGCGCAGGTCAAGGAGCCCTGGTTCGACACCGCCTATCGGCAGGCCTGGGCCTGGGCCGATGCCACCGGGTGGAGGCCCTGAGCGGGCCTACAAACTGATCAGGCCATGCTGCTGATCAGGGCGCCACACAGCATCGCGCCGGTGTGCGGGTCGTTGGTGTTGCCCCAGGTGTTGATGAAGCGCTCGCTTTTGACCGTGGTGACCTCGTCGACTTTGATCTCGCAGTGCACGGTCGCGGTGGTCGGGAAGCGCAACCGGATCACCATGCCGGCCTTGCTGGGGTCGGACATCACGGTGTTGGCCTCGAACGGAGTGCCGAACGCGTCGAGGTCCGCGCTGGCGGTCTCGTAGTCGTTGCGCATGAAGGTGACCACGTTGCCGCTGGACCAGGCGTCGACTTTCGCGATGTAGGTCACGTTGTGCAGCTCGGTGGTGTTGTCGTTGTCATCGGCGGCCGCGGGCGCCGGGAACAGCTGACCACACCCGAGCACGGCTGCGGTGGTGGCAGCGGCGACACCGATTCGCAGTTTGGCGTTCATATCAGCGGAGTTTAGCGCGGTCGCGGCATGGGCCCCACTTGTAGCGTGCGTCACAGTCGGCACAGCCGAGCGTGCGAAATCACGAAAATTGCATGGCGCGCAAAGTTTGCATTGTGTGCAATGATTTCGGGATGGGTGCGCCGCAGGTCAGCTCGCTGAGGGAACGCCGGCGGCGTGAAACCGAAGCCGCCATCCACCGCGCGGCGGTCGAGTTGGTCGCGGCGCAGGGCTACGACGCGGTGACGGTGCCGATGATCAGCGAGCGGGCCGGTGTCTGTGTGCGCACCTTCTTCAACTATTTCCCCAACAAGGAATCGTCCGTAGTGCTGCCGTTCCCGTCGTTCGACCCGGAGCTCAGTGCCGTGGTGCGAAGTGGGCCGGGTGCCAAGCGTCTGATGGCCGACGTGGCCGACCTGGTGATCAACCACATCGAGGTCCATACCGCGAACTCGGTCGGCCTCACCACGCTGCTGCCGATGATCTGCGAGATCCCGGAGTTGCTCCGGCTTCACACCGCGGAATTGGCCGAGCTGGAAACGCAGCTGGTCGAGCTGATCGCTCAGCGACTGCGGTTGCCCGCCGACGATCGGCGCGTCGAAGTCATCGCCAGTGCGGTGATGGCCACGGCCAGCACCGCCATCCAGCGCTGGTCGCGCGACCCGGAGGCGGGTTCGTTGTCGGACGAGGTCCGGCGCTGCGTGAACCTGCTGGAACCCCTGCAACACCTTTAGCCCCCTCGGTTTTACCGCGAAAGCGAAAGGGAAAGACCATTTTTGAGTTCGTGAAGCGCGCCTGGATCCCTATGGTCGTGGTCCTGGTGGCGGCGCTGGCCGGGTTTGCCGGGTTTCGCATCCATGCGGTGATGGCGCCCAAACCGGCGTCGACCGCCTTCATCGACGAGTCCCGACCCGTGATCCCCAAAGACGTCGTCTACGAAGTGTTCGGACCCGAGGGCACGGTCGGCCAGGTGAACTACCTCGACGAGAACTCGCAGCCGCAGCGGGCCGAATTCACCACCCTGCCGTGGTCGTTCACCATCTCCACCAAGCTGACGTCCATCTTCGCCAACGTGGTCGCCCAGGGCGACAGCAGCTCGATCGGCTGCCGCATCACCGTCAACGGCGAAGTGCGTGACGAGCAGACGGTCGACACCCACAACGCTCAGGTCTTTTGTCTGGTGAAGTCGGCATGAGCGACACCGACACCGTCACCCGTTCCCGCGTCGCGCAGTTCATCCACCGCGTACCGCTCCTGGTCGTGGTGGCGTGGCTGGCGCTCACCGTCGTCGTCAACGTCGTTGTGCCGCAGCTCGAAGAGGTCGGCAAGGCGCACTCGGTGTCATTGGCGGCCAAGGACGCCCAGTCCTACCAGGCGATCAAGAAACAGGGCGCCAACTTCGAGCAGTTCGACTCCGACAGCATGGTGATGGTGCTGCTGGAGGGCGACGAACCGCTCGGCGACCAGGCGCGCACCTACTACCACGGCCTGGTGGAGAAGCTGCGG
Source organism: Mycobacterium sp. UM_WGJ (assembly GCF_000455125.1). Taxonomy (GTDB): domain Bacteria; phylum Actinomycetota; class Actinomycetes; order Mycobacteriales; family Mycobacteriaceae; genus Mycobacterium. The sequence continues at coordinate 6,992 of NZ_AUWR01000047.1, forward strand.
GCCGACACCGAGCACGTCGAGTACGTGCAGGACTTCTGGGGCGACCGGATCACCGCCGGTGGCGCCCAGAGCATGGACGACAAGGCCGCCTACGTGCAGCTGAACCTGGTCGGCGACCAGGGCACCACCACCGGCAAGGAGTCGGTGCAGTCGGTGCGCGACATCGTCGACGGCAGCACACCGCCGCCCGGGCTGCATGTCTATGTGACCGGTCAGGCCGCGCTGACCATGGACATGAACGACGCCGGCGACGAGAGCATGCTCAAGATGACGGCGATCACCTTCGTGGTGATCACGGTCATGCTGCTGCTGATCTACCGGTCGATGACGACGGTGCTGCTGATCCTGTTCACCGTCTTCGTCGAGTTGGGTGCGGCGCGCGGGATCGTGGCCGTGCTGGGCCATTTCGAGATCATGGGGCTGTCCACGTTCGCGGTCAGCCTGTTGACCTCGCTGGCGATCGCGGCCGGTACCGACTACGCGATATTTTTCATCGGCCGCTATCAGGAGGCCAGGGCGGCGGGTCAAGACCGCGTCACCGCGTATTTCACCACCTACCACAGTGTTTCGCACGTGGTGCTGGGCTCGGGTTTGACCATCGCCGGCGCCACGTTCTGCCTGAAGTTCACCCGGCTGCCCTATTTCGCCTCCATGGGGGTGCCGTGTGCGGTCGGCATGCTGGTCGTGGTCGCCGCGGCGATGACGATCACCCCCGCGGTTCTGCTGCTGGGCACGCGATTCGGCCTGCTGGAGTCCAAGCGGAAACTCTCGGCGCGGGGCTGGCGCCGGATCGGGACCGCGATCGTGCGCTGGCCGGGGCCGATCTTCGTGGTGACCATGATCGTCGCCCTGATCGGGATCGCCGTGTTGCCGTCGTACTCGGTGAACTACAATGACCAGTACTACATCCCCGACAGCCTGCCGTCGATTCAGGGCTATGAGGCGTCGTATCGGCACTTCTCCAAGGCCCGGATGAACCCGGACATCGTGCTCGTCGAGACCGATCAGGATCTGCGGACGCCGGGCAACATGCTGGTACTGGATCGGATCGCGAAGAACATATTCCGTCTGGACGGAATCGACAAGGTACAGAGCATCACTCGGCCGCTAGGGGCGCCGATCGACCACAGCTCGGTGCCGTTTCAGCTGAGCATGCAGTCGGTGCCCATCACCGAGAACCTGGACTATCTCAAAGGCCGGATGGCCGACATGCTGCACATGACCGACCAGCTCGGTTCGATGATCGAGATCATGGAGCGCATGCAGGCCCTGATGTCGGAGCAGGCCGGCGTCACCCACGACATGGTGGGCCATACCACCGAGATGAAACAGGTCACCGACGAAATGCGGGACCACCTGGCTGATTTCGACGACTTCTGGCGTCCGATGCGCAACTACTTCTATTGGGAGCCGCACTGCTCGGGCATCCCGATGTGCTGGTCGCTGCGGTCGATCTTCGACGGACTCGACGGGGTCGACAACCTCAGCGACAAGATGACCGCGATGCTGGGCGACCTGGAGCACATGGACACCCTGATGCCGCAGCTGGTGGCGCAGCTGCCGCCGATGATCGCCATCTCCAAGGACATTCGCGAGACGACGCTGACGATGTACAGCACGTTCAACGGGATGATCAACCAGATGGCCCGGATGACCGACACCGCGACCGTCATGGGGCAGGCCTTCGATGCCGCCAAGAACGACGACTTCTTCTATCTGCCGCCGGAGGCCTTCGACAACGCCGACTTCCAGAAGGGCCTCAAGCTGATGGTCTCGCCGGACGGGAAGTCCGCGCAGATCATCGTCACCCACGAGGGCGACCCGGCGGGCAACGCGGCGCTCTCCAAGACGCAGGAGGAGCTGACCGCTGCCAAGGCGGCGATCAAGGGCACTCCGCTGCAGGGCGCCCGGGTCTACATCGGCGGCACGGCGGCGACCTATCACGACATCGGCGAGTTCTTGAGATACGACATGATGCTGGCGGTGATGGCGTCGCTGTGCCTGATCCTGATCATCATGCTGGTGCTGACCCGCAGCCTGGTGGCGGCCGCGGTGATCGTCGGAACCATAGCGGTCTCGCTGGGCTCGTCATTCGGGCTGTCGGTGCTGGTCTGGCAGCACATCCTCGGCCTGCAACTGCACTGGTTCGTGCTGCCGTTCACCGTGATCATCCTGTTGGCGGTGGGGTCGGACTACAACCTGCTGCTGGTGTCCCGCTTCAAGGAGGAACTCGGCGCCGGGATGAACACCGCGATCATCCGCGGCGTCGGGGGATCGGGCAGCGTGGCCACCCAGGCGGGCCTGGTGTTCGCGTTCACCATGGGCGCGATGATCAGCAGTGACCTGATCTCGATCGGTCAGTCCGGGACCGCGATCTGTCTGGGCCTGCTGTTCGACACCTTCATCATCCGGGCGTTCATGACGCCGTCGATCGCGGCGCTGCTGGGCCGCTGGTTCTGGTGGCCGATCAAGGTGCTGCCCACCTCGTCGCTCACCCGGCCCCGGCCCGTCACCGAGGACCCGGCGACTACCGAGATCCTGGTGGCGACCCCCGGAGCCCGTCGCTGACCGGCCAGGTCACCGGCATGCCCTGACTACTCAGCCATCGGTGCAGGTCGTAGCCGTTTCGGGCCAGACCGTCGACGGCGGCCACCGCACGCAGCACCGCGTGTTCGGCGTCGTGCCGGCTCAGCAGGCCCTCGGCGACGGCGGCCATCAGCTCGTCGGTGTCGGCGAGCTCGACGCCGGATGCGGTGCGGACCACCAGATCCAGGTAGTGGTCCCGGGAGTGCCAGCGCTCCGGTCCCGCGGTGTACTCGCCGACGTCGAGGTAGAAGTCCTGGTCGCGTTCATACCCCGGGCTGAAGTGGAAGACGGTCGCGCGCAGCCCCAGCGACGGCAGCAGCCAGGACTCCAGGTAGTGGAACTGGGCCCGGCCCGGGGTGGGGCGCGCCAGGTAGAGGCCCCACGGGTGCACCGTGTAGACGTCGACGTCGCGCACCACCCCTTTGGGGTCGGTATTGGTGTAGCCGCGCAGGTCGAAGGTCTCTTCCTTGGGTGGATGCACCGCTGGCCGCCTCTCGCTGTCGGAGACCCAGCCTATGGCCCGGCTCCTCCTCATCGCGCTGGCGCGCTCTGCCTTGTCGCCGGGCGGGCCTACTCTGGCTTTCGTGGCCTTCGCAACCGAACACCCTATCGTCGCGCATTCGGAGTACCGGCCCGCCGCAGACGCCGTGGAAGGCATCGTCCGCGCCGGCGGCCGGTTCGAGGTCGTCAGCGAGTTTCAGCCGGCCGGTGACCAGCCGGCCGCCATCGCCGACCTGGAACGCCGAATCACCTCGGGGGAGAAGGATGTGGTGCTGCTGGGCGCCACCGGCACCGGCAAGTCGGCCACCGCGGCCTGGCTGATCGAACGGCTGCAGCGTCCCACCCTGGTGATGGCGCCGAACAAGACGCTGGCCGCGCAGCTGGCTAACGAGCTGCGAGAGATGTTGCCGCACAACGCCGTCGAGTACTTCGTTTCGTACTACGACTACTACCAGCCGGAAGCCTATATCGCCCAGACCGACACCTACATCGAGAAGGACAGCTCGATCAACGACGACGTCGAGCGGCTTCGCCACTCGGCCACCTCCAGCCTGCTGTCCCGGCGCGATGTCGTGGTGGTGGCCTCGGTGTCCTGCATCTACGGCCTGGGCACCCCGCAGTCCTACCTGGACCGCTCGGTGGAGCTGCAGGTCGGCGCGGAGGTGCCGCGCGACGGGCTGCTGCGGCTGCTGGTCGACGTGCAGTACACCCGCAATGACATGGCGTTCACCCGCGGTTCCTTCCGGGTGCGCGGCGATACCGTCGAGATCATCCCCTCCTATGAGGAGCTGGCGGTCCGCATCGAGTACTTCGGCGACGAGATCGAAGCGCTGTACTACCTGCATCCGCTCACCGGAGACGTGGTGCGCAAGGTCGACTCGCTGCGCATCTTCCCGGCCACCCACTACGTCGCAGGCCCGGAACGGATGACCCAGGCCATCTCCACCATCGAGGCGGAGCTGGCCGTCCGGCTCGAAGAGCTGGAGAGCCACGGAAAACTGCTGGAGGCCCAGCGGCTGCGGATGCGCACCAACTACGACATCGAGATGATGCGCCAGGTCGGCTTCTGCTCGGGCATCGAGAACTATTCGCGCCACATCGACGGTCGCGGCGCCGGCACGCCCCCGGCCACCCTGCTCGACTACTTCCCCGAGGATTTCCTGCTCATCATCGACGAGTCGCATGTCACCGTGCCGCAGATCGGCGGTATGTACGAGGGCGACATGTCGCGTAAGCGCAACCTGGTCGAATTCGGGTTCCGGTTGCCCTCGGCGTGCGACAACCGGCCGCTGACCTGGGAGGAGTTCGCCGACCGGATCGGCCAGACGGTGTACATGTCGGCCACCCCGGGGCCCTATGAACTCAGCCAGGCCGGCGGCGAGTTCGTCGAGCAGGTGATCCGCCCGACCGGCCTGGTGGACCCCAAGGTCGTGGTGAAGCCGACCAAGGGCCAGATCGACGATCTGATCGCCGAGATCCGGCAGCGCACCGAGGCCGACGAGCGGGTGCTGGTCACCACCCTGACCAAGAAGATGGCCGAAGACCTCACCGATTACCTGCTGGAGATGGGGATCCGGGTGCGCTACCTGCACTCCGAGGTCGACACGCTGCGGCGGGTGGAGCTGTTGCGGCAGCTGCGGCTCGGCGACTACGACGTGCTGATCGGCATCAACCTGCTGCGTGAGGGGCTGGACCTGCCCGAGGTGTCGCTGGTGTCGATCCTCGACGCCGACAAGGAGGGCTTCCTGCGCTCCACCCGCAGCCTGATCCAGACCATCGGTCGCGCCGCCCGCAACGTCTCGGGCGAAGTGCACATGTACGCCGACAAGATCACCGACTCGATGAGGGAGGCCATCGACGAAACCGAACGCCGCCGGGCCAAGCAGGTCGCCTACAACGAGGCCAACGGCATCGACCCCCAGCCGCTGCGCAAGAAGATCGCCGACATCCTCGACCAGGTCTACCGGGAGGTGGAGGACACCGAATCGATCGAGGTCGCCGGGTCGGGCCGTAACGCCTCACGCGGGCGGCGCGCCCAGGGCGAGCCCGGCCGGGCAGTCAGCGCGGGGGTCTTCGAAGGCCGCGACACCAGCAACATGCCCCGGGCCGAACTGGCCGATCTGGTCAAGGACCTCACCGAGCAGATGATGAACGCGGCACGTGATCTGCAGTTCGAGCTGGCGGCCCGGATCCGCGACGAGATCGCCGACCTCAAGAAGGAACTGCGGGGTATGGACGCGGCCGGCATCAAGTGACGCGCCAGGCGGCCGGTCCATTTTCGCGTGGGATGGCGATCCGTGATTGACTGCAAGCGGTGGTGGAACTGACGGAAGCAGCGGTGCATGACTCCGCTGTTAGTACTGGCAGCTGGCGTGAGCTGCTCGGTAGGCGCTACCTGGGCACCGCGGCCGTGCTGGCCGGCGGTGTGGCGCTGTACGCCACCAACGAGTTCCTGACGATCAGTCTGCTGCCCAACACCATCAAGGACATCGGCGGTGAGCGGTTCTACGCCTGGGTGACCACCCTCTACCTGGTCGGTTCGGTGATCGCCGCGGCCGCCGCGAACGCGGTGCTGGTCCGGGTCGGTTCCCGCTCGGCCTACCTGATGGGTCTGCTGTCGTTCGGCCTGGGCACGGTGCTCTGTGCGCTGGCACCCGAGATGGAAATTCTGCTGGTCGGTCGCACTCTGCAGGGCATGGGCGGCGGCCTGTTGGCCGGGCTGGGGTGGGCGCTGATCAACGCAGTCCTGCCCAGCTGGCTGTGGACCCGGGCCTCGGGGCTGGTGTCCGCCATGTGGGGTGTCGGCACCCTGGTCGGACCGGCAGCCGGCGGCCTGTTCGCCCAGTTCGGCATCTGGCGGTGGGCCTTCGGTCTCATGGCGATTCTGACCGTGGTGATGGGCGTGGCGGTCAGTGTGGTGCTGCCCGCCGGGAGCAGCGGGTATCGCGGCGAACCCGTGCAGTTCCCGGTGCGGTCACTGCTGCTGCTGGGCGGCGCCGCGCTGGCGGTCAGCGTCGCGCAGCTTCCGCGCAGCCTGATCGGTGCGATGGGGCTGCTGCTGGTCGGGGCGGTCCTCCTGGTGGTGTTTCTGGTCGTGGACCGGCGTTCGTCGTCGGCGGTGCTGCCGTCCAGCGCTTTCCAGCCGGGCCGGGAGAAGTGGATCTACCTGACGCTGGGCCTGCTGATGGCCACCACCAAGGCCAACCTGTACATCCCGCTGCTCGGGCAGCGGCTGGCCCACCTGCCGCCGATGATGGCCGGCTTTCTGGGCGCCGCGCTGTCGACCGGTTGGACCATCAGCGAGATCGCCAGCGCGTCGGTGAGCAAGACGCGGGTGGTCATCGGCCTGGTGATCAGCGCGCCGCTGGTGATGTCGGCGGGTTTGTCGGTGGTCGCGTTCGCCCGGATGAGCAGTTACAACCCGACCGCGGTCGGCGCGATCTGGGCGCTGGCGCTGCTGGTCGTCGGCATCGGCGTCGGCGCCGGCTGGCCGCACCTGTCGGCGTGGGCCATGAGCTGCGTCGACGATCCGGCCGAGGGCGGGACCGCCGCCGCTGCCGTCAACACCGTCACGCTGATCGGCGGGGCGTTCGGCGCGGGCATCGCCGGCCTGGTGGTCAACACCGCGATGAGTACCGGTCAGCCCGCGGCTCGCTGGCTGTTCGCGATCTTCGCGGTGCTCGCCGCGCTGGGCTTCGTGGTCGCCTATCGGGCCAGCCGGGGCGCTGGGGAAGTCGTCGGCGGTACCGGCTGAGGCGGTGCGAGCCCCCTAACAGCGGACGGGGTGGGTGGGTGCGCTGAAGCGGCCGCGCAGGGCCAGCGCCGCGTAGACCAGACCGACCAGGACGGGCACTTCGATCAGGGGCCCGACAACCCCGGCCAGGGCTTGCCCACTGGCGGCGCCCCAGGTGGCGATCGCCACCGCGATGGCCAGCTCGAAATTGTTGCCGGCCGCGGTGAACGCCAAGGTGGTCGTGCGCGCATAGCCCAGGCCCAGAGCGGCCCCGACCAGGTAGCCGCCGCCCCACATGATCGTGAAGTAGGCCAGTAGCGGAATCGCGATACGGACCACGTCGAGGGGGCGGTGGGTGATCTGATCGCCTTGTAGCGCGAAAAGGATGACGATCGTGAAGAGCAGTCCGTAAAGCGCCCAGGGTCCGATCCGTGGCAGGAACCGGCTCTCATACCAGCCGCGGCCCTTGCTGCGTTCGGCCCAGCGGCGGGTCAGATACCCGGCGGCCAGCGGTATGCCGAGGAAGATCGCCACTGACTTGGCGATCTGCCATGGCGAGACTTCGATGCTGGTCTGCGGCAGTCCCAGCCAGCCCGGCAGCAGCGACAGGTAGAACCAGCCCAGCACCGCGAACATGACGACCTGGAAGACCGAGTTGAGCGCGACGAGGACGGCCGCGGCTTCGCGGTCCCCGCAGGCCAGGTCGTTCCAGATGATGACCATGGCGATACAGCGGGCCAAGCCGACCACAATGAGCCCGGTGCGGTATTCGGGCAGGTCGGCCAGCAGCAGCCAGGCCAGAGCGAACATCACGGCCGGGCCGGCAACCCAGTTGAGCAGCAGCGAGCTGATCAGCAGTCGCCGATCCGAGGTGACGGTGTCGAGCCGGTCATAGCGGACCTTGGCCAGCACGGGATACATCATGATCAGCAGTCCGGCGGCGATCGGCAGCGAGATCCCGTCGATCTGCACCGCGCTGAGGCCGTCGCCCAGACCCGGGATCATCCGTCCCAGAGCCAGGCCGGCGGCCATGGCCAGTCCGATCCAGACCGGCAGCAGTCGGTCCAGGGTGGACAGCCGGGTGGTGGTTGCGTCGTCGCCCATCAGCAGCAGGAGGCCGGTGCTGCGGCGGACTCGGTATCGGCGATCTTGGTGTAGACCTCCCAGCGTTCCCGGTCTGGGCCGCTGACCCAGACCTTGTCCTGCACGGCGTAACAGCAGGTGGTGTCCATTTCCGTCTCGGTCAACAGGCCCGCGTCGCTGAGCCGGGCGACTTCCTGGTGGACGATCTCGCTCGAGGCCACCTCGACGCCGAGGTGGTTCAGTGTTCCGCCGTGGCCGGGGTTTTCCAGCAGGACCAGCTTCAGCGGCGGGTCGGCGATGGCGAAATTGGCGTAGCCGGGCTTGACCTTGGCCGGCGCGGTGCCGAACAGCCGGGAATAGAACGTGATCGCGGCATCGAGGTTGTCGACGTTGAGTGCGAGTTGGATGCGGGACATGGCAGTCACCTTCAGCTGTGAGACATATGTCGAACTAGTGATGTGGCGTCAGCATGCCAACCTTTTCGATATATGTCAATGAATGTGGCAGAATGAATCCATGCCGAAAGCGTTGCCGGTAATCGACATGACCGCACCGGTGTGTTGCGCCCCGGTTGCCGCGGGCCCCATGACCGACGCCGATGCATTGCAGATCGCGTTGCGGCTCAAGGCGTTAGCGGACCCGGTACGGGTCAAGATCGTGTCGTATCTGTTCGGCTCGACCGCCGGAGAGCAGAACTCCGGCGACCTGGCCGCCGCGCTGGGCTTGAGCGAATCCACGGTCAGCCACCACTTGACGCAGCTGCGCAAGGCCGGTTTCGTGGCGTCAGACCGGCGGGGGATGAACATGTTCCACCGCGTGCGTCCGGATGCTTTGCAGGCGGTGTGCGCGGCCCTGGACCCCAACTGCTGTACCTAGGGGTGTTCAGCGGGTGGACTTGATCACCTGGGCGAAGGTGAACTGCCAGCGTTCGACGACGTGAAAGTGCAGCGCGTGCAGCATCTGGCCGTCGGGGGTACGCGCGAACCGGGTGCCCGCCGGCAACTTCACGGCGCGCTGATGGGCCGGCAGGCTGCGGTCGTGATCGGTGATCGTCCAGATCGTCGCGCAGCGGTCGAACTGATCTTTCAGTGCCCACACCGCCAGGTGGCCGTCCCACAACCGCCCCAGGGTTTGGCGGTGCGGCCCCAGGCCGGGGTCGGTCAGCTTCGCGAACGCCTCGGGACGCGCGGCGGTCAGCGCCCGGATCGGGCCGGGCAGCCACCGGGTGGTGTTGTCGATCATCAGGCAGTCCCCGGGCTGGGCGTGCGCGACGATCACGTCGGCCACCGCGCTGTAGTCCCAGCCCTTCTCTTTGGTGTAGCGATCGCGTTGATTGACAACGTAATTGGGCGCTGCGGCGATCGCCAACAGGGCGACGACGCCGATCACGGCGCGGCGCGAAGTGGCGAGCGTGGTGATCGCGATCGCCAGCGCGATCGCCATCGCCGGAGCCGTGCAGATCAAATACCGCGGGTAGTAAACGGGTTTCACCACCACCGAATAGGCCAGCGTGGCCAGGGTCGGGATGAGCATCCAGGCCGCGCACAGCGCCGCCAGCCGCCGCGTATCGGGATCGGGGGACCGGCGGGTGCCGTTCCGAACGGCGACCACGGCGCCGGCGAGCCCCAGCCACGCCAGGATCGCGAACGGCACACTGCTGTCGAAGTACTGCTGCTGGACGATCTCGATGACGGTGTGCGGGTTCAGCGGCCGAATCCAGGCGACCTGGCGGATCTGCCCCTGGCTGAACCAGAGGAACGGGGCCAGCGCGGCCAACGCGGCACCGGCCGCCACGGCCCACCTTCGCCGCGCGGAGTCGTCGGTTCGCAGCCGTCGCAGCGCCACTGCGTGTACCGCAACCATCAGCACGGTGAAGGTGTTCAGCAGCGTCGCCGCCACGACTGCCACGGCGTAGCCCACCCACAGTCGCACCGTGTTACGCCGGGCCGCGGTCACCCACAGCACGGTGAGCCAGACGGCGGCCATCGCCGAGAACGCGTACGGGCGCGCCTCGACGCCGGCCCACGTCATGCGCGGCAATATCGCGTAAAGCGCACCGGCGCACACCGATACCTGCCGGCCGGTGAACCCGCGGGACAGCACCACCACGCCGGCGGTCCCCAGGCCGACCGCCAGACTGCTCGGCACCCGCGACCAGAATTCGGTCGCGGGGAAGACCGCGAACCAGCCGTGCATCACCAGGTAGTACAGCCCGTGTACCGCGTCGATGTGGGTGAGCAATCGCCACAGTTCCGGCAGGGAGCGGTGCGTCGACGCCGAGATGGTGGCGGCCTCGTCGAACCACAGCGACGGCCGGCTCGCGCCGATGACGCTGATCAACGTTGCGGCGACGGCGATTACGGCCGCATCCGGTGAGCGCGGTGGACGCCGGGGCGGGGCCGCATCGGTACGCACCGGGGCCGGGCTCAATACCTGGCTCAACGGCGTGCGTTGTCGGTAGCGGTGACGGTGATGACATTCCACGCTACCGGTGGACCCGGCATGTCAGCTACGTCACGAGGGCGGGCAAACGGGGCCTTCTGGCCGGTCAGGCGGCTGTGCGCGCCGCGCCGCAAACGACATGTGACGTCAATCGCCCCCATCGGGGCCGTCGACGCGTTAGGGTCGCGATGGCTTAATTTGCGAACAGGCGATCAATGCACCGGGAGGGTTACCAATGAGCGGCTACAAGACCGTGGTGGTCGGTACGGACGGCTCGGACTCGTCGCTGCGCGCCGTCGACCGCGCGGCTCACCTGGCGTCCGGTGAGGGCGCCAAGGTCGTCATCGCCACCGCCTACCTACCGCACGCCGACGACCCCCGCGCCGCCGACGCGCTGAAGGACGAGGGCTACAAGGCCTCAGGCAACGCCCCGATCTACGCCATCCTCAAGGAGGCCAAGGAGCGGGCCATCGCGGCCGGCGCCAACGAGGTCGAAGAGAAGGCCATCGTCGGTGCCCCGGTCGATGCGCTGGTGGAGCTGGCCGAGTCGGTCAAGGCCGACCTGCTGGTGGTCGGCAACGTCGGCTTGAGCACCATCGCCGGGCGGCTGCTCGGTTCGGTGCCGGCCAACGTGTCGCGGCGCTCCAAGATCGACGTGCTGATCGTCCACACCACCGGCTAACCGGCGGGGAGATTCACCAATCCCGTTCGCGCCAACGGAGGCCCAGCGTCACGGGCGCCCGGCACGCTGAACTGTATGGTGTAGTTTCAGGTGTTGTTTCCAGTGGGCTTAGTGGTAGCCTTACGGTGGATACAGTCCATCTGGAGGTCGCAGAATGTCTGTTTTAACAGCCAGCGCTGCTGAGAAGCTCGATTTCGAGGCAACAACCCGTCCAATTCGTGAAATCGCCAGCTACCTGCAGGAAGCAGTCGGACAACGAATCGCCGCGGCCCTCGCGGGACTGGCCGATGTAAAGCAGATCGGCCGATACGCGCGGGTAGGCGGCCCGGAACCACACGATGTAACCGAACGCAGGCTGCGTGAGGGCTACAAAGTTGTCCGAATGCTTGTTGATGCGTACGACGACAAGACTGCTCGGGCCTGGTTGTTTGGCACAAACACACGCCTCGACGATCGGGCGCCAGTTGAAGTTCTCGGCGCCGCGTCCGACACGGCTGATTTCGCGATGGTCGTGCAAGCGGCTAGACAGGTCGCTAGCTTTCAGGCGTGACCAGAGCCGGCTCCGAACTGCTGTTGTGGCGAGTTGGCTACCACGCAAGTCCACTTGGATTCACGCCGCGCGAGCTGTACAGCTTCAGTCATCGCTTCGATGACATTCACCACCGCTTCCGTACTCTCTATCTGGCGGACTTGCCCGAAACCTGCCTCCGGGAGGTGCTGGCAGACCTCCGGCCAAATCTTGGTGCCAAGCTCAGGCATATCGCGAGATACGGGCCCGAAGCGGCTGAAGACTTCGCCTCGGAACCGGTGACTGCAAGCTGGCGTCGTCAGATAGAAGACAGGCACGTCCCGCTTTTGGTCGCACATGGAATGGACCACCTTGATCTGCACGAAATCACGACGAGTCGTCGCCTGGTTACCCAGACGATTGCTGGTGAGCTCTACGACGGCGGTGTAGCCGCCGTGAGGTTCTTGTCTCGGCTTGACGCTCAACCTTGTGTGGCCCTATTTGAGGGCCGCGGAGCCGCGGACCTCGTGGGTGAGATCATTCCTCTGACCGACCCCGCTCCCGGTCCGCTTCTCACTGTCACGACTGAATGGAATCTGGAACTGGAGGCCTCTACCGAGCCGCCGGGGGCTACCAGCCCCGTTCGCGCCACTCCGCCAGGTGCGGACGCTCCACGCCCAGAACGGTGTCATCACCGTGCCCGGGGTAGACGATGGTGTCGTCGCCGAACCGGTCGAACACCTTGCGGCTCACGTCGCCAAGCAGGCGTTCGAAGTCCCCGGGCTGCCAGGTCTTTCCGACACCGCCCGGAAACAGGCAGTCGCCGGTGAACAGCTGGGTCACCCCACCGGTGGCCGCGCCGTCCAGGGCTAGCGCCACCGAACCCTCGGTGTGCCCTTGCAGGTGGATCACGTCGAAGCTCAGATCGCCGACGGTCACGGTGTCGCCGTCGGCCAGGATGCGATCCGGGGCGACCGGCAGCGGCTCGGCGTCCAGGGCGTGTGCGGCGGTCGGCGCCCCGGTAGCCTCGGCCACCGCGGTCAGCGCCTGCCAGTGGTCGAAGTGCTGGTGGCTGGTGACGATCAGCGCCACGTCCGGGGCGTGCTCGCGTACCAGCGCCACCAGGTTCTCGGCGTCGTTGGCCGCGTCGATCAGCAGCGTCTTGCCGGTGTTGGTGCACGTCACCAGGTAGGCGTTGTTGTCCATCGGGCCCACCGAGGTCTTGATGATGGTGGCCCCGGGCAGGGTGCGCCGTGCCGCGGTTCCGGGTTCGACGTGTCCGGTGTAGGTGTCGTCTACCGCGATCTGGGAGGTCATGACCGTCACGGTACTGGCCCTGACCTGGTTGTCGGTAGCGCCACCTAGCATGGACCCGTGGCTGACCGGCTGATCGTCAAGGGTGCGCGGGAACACAACCTGCGCAGTGTGGATCTGGACCTGCCGCGTGACGCGTTGATCGTGTTCACCGGGCTGTCGGGTTCGGGTAAATCCTCGCTGGCCTTCGACACCATCTTCGCCGAGGGTCAGCGTCGCTACGTCGAATCCCTGTCGGCCTACGCCCGCCAGTTCCTGGGCCAGATGGACAAGCCGGACGTCGACTTCATCGAGGGCCTGTCGCCGGCGGTCTCCATCGACCAGAAGTCCACCAACCGCAACCCGCGCTCGACGGTCGGCACCATCACCGAGGTCTATGACTACCTGCGGCTGCTCTACGCCCGCGCCGGGACCCCGCACTGCCCGGTCTGTGGCGAGCGGATCGCCCGCCAGACCCCGCAGCAGATCGTCGACCAGGTGCTGGCCATGGACGAGGGCCTGCGCTTTCAGGTGCTGGCGCCGGTGGTGCGCACCCGCAAGGGGGAGTTCGCCGACCTCTTCGAGAAGCTGAACACCCAGGGCTACAGCCGGGTGCGGGTGGACGGCGTGGTGCATTCGCTGACCGATCCGCCCAAGCTCAAGAAGCAGGAGAAGCACGACATCGAGGTGGTCGTCGACCGCCTCACCGTCAAGGAGTCGGCCAAGCAGCGGCTCACCGACTCGGTGGAGACCGCGCTGGGCCTGGCCGACGGCATCGTGGTGCTGGAATTCGTCGACCGCGATGACGATCACCCCCATCGCGAGCAGCGGTTCTCCGAGAAGCTGGCCTGCCCCAACGGGCACGCGCTCTCGGTCGACGACCTGGAGCCGCGGTCGTTCTCGTTCAACTCCCCGTACGGGGCCTGCCCGGAGTGCGTGGGCCTGGGCATCCGCAAGGAGGTCGACGCCGACCTGGTGGTGCCCGACCCGGACCGAACCCTGGCCGAGGGCGCGGTGGTGCCCTGGTCGATGGGCCCCACCAGCGAGTACTTCACCCGGATGATGGCCAGCCTCGGTGAGGCGATGGGCTTCGACGTCGACACCCCGTGGCGCAAACTGCCGGCCAAGGCCCGCAGGGCGATCCTGGAGGGCTCCGACGAGCAGGTGCACGTGCGCTACCGTAACCGCTACGGCCGGACCCGCTCGTACTACACCGATTTCGAAGGTGTGATGGCGTTCCTGCAACGCAAGATGGAGCAGACCGAATCCGAGCAGATGAAGGACCGCTACGCCGGGTTCATGCGGGACGTGCCGTGCCCGGAATGCGCCGGAACCCGGCTCAAGCCCGAGATCCTGGCGGTGACGCTGGCCGCCGGCGGCTACGGCAGTAAATCCATTGCGCAGGTGAGTGAGCTGTCGATCGCGGACTGCGCGGACTTCCTCAACGCCTTGACCCTGGGCGCGCGTGAGCAGGCCATCGCGGGGCAGGTGCTCAAAGAGATCCAGTCCCGGCTCAGCTTCCTGCTCGACGTCGGCCTGGAGTATCTGACCCTGTCCCGGGCCGCCGGAACCCTGTCCGGTGGTGAGGCGCAACGCATTCGGCTGGCCACCCAGATCGGGTCGGGTCTGGTCGGGGTGCTCTACGTGCTCGACGAGCCGTCGATCGGGCTGCATCAGCGCGATAACCGGCGGCTGATCGAAACCCTGGTGCGGCTGCGCGATCTGGGCAACACCCTGATCGTCGTCGAGCATGACCTGGACACCATCGCGCACGCCGACTGGATCGTCGACATCGGCCCGGCGGCCGGCGAGCACGGCGGGCGGATCGTGCACAGCGGGCCCTACGCCGAGCTGTTGGCCAATGCGGATTCGATCACCGGCGCCTACCTCTCCGGCGCGAAAAGCATTGCGGTGCCCGAGGTCCGCCGGCCGGTGGACGCCAAGCGCCAACTCGGCGTGGTCGGCGCACGCGAGCACAACCTGTCCGGTGTGGACGTGGCGTTTCCGCTCGGGGTGCTCACCGCGGTCACCGGGGTGTCCGGCTCGGGCAAGTCGACCCTGGTCAACGACATTCTGGCGACGGTGCTGGCCAACAAGCTCAACGGCGCCCGGCTGGTGCCCGGCCGGCACACCCGGATCACCGGACTCGATCACCTGGACAAGCTGGTGCGGGTGGACCAGTCACCGATCGGGCGCACACCGCGGTCCAACCCGGCCACCTACACCGGGGTGTTCGACAAGATCCGCACCCTGTTCGCCGCCACCACCGAGGCCAAGGTCCGCGGCTACCAACCCGGCCGGTTCTCGTTCAATGTCAAGGGCGGCCGCTGCGAGGCGTGCACCGGCGACGGCACCATCAAGATCGAGATGAACTTCCTGCCGGATGTCTATGTGCCCTGCGAGGTCTGCCACGGTGCCCGCTACAACCGGGAGACCCTGGAGGTGCACTACAAGGGCAAGACCATCGCCGAGGTGCTGGACATGTCGATCGAGGAGGCGGCGGAGTTCTTCGAGCCGATCACCGGCATCCACCGCTACCTGCGCACCCTGGTCGACGTCGGGCTGGGATATGTGCGGCTGGGCCAGCCGGCGCCGACGCTGTCCGGGGGAGAGGCGCAGCGGGTGAAGCTGGCCTCCGAACTGCAGAAGCGTTCCACCGGCCGGACGGTCTACATCCTCGACGAGCCCACCACCGGCCTGCATTTCGAGGACATCGCCAAACTGCTGGGCGTCATCAACGGCCTGGTGGACAAGGGCAACACGGTGATCGTCATCGAGCACAACCTCGACGTGATCAAGACCGCGGACTGGATCATCGACATGGGCCCCGAGGGCGGCGCCGGGGGTGGCACGGTGGTGGCCACCGGCACACCCGAGGACGTGGTGGCCGTGCCGGAGAGCTACACCGGCAAGTTCCTGGCCGAAATCCTGGGCGCACCGGCCAAACCCGCCAAGGCCGTGAAACGACGGCGTAAGGCCAGCGCGTAGGGTCCGGGCTGGGCTAAGCCGGTTCAGCGCCGAGGCTGACGCGCAGGTGCCGCACGACGGCGTCGGCGACAGTCTCGATCGGCTCGGTCTTGCCCGCAGCGACCCACTCGGTGAGCCAGATCTGTAAGGCCGAGATGACCAGTGCCGCAGCGATTCGCGGAGTCAGGTGGGTGATCTGACCCGCGTCCACCGCGATCTCGGCGGCTCGGGTGATCATGTCCATACCGGTTCGCCATGCCGCTCGTTGACCACCTCGGCCCAATTCGGCTGAGGCCGATGCCCAGCTCAGGCCCTCGTTGATGTGCAGCTGCAGAAAGTGCGGGTGTGCGGCGAAGAACTCCACCTCGGCACGTGCTCCGACCAGGATCGCCTCCAGCGGGGAGTCGATCGTGTCTGTGCGGAGGCGCACGGCGGCGACGAACTCCTGCATCCGCGCGGCGTTGAGGGCATCCCAGATCTCGTCTTTGCCACCGAAGTGCTTGTAGACCGTGGCCAGTGACACCCCGGCGGTCTTGGCGATGTCGCTCACCCGTGCGTCGGCGAAGCCGGTGCGGCTGAATTCGTACTCGGCTGCGGCCACGATCTGCTGCTGGTACATGGCCCTGCGTGCGTCGGCCAGGTCGGCGACCGGCGGCGTGGATCGGTTCGTTCCCATGGCCGCCACCTGCTTTCGATCGACCGTTGGCTGAGTGTCCACGAGGTGCTACGGTGCCACAGTAATGATGATTCTGTGTAACAGAATGATGATTACTCGGGTGCTTGATCGGGACGGGAGAGGGGCGCCGATGGCGACCGCAGAGTTGAGCCGGGAAGACTCAGCGCAGATTTCGGCGACACTTCCGCGCTCGCGGGGACTGCGCATCGTCTGGATCGTGGCGTTCGGCTCGCTGGCCCTGGCGTTTCCGCTCTACAGCTACTTGGCATTTCACAGCGGCGTCGACCGCTCCGTCATCGCCGATGCCATGGTCGTGCAGGTGACCGCCGCCTACTTCCTGGGTATCTTCGCGGCATTCCTGCCGATACCGTCGCTTCGCACGTGGACCCGATTCCAACGCCTCCAAGCCGTCGTTCTGCCGTTCGTGATCTGTTCCTACACAACGCATCTCACCTGGGAGCTCGGCTGGCTGATTCTGCACAAGGCGATCGCCGGTGCCCGCGATGCGGTGTGGGCGTATCCCTGGTGGAACTACATCGACGGCGGCGACCTGCGCTATCTGCACGCCGAACCCAACTTCTTGATGATCGAGGTGCTGTCGGTGATCAACGCCTGCGTGGGCGTCACCGGACTCGTCCTGCTGTTGCGGTCCAAGTTCACCGACTACCGGGGAACGCTGCTGGTCATGTCGACCGCCGTCACCCACACCGTGCTGACCTGGTACTACTACGGCACCGAGATCATCGCCGGCTTCCCGTCGACCAACACCGCCAGCTTCATGGATCTGGGCGTCAAGTTCATCCTGCTGAACGGCCCCTGGTTGATCGCGCCCTGGCTGGTACTGGCCTGGGGGTACGCGATGCTCAAGAAGCAGTTCACCGCTTCGGGAAACCACGCCGTCAGCGCTGTGCCGCCTTCACCAGCGGCGACGGGAACCGCGGCGGAACCCGCACCCCGTCCAGCCACGCGGTGAGCTCCTGCGCCCGTTTGTTCAGCGCGTCACGGGCTTGGGTGCCCGGGTCTTCGAGCAGCTGCAGCTGCACTTCGGCGGCCGCATTCTGATACCAGCCGCCGACGATCCGGCCGTTCCACCACACGGTGGGCCCGGCGTTGCCGTTGTTGTCGAAGAGCTGGCCGCGGTGCTCGCCGAGGTACCAGTCGCGCTGGTACCAGCCCATCGTGGTGACGTCGAGGCCCGGCAGCAGCGCACCCCACGGCTCGGGCTCGGGTTCGGGCTCCAGGTCGTCGGCCAGCGCGTAGCCGGGCGTGTCGTGCAGGTCGACATCGACGGCGCCGATCTCACTCAACGCCTTGCGGACCACCGTCTTAGTGGTACCGAACCACCACTTGATGTCCTCGGCGGTGGCCGGGCCGAACGCCCGCAGCCAGGTTCGGATCAGCTGGGTCTGCGCCGGCTCGGCCATCATCGGGGCGCCGAGTGCGCCGAGCCAGCTCGTCGCGGTCGTCCACTGCGGCCGCGACGAGGTCCAGCCGCCGTCGTTGGGCCCGCGCACGATGTGGCCCTGCGCGCCCAGGACGGTCAGCGCGCGCGGCGCCAGATGGGTCTGGCCGCCGTAGGTCTTGCCGGGCGCGGGATCGTAGGTGCCGGCCAGCTCGGGCAGGGCCGCGCGCAGCGCGATGCTGCTGGCCGGGCCGTTCTCATCGAGGTGCCGCAGCACCGCGGCCGCAGCATGGGTCAGCCACTTTTCGCCGTCATTGGCCACGCCCGCCTTGGCCACCTCGGCGATCAGCTTGCGCCGTTCGGTGTCGGCCACCCGGTCGCTGGCCGCAGCCTGCACGGCGGGCAGGTCGGCGGGATCGAACACCCACAGCGTTCGGCGCATCGCCAGATGCTTGACCAGTGAGCGCTTTTCATACAGCGCGTCGTGCAGGTCGGCCACCGCGAACCCCGAGCGCCGCGCCCACAGCGAGAGGTACGGAGTCGCCGGATCGGTGGCGTGCAGCCCGACCAGCGTTGCCGCGATCCGGGCTATCGGCGCATCAGCGGTGTCAGGGGCAAGAAAATGTCGGCGCGCCAAACGGTTTCGCCTTTCGGCGATGGTGAAGGTCCGCACCGGTCAGTGCTCACCCTCGTGCATCGACTTGCGGATCTGCTCCAGCCGGTCGGCCGCCGCGCGCTGGCGGTCCTCGAACTGCTTCTCGACGGTGCGACCTTCCTGGGTCTCGGAATCCAGTTCCTGTGCGCCGATCGAGGTCTCATAGCGGCGTTCGATCTTCTCGCGCACGGAGTCGAACGTCGGCACGCCGGCGTCGTCGTATCCGGTGTCGGGCTGCGGGTCGCTCGGATCGTCACCCATGGTCGCCACGTTACCGCCGGCGGTTTCGAAGTAGCGGACCCATTCCTCGAGTGTGCGGTTTGGTACGCAGAACGGCCGATTTTCGAACCAAACCGCACACTCGGCGAATTGTTCGATGCAGCCGCTGTCGCTCAGAGCCGGGCACAACACCATATGGTCGAAATCCGGACCAGCATCGCCTCCTCACACGCTCGGGAAGCCCACCGGCGCCACCCCCGGGGTGCCCAGCCGGGCGGCCAGCCACGGCAGGGCGTGGGTGAACACCCTGCCGGCGAACGGCCAGTCGTGTTGGCCCGGTTCGGTGATCACCGCGCAGTCGATACCGTTGGCCCGGCCCAGCGTGCACAGCGACTTCGCGGCGGCCAGCTGACCGCCGCTATCGGACTTGGCGGCGCTGCCGTCGACCGCGAACCACCCCGAAACCCCGGAATACCGGCCGTGCCTGGCGATCACCGTCGACGGGTCGAACGCCGCCCAGGCGTCGACGCTGCCGCCGAACAGCCGTCTGATGGTCTGCGCGCGGGTTCCCGTGTTGGGGCTCAGGTCGCCGGCGATGTCGACGAAGGCGCTGAACCTCTCGGGATGCATCGTGGTCAGGTCCACCGCGCAGGTGCCGCCCATGGACCAGCCGACCACCCCCCACTGCGCCGGTTGCGGGCTGACCCCGAAGTGCGAGATCACGTACGGCACCACATCTTCGGTCAGATGGTCGGCGGCGTTGCCGCGCGGGCCGTTGACGCATTCGGTGTCGTTGTTGAAGGAGCCACCCGAGTCGACGAACACCAGCACCGGTGCGTTGCCGTGGTGGGCGGCGGCGAAGTCGTCGACGGCTTTGATCGCGCCTCCGGAGCGCAGCCAGTCCGCGGGCGTGTTGAACTCGCCGCCGATCATCATCACGGCCGGCAGCTGCGGCGGCGGATCCTGGGCGAACCACGCCGGAGGCAGGTACACCAGCTTGCCGCGATGCTTGAAGTGCGAGGCGTCGGCGGGAATCGTCACCCGCAGTACGTGGCCGCGTCCGGGCAGGGCCCCCGAGCCGGCGATCGCGTTCACCGCCGCCTGGTCGCTCTGGTCGGGCAGCGGTCCCGACGTCAGGTCGCCCCAGGCGCTCTGCACGGTCGGGAAGTAGCCGACCCAGGCGTTGAGGGTCAAACCCGCACTGAGCAGACACAGTGGCACCGCCAGCAGGGCGATGCCGCGGCGCCACCAGGCCGCACCCCGCCAGCCCAGCACCAGCAGCGCCGCGGCGGCGCCGGTCAGCGCGACCCACAGCCACAGGCTGATCGGCGGCGGCTGAGCGGACAGGCCGTCGTCGCTCACGAACCAGTACACGCATCCCGCCACGGCCAGCCCCACGGCGCCGATCAGCGGCAGTCGCCGCAGCCAGCGGCGCGACCGCCAGCCCACGGCCAGCACCAGCGACAGCACCGCCGCCGCCTGCACCGTGACCGGGATCCAGCCATGCATCAGCGAGGTGTGTTCGCCACTCGCCAGGATCACCCCTCCATGATGGACCGGAATCCGGCTCAACGAGGTTTGGCCAGCGGAAACGGCAGAGTGTCCCGGATGCTGTGGCCGGTGATGAGCATGACGACGCGGTCCACGCCCATGCCCAGCCCGCCGGTCGGCGGCATCGCGTATTCCATAGCCTGCAGGAAGTCCTCGTCGAGTTCCATGGCCTCGGGGTCGCCGCCTGCGGCCAGCAGCGACTGCTGGTGTAGCCGGCGGCGCTGCTCCACCGGATCGGTGAGTTCGCTGTAGGCGGTGCCCAGCTCCACGCCCCACGCCACCAGGTCCCACCGCTCGGCCACCCCCGGCTTGCTGCGGTGCGGCCGGGTCAGCGGCGACACCGAGGTGGGGAAGTCGGTGTAGAACGTGGGCTGCTGGGTGCGGGCCTCGACCAGCTGCTCGTAGAGTTCGAGCACCACCGCCCCGGCATCCCACTGCCGCAGGTAGTGGACGCCGGCGTGGTCGCACAGTCGGCGCAGGGTGGCCACATCGGTGCCGGCGTCGATCTGCTCGCCGAGCGCGTCGGACACCGCGTCGTGCACGCTGCGCACCGGCCACTGCCCGGAGATGTCGACCGCTTCGAGCTGGTCGTCGGCCCCGGGCCGCATCACCACCGGGGCGCCGTTGGCCGCGACCGCGGCGTTCTGGATCAGCTCCCGTGCCCCGTCGATCCAGGCCAGGTAGTCGCCGTGCGCCTGGTAGGCCTCCAGCAGGGTGAACTCCGGGTTGTGGCTGTAGTCGACGCCCTCGTTGCGAAAGGCGCGGCCCAGCTCGAACACTCGCTCCACCCCGCCTACGCACAGTCGCTTGAGGTAGAGCTCCGGGGCGATCCGCAGATACAGGTCCAGGTCGTAGGCGTTGATGTGGGTGACGAACGGGCGCGCGTTGGCCCCGCCGTGCAGCTGCTGCAAAATCGGGGTCTCGACCTCCAGAAATCCCTTGGCGAACAAGGTGTCCCGGATCGAGCGCAGCACCTGGCTGCGGGCTGCGATCAGCTCGCGCGCCTGCGTGTTGATCGCCAGGTCCACATAGCGGGTCCGCAGCCGCGCCTCGGGGTCGGTCAGGCCCTTCCATTTGTCGGGCAGTGGACGCAGGCATTTGCCGACCAGCCGCCAGTGCGTCACCAGCAGCGACGGTGTCCCGTTGCGGCTGCGGCCTATCCGGCCGGTCGCCGCGACCAGGTCGCCGAGATCGACCCCGGCGCTGAAGTCCGCGGCGCGCGCGTCGCCGTCGGCCTGCGCGAGTACCGAATCGTCGAGCAGTAGCTGCACCTCACCGGACCAGTCGCGCAACTGGGCGAAGAGCACGCCGCCGAAGTCGCGCATCCGCAATACCCGTCCGGCCACCGAGACGGTCTCTTCGGTGCCGCCGGCCAGGGCCTGGCGCACGGTGTGGCTGGGCGCGGCACCCACCGGGTAGGCGTCGACGCCGCTGTCCTGCAACGACTTCAGTTTGGCCATCCGGACCCGGACCTGCTCGGGAAGCCGGGGCAGTGTCTTGTCGGGCTCACTGAACTCGCCGACCCCGCTGTCGATGTCGTCGGGTGCGGTCCCGTCGCTGTGCAGCCGTCCGGAGGCGGCCATCGTCGCCGGCACGGCCGAGTGGTGTCCGGTGTGCTGCTTGTTGCGCCGCGAGAAGGGCAGCACCAGAAAGCCTTCGGCGATCACCGAGGCGACCCCGACGCGGGGGATCAACCGGGCGTCCTCGTAGCAGGCGTAGCGCGGCACCCACTGCGGCCGATACTTCATGTTCGACCGGTACAGCGTCTCCAGCTGCCACCAGCGGGAGAAGAACATCAGCAGCCGCCGCCACAGTCGCAGCACCGGGCCGGCGCCCAGCTGTGCGCCCTGTTCGAAAGCGGCCCGGAACATCGCGAAGTTCAACGAGATCCGGTTGACGCCGATGGTGGCTGCCTGCAGGGCCAGTTCGCTGACCATCAGTTCGATGGTGCCGTTGGGGGATTGCGGGGAGCGCCGCATCAGATCCAGCGACACCCCGCTGTGCCCCCACGGCACCAGCGACAGCATCGCCACGACCTCCCCGGTACGCGGGTCGCCGCGCACCGCCTCGACCAGCAAGCAGTCGGCGTCGGCCGGATCGCCGAGGCGGCCCAGCGCCATGGAGAACCCGCGCTCGGATTCGGTGTCGCGCCAGGCGTCGGCGTGGTCGATGACGCGGGCCATCTCGTCGGCGCCGATCTCGCCGTGCCGGCGCATCCGCACCGTCAGACCCGAACGGCGGGCCCGGGTGACCGCCTGGCGCACCCCGCGCATGTCGGGTCCGGACAGTTTGAACTCCGCGGGCCGCAGGATCGCCTCGTCGCCCAGTTCCAGCGCGCTCAGCCCGGCGTCGCGGTAGGCCTGCGCCCCGGCGAAGCTGGCCCCCATCACTCCGGGCGCCCAGCCGTAGTCCTTGCAGACCCGCAACCAAGTGTTGATGGCCTGTGGCCACGACCGCGGGTCGCCTACCGGGTCGCCGCTGGCCAGGCAGACGCCCACCTCGACCCGGTAGGTGATGGCGGCGCGCCCGTTGGGGGCGAACACCACCGACTTGTCGCGGCGGGTGGCGAAGTAGCCCAGCGAGTCGTTCTGGCCGTACTGCTCGAGCAGCCCGCGGATCGCCGACTCGTCCTGGCCGGTGAGGGCATTGTCGGCGCGCTGCGACAGGAACAGCACGATGGCCGCGACGATCAGGGCCAGCGCCCCGAGCAGCCCGCACAGCGCCTTGAGCCCGAAGTCGGGTTTGCCGGGGAAGAGGTCCGGCTCGAGCAGCCCGAAGCCCACCACCCGGTTCACCACGTAGGGCAGTCGCAACGGGCGCGTCACCGTGCCGGGGAACAGTTCGATGAGGCCCCAGCACAGCAGGATCGCCACCGCCCACCCGGCGGCCAGCGTCGCTGCGGATTTGAGCAGTGCTCCGCGCCGCACTTTGGCCCAGAACTCGCCGCGGGCTGCCACCAGCACCACGATCGCGACCACATGCAGCACCAGGCCCGCCACGCCGCTGATGACACCGAAGCGGTCGGAGGTGTCCGACACTAGCCGGCTGACGTTCCAGCCGCCGGCGACCACCAGGTTGGCGATCAGCAACCACCAGGCGATGCGTTTGTGCGCGCTGAGCGCGGCGGCGAGCAGGGCCAGCACGAAGGCCCAGGCCAGGCTGGTGTCGGGGAAATTGAACAGGTACTTGTCGATGAACTCCCGAGGCACCCGGATCGCCCACCGGATCACCGGTGACATGCTCGCCAGCAGCGACAATGTGGCGGCGATGCCGACGGCCCAGGCGGCCGCGGAGGGCACCCAGTGCAGCCGGGTGGTGGAGCGGCTGCGCGAGCGCGGCACAGCCGGCACTGTCAGGGTCATAGCCCGCGAGAATATGCAGGAAAGCCGCGAAAAGGACGAAAAGCAGGTGTGGAATCGCCGGTGGGGATGATCGCCGGGCGGAATGACTGCTGAACAGCTGCTAGACTCCCTAACGCGACCGTCCCGGCGTACGCCAGGACAGCAAGTGGAGTTCCCTCCCACCACTAGCCTGAGGAGCAATCCTTGCGGCTCAGTGGTCCGGTCGCAGGCGGTGTAAACCGCCTGCTCTGCGCGCTGCGCAGGCGGCTTGAGGTTGTTCAGGCCGTGATCGGTCGGTATGGGCCCTGCTTCGTGCAGGGCTTTTTTGCTGGTGGGTGGGGTCAGCGCCGCTGCGTCCGGACGAGCACTGCGGCGGCCGCGACCGAAGACTACCCAAGGAGGTCCCATCAGCACTGAGATCCGCGTCAACGAGCGCATTCGTGTACCTGAGGTTCGATTGATCGGCCCGGGCGGGGAGCAGGTAGGCATTGTGCGCATCGAAGATGCGCTTCGCGTCGCCGCGGATGCCGATCTTGACCTTGTCGAAGTCGCACCGACCGCTAAACCCCCGGTCTGCAAGATCATGGACTACGGCAAGTACAAGTACGAGGCGGCTCAGAAGGAGCGCGAGTCTCGCAAGAACCAGCAGCAGACCGTCGTCAAGGAACAGAAGCTGCGTCCCAAGATCGACGACCACGACTATGCGACGAAGAAGGGCCACGTGGTCCGCTTCCTCGAAGCCGGGGCCAAGGTCAAGGTGACGATCATGTTCCGCGGCCGTGAGCAGTCCCGGCCCGAGCTCGGCTACCGCCTGCTGCAGCGGTTGGGCGCCGACGTCGCCGAGTACGGCTTCGTCGAGACCTCCGCCAAGCAAGACGGACGCAACATGACGATGGTGCTGGCGCCGCACCGCGGCGCGAAAACCCGTGCCAAGGCCGCAGAGGACGCCGGTGGAGGCGCGGTTCACCCCGCACCCGCCACCGCTCCCGCCCCCGCGGCGGACGCGGCCGAGCCGCAGCCCGAGAACTGAAAACCCCGACAGCAGAACTGAGGAAACATGCCCAAGGCGAAAACCCACAGCGGCGCTTCGAAGCGATTCCGTCGCACCGGAACCGGCAAGATCGTCCGGCAGAAGGCGAACGCCCGCCACCTGCTCGAGCACAAGCCGAGCACCCGCACCCGTCGTCTGGCCGGCCGCACCGAGGTGGCTGCCGCCGACACCAAGCGCGTCAACGCGATGCTGAACGGCTGATTGCCGCTTTCTCCGCACCGCAATCCCCTTACGCCCCAACGAGAGTAGGAACACCCCATGGCACGCGTGAAGCGCGCAGTCAACGCCCAGAAGAAGCGCCGTACAGTCCTGAAGGCTTCGAAGGGTTACCGTGGCCAGCGGTCGCGGCTGTACCGCAAGGCCAAAGAGCAGCAGCTGCACTCAATGACCTACGCCTACCGGGACCGTCGTGCCCGCAAGGGTGAGTTCCGGAAGCTGTGGATCTCCCGCATCAACGCGGCGGCCCGCGCCAACGACATCACCTACAACCGGCTGATCCAGGGCCTCAAGGCCGCCGGTGTCGAGGTGGACCGCAAGAACCTCGCCGAGATCGCCGTCAGCGACGCGGCTGCATTCACCGCGCTGGTCGAGGTCGCTCGGGCCGCGCTGCCCGAGGATGTCAACGCGCCTTCCGGCGAGGCTGCCTGACCCGAACCGAGCCGATGCTGACCGAACGTTCGGCCCGGGTGGTCGCGGCGGTCAAGCTGCATCGGCACGTGGCCAGGAAGCGCGAACAGCGCTTCCTGGCCGAGGGGCCCAATCTGATCGAGGCCGCGATCGCTCGCGGCCTGGTCCTGGAGGTCTTCGCCACCGAAGCGGCGGCGCAACGTCACCACGATCTGCTGGCCTGCGCGCAGGTACCGGTCCACCTGGTGACCGACCGCGCGGCAAAGGCCTTGTCGGACACCGTCACTCCGGCCGGATTGATCGCGGTGTGCGCGCACGCCGAAGCGGATCTGCACACTGTGCTGGCCGGTGCTCCGCGACTGGTGGCGGTGGCGGTGGGCATCGGCGAGCCCGGTAACGCCGGCACCCTGATTCGCATCGCCGACGCCACCGGTGCCGACCTGGTGGTGCTGACCGGCAACAGCGTCGATCCCTATAACGGCAAGTGCCTGCGCTCGTCCGCGGGCAGCATCTTCCACGTCCCGGTGGTAGTGGCCGCCGACACCGATGCCGTGCTCACCGCATTGCGGGAGGCGGGACTGCAGGTGCTGGCGACGGCGCTTGACGGTGAGCTGAGCCTCGATGACGCCGACCCGGTCCTGGCCGGGCCCACCGCGTGGCTGTTCGGCCCGGAGGCTCAGGGGTTGCCGGCCGAGGCCGCAGCCGCCGCCGACCACCGGGTGCACATCCCGATGGCAGGAGGCGCTGAGAGCCTCAATGTTGCAGCGGCAGCGGCGATCTGCCTCTACCAGAGCGCGCGAGCCCAGCGCCGCGCTTAGGCGGCCTTGGGCTTACGGCGCGGCGGTCGCGGGGTCAGGCCACTGCCGGCGGCCAGCGAGAAGGTGCTGTGCATCAGCGCTCCGGCGCGCTCGACCAGCTTCATGCCCGCGCTGACCGGCGGGACGTAGTGCATTCCGCTGTGCCGCCGGTCTTTTGGCGGTCCGCTGAACCACGGGGCCTCGATCGGCGGGGTGTCACTGGGGATCTTGCCCTGCTCGCGCCGGTAGCCGGCCAGCGCGCGCGGGTGCAGCCGAATCTCGTCGGGTACAAAGCTGAATGCCACGTGGCTGACCTTGCCCAGCAGCCGCAGCAGCACCTCGTCGCTCTCCGACCAGCGCAGACCGGCCTTCTCCCGCACCACCGGCTCGAACAATCCGGCCGCCACCCAGCGTTGGGCGGCCAGCGCCGGCTTGAACATCTGGTGCCACACCGCGTCGGGCATGGGCACGAACCACGGCTTGGGGATGCGGATGTTCAAGATGTCGATGGCGGCCGGGGTCAGCTCCAGTTCGTCCTCGCACACCCGGTTCCAGTACTCGCAGAACTCTTCCCAGGACTTCGGCACGGGACGCATGCTCATGCCATACATCTGGTACCACTGCACGTGCTCGTCGAAGAGCTGGCGCTTCTCGGCCAAGGTGAGGCCGCCGTCGAAGTACTCGGCGAGTTTGATGATCAGCATGAAGAACGTGGCGTGCGCCCAATAGAAGGTGTCGGGGTCCAGCGCGTGATAGCGCCGGCCCTTCTCGTCGACGCCCTTGATGTCGCGGTGGTAGTCGCGGATCGAGGCGCCGGTGTGCTGGGCCCGAATGCCGTCATAGACCACACCCATGATCGGGTAGACCGACCGTGTCACACGTTGCATCGGCTCGCTCAAGATGCTGGAGTGCTCGGTGACGCCCGCGCCCAGGCCGGGGTACATGTTCTCGATGGCGCCGATCCAGACGCCCATGATGCCGGTGCGCAGGTCGCCGAAGTACTTCCAGGTCAACGAGTTAGAGTTCAACGGCTCCACCGCGGGAGCAGGCTTGGGAGCGGTTTTGGCAACGCTGGGGGCACTGTCGTCGGCGGGCGCAGACGCCTGCTCGACGGACGCGGTCGGCGTAACGGTCATCACGTCTCCTGTCTGGGAACCTGAAACTACGATAATTGTGACAACGATCGTTGTCTACATTCGCTGTGGCGCGTCGCACCGAAAACGCCAATCGTGTCGTGTGCCACTGTCGGCGGTCGTTGCCGGTGTCGGCGAGCGCCACCTACCCTGAAACTCATGGACCTCGAGCCGGCCCCACGGCAGGCTGCTGGGCTCGGGGAGGCGGTAGCAGTGCCCGACCAGCCCAGCCCCGACCGCCGCACCTCCTTCTCCCTGGATGAGGCCGCGGCCTGGCTGAACCGCACCACCAACGACGTCCGAATCGTCGACCTGGTCCGGCGAGTGCGGCGCGTGCTGCCCGGCGACCCAGAATTCGGTGATCCGCTGTCCACCGCCGGAGATGGCGGCCCGCAGGCCGCCGCGCGGGCGGCCGACCGCCTGATGGGAGACCGCTC
This sequence comes from Mycobacterium sp. UM_WGJ, assembly GCF_000455125.1. Taxonomy (GTDB): domain Bacteria; phylum Actinomycetota; class Actinomycetes; order Mycobacteriales; family Mycobacteriaceae; genus Mycobacterium. Next base: position 34,676 of record NZ_AUWR01000047.1, read on the forward strand.
GGCGGCCTCCCGCGAAGTCAGCCTGGGCGCGTTGCAGGTCTGGCAGGCCCTGACCCAACGGATGTCGCGGGTGCCGGGCAATTCCGAGGCAACGCTGGTGTTCACCGATTTGGTCGGCTTCTCCACCTGGTCGCTGCAGTCCGGCGACGACGCCACCCTGACCCTGCTGCGGCGAGTGTCGCGCGCGATCGAGCCGCCGCTGCTGGACGCTGGTGGCCGCATCGTCAAACGAATGGGCGACGGGCTGATGGCCGTGTTCCGCGACCCGCTGGTCGCCGTTGCCGCCGTGCTGGAGGCGCAAGAGGCCCTTCGCGAGGTCGAGGTCAACGGGCACACGCCGCGGATGCGGGTCGGCATCCACACCGGCCGGCCCCAGCGGCTGGCCGACGACTGGCTCGGCGTGGACGTCAATATCGCCGCCCGGGTGATGGAACGCGCCCTCAAGGGCGGGATCGTGGTGTCCGGGCCGACCTTGGAACGCATTGATGCGGCCGCCCTCGAGGAGCTGGGTGTGGTTGCCAAGCGAGCGCGCCGTCAGGTGCTCGCGGCCAAGACCAGCGGCGTCCCGGCGGATCTGACGATGTACCGCCTGAAGGCAGTTCGCCAGAGCCCGTCACACGCCGACTGATTAGCCGTTCTCGGCTTCTTTGTGGGCCGGTAAGGTCGCCCCGCACGAGTGGATGAACCCCGTTCCTTGGAATACCCTTCGGTGAGCAAGGTAACTATTTGACCGTTTTACACAGGTCGCCTTAACGCAGAAGCGGGGAATCATGGCAGGTCGGCAGCAGCGTCGGAACAACCGCCGTAAGACGAATCGGCTGGTAGGTGCCGGCGGTACTGCGGCGGCGTTCCTGACGTTCGGCATGGCCCCGATGGCGGCCACTCCCACCGCGAACGCCGACTGGGACTTCGACTGGCTGACCGACTTGTTCACCCCGGTCTCAGACTCTTCGAGCGGCTGGGACAGCAACGCCTGGGACATCGGCTCGTGGTTCAACTGGTCGGCGGACCCGGGTAGCGCGGCCGACACCAACCCGTTCGACCTCACGACACTCTTCAACGCGTTGGTCTACCAGCCGTTGTACACGTCGGTGGACTCGTTCATCGACAACCCGGCCAACTCCTGGCTGGTCGACATGGTCAACAGCTGGGCACCCGAGGGCCAGTTCTATCTCGGCGACGGCGCCGCCGGCACGGCGGAGAACCCTGACGGCGGCGACGGCGGCCTCTGGTTCGGCAGCGGCGGGGCCGGTTACTCCGCGGGTGCTGACGAGGACGCGGACCCGTCCATCGGGGGCGGCGACGGCGGGAACGCCGGCTGGTTCGGCAACGGCGGTGCCGGTGGTGCGGGCGCCTTGGGCGGTGACGGCGGCAACGGCGGCACCGGGGGCACCATCATGGGCATCGGCGGCGCGGGCGGCGTCGGCGGGCTGGGCGGCAACGGCGGCAACGGCGGCGCCGCGCTGGGCTCGCTGTTCGGCATCGGCGGTGCCGGCGGCGACGGTGGCGTGGGCGCGACCGGCGTGATCGGCGCGACCGGCTCATGGGCTGACAGCGGCACCGGTGTGGGCGGCACGGGCAACGCGGGCGGTGCGGGCGGCAAGGGCGGCAACGGCGGCGCCGCGAGCGACTCCCTGTTCGGCACCGGCGGTGCGGGCGGCAAGGGTGGCGCCGGCGGCGAGGGCGGCCAGGGCGGCACCGGGGCCGCGGGTGAGGAGGGCAACCTCAACGGTGGGACCGGCGGCACCGGTGGAGTCGGCGGCGCCGCTGGTGTGGGCGGCAAGGGCGGTGCCGGCGGCTCGTTAGGCGTCAAGGGCTCGGACGGTGCGGACAGCGAGATCGACGGCAATGGCGGCCGGGGCGGTACCGGCGGGGCCGGCGCCGACGCTGACGGCACCAACGGAGCTGGCAACGGCGGCCTGGGTGGCAACGGTGGCAGCGGCGGTGAGACCGGCAACGGCGGCGCTGGTGGTACCGGTGGTGCCGGCGGCGCTGGAGACGAGACACACGATGCCGGCACCGGCGGTAACGGTGGCACCGGTGGTGACGGCGGCAAGATCGGCAACGGTGGCACGGGTGGCACTGGTGGTGCCGGTGGGCTCAGTGGGACGCACCGAGCTGACCCGAATGACGAAGATGACGTCGATTCCGTCGGCGGCACGGGCGGTGTCGGCGGTAAGGGTGGTGCCGGCGGTACCGAAGCGGGCAATGGTGGCAACGGTGGTGTCGGCGGCGCCGGTGGTGCGGGGCATGACGGCATCAAGGGGACGAACGGGGCTGACGCCACCAATGCGGGCGAGGACGGCGAGGACGGCCAGCAAGGCGGCAACGGCTTCGACGGCGGCGTAGGCGGTGCCGGTGGCCAAGGTGGAGCTAAGGGCGGCGGCGACGACAGCGTCGCTGGTAAGAGCGGCGACGGCGGCGTAGGCGGTGCCGGCGGCGCGGTCGGTGCGGGTGGTGACGGTGGCAACGGAGCCAACGGCACCTGGGCCAACGGCGGTACCGGTAACGGCGGCAACGGCGGTCAAGCCGGCGCCAACGGCGCCGGGGCCGGTGAAGGCGGCAAGGGCGGTGCGGCCGGCGGTGCCGATGCGGAAGCCGGAGACAACGGCGCCGGCGGGAGCAAGGATCCTTCCCAGGCCAGCCAGGGCGGTAACGGCGGGGACGGCGCAGCTGGTACCGCGGGGAACCACAACGGTGGCAAGGGCGGCAACGGCGGCAACGGCGCATACGGCGGCGACGGCGGCCGGGGCGGCAACGGCGGCGACGCGTACGCCGGGTCGAACGGCAATGGTGGCGACGGCGGAACCGGCGGCAACGGAGCTCCTGGAGACGGCTCGGTCCAGAGCAATGGCGGAAACGGCGGACAAGGCGGTAATGGTGGCAAGGCCGCCGGCACCGGTGCCGGGGGCCAGGGCGGTAATGGTGGCGACGGCGGGAACGGCGGAACCGGCCTTACGGGCGCCAAGGGCGACTTCGACACCAACAACGGCAACGGCGCCAACGGCGGCGTTGGCTACAACGGTGGCAATGGCGGCGCCGGCGGCGCCGGCGGTGGATCCGAGTCCGGCACCAACGGCAACGGCGGAGACGGCGGTAAAGGTGGTGAGGCCGGCGCCGGCGGCAATGGCGGCAACGGGGCCGATGGGCACTGGGATTCCAAGGGCCAGTACGGCTACGGCTCCGGCGGCACCGGCGGCAACGTCGGCAGTGCGGGCTCTGTGGGTAAGGGCGGCGCGGCGGGTGAAGCGGGCACTGGCGGCACCGGCGGCGAAGCCGGCACTGCGGGAGCCGACGGTGTCGGTATTGCCGGCACGTCGAACGGCGGTAGCGGCGGCAACGGCGCGGACGGCGACTCTCTGCACCTGAACGGGGGCGCTGGGGGTGATGGCGGCACCGGCGGCACCACCGGCAACGGTGGAACCGGCGGTGAGGGTGGAAACGCCTACGCCACTACCGGCAACGCGACAACTGGCGGCAACGGTGGCGCCGGCGGTAAGGGCGGCGCTGGCGGTACCACAGCCGGTGACGGCGGCCAGGGCGGTAAAGGCGGCAACGGTTCCTCGACCACCACTGACATCAACACCGCAACCAAGGGCGGCAACGGTGGCGCCGGCGGCAAGGGCGGTGCTGCGACCAACGGCAAGGGTGGACTCGGCGGCGATGGCGGGAACGCCGGGTCTGGCACCCAGTACGGCGGCACCGGTGGTGCCGGTGGTGCGGGCGGCGCCGGTACCACCGCCGGCGGCGATGGCGGCGCCGGCGGCAAGGGCGCCGTCGCGACCGGCTGGAAGTCCGACGGCACCTGGGGCATCGATGGCTTCACCAATAAGTTCGGGGCGGGCACCGTCCTGGGCGTCTCTGGTGCCGGTGGTGCTGGTGGCGCCGGCGGCGCGGCGACGACCGGCACCGGCGGTGAGGGTGGCGAGGGTGGCGACGGTGGCGCTATCGACACCACCGCTAAGGACCCCGACGGAACTGTGGTCATCTGGGGCGGCACCGGCGGTGCAGGCGGTGCCGGTGGCGCGGCGACGGTCAAGGCACCTGATGACGATGAGGCCCCTGTCCCAGTCAGCGGCAATGGTGGCGTGGGTGGCAAGGGTGGTGACGGCGGTGCAGGCACCATCACCGGCGGCAGCGGCGGCAGCGGCGGTGCCGGCGGCGCCAGCACCGACGGCACTGGCGGCAAGGGTGGCGCCGGCGGTAAGGGCGCAGAGAGCAGCGGCTGGAATGACGCCAATGGCAGCGTGACCGGCAAGGGCCAGATCCTGGGCTTCGGCGGCAGCGGCGGCAAGGGTGGCGCCGGCGGCAATGGTGTGACCGGCGGCAACGGCGGTGCCGGCGGTGAAGGCGTCAGCGGCATCAGCGGTGGCAACAAGTTCGGCTCCGGCGGCACCGGGGGAGCCGGCGGGTCCGGCGGCACCGGCACCACCGGCAACGGCGGCAACGGCGGTAAGGGCGGCGACAGCGGCGGCGGCAGCTGGCGGGCCCAGAACGGCGGCGCCGGTGGAGCCGGTGGCAACAGCACCGAAGGTGACGGCGGTATCGGCGGCGCCGGCGGTAACGGCGGCAGCCTGACCAACAACGGCGGCACCGCACCGACCAACGGCAGGCCCGTGCAGGTCGGCGCCGGAGGCACGGGCGGCAACGGTGGCAGCAGCACCGGCACCGACACCGAAGGTGACGGCGGCAAGGGCGGCCAGGGCGGTAACGGCGGCGACGGCGTCGGCACCATCAAGGGCGGTGCCGGTGGCACCGGTGGCACCGGCGGCAAGTCGGGCAGCGTGGCGGGCGACCCCGGCATCAAGCCCCCCGCGCCCACCAACACCAGCGGTGTCGAAGGCGGCGCCGGCGGTGACGGCGCCGAGGCCAAGGCGCCCTAACCCACCCGACGAGAGCCTCGCACACCGCGTGCGGGGCTTTCGTCGTCATGTCGATAAGATCGACGCTTGCGTCTCAGCCAAAATCACAGCCAGTAGGGGGAGTTTCGTCCGTGGGCAATCAGCCTGCTGAACAGTTGGCCCCGTCCGTCGTCTCCGACGCGACCCTGACCTCAGCGCTGCAGGCGGCGCAGGCCGCCTTTGCCGCGGCCGCCGACCTGGATGCGCTGGCCCACGCCAAAACCGAGCACCTCGGTGACAAGGCGCCGCTGGCGCTGGCCCGCCAAGCGCTGGCCAAGCTGGACAAGACCGAGCGAGCCGACGCCGGCAAGCGCGTCAATGCCGCGCGCACCGACGCCCAGCGCGCCTACGACGAGCGGCTGGCGGCCCTGCGCGCCGAACGCGACGCCGCCGTGCTGGCCGCCGAGAGCATCGACGTCACGCTGCCCTCGGCCCGCAAGCCCGTGGGCGCCCGGCACCCCATCACCATGCTCGCCGAACACGTCGCCGACACCTTCGTCGCGATGGGCTGGGAACTGGCCGAGGGCCCCGAGGTCGAAGCCGAGCACTTCAACTTCGACGCGCTGAACTTCCCGGTCGACCACCCCGCGCGCAGTGATCAGGACACCTTCCACATCGCCCCGCCGGGATCGCGACAACTGCTGCGTACCCACACCTCCCCGGTGCAGATCCGCGCCCTGCTGGCCCGCGAACTGCCGGTCTACGTCGTCTCGATCGGGCGCACCTTCCGCACCGACGAACTCGACGCCACCCACACCCCGGTGTTCCACCAGGTCGAGGGGCTCGCGGTCGACCGCGGTCTGACCATGGCGCACCTGCGCGGCACCCTGGACGCCTTCGCCCAGTCCGAGTTCGGGCCGGCCGCCAAGACCCGTATCCGGCCGCACTTCTTCCCGTTCACCGAACCGTCGGCCGAGGTCGACATCTGGTTCGAGGGCAAAAAGGGCGGGCCCGGCTGGGTGGAATGGGGTGGCTGCGGGATGGTGCACCCCAACGTCTTGCGTGCGGTGGGCATCGACCCGGCCGAATACTCCGGCTTCGCGTTCGGTATGGGATTGGAGCGAACCCTGCAGTTCCGCAACGGAATCCCCGACATGCGCGACATGGTCGAGGGCGACGTCCGGTTCTCCCTGCCATTCGGGGTGGGCGCCTGATGCGTATTCCCTACAGCTGGTTGCGTGAGACGCTGATCGCCGGAGCGCCGGGATTCGACATCACCGCCGCCGAACTCGAGCAGGCGCTGCTGCGGATCGGCCACGAGGTCGAGGGCGTGCACACCCTGGGTCCGGTCACCGGGCCGTTCAAGGTCGGCCGGGTGGTCGAGATCGAGGAACTCACCGAGTTCAAGAAGCCGATCCGGGCCTGCCGCGTCGACGTCGGCGAGGCCGAGCCGCGTGACATCGTCTGCGGTGCCAGCAATTTCGCCGTCGGTGACTTGGTGGCCGTCGCACTGCCCGGCGCGGTGCTGCCCGGTGATTTCACCATCGCCACCCGCAAGACCTACGGCCGCACCTCCGACGGCATGATCTGCTCGGCGTCCGAAATACGGCTGAGCACCGACCATTCCGGCATCCTGGTGCTGCCGGATGGCACCGCCGAGCCCGGTGCGGACGCCGCGGAAGTACTGGGCCTCGACGACGTGGTCTACGAGCTGGCCATCACCCCCGACCGCGGCTACTGCATGTCGGTGCGTGGGCTGGCACGCGACATCGCCTGCGCGCTGGACCTGGACTTCGCGGACCCGGCTGCGGTCCCGGCTTTGCCCGCCGAGGGTGAGGCGTGGCCGCTGAGTGTGCAGCCGGGCACCGGGGTACGCCGCTTCGCGCTGCGCAGCGTCACCGGGATCGACCCGGCAGCGGTATCGCCGTGGTGGCTGCAACGGCGCCTGGCGCTGTGCGGCATCCGGGCGATCTCCCCGGCCGTCGACGCCACCAACTACGTGATGGTCGAACTCGGCCACCCGATGCACGCCCACGACCGGGCCCGCATCACCGGCGGCTTCGACGTCCGCTTCGCCGCGCCCGGCGAAACCGTCACCACCCTCGATGACATCGAACGCAAACTGGAACCGGTCGACGTGCTCATCGTCGACGACGTCGCCACCGCCGCGATCGGCGGCGTGATGGGCTCGGGCAGCACCGAAATGCGCGACGACTCAACCGATGTGCTGCTGGAGGCCGCGATCTGGGACCCCGCCGCGGTGTCACGGACCGCGCGGCGGCTGCACCTGCCCAGCGAAGCCGCTCGGCGCTATGAGCGCTCCGTGGATCCGGCCATCTCGGTGGCCGTGTTGGACCGCTGTGCGAGCCTGCTGGCCGAAATCGCCGGGGGAGTCATCGGATCGGGCCTGACTGACTGGCGCGGGGAGCCGCCCGTCGAGAACTGGAGCCAGGCTCCGATCGAGATTCCCGCCGACCTGCCGGACCGCACCGCGGGGGTGAGCTACCCCGAGGGCACCACCGTTCGGCGGCTGACCCAGATCGGCTGCGAGGTGGCGGTCGCCGGGGACGTGTTGACCGTCACCCCGCCGAGCTGGCGCCCAGATCTGCGCCAGCCGGCCGACCTGGTCGAGGAGGTGCTGCGGCTGGAGGGACTGGAGTCCATTCCGTCGGTGCTGCCCGCCGCGCCGGCCGGGCGTGGCCTGACTGCCACCCAGCGTCGGCGCCGCGCGATCGGCAAGTCGCTGGCCCTGGCCGGCTACGTCGAGGTGCTGGCCACGCCGTTCCTGCCCGCCGGAGTGTTCGACACCTGGGGGCTGGCCGACGACGACCCGCGCCGCGCCACGGTGTCGGTGCTCAACCCGCTGGAGGCCGACCGGCCCCAGCTGGCCAGCACTTTGCTGCCCAGCCTGTTGGAAGCCTTGGGCCGCAACGTGTCTCGCGGCATGAGTGACGTCGCCCTGTTTGCGATCGCCCAGGTGGTGCAGTCGGCGGGGCCAGCCGAGTTCCCGGCCGTCACACCTGCTCGGCGCCCGACCGACGCCGAGATCGCCGGAATCGATGCCGCCCTGCCGCGCCAGCCGCAGCACATCGCGGTCGCACTGACCGGCCTGGCCGAACCCCGGGGACCATGGGGGCCGGGCCGGCCGGTGGAAGCCGCCGACGCCATCGAGGCGGCACGGGTGATCGCCCGCGCCAGCGGCGTCGAGGTCACCCTGCGCTCCGCGGCCCAGCTGCCGTGGCATCCGGGCCGCTGCGCCGAGGTGCTCGTCGGCGAGACCGTGATCGGCCACGCCGGCCAGCTGCACCCGGCCGTCATCGAACGCGCCGGCCTGCCCAAGGGCACCTGTGCGGTCGAGCTGAACCTGGATGCCATCCCGCTGTCCGCGGCCCTGCCGGCTCCCCGGGTGTCGCCGTTCCCGGCGGTGTTCCAGGACCTGGCCCTGGTGGTCGATGAGAAGGTGACCGCGCAATCGGTGGCCGACGCGGTGCGCGAGGGCGCCGGAGAGCTGCTGGAGGACATCGCACTGTTCGACGTCTACACCGGCCCGCAGGTCGGCGAGGGCCGCAAGTCGCTGGCGTTCGCGCTGCGCTTCCGGGCCGCCGATCGCACGCTGACCGAGGACGAGGCCAGTGCGGCCCGCGACGCCGCCGTCGCCCGCGCCGGAGAGGCCGTCGGCGCCGCCCTGCGGGGGTAGACTTCCGAGCCCGGCGGCACGGTCAACTTCCTCAGTCCAGTGCCAGCACCGAGCGCAGGGCGGTGTCGACGTCCTGCAGCTCGCCGGTACTCAACCGGCCGACGAACTCGCCGAGGCGCTGCTGCGGATCGATCACGGTGAGTTGCTCGACCAGCACGCGGGTTGTGCCGCCGCCGATTTCAATTTCTGGGCGGAACGAGGCCGCGCGACGGCCGGTCGAGGTTGGCGCGACGATCCAGGTCGATAGCGGAAGATCATCGGACTGCACCACGACCGCGTAGCGCGACCCGGATTGCTCGTGGCCGCGTGCTTCCTTCGGGGCTCGCAGGCGGTACACGTCACCACGCACGGATGGTGTCCATCTCTGCTGCGAGCTCGCGCGAGGCAGCAACATCGTCGGGGTCGTTGCGCAGTTCTTCGGCTTCGGCACGCATACGCTCCCGGCGGCGAGCGCGTTCGGCATCCAAGATCGCCGCGCGAGCGGCCTCCGACCGCGAACGGCCCCCGCTGGTCAGCTCGGCCAAGGCCCGTTCCACCTCGGAATCAGTGCGGATCGTCAAAGTCCCCATCGTGCCTATCGTAGTCGGCAATGCACGAGTTTCCGCTTACATTCTGTACTGCCGCTGGTCAGATGCGCGGCATCCACGGGCTTGCCCGGGAAACAGCTGGGCAAGCTCGCAGTGGCGTACCCGGGGAGTCCGTGCTGGGATGGATCCAGCTTTCCTCGCCAAACAGCTTCGAGAGGACGCGCTCAGATGACCGAAACGTACGACGTCGTCGTCCTCGGTGCCGGACCGGTCGGGGAGAACGTCGCCGACCGCGCCCGCGCCGCCGGGCTGAGCGTGGCGATCGTGGAACGCGAACTCATCGGCGGCGAATGTTCCTACTGGGCCTGCGTGCCCAGCAAGGCCCTGCTGCGGCCGGTGCTCGCGCTCGATGATGCGCGCCGCGTCGACGGCGCACGACAGGCCGTCAGCTCTTCGATCGATGCCGCCGGGGTGTTTCGGCGCCGCAATCACTATGTGGGGGACTGGAACGACTCCGGGCAGGCCGACTGGATCGAGGGGGTCGGAGCGACGCTGGTGCGCGGCCACGGTCGCCTGGACGGGCCACGACGGGTGGTGGTCGCCACCGACGGCGGCGACGTGACGCTGACCGCCCGGCACGCCGTCGTCATCTGCACCGGAACCCGCGCGTCCCTGCCGGATCTGCCGGGCATGGCCGACGCCCGTGCGTGGACGAACCGCGAAGCCACCGAGGCCACGTCGGTGCCGGGGCGCCTCGCCGTGGTCGGGGCCGGCGGTGTGGGCGTCGAGATGGCCACCGCCTGGCAGGGATTGGGTTCGGCGGTGACGCTGCTGGTGCGCGGCTCGGGGTTGCTGCCGCGGATGGAACCGTTCGTCGGCGAATACGTCGCTCGCGGGCTGGCCGACGCCGGAGTCGACGTGCGCACCGGTGTTTCGGTGGCCCGGCTCGAGCGGGCGGGCGACGGCCCGGTGCGCCTGGAGCTGACCGACGGCACCGAGCTCGACGTCGACGAGATCTTGTTCGCGACCGGCCGCACCCCGCTCACCGGCGACATCGGCCTGGAAACCGTCGGACTCACCCCCGGCGACTGGCTGGAGGTCGATGACACCTGCCGGGTGCGCGCCGTCGAGGAGGGGTGGCTGTATGCCTGCGGCGACGCCAATCACCGCGCACTGCTCACCCACGAGGGCAAATATCAGGCGCGCATCGCCGGCGACGCCATCGGCGCCCGGGCCGCCGGGGAGCCACTGGACACCGCGCCGTGGGGCATGCACGCCGCCACCGCCGACCACCACGCCGTACCGCAGGTCTTCTTCACCGACCCCGAGGCGGCCGCGGTCGGGCTCACCGCCGCGAAGGCCGAGCGGGCCGGCCACCGGGTGCAGGTGGTGGACGTCGAGATCGGCGACGCGGTGATGGGGGCTAAGCTGCACGCCGACGGCTACCGCGGGCGGGCCCGCATGGTGGTCGACGCCGACGAGTTGTTCCTGCTCGGCGTGGCCTTCGTGGGCCCCGGTGTGGCTGAGCTGCTGCATTCGGCCACCGTCGCCGTCGCCGGCCGGGTGCCGATCAGCCGGCTGTGGCACGCCGTGCCGTGTTTCCCGACGATCAGTGAGATCTGGCTGCGACTGTTGGAGGCCTACCGCGACGCCGGAGCGGCCTGACGGTCGGCTACCGTGCAGCTGGCACGTTCGTGCCCGCACCCCGCCGTAATTAGTTTGCGTATAAACGCATAATCATGCAGAATCGCCGAGTGACCAAAGCGATCAAAGTGGCGGTGGCTGGTGCCAGCGGCTACGCCGGCGGGGAGATCCTGCGGCTGCTGCTCGGGCATCCCGCCTACGCCGACGGCCGGCTGAGCATCGGCGCCCTGACCGCCGCCGGCAACGCCGGCAGCACCCTGGGCGAACAGCACCCGCATCTGGTGCCGCTGGCCGACCGCGTCCTCGAGCCGACCGAGGTCGACACCCTCGCCGGACACGACGTGGTGTTCCTCGGCCTGCCGCACGGGCATTCGGCGGTGCTCGCTGAGCAACTCGACGACAACACCCTGGTGGTGGACTGCGGCGCGGACTTCCGGCTGGGCGATCCGACCGACTGGGAACGCTTCTACGGCTCGGCGCACTCCGGCACCTGGCCCTACGGTCTGCCCGAGTTGCCCGGCGGTCGCGACAAACTCAAGGACGCCCGGCGAATCGCGGTGCCGGGCTGCTACCCGACCGCGGCGCTGCTGGCGCTGTTCCCGGCCGTCGCCGCCGGACTGGTGGAACCCGACGTCACCGTGGTCGCCGTCAGTGGCACCTCCGGCGCCGGAAAGGCCGCCAAGGTCGACCTTTTGGGCTCGGAGGTCATCGGATCGGCGCGGGCCTACAACATCGGCGGCGCCCACCGGCACACCCCGGAGATCAGTCAGGGACTGCGGGCGGTCACCCACCGCGACGTCAGCGTCGCGTTCGTCCCGGTGCTGATCCCGGCATCGCGGGGCATCTTGGCCACCTGCACCGCCAAGACCACGGCGCCGCTGTCGGAATTGCGCGCGGTCTACGAAAAGGCCTATCACGACGAGCCGTTCGTGTACCTGCTGCCCGAAGGCCAGCTGCCCAAGACCGGATCGGTGATCGGCAGCAACGCCGCCCACCTTGCGGTCGCCGTGGACCAGGACGCCTCAACGTTCATCGCGATCGCCGCGATCGACAACCTGGTCAAGGGCACCGGCGGCGCAGCCGTGCAGGCGATGAACCTGGCGCTGGGCTGGCCGGAGACCGAAGGGCTTTCCGTCGTAGGAGTGGCGCCATGACTGACGTTCGGCTGGTGCGCGAGCAGGGTGTCACCGCACCCGGAGGATTCCGGGCCGCGGGAATCGCGGCCGGTATCAAGGTTTCCGGGAATCCGGATCTGGCGCTGGTGTTCAACGAGGGCCCGGACTATGCGGCGGCCGGTGTGTTCACCAGTAACCAGGTCAAGGCCGCGCCGGTGCAGTGGAGCCAGCAGGTGCTCAAGGGCGGCCGGCTGCGGGCGGTGATCCTGAACTCCGGCGGCGCCAACGCCTGCACCGGGCCGGGCGGTTTCCAAGACACGCACACCACCGCCGAAGCGGTCGCGGCGGCACTGTCGCACTGGGGCACCGAGACCGGGGCCGCCGAGGTGGCGGTCTGCTCCACCGGTCTGATCGGTGACCGGCTGCCGATGGACAAGCTGCTGGCCGGTGTCACCGACGTGGTGCAGGCCATGGCCGGCGGCCTGGTCGGCGGAGACGAAGCCGCCCGCGCCATCATGACCACCGACACCGTCCCCAAACAGGTTGCGCTGCACCACAAGGGCGACTGGACCGTGGGCGGCATGGCCAAGGGTGCCGGCATGCTGGCGCCGTCGCTGGCCACCATGCTGGTGGTGCTGACCACCGACGCCAAGGTCGACGCGGCCGCGCTGGACGCCGCCCTGCGGCGGGCCACCGCGGTGACGTTCGACCGGCTCGACATCGACGGCAGCTGCTCCACCAACGACACGGTGCTGCTGCTGGCGTCGGGCGCCAGCGAGATCACGCCCAGCCAAGACGACCTGGACGCCGCGGTGCTGGCCGTCTGCGACGACCTGTGCGCCCAGCTTCAGGCCGACGCCGAGGGCGTCACCAAGCGGGTGTCGATCACCGTCAGCGGCGCCGGCAGCGACGCCGACGCCCTGATCGCCGCGCGGATCGTGGCCCGCGACAGCCTGGTCAAGACCGCGCTGTTCGGCTCGGACCCCAACTGGGGGCGGGTGCTGGCCGCCGTCGGGATGGTGCCGTTCACCATCGACCCCGACCGGATCACGGTGTCGTTCAACGGCTCCCCGGTCTTCTCCGACGGAACGCCGATGCCCGGAGCCCGGGAGGTCGACCTGTCCGGGGCCGACATCCGCGTGACCGTCGAACTGCACCTCGGCAGCGGGCAGGCCATGGTGCGCACCACCGACCTGTCACACGCCTACGTCGAAGAGAATTCCGCGTATTCCTCATGACAGAACTCACCACCACCGTCAAAGCCCAGGTACTGGCGGAAGCCCTGCCGTGGCTCAAGCAGCTGCACGGCAAGATCGTCGTCGTCAAGTACGGCGGCAACGCCATGACCGACGACACCCTCAAGCACGCCTTCGCCGCCGACATGGCCTTCCTGCGCAACTGCGGAATCCACCCGGTGGTGGTGCACGGCGGCGGGCCGCAGATCAGCGCCATGCTCAAGAAACTCGGCATCGAAGGTGACTTCAAGGGCGGATTCCGGGTCACCACACCGGAAGTGCTCGACGTGGCGCGCATGGTGCTGTTCGGCCAGGTCGGCCGCGAACTCGTCGGCCTGATCAACGCCCACGGCCCGTACGCGGTGGGCATCACCGGCGAGGACGCCGCGCTGTTCACCGCGGTGCGGCGCAGCGTGAACGTCGACGGGGTCGCCACCGACATCGGCCTGGTCGGCGACGTCGACAAAGTCAACACCGCCGCGGTGCTGGACCTGATTGCCGCAGGCCGGATTCCGGTGGTCTCCACCCTGGCGCCCGATCCCGACGGGGTGGTGCACAACATCAACGCCGACACCGCGGCGGCCGCGCTGGCCGAAGCGCTGCAAGCCGAGAAACTGTTGATGCTCACCGACGTCGACGGCCTCTACACCGACTGGCCCAACACCGATTCGCTGGTCAGTGAGATCGACACCGCCACATTGGAGCAACTGCTGCCGCGACTGGAGTCCGGCATGATCCCCAAAGTCGAAGGCTGCCTGCGCGCCGTCCGCGGCGGGGTGCCCAGCGCCCACATCATCGACGGCCGCGTCGAACACTGCGTGCTGGTCGAGCTTTTCACCCACGCCGGCACCGGAACCAAGGTGGTAAACCCATGAGTCTGCAAGACCGCTGGCAGGCGGTGATGATGAACAACTACGGCACCCCGCCGCTGGCACTGGTCAGCGGGCAGGGCGCGGTGGTGACCGACGATTCGGGCAAGAGCTACGTCGACCTGCTGGGCGGCATCGCGGTCAACGTGCTCGGCCACCGGCACCCCGCGGTGATCGAGGCCGTCACCACCCAGCTGAACACGTTGGGCCACACCTCCAACCTGTATGCCACCGAGCCGGGCATCGCCCTGGCCGAGGGCCTGGTCGGCCACCTCGGTGCGCCGGCGCGGGTGTTCTTCTGCAACTCCGGCACCGAGGCCAACGAAGTGGCCTTCAAGATGACCCGGCTCACCGGAAAGACGAAGATCGTTGCCGCCCAAGGCGCTTTCCACGGCCGCACCATGGGATCGCTGGCCTTGACCGGGCAGCCGGACAAGCAGGCACCGTTCGAGCCGCTGCCCGGCGACATCACCCACGTGCCCTACGGCGACACCAAGGCGTTGGCCGCGGCCGTCGATTCGAGCACCGCCGCGGTGTTTCTGGAGCCGATCATGGGGGAGGGCGGCGTCGTCACCCCACCCGCCGGCTACCTGGCCGAGGCCCGCGGCATCACCGCCGCCCACGGCGCCCTGCTGGTGCTCGACGAAGTCCAGACCGGGATCGGGCGCACCGGCGCCTTCTACGCCCACCAGCACGACGGCATCACCCCCGACATCATCACGCTGGCCAAGGGCCTGGGCGGCGGCCTGCCCATCGGTGCCTGCCTGGCGGTCGGCGCGGCCGGTGACCTGCTGACCCCGGGCCTGCACGGCAGCACCTTCGGCGGCAACCCGGTGTGCACCGCGGCGGCGTTGGCGGTGCTGCGGGCGCTGGCCGACGGCGACCTGATCGCCCGGGCCGCCACGCTGGGCAAGACGCTGAGCCACGGCATCGAGGAACTGGGCCATCCGCTGGTCGACCACGTCCGGGGCAAGGGCCTGCTGGCCGGCGTGGTGCTCACCGAGCCCAAGGCCAAGGCCGTCGAACTGGCCGCCCGCGAGGCCGGCTTCCTGGTCAACGCCGCCGCGGCGGGCGTGGTCCGGCTGGCGCCGCCGCTGATCGTCACCGAGGAACAGATCGGCAGCTTCATCACCGCCCTGCCGGGCATCCTCGACACCGCCCAGGAGGCAGCACAATGATCCGCCACTTCCTCCGCGACGACGACGTCACACCGGCCGAGCAGGCCGAAATCCTGGCTCTGGCAGCAGAACTGAAAGCGGCGCCGTTCAGCCGGCGGCCGCTGGAAGGCCCGCGCGGGGTCGCGGTGATCTTCGACAAGAACTCCACCCGCACCCGGTTCTCCTTCGAGATCGGCATCGCCCAACTCGGCGGGCACGCCGTCGTCGTCGACGGCCGCTCCACCCAGCTGGGCCGCGACGAAACCCTCGAAGACACCGGGCAGGTGCTGTCGCGTTACGTCGATGCCATCGTGTGGCGCACCTTCGCCCAGGACCGGCTGACCGCGATGGCCAGCACCGCGACGGTGCCGATCGTCAACGCGCTCTCCGATGAGTTCCACCCCTGCCAGGTGCTGGCCGACCTGCAGACCATCGCCGAACGCAAAGGCGCACTCAACGGGCTCAAGCTGACCTACCTCGGCGACGGCGCCAACAACATGGCGCACTCGCTGATGCTCGGCGGGGTGACCGCCGGGGTGCACGTCACCGTCGCCGCCCCCGAAGGCTTCACCCCCGACCCGGCCGTCGTCGCCGCCGCGCGGGAACGCGCCGCCGACACCGGCGCCTCGGTCACCCTCACCGCCGACGCTGCCAAGGCCGCCGGCGGAGCCGACGTGTTGGTCACCGACACCTGGACCTCGATGGGCCAGGAAGACGACGGCCTGGACCGGGTGGCGCCGTTTCGGCCCTTCCAGATCAACGACGAACTCGTCGGCCTGGCCGACCCGGACGTCACGGTGCTGCACTGCCTGCCGGCACACCGCGGCGACGAGATCACCGACTCGGTGATCGACGGGCCGCGCAGCGCGGTGTGGGACGAAGCCGAAAACCGCCTGCACGCGCAGAAGGCGCTGTTGGTGTGGTTGCTGGAACGGTCACGATGAGCCGCGCCGACAGCACCGTCTCGCGAGTGGGCCGCCAGGCCCGCATCGTGGAGGTGCTGTCCTCGGCCGTGGTGCGCAGCCAGACCGAGCTGGCCACCCTCCTGGCCGCCGACGGCATCGAGGTCACCCAGGCCACCCTGTCGCGTGACCTCGAAGAGCTGGGCGCGGTGAAACTGCGCGGTCCCGATGGCGGGGCCGGGGGATACGTCATTCCCGAGGACGGCAACCCACTGCGCCTGTCCGGCGGCACCGACCGGCTGTCCCGGCTGCTGGGCGAGCTGCTGGTGTCCACCGATGCCACCGGAAATCTCGCCGTGCTGCGCACCCCGCCCGGGGCGGCGGACTACCTGGCCAGTGCCATCGACCGGGCCGCGCTACCGTACGTCGTCGGCACCATTGCCGGGGATGACACCATCTTCGTGGCGGCCCGTGAGCCGATGACCGGCACCGAACTCGCCGCCACCCTCAACGACCTGCAGTAACACCCACAAGCACACAGCAACACAAAGCAAGGAGAACTCGATGTCCGAACGCGTCATCCTGGCGTATTCCGGCGGCCTGGACACTTCGGTGGCGATCAGCTGGATCGGCAAGGAGACCGGCCGCGAAGTCGTCGCCGTCGCCATCGACCTCGGCCAGGGCGGCGAGGACATGGAAGTGGTACGCCAGCGGGCCCTGGACTGCGGTGCGGTGGAGGCCGTCGTGGTCGACGCCCGCGACGAGTTCGCCGACGAGTACTGCCTGCCGACCATCAAGGCCAACGCGCTCTACATGGACCGCTACCCGCTGGTCTCGGCCATCAGCCGGCCGCTGATCGTCAAGCACCTGGTGGACGCCGCGCGCAGCCATGGCGGCACCATCGTCGCCCACGGCTGCACCGGCAAGGGCAACGACCAGGTCCGCTTCGAGGTCGGCTTCGCCTCGCTCGCACCCGAACTCGACGTGATCGCCCCGGTCCGCGACTACGCCTGGACCCGCGAGAAGGCCATCGCGTTCGCCGAGCAGAACGACATCCCGATCAACGTCACCAAGCGCTCGCCGTTCTCCATCGACCAGAACGTGTGGGGCCGCGCGGTGGAGACCGGATTCCTCGAAGACCTGTGGAACGCCCCCACCAAGGACGTCTACGACTACACCGAGGACCCGACGGTCAACTTCAACGCCCCCGACGAGCTGATCATCAGCTTCGATAAGGGCCGCCCGGTGGCCATCGACGGTCGCCCGCTTAGCGTGCTGCAGATCATCCAGGAGCTCAACACCCGGGCCGGCGCGCAGGGCGTGGGCCGGCTGGACGTGGTCGAGGACCGGCTGGTGGGCATCAAGAGCCGCGAGATCTACGAGGCGCCCGGCGCGATGGTGCTGATCACCGCGCACACCGAGCTCGAGCACGTCACCCTGGAGCGCGAACTGGGCCGCTACAAGCGTGGTGTGGACCGCAAGTGGGGCGAGCTCACCTATGACGGCCTGTGGTTCAGCCCGCTCAAGCGGTCGCTGGAGGTGTTCGTCGAGGACACCCAGCAGCACGTCTCCGGTGACATCCGCCTGGTCCTGCACGGCGGCAGCATCATCATCAACGGCCGGCGCAGCGCGGAGTCGCTGTATGACTTCAACCTGGCCACCTACGACGAGGGCGACACTTTCGACCAGACCGCGGCGCGTGGCTTCGTGCAGATCCACGGGTTGAGCTCCAAGATCTCCGCCCGCCGGGATCTGGGTTCGTGATCCCGGTCCTTGGCCGCGAGTGCCATTCTGACGACGCGACACGCCGGTGTGACGTCGTGAAAGTGCCACTCGGCGCAACAAGGGGGCCGAAATGAGCACCAACGAAGGATCACTGTGGGGCGGGCGGTTCGCCGAAGGACCGTCCGACGCGCTGGCGGCGCTGAGCAAATCCACCCACTTCGACTGGGTGCTGGCGCCCTACGACGTGGCCGCCTCCAAGGCGCACGCGAAGGTGCTTTTTCACGCCGGGCTGCTCACCACCGAGCAGCGTGACGGGCTGCTGGCCGGCCTGGACAGTCTCGGCGCGGACGTCGCCGACGGCAGCTTCGGGCCGCTGGTCACCGACGAAGACGTGCACGGCGCGCTGGAGCGCGGCCTGATCGACCGGGTCGGTCCTGATCTGGGCGGCCGGCTGCGCGCCGGGCGGTCACGAAACGACCAGGTGGCCACGCTTTTTCGGATGTGGCTGCGCGACGCGGTACGCCGCGTCGCCGCCGGAGTGCTCGACGTGGTCGAGGCGCTGGCCCACCAGGCCGGCGCCCACCCGGACGCCATCATGCCGGGCAAGACCCACCTGCAGTCCGCGCAGCCGGTGCTGCTGGCCCACCATCTGCTGGCCCACGCCCACCCGCTGCTGCGCGACGTGGACCGGATCATCGACTTCGACGCCCGCGCCGCCGTCTCGCCGTACGGATCGGGCGCGCTGGCCGGTTCGTCACTGGGCCTGAACCCGGACGCCATCGCCGCCGAACTCGGCTTCACCGCGGCCGCGGACAACTCGATCGACGCCACCGCCGCCCGCGACTTCGCCGCCGAGGCCGCCTTCGTGTTCGCGATGATCGCCGTCGATCTGTCCCGGTTGGCCGAAGACATCATCTTGTGGAGTTCAACGGAATTCGGCTACGCCGTGCTGCATGACTCCTGGTCGACCGGCAGCTCGATCATGCCGCAGAAGAAGAATCCCGACATCGCCGAGCTGGCCCGCGGCAAGTCCGGCCGGTTGATCGGCAACCTGACCGGCCTGCTGGCGACGCTCAAAGCCCAGCCGCTGGCCTACAACCGCGACCTGCAGGAGGACAAGGAGCCGGTGTTCGACTCGGCGGCGCAGCTCGAGCTGCTGTTGCCGGCGATGGCCGGGCTGGTCGGCACCCTGCGCTTCGACACCGAGCGGATGTCCGCGCTGGCACCGGCCGGCTACACCCTGGCCACCGATATCGCCGAATGGCTGGTGCGCCAAGGTGTCCCGTTCCGCATCGCCCACGAGGCCGCGGGGGCGGCGGTGAAGGTTGCCGAGCGGCGCGGCGTCGGCCTCGACGAGCTGACCGACGACGAACTGGCCGCCATCAGCCCGGAGCTCACCCCGCGGGTACGTCAGGTGCTGACGGTCGAGGGGTCGGTGGGCTCGCGGGACGCCCGCGGCGGTACCGCGCCGGTGCGGGTGGCCGAGCAGCTGGAGTCGGTCCGGCAGGCGGTGAGCCGAGCGCGCCGGCGAACCGCCGCAGATTCGGCGGGCTAACCCGCGGAGTCGCGGTAATAGGCCGCCAGGTTCTCGGCCAGTTCGTCGAACAGGTCCTGGTTGAGTCCGAAGGCGTGCCGGACCTCGTCGACCACCCCGTCGATCTCGTCGGGCTCCAGACCGAGCTGGTCGAGTCGGGCACGGTAGGCGTCCTTGTACGGTTTCGCCCGCACCGGGAACTCGTAGAACGCCAGGCCGGCGCCGCCGAGCGCGAACGTGCGGTCCAGCACCCGTCCGATCGCCTGGCCGCCGGAGAGGTCTCCGAGGTAGCGGGTGTAGTGGTGGGCCAGCAACTCGCCGGCCGAGGCGCCGGCGATGCGGTCGCAGTAGGCCTGAGCGGCGGGTGATTCGACTTCCGCGACGGCTCCACCGGCCCAGAACTCCAGGTCGGCCTCGATCGCGGAGAGCCGCTCCAGGGCCGGGTCGTACACCGACGCGACGAGTGCGTCGTCGCGGTTCGCCCGTACCGCGGCCTCCAGTGCGGCGTAGACGATCCGCAACCGCAGCAGGTAGTCGACGTAGCCCTGCTCGTTGACCTTGCCGTCCATCAGCTCCGACACGAACGGCGAGGCCTCGGCGGCATCGTGGGCCGCCTGCGAGCCTTCGCGCATCGCGGTGGACAACGAGCGGACGGCATCGGGGTCAACCGGGGCCTTCAGCGGCATGCTGTGATCCGTTCCCTTCGTCGCGGGTGCTGTCATCGGGGTGGTGGCCCCGTTGCCGAATGCGTCTTCCGCCAGCGTAGTGAGTCTGCCCGGGTCCGCCAGTCCAGACAGCGGCGGCGGCCGGTAGCGGATCGAGCGCTGCGCTAGCGTGATTGGGATCAACGGCAGCCGGAAGATCTCGACCGCGGGGCGCCTGATGGCGGCGCTCGCGCTCTGCGGGCTGCTGGCGCAGTGCACCGGCGCCGGGCCGCCACCCGGCTCGGCGCCGGCGGAATCCGCGCCGCGCAACGCACCCGAGCCCGCCGCCGTCGCAGCCGTCACGGCCACCGAACTCGGCCCCACCTGGCACCGCGACTGCCCGGTCACCCCCGCGCATTTGCGGCGGGTCACCGTGACCCACCTGGGCTTCGACGACCGGCCGCATCGCGGCGAGTTGATCGTGCATCAGGAGCTGGTTCCGCAGGTCATCGCCATATTCGACCGCCTCTACCGGCTGGAGTTCCCGATCGAGCGGATGCAACCGGTGGCGCACTATCGCGGCGGTGACGACGAGCTGTCGATGGAGGACAACAACACCTCGGCGTTCAACTGCCGGCGCATCCCGGGCTCCGGCAACTGGGCGCTCCACGCCTATGGCCGGGCCATCGACGTCAACCCGCTGCTGAATCCGTGGGTCGATCACGGCAGGTTCGTGCCCCGCAACGCCGCGGTCTACCTGGATCGCCGCCGGATCGAGCCGGGCCTGCTGCATGCCGGTGATGCCGCGGTGCGCGCCTTCACCGATGCTGGGTGGAGCTGGGGCGGCAACTGGCGCTCGCCGGTGGACTACCAGCATTTCGAGCGGCGCTGACGCGCGCCTACTCCACCAGCTCCGAGAGCTCCAGCCAACGGCCCTCCTGCTCGGCCACCTCGGCCTCCAGCGCCCTCAGCTGCCGGGTGAGCTCCGCCAGGCCCACGTGATCGGACTGGTCAAAGTCGGCCAGCTCGTGATGCTTGGCCTCGATCTGCTCGGCCAGCCGCGCGAGCCGGCGATCGACGGCCGCCAGATCCTTCTGTGCCGCACGCAGTTCGGCTCCCGACAGCGGACCGGGACCATCGTCGGCAGCGGCGGCGGGCCGCGACACCGGCGCTCGACGAGCGTCGGCGGCCAGCTGCAGGTATTCATCGACACCGCCCGGTAGGTGGCGCAGGCGCCCGTCCAGGATCGCGTACTGGTTGTCGGTCACCCGCTCCAACAGATACCGGTCATGGGAGACCACGATCAAGGTGCCCGGCCAGGAGTCCAACAGATCCTCGGTCGCGGTCAGCATGTCGGTGTCGACGTCGTTGGTGGGCTCGTCGAGCACCAGCACGTTCGGCTCGGCGAGCAAGGTGAGCATCAACTGCAGCCGCCGCTGCTGCCCGCCGGAGAGCTCGCCCACCCGCGCCGACAGCTGAGCGCTGCCGAACCCGAGCCGCTCCAACAGCTGTGCGGGCGTCATCTCCTTGCCGTCGACCTGGTAGTCGTTGCGCAGCCGGCCCAGCACGTCGGCGACCCGGTCGTCGCGCAGCGTCGCCAATTCCGCCGACTGCTGGTCCAACATGCCCAGTCGCACCGTCTTGCCGCGCTTGACTCGGCCGCTGTCCGGCACCACCGTCCCGGCGATCAGCCCGAGCAGGGTGGATTTCCCGGCACCGTTGGCGCCGACGATCCCGGTGCGCTCACCGGGGCCGATCCGCCACTCGACGTCGCGCAGCACCGGTTTGCCGTCGAACGAGACCGAGACGTCCAGCAGGTCGATGACATCCTTGCCCAGCCGTGCGGTCGCCAGCTTCATCAGCTCGACGTCGTTGCGCAGCGGCGGAACATCGGCGATCAGCGCGTTGGCCGCCTCGATGCGGAACTTCGGCTTGGAGGTGCGCGCCGGTGCCCCACGTCGCAGCCAGGCCAACTCTTTGCGTAACAGGTTCTGCCGCCTGGCCTCACTGGCCGCGGCCATCCGGTCGCGCTCCACCCGCTGCAGAACATAGGCCGCATAGCCGCCCTGGAACGGTTCCACGATGCGGTCGTGCACTTCCCAGGTGGTGGTGGCCACCTCGTCGAGAAACCACCGGTCGTGCGTGACCACCAGCAGGGCGCCGGCACTGCGAGCCCAGCGCTGCTGAAGATGGCGCGCCAGCCAGGTGATTCCCTCGACGTCGAGGTGGTTGGTCGGCTCGTCGAGGCAGATCACGTCCCATTCGCCGATCAGCAAGGCCGCCAACTGCACTCGCCGGCGTTGCCCGCCCGACAGCCCGGAGATGGTTGCGTCCCATGCGATGTCGGAGACCAAGCCGTCCACCACGTCGCGGATTCGCGGATTGGAGGCCCATTCATGGTCGGCCTGGTCACCGACCAGCGACGCCCCCAGCGTGCTGTCCGGGGCGAGGGTGTCGGCCTGGTCCAGCAATCCGACCCGCAGTCCGCTGCGCCGGGTGACGCGGCCCGAGTCCGGGGTGGCGGCGCCGGCCAGCAGCCGCAGCAGCGACGATTTGCCGTCGCCATTGCGCCCGACGATGCCGATCCGGGCGCCGTCATTGACCCCGAGGGTGACTGAGTCCAACACCACACCGGTGGGGTACCGCAGGTGAAGGGCCTCAGCTCCGAGCAGGTGTGCCACTGCTGGAACGGTACTGCCTGCCCCTCGGCGAATGGTGAACCAGCCGGACGAACGGCCCTGATATGCCAGAATGTGCACGTCATTCCAGGATCGTGCGCAACGTAGGGGAGCAGCGGTGGATCTGAACTTGTCGGCCATCACCCGGCCGGTCGAGTGGCTGATGGCCACTGCACAGAACGGCCTGGAGGTGCTGCGCTGGGGCGGTCTGGAGACCGGAACTGTGCCCTCACCGTTCCAGATCGTCGAGAGCACCCCGATGTACAAGCTGCGGCGGTACTTCCCGCCGGACAGCCGACCGGGTCAACCGCAGCCCGGACCGCCGGTGCTGCTGGTGCACCCGATGATGATGTCGGCAAACATGTGGGACGTCACGCAAGACGAGGGCGCGGTCGGCATTCTGCGGGCCGCCGGCGTGGACCCGTGGGTGATCGACTTCGGCTCACCGGACCAGATCGAAGGCGGCATGCGCCGCAACCTGGCCGACCACATCGTCGGCCTGAGCCAGGCCATCGACACCGTGGCCGAGACCACCGGGCGCGACGTGCACGTGGCCGGCTACTCCCAGGGCGGCATGTTCGCCTATCAGACCGGGGCATACCGGCATTCGAAGAACATCGCCAGCATCATCGCGTTCGGTTCTCCGGTGGACACGCTGGCCGCGCTGCCGATGGGACTGCCGCCCAATCTGGCCTCCGGTGTCGCCGGCTTCATGGCCGACCACGTCTTCAACCGGCTCGACATCTCCGGATGGCAGGCTCGCCTGGGCTTCCAGATGATGGACCCGCTCAAGACGGCGAAGGCGCGGATGGACTTCCTGCGCCAGCTGCATGACCGCGAAGCCCTGCTGCCGCGCGAGGCGCAGCGCCGCTTCCTGGAGTCCGAAGGCTGGATCGCCTGGTCGGGTCCGGCGATCTCCGAGCTGCTCAAGCAGTTCATCGCCCACAACCGGATGATGACGGGTGGTTTCGCGATCAACGGTCAGCTGGTCACGCTCACCGACATCACCTGTCCGGTGCTGGCATTCGTCGGCGAGGTCGATGACATCGGGCAGCCGGCGGCGGTTCGCGGGATCCGCCGCGCGGCGCCCGACGCCAAGGTCTTCGAATATCTGTTGCGGGCAGGCCACTTCGGTCTGGTGGTGGGTTCCAAGGCCGCCGAACTGACCTGGCCGACCGTGGCGCGCTGGGTGCTGTGGCAGTCCGGAATGGGTCCGCAGCCGGCCGGCGTGGCGCTGATGTCCGCGCAGCCGTCCGAAGGCGACAAGCGCGGTGTGGCGATGACGTCGCGGATCGCGCACGGGCTGGGTGAGGCCTCCGAGGTCGCGTTGACGCTGGCGCGCGGCGCCGCGGACGCCATGGTGGCGGCGCAGAAATCGATGCGCACCATGGCCGTTGAGACCGCGCGCACCCTGCCGCGGCTGGCCCGACTCGGACAGATCAACGACCACACCCGCATCTCGCTGGGCCGCATCATCGATGAGCAGGCCGCCGACTCACCCGACGGCGAATTCCTCTTGTTCGACGGGCGCGTGCACACCTACGAGGCGGTCAACAAGCGCATCGACAACGTCGTCCGCGGCCTGATCGAAGTCGGGGTGCGCCAAGGCGTCCACGTCGGCGTGCTGATGGCCACCCGGCCCAGCGCCCTGGTCGCGATCGCGGCGCTGTCTCGGCTGGGTGCGGTGGCCGTGCTGATGCCGACCGACGGCGACCTGCTGCCCGCGGCTCACCTGGGCGGCATCTCCGACATCATCGTCGACCCGGAGACCCTGGAGCTGGTCGGCGCGGCCGCCCGCGAACTGGACTGCCAGGTGCTGGTGCTCGGCGGTGGTGAAGCCCGCGACCTGGACCTGCCCACCGACATCGACGTCGTCGACATGGAGCAGATCGACCCGGACGCCGTCGAACTGCCCGGCTGGTACCGGCCGAACCCCGGTTTCGCCCGCGACCTGGCATTCGTGGCCTTCGGCAACGCGGCCGGCGAGCTGGTGGCCAAGCAGATCACCAACTTCCGCTGGGCGCTCTCGGCGTTCGGCACCGCGTCGACAGCGGCCCTGGGCCCCAACGACACGGTGTACTGCCTCACACCGCTGCACCACGAGTCCGGACTCCTGGTCAGCCTCGGCGGTGCCGTGGTCGGTGGGGCCCGCATCGCGCTCTCGCGCGGCCTGAACCCGGACCGGTTCGTCTACGAGGTCCGTCAGTACGGCGTGAGCGTGGTGTCCTACACCTGGGCGATGCTCGGTGAGGTCATCGACGACCCGAACTTCGTCTTGCAGGGCAACCACCCGGTCCGGCTGTTCATCGGTTCCGGTATGCCCGTCGGCCTGTGGAACCGGGTGACCGACGTGTTCGCGCCGGCCCACGTCGTCGAGTTCTTCGCCACCAAGGACGGTCAGGCCGTGCTGGCCAACGTCTCCGGCGCCAAGGTCGGCAGCAAGGGGCGCCCGCTGCCCGGCGCGGTGGATGTCGAGCTGGCCGCCTACGACTGCGATCACGACCTGATCCTGGAAGACGACCGCGGTTTCGTGCGAGTCGCCGAGACCGATGAAGTCGGCGTGATGCTGGCCAAGCCGCGCGGACCTATCGACCCGTCGGCCTCGGTCAAGCGCGGGGTGTTCGCGCCGGCCGACACCTGGATCTCCACCGAGTTCCTGTTCCGGCGCGACGCCGACGGCGACTACTGGCTGGTCGGCGGGCGCGCATCCAGCATCCGCACCGACCGCGGGATCGCCTTCCCGGTAGTCATCACCGACGCCCTGGGCGCCGTCACCGGCGTGGACCTGGCCGTCACCTATCGGGTGCCGACGGAGGGGGCGGACCTGGTGGTGTCGGCGGTGACCGTGCAGCCCGGCGCCACCATCACCGCGGCCGACCTCAGCGAGGCGGTGGCCGCGCTTCCGTCCGGTGTCGGTCCCGATGTCATCCACGTGGTGCCGGACCTGTCGCTGAGCACCGTGTACCGACCGGTGGTGGGCGCGCTGCGCGACGCCGGGCTGCCCAAGGCAGGACGCAACGCCTGGTACTACGACGCCGGCAGCCGGCAGTTCAAACGGCTGACCGCCGCGGTGCGTGGCGAATTGGCCGGTGGCCGACCATGATCGCCCAGGACCTGCTCGACATCCTGGTCTGCCCGGCCGACCGCGGGCCGCTGCTGCTGGTGCGGCGCTCCGGTGGCTCCGGCAACCAGGCGCTCTACAACCCGCGCCTGCACCGGGCCTACCGCATCGACGACGACATCCCGGTGCTGCTGATCGACGAGTCCGAAACCATCGGCGACGACGAACACGCCCTGCTCATTGCCCAAGCGGGTCCGGCAGCTCCCCAGTGAGATAACGCTGCAGGGTCGGGGCGATCATCGCCACCACCTCCCGCGCGGGCAGCGAGGCGATCGGCTCGAGCCCGACGATGTAGCGGGCGACCACCACGCCCATCAACTGGCTGGCGGCGAACTCGGCGCGCAGCACGCCGGTTCCGGACGGCTCGTCGATGCGCGGGGCGAGTTCGGCGATCACGATGTCACGAAAGAACGACCGGGCCAAGGGCACCTCGGTCCCGGTGAGCATGGACCGCATCGCCGCGATCACGCCGGTGCCGGCCTGCGAATCCCACAGCGGCAGCAGCAGTTCGGGCAGGGTGCGCCCGAGTCGCTCGACCGGCGTCTCGCGCAACGGCCCCAGCACCGCCATCGGATCGATCGGCAGCTCGACCGCAGCGGCGAACAGCTGCTGCTTGGTGCCGTGGTAGTGGTGTACCAGCGCTGCGTCGACGCCCGCCGCGGCGGCCACCGCCCGAATCGAGGTGTTCGCGAAACCATTGCGGGCGAACAGCTCTCGAGCCGCGCTCAGGATTTTCTCTCGGTTGTCCGAGCCGCCGGACGGGCGACCCGGTCTGCGGCTGTTCGACGCGGTGGCCATTACGCGGTCCGTCGCCGCAGCGTGACCGCGGCCAGTCCCAGTGCCGCGGTCGCGAACGCCAGCACGATGACGATGTCGCGCACGGCGACACCGGTCAGGTCCGGGTGGGCGCCCACCTGCTGCAGCGCTTCGAGGGCGTAGCTGGCCGGCATGGCGTTGCTCACCCACTGCAGCCACTCCGGCATCGCCGCGCGCGGCACGATGATTCCGGCCAGCAGCAGCTGCGGCACCATCACCAGCGGAATGAACTGCACGGCCTGGAATTCAGTGCGGGCGAACGCGCTGCACAGCAGCCCCAGGCCGACGCCGAGCACCGCGTTGATGATCGCGATCCCGAACACCCATGCCGGGCTGCCCGCGGTGTGGAAATCCAGCAGCCAGAATGCGACCAGACACGCCAGGCTGGCCTGCGCGGCCGCCGCGATCGAGAACGCGGTCCCGTAGGCGGCCAGCAGGTCGCCCCGGCGCAGCGGGGTGGTCAGGATGCGCTCCAGGGTTCCCGAGGCGCGTTCGCGCTGCATGGTGATCGCGGTGATCACGAACATCAGAAACAGCGGGAACAGGCCCAGCAGCACCAGGCAGGCGGCGTTGAACGGCGACGGCGTACCCGGCGGGTGCACGGCGCCCGAGAACATGAAGTACATCAGCGTGATGACCAGGCTGGGCACCAGCAGGATCATCGCGACGCTGCGGTGATCACCTGCCAGCTGGCGCAGGATTCGCAGCGTGGTGGCCGCGAAGGGCCGTAGCTGCAGGGCTCCGGTCAGCCGGCTCGGGGCGCGGTGGTGCGCCGGATGATGGACAGGAACGCTTCTTCCATCGATTGACATCCGGTCTCCTCTCGCAGTCGTCGCGGGGTGGTCCGCGCCAGCAGCCGGCCCTCGCGCATCAGCAGCAGATCGCCGCAGTGCTCGGCCTCGTCCATCACGTGACTGGACACCAGCAAGGTGGTGCCGCGCCGGGCCAGCGCCGCGAACTGCTGCCAGAGTTCGGCGCGCAGCACCGGGTCCAGGCCGATCGTCGGCTCGTCGAGCACCAGCAGGTCCGGCCGGCCGACCAGGGCGCAGGCCAGGGAGACCCGGGCGCGCTGCCCGCCGGACAGGTTGGCGCAGTAGTCGCCGCGGTGCTTTTGCAGGTCCACCAACGCGATCGCGTCGTCGGCGTCGCGGGTGTCGACCCCGGCGAGTGCGGCGAAGTACCGCACGTTGTCGATCACTCGCAGGTCGTCGTAGATGGTGGCCTGCTGCGGCATGTAGCCGACCCGGTGGCGCAGCACGGGGGAGCCGGCCGGGCTGCCGAGCACCTCGACCCGGCCGCCGGTGATCAGCTGGGTGCCCACGATGGCGCGCATCAGGGTGGTCTTGCCGCAGCCGGACGGCCCGAGCAGGCCAGTGATGGCGCCCGGGGCGATCTGCACCGAGAGGTCGTGCAGCACCGGCCGCTTGCCGCGCGCCACCCGCAGGCGATCGATCGCCACGGCAGGACCCGCCGACAAGAATTCATCACGCGATGAAATCACCATGTGATGAATAATCTGCCTGGCACGGCACCCTGTCAAGGCGTTGCGGCGGCAAGGCAGAATCTCCCAGCGTGAGTGCTGTCCGGCTTGCCGTGGATCCGCTCGCGGCTGCCCACCGATTACTCGGCGCCACCCTCACCTGCCGCGGCGTTGACGCCACCATCGTCGAAGTGGAGGCCTACGGGGGCGTGCCGAGCGGGCCCTGGCCGGACCCGGCGGCGCATTCCTACCGCGGCCCCACCCCGCGCAACACCGTGATGTTCGGCCCGCCCGGGCGCCTCTACACCTACCGCAGCTACGGCATGCACATCTGCGCCAACGTGGTCTGCGGCCCGGACGGGACGGCCGCCGCGGTGCTGCTGCGGGCGGCGGTTATCGCCGCGGGTAAGCAGCTGGTCCAAGCCCGCCGCGGTGACACCGTGCCGGACGTGGCATTGGCCCGCGGTCCGGGCAACCTCTGCTCCGCGTTGGGAATCACCATGGCGGACAACGGAATCGACCTGTTCGCCCCACGCAGCCCGGTGCGGCTGCAGCTCGGCGGGCCGCTGCCGGCACAGGCCGGGCCGCGCGTGGGCGTCAGTCAGGCAGCCGACCGGCCGTGGCGGCTGTGGGCGCCCGGGACACCCGAGGTTTCGGCGTACCGACGCAGCCCGCGGGCACCGGCGCCGGGCGCCTCGGACTGATCCGGGAAAATCAACCCATGCCGACGACGATTCTCGACGAGCTGACCTGGCGCGGGCTGATCGCCCAGTCGACCGACCTGGACGCCCTGACCGCCGACGTGACGCGCGGACCGATCACGGTGTATGCCGGATTCGACCCGACCGCGCCGAGCCTGCACGCCGGAAACCTGGTGCCGCTGCTGGCATTGCGCCGCTTCCAGCGGGCCGGGCATCGGCCCATCGTGTTGGCCGGCGGCGCCACCGGGCTCATCGGCGATCCTCGCGACAGCGGCGAACGCACCCTGAACACCGCGGACACCGTGGCTGAGTGGTCCGAGCGGATCCGCGGGCAGCTGGAGCGCTTCGTCGACTTCGACGACGGCCCGACCGGTGCCGTGGTGGTGAACAACCTGGACTGGACCGCGCCGCTGTCGGCGGTGGAATTCCTGCGTGACGTGGGCAAACACTTCTCGGTCAACGTGATGCTGGACCGCGACACCATCCGGCGCCGACTCGATGAGGGCATCTCCTACACCGAATTCAGCTACATGCTCCTTCAGGCCAACGACTACGTGCAGCTGCATCAGCGCTACGGCTGTTCGCTGCAGATCGGCGGCTCCGATCAGTGGGGCAACATCATCGCCGGGGTGCGGCTGGTGCGCCAGAAGTCGGGCGCGACCGTGCACGCGTTGACGGTGCCCCTGGTTACCGCCGCCGACGGCACCAAGTTCGGCAAGTCCACCGGCGGTGGGAGCCTGTGGCTGGATCCCGAGATGACCAGCCCGTACGCCTGGTATCAGTACTTCTTCAACACCGCCGACGCCGACGTGATCCGTTACCTGCGCTGGTTCACCTTCTTGTCGGCCGAGGAGCTGGCCGCACTGGAGGAAGCGACCGCGCAACGCCCGCACGAGCGCGCCGCCCAGCGCGCCCTGGCCCGGGAGTTCACCACCTTGGTGCACGGGGAGGCCGCGACCGAGGCGGTGGAGCTGGCCAGCCAGGCACTGTTCGGCCGGGGCGAGCTGACCCGATTGGACGAATCCACCCTGACCGCGGCCCTGCAAGAGACCTCGGTCGCGCAGCTGGAGCCCGGAACCGCGGACAGCATTGTCGACCTGTTGGTCGCCACCGGGCTGTCGGCAAGTCGGGGCGCGGCCCGGCGCACTGTCGGCGAGGGCGGTGTCTCGGTGAACAACGTGCGCGTCGACAGCGAGGAATGGACGCCGCAGCCCGACGATTTCCTACATGGCCGGTGGTTGGTGCTGCGCCGCGGCAAGCGCAACGTGGCGGGGGTGGAACGGGTCTAGAGCAGGGCCCGAACCGCCCCCGGCGGGCGCCGGAGTTGATCTTGAACCGGCTGAAAAGGGCCTGCTAGCAGCGGATTTGACTCCCAGTTTCACCTCGCGTAACTTTATCGACGTCGCCGCGACACGGCCAAGCCGGGGGAGCGCGACAAGCCCGCGGAATCGACAGAGATTCAGATGCGATTCCGGGGGTTTTCATCTGCCCGCACTGCCGATACGCGGCTTTTAGCCGCGGTTCGACTGCGCGTTCAGGTGGGCGTGTTGTTTGAGAAC
>NZ_AUWR01000048.1 GCF_000455125.1 Mycobacterium sp. UM_WGJ
AGGAATGGCGCCATGGGTGGAGCGCCGTGACCACACCGACCAAGAAGTTCTTCCGCGAATGGCGCACCCGACCGCTGGAGTCCTACAACACCACTTGGCTGGGGTTCGGGGCCCTGGCCGTGGTGGCCGTCGTGGTGGCCGCGGCACTGTTGGTCAAGGTGATCGGCTTCGGCTACACCCGCTACTCCGCGGAGTTCGCCCAGGCCGCCGCGCTGGCCCCCGGGAACCCGATCATGGTCGCCGGCATCGAGGTGGGCCGGGTGACGAGCATGCGACTGGCCGGGGATCACGTGGTGGCCGGCCTGACCGTCCGCAACGACGTCCCCCTGGGTAAGGACACCCGGGCGAAGATCCAGGTGATGACGATCCTCGGGTCGCGGTATCTCAAGCTTGAGCCCGACGGCCCCGGCTCGCTGCCCGGCAAGCGGATCGACCTCGCCCACACCGAGGTTCCCTACTCCCTGGAGTCACTGCTCGAAGACGCCACCACCACCTTCGACCAGGTTGACTCCGACCAGTTCGGGCAGTCCCTGGCCGTGCTCGGCCAACAACTCAGCGGGCTGCCGCCGGTGATTCCGCAAGCGATGGCCAACCTGCACACGCTGTCGAAGATCACCGCCGACCGCCGCGACCAGCTGGGCACCCTGCTCGCCAGCACCCAGCGGGTGGCCACCACCCTGCGCAACCAGCAGACGCATCTGGGAAACCTGGTTGATCAAAGCCAGGACTTCATCGGCGAGCTGGTGGCACGGCAGAACACCTTCCACGCCATGATGGCCGCGTTGACCAGTCTGGCGGGCCAGCTCAACAGTGTCGTGGTCACCGACCGCGCCATGCTCGACGACATGCTGGTCAATATCCGCGCTCTCTCGGACATGCTCGGCCAGCACGACGACCTGCTGCGCAGCCTGCTCCAGTCCGCGCCGCCGCCGCTGCGGGGAATCACCAACGCCACCGGCTATGGACCCGGCATCGAGTTCTTCGCCGGCAACGGGATCGCGATCGACTCGTGGATGTGCGCCATCAGCGGCCGCGCCAAGCAGTTCGGCATGATCGAGTACTTCAAGGACTGCAAATGAGCGCGACATCGACGACCGCGGCAGACGACCCGATCGAGGAGCCGGCAGACACCGACTCCACGCTGCCCGGCACCCAGCCGGTAGCTGCCGGCAAGAGTCGTCGCGGGGTCAAGGCGCTGGTGGCGACGCTGATCGCCGGTGCCCTGATCATTGCCGTCGTGGCCGGCTCACACCTCAACCCCTTCGGCGGGCACATCACCGTCACCGCCCAATTCGACAGCGCCGCGGGTCTTTACGAAGGCAATGTGGTCGCGGTGCTCGGCATGCCGGTCGGCAAGGTCCGCAAGGTCACCCCCAAGGGCGAGTACGTCGAGGCGGAGTTCACCGTCGACCGCGGTGTGAAGATCCCCGCCGACGTCAACGCCGTAACCATCAACACCTCGATCCTCACCGCGCGCCAGATCGAGCTGACCCCGGCGTATTCGAGCGGCCCGGTGTTGGCCGACCGCACCACTATCGGGCTGAACCGCACCCGCACACCGGTGGCGTTCGATCGCGTGCTGGACATGCTCGACAAGGTCTCCAAGTCACTCGGCGGCGACGGCAAGGGCAACGGGCCGGTGGCCGATGTGATCAACGCCGGCGCCGATATCGCCAACGGCAACGGCGAGAAGATCAAGTCGGCACTGAGCGAGCTGTCCCTGGCCCTGCGGCTCAGCTCCGACCGTGGCGAGGCGACCGGCGACCAGTTGACCACGATCATCACCAATCTCAGCTCGCTGATGGACGCCGCGGCCCGCAACGACGCGAAGCTGCGTCAATTCGGTTCCACCACGCGTCAGTTGAGTCAGATGCTGGCCAACGAGGACTTCGGTACCGGGCGCACCGGGCGCAAGTTCAACGAGATCATCAGCCAGGCAACGTCGCTGCTGCAGGCCAATCGGGACCACCTCAAACAGAGCATTCTCAACGGCGACACCGCCGTAACGACCTTCGTGGACAAGCAGCGCGACCTGGCCGAGCTGATCAACCTGCTCCCGCTGACGCTGGAGAACCTCTACAACGCCGTCGACTCCAACAACGGAGCGGTCCGCCTGCACGCACTGGTCGACAAGATCCTGGTCGACAGCCAAAGCACCAAGGAACTGTGCAACATGATGCACCTCCGGCAATTGGGATGCGGCACCGGAACCTTGGCGGACTACGGGCCGGACTTCGGCCTCACCTATGTCCTGGACGGCCTTTCGATGATGGGACAGTAGACGTGACACCACGATCGAGACGGGCACCGAGGACTGCCCTCGCCTTGTTGTGCAGTGCCGTCATCGCCTCGTCGGCAGCGGGCTGCGGCACCAGCGGGCTGGACAGCCTGCCGCTGCCGGCCCCGGGTATCGGCAGCGGGGGTTACCTGATCACCGCGGTGTTCGCCAACGCGCTCAACCTGCCCAGCCACGCCAAGGTGAAGCTCTCGGGTGCCGACGTGGGCCAGATGGAGTCGATGGTCGCGCGCAACTACACCGCGGTCAGCACGCTGCGCATCATGGACGGCGTCCGAATTCCGGTGGGCAGCACCGCTGAACTGCGGTCAGCCACACCGCTCGGGGACGTCTTCGTGGCGATCAAACCGCCGACCTCCGTTGACCCCTCTGCGCCACTGCTCAAGGGCGGCGACTCCATCGGACTGGATGCGACCACCTCGGCCGCCACCGTGGAGTCGGTGCTGAGCTCGGCAGCGCTGCTGGTGAACGGCGGCGCCGTGCAGAACTTCACCAACATCGTCAACGGCGCCGGGAAAGCCACCGGCGACCAGGGCAAGGCGTTCGGGAAGCTGATCAACCAGTCCAACGAGCTGCTGGCCAAACTCAACGCCCGATCCGGGGAGATCGAGACGGCCCTTCGTGAGACCAGCCGGCTCGCCGACCAACTCGATGCCCGCAGCGCCGCACTCACCGACGTGCTCAACGCGGCGGGGCCGGCGACCGACACCCTGGTGGACAACACCAGCCAGATCGCCGACCTGGTCGAGCAATTGGGCGCGACCAGCCGACAGCTGGCCCGGTTCCCGTCGATTGCCGGGACCGACGATTCCGGGCACAGCTTCATCAAGGACGCCAACGTGGTGGCCGGTGCGTGGAACGACGTGGCCACCGATCCCAGCACCAGCCTGGCCGCCCTCAACCGGCTGATGGCGCCGTTCATCAAGATGACGGCAGGTTCGGGTGTTTCGATGCACGCCAGCATCGACCGCCTGGTGTGGGGTTCCATGCCCGACGCCGGGTTCAAGGGCGACCCGGCGTTCCACGGCCCGAAGCGCTACGACTGGGCCAAGATGGCCGGTTCGATCAAATACGCGCTGTGGCGGCTGCAGGAACGCGTGGTGGGTCGCGGCCCGGACACCGACATGGGCCAAGCACCGTGGACGGCCGTCGGCCCGCCGATACCGCCGACCCCGGCGGAGGTTGACGCCGAAGACGCCGCGCCCGGCCCACTGATACCGAGGCCCACACCATGATCGACGCACTCAGTCGCCAGATCGTGGCCCTGGTCCGCGCCGGCTACCGGCGCAAGAACCTGCTGTCCGGGCTCGCGTTGGCAATGACCCTGGTGGTGGCGGTCGGCTACCTGCTGGTGGGGGCACTGCGGGTGAACCCGGCACGATCGACCTACCAGATCACCATCGCACTGCCCGATTCCGGCGGACTGCTCACCAACCAGGACGTGTCGGTGCGCGGCGTGCCGGTCGGCCGGATCGAGTCGCTGCGAATCACGCCGCAAGGCATCGACGCGGTCGCCAACGTCGACTCGAAGGTGAAGATTCCCGCCGCCAGCCCGGTACGCGTCTCCGGCCTGTCAGCGGCCGGCGAGCAGTACATCGACTTCGAACCCCCTTCGAACGACGGTCCATTCCTGTCGGCCGGCAGCGTGGTGTCCCGGGATCGCGCGACGACGCCGATTCCCATTTCGCAGTTGCTCGCCGACGCCGACGGCATGCTGGCCCAGACCGATCCACGCAAACTCGATCTGATCAAGAAGGAGCTCAGCCTCTCCGACGAAGGCCCGCGCAAGCTCACCGACATCGTCGACGGCGGCACCTTCCTGCTGTCCACCCTGGATTCGGTGCTGCCGGAGACAGTGAGCCTGCTCAGGTCGAGCCGGATCGTGCTGACCATGCTCAGCGACGTCAACAACGGCATGGCCGCAACATCAGCCAATCTCGACAAAGTGTTCAAGGGCGTCACTTCGATGATCGGGGGATACCACCGATTGGTCGACCAGGCTCCGGGGATGCTGGCGCAGGTCGACGCGCTGTTCGACGACAACTCCGACACCATGGTCGGGCTGCTGGGGAATCTGGTCACCCCCGCTCAGCTGCTCTACGTGCGCACTCCCGCGCTCAACGCCCTGTTCCCCAACTACCGCGGTTCCACGGTGGAGGCGCTCAGCTCGGCCATCCACGAAGACGGCATGTGGGCGACCGTCGACATCTACCCGCGCTACACCTGCGACTACGGCACGCCCCGGCGCCCTCTGTCCCAGGCGGACTACCCGGAGCCGTTCCTGTACGGCTACTGCCGCGACACCGACCAGTCCGTGCTGGTGCGCGGCGCCCACAATGCGCCACGCCCACCCGGTGATGACACCGCTGGCCCCCCGCCCGGTGCGGACCTGGCGGCCACCACCGACCCGACCCCCAAGGGCCGCTACACGATTCCCACCCCATACGGCGGGCCGCCACTGCTGATCGAACCGCCTCGTTGATGCTCAAGGAGATGCCGCGGTGAGCACCGCCGACGAACCGACCGCCGAGACCACGCCCGAGGACGTGGAATCCACTGCGGTTGAACCGGAGTCGAAAGCCGTCGAGGACGCGGACGAGGCCGCCACCGTGGAGTCGGCGGTAGCACCGGCACGCAAGGGTCGGATCCCGTTGCCAGTCGTGGCCGTCGCAGCCGCTTATGTCACCGTGTTCGGGCTGGTCTTCGGCCTCGGATGGCAGCTGGCGCAACAGGAGCGGGTCTCTGCGGCGGAAACAGCTGGACGCCAGGCGGCGGTGGACTACGCCCAGGTGTTGACCAGCATCGACTCCAACAAGGTCGATGACGACTTCAGCGCGGTCCTCAACGGCGCGACCGGGGATTTCAAAGACACTTACACCAAGGCCAGCGTTCAGCTGCGGCAGCTGCTGATCGACAACAAGGCGACCGCACAGGGCACGGTGGTGGAGTCCGCCGTGCAGTCCGGTTCCAAGGACACCGTGGTAGTGCTGTTGATGGTCAACCAGACGATCACCAACACCACGCGGCCCGACCCGCGGGTGGACCGCACCCGGATGAAGATGACGATGCAGAATGTCGACGGCCGGTGGCTGGCGAGCAAAGTCGAATTGCCTTAGGAGGCAGGCTATGTGGGCGACCCGGCTACTGACGGGCATGCTCGCCGCGGCACTTGCGGTGGCCACGGTGTCCGGGACACCGGTCGCCGGTGCTTCAGCGCCGTCGTTCTGCAGCGGGCTGGGCGGCAATTGGGACGGGCAGTACTGCACCACCGACGTGCAATCCGAGCGGCTGGCCACCCGCTATATCCGGATGGCGGTGCCCGGAGACCTGGTCGACCACCCGGTCGCCGGTCCCCCGATCCGTGACTACCTGTCGAAGTTGTTCAACAACTGGCGCAGTAAAGGTGCCTCGATGGTGGCCGACAGCTGGGGAAATGAGAACTACGAGATCTTCCAGCACGGAAACGCATTGACCGCGGTCTTCCACGAGGACTACCACTCCGACGGTCCCTACATCAACAACGCCTACCGCACTTTCACGTTCGACATGGGCGCCGGCGGGCGGCAGTTGCAATTGGCCGACATCACCAAGCCTGGGATCGACCCACTGGCGACGATCCCGCAACTGGGCGAGCCTTACATCAAGGAGGCACTGGACCGGGCGTTCTGGGAGCACCGCCCCGGAGACTATCCCTTTGTCCCGGAGCGCTTCACGCCCGACAAGGTGTTCTCCGGCGGCTACCGGTCGTGGGCGCTGACCCCCGATGAGCTGATTCTCTACATGCCCGACTACCCGGTCAGCCACGACAGTCCGATCCAGTACAACCAGATGCAGTGGTACATGGACGGCGGCAACGTACAGGCGCACATCCCGCTGTCCGCACTGAGCTCGATCCTGCGACCGGAGTACGGCGGGTCCTAACGGAGCCCGGCTAGCCGTACCGAAACAACGCCAGGCTCGCCAGCACCACGATCCCAGCGATCGCGATGACCGGCGCCACCATGATGGGCGTCAACGTGGCCCCGACGACGGCGCCCAGGATCATCACGAAAACGACGCCGTAGCGCAGCTTTCCGCGTTCGCCGGTCCCACCGGCCAACCGGCTGTCCACCCCGATACCGACGATCGTCGAGGTGAGCACCGTGGTGTAAAGCTCCTGAATGCCGAACTGGCGGGCGCTCGAGTTCTGCACACCGAACGCGATCGCCAGGCCGGCGATCAAGAGCAGCTTGCTGGTGCCGTAGTAGTCCAGCACACCCATGCCCGCCAGTGCGGCCAGCACCAGAAGCATCACTGCCTCCAGTCCCAGTGCGATCGTGAGCCAGTAGCGGGGCCGCTGGCCGAAGCTTCGGAACAACCGCCCGCCGATGACCGCGCCCAGCAGGAATCCCGCCACCGCGACGATCGCAGCGGTCAGATCGAATCCGGTGCTGGGGACGAACAGGAACCCCAGGAAGATCGCATTGCCAGTCATATTCGCCACGAATACCCGGCCGAGCACCAAGACACTGACCGCGTCGACCAGACCCGTGGCGAAGGTCAGCAGCATTAGCGCGATCACCGTGCGCCGCTGCGACAACGGCGACGCGATCGGCATGCTATCCGCTAACCCTCGTCCGGTCCTGGGCTAGCCCTGGAGACGTGGAGTCAGGTCCAGCGAGGTGATGGTGGGCATCCTGGTGACCACCCACCGGTTCTGGTCGCGCTTCATGAAGAGCCGGTAGGTCAGGTACTTGATCTGGGGGATCGATTTGCTCAGTTCGCTGGTTGCCGTGGTGTTGGTGTAGACGATCACCGTGGCCTCGGGACCATTCAGGGTCTCGACGGCCGCACCGACGATCTCGGTGGTGTCGGTGACCCTGGCCTGCTTGTTGCTGTCCGCGATGGCGTCAATGAACTTGCGGTACTGGGCTTCCAGGTCGCCACTGAGATAGACCGAGGCCCGATCCGGAAGGGAATCCATGTTTTCCGGGGTGTAGTTCCACAGCGTGTGGATCGCCCGGGCCGCAGTCCTGGCGATGTCGAGCTTGATGGCCACCTCCGCGCGATCCAGGAGATACGGCTGGGCCGCGGCGCCCGCAAACGCGGCGGCGCCCACGAATGCCGCGGCCGAGAGCGCAACCGCAAGCCGCACACCGAACTTGCCCCGACCCGGGCGCTTCGCCGCCGCCTGCTCGGCGACGACCGACTCCTGGTCCTCGGCTTCGGCCTCGGTCTCGGAGGCTTCGGTCTCAGAAGCCTCGGTCTCGGACTCCACCTCGGCGGCGTCGGCTGCCGGCTTGAGGTCGTCCGTCGGCTCAGCGGTGGGATCGATTTCCGGATCGACCTCTGTCCCGGAGGACGCGTCGGTCACAGCACCTGGTTCAGATTGCTGATCTTCCACTGGTCCCCTTCCTTCTGTGCTGTGGCGAGCCAGCGGGTGGCCACCTTGACATCGTGCTTTCCGTCCGATGACTTACTGGTGTTCTCCACCGCCACCAGCAAGCTCACGCTGCCATCGTCATTCCACCGTTCGACACCGGCCGCTCTGACCAGCCCGGTGGTCGGCTCGCTACGCGCCACCGCGATCAGGATCTGATTGGCCTTCTCCTGGTATTGCTCGGCGAAATCGCCGGTTGCGTGGTCCAGGACATTCGCCAGGTAGTCGTTGGCGTGGAATGGATCTGGCGAGGTGAACATCGTCATGAACGATTCGACCGCGTCCCGGGCCTCGATGTTCCGCACCACTGTTCGCCGGTGTTGCTCGTGGGTTATCAGTGTCATCGCGCACACCGCGATGGCTGCGGCGGTCACCACAAGCGAACTGGCGATCACCATCGGCAGCCGTCGACGCCGGGGCGCCACCTGGGCGACGAAGAGCGGTTGGTCCTCGGTGGGCACGCGGCGGCGGGGGCTCATTTCGCCCCCTCGGCCGGCAACGGCTTGCTGACCACCGTCAGGTCGTCGACGCGCCAAGTCCCCGAGGTCTGCACGAACACGACTTCGACGGTAGCGCTGATCAGGCGCTCCTTTCCGGCTGTGCCGCGCTGGCCCTGTAAGAACAGCAGCATGGTGGCGCGGTGCGGAGTCGCGTTGATCACCGCGGCATCGGTCACCCGGTAGAAGTTCGGAACCGGCTGGGCATCGCGGATCGCGTCCTGCTGAGGCACCAGTTGCTGACGATATTTTTCGGTGGCCAACGACTGCGCACGTTCGAAGTCGTCCTGCAGGGTCTCCGGGTCGTAGGACAACATGTCCGCCACGATCTTGGGTCCCTGTCTGGCGATCTCAGCCTGGGCCAGAACCGATTTGTGGTCGTTCTGATAGACCACGCTGTACGCCGCGCCGGCAGCGGCGAGGCTCAGCGCCGCCGCTGCCACGAATACCCTGGCAGTCACGGCTCGGACGTTCGCCGGTGGCTTGCGCTCGCCGGCCTGGCGTACCTCGGTGCGGGCCAGCACATCGGCGAAGGTACGCCCCCGGCGGTCCCGCATCGGCCAAAGCCAGCCCAGCAGGACCGGCACCGTGTCGAGCAGGTGCGCGACCTCACGAAGCAACAGTCGGCTCACACCGACCGCCGGAGCCGAGCTTGCGCCACGGACCACTTCGATGCCGGTGACGGCGCGGCCCAGGCTCCACCCCTTGAGCGCCGGCAGAAAAATTCGATTGACCTCGGTCGCCAGGAACGCCAGCCCCGCGATTCCTGACGCGACCCACCGCCAGAGGCTGTCGGACGGCAGGCACAGGGCGAGCATGCCGGTGCTCGCCATCACCGCCGACCCCGGCAGCAGATCGATGGCGAGCGCCGTTGCGCGGGACCGCCAGCCGGCCGGCTGCAGACGCGGAGCGTCGGCCGCGGTGTCGGTCACCTGGCCACCTGGTCGAGCTTCGCGATCCGGTACTGCCCGTCCTCGCGAACCATCTGGGCCCGCAGCCGGTATCCGACCTCTTTGCCCTGAGTTTCGATGTTGTTGATCTTGACGCGGAATGCCACCAGGACGTCGACGGAGCCGTCCGGGTTGTTGCGCTCGACGGCAGCGCCCATCTCGGTGACATCGGCGTGCACCTTTGCCGCCTGGTAGGCGTGCACGAACATCTCCGCGTACAAGGTCACCTGGGTGCGGAACTCGCCGGCCGTGCAGTTCAGGATCTTCTGCTGCGCCAGCGCGATGTCCCGCCCGTCCGGCGCCTGGGTGGCCAGCACGCACTCCTTGGCCGCTGCAATCGCTTCGGCATTGTCGCGGTCCAGTTGCCGGCTTGCCGCGTGGTCGCGCAGGCCGACGAAGCCGGCGGCCACCAAACCCGCTGCGAACAGCAGTAACAGCACACAGATACCCGCCTGTTGGCGACGGCCCAGACGCGACGGTGCCGGTTGGGCGTCTACCGCCGCCGAGTCGGTCGACTCCTGCGGAGCTTCCTGCTCCGTCTCCGCCACTACATTCTCAGCGTCCAGCGCGTCCCGCGCCGGGGTCTCTGCAGTCTGCTGGTCCTCGTCCGTGCTCACCGGAACGGTGCCAGCATCCCCTTCCATGCGTCGTCTCCTATGTTCATCGAGTTCTCGACGGAGTATTCGACGCCGTCTGGCCCCACCGCCTGGCCACTCTGCGGATTGTAGATCGCGGATGGACCCCCACCGGGGGTGTAGATGCAGGGGTTGGGTTGTTGCCCATTGCACTGCACGCTACCCGTCCCCGGCCGGGACAGCGGGTCGCTGGTCGGCGGCGGTGTCGCCGGCACCATGTCCGCGGGTAGCGGGTTCAGGCCGGTGTTGACCGATGGCGCCGGGATCACGTGACCCGGCTCGACGGGCTGGTCACAGCGAGCGCCCAGCGCCGGGCAGTTCCGGATCTGGTTGGGGTCGCCGTACCAGGGGTTGGTGCCCAGCGGGACGTACGGCTTGTCGCTGCGGCATTCCTTGGGTGTCGGGGCGCGCTTACCGGGCACATCCACACATGGGATGTTGCGGACACCGCGAACATTGTTGGCCGGGGTGTCCTGAGGGATCCGGCAGGCCACGTCCGGCAGCTCCGCCGGGCTGGTGTCTGCAAACGCCCGCCACTCCGACGCCGGCAGAAAGCCGGTAAAGCAGGGCGGGGGCGAGTTCAGGCTCAAGCCCGGAACCGGCACCGGGAAGATGGGGCCGGGGAACGCCCCGAGCGCAACGCCCATCGAGCCTCGGCCCGGGTAGGTGGCGGTCACGGTCTGGATGATCGACCCGGCCTGCGGGAGGAAGACCAGCACCTGCTCGGTGTTCCGGTTGTACCGCTTGGACATCTCCGTCAGGATCGCCATGTTGGCCATGAGCTGCGGCAGCGAGTCCTTGGTCTCGCTGAACACCGTGTGCACCTGGTCGATCAACGGCGGCAGGTCCGAGACGATGTGTTTCACCGTGTCTTCACGGCTCGCCGCCTGACTGGCCAGCACATTCAGGTTGCGCGCCCATTGGTGAATCGCGTCGCCGGATTGGGTCTGGCTCTCGATGATCGGCGCCGATTTCTCCACGATGGCGTCGACGTCATCCAGATTCGCCGTGAAGTCACCGACGATGGCCTGCGTCGCGTCGACGAGGCGTTGCAGTGACGGGCCCAATCCACCGACCGCCGTCGCGGTCTCGTCCAGCAGCGACGAGATCTTTCCGGTGGGCAGCGCCGCCAATCCGCGATTGGCGGTGTCCAGCGCCGGACCGATCGCCGACGGGACGGTGCTCTTGGTGATCGTCTGGCCGGCCTTCAAATATTGGCTCGGGTTGTCGGCGGACACCAGATCGAGGTACTGCTCGCCGATCGCCGACACCGAGTGCACATTGGCACTGGTGTCGACCGGGATCTTGTACTTGCTGGAGATCTGGAACGTGGCCTGCGCCCCGGTCTCGGTCGGTTCCACGCTGGTGACCCGGCCGATGATCGTCCCGCGGTAGGTCACGTTGGCGGTCTTGTACAAACCGCCTGCCTCGGGCAGATCGGCCTTCAGCGAGTACTGGCCCACGCCGGCCAGCGTCGGCAGCCGCAGGTAGTAGACACCCAACACCAGCAGCGACACCGCCGTCAGGATGCTGAAGATAACCAGCTGGCGCTTGATCTGTGGTTTCAGCAATTCCGGTCAGCCCTTTCCACATACGGACCGCCGGGCGCGGTGGCCGGGTTCGGCGTGTACCGAACGTCCGGGATCATCTTCGCGGGGTCGTGACCAAAGGACTGCTCCAACGCCCGCAGCATCCCCGAGAAACCGGTTCCGGTCAGGATCGCGTTGTCGATGGCCGCGTAACTCAGGTCCACCACGAGCGAGGTGTTGATGAAGTCACCGCGCACGGCCTTGAAGGCACCGTCGACGTGATACGGCGCGGTGATCATCACCTGCAGCAGGTCAGGCAGGTAAGGCGAAGCCTTGCGCAGTTCGCGTGCCGGGCACTGCATCGAGGTCAGCACCTGGTGCAGATCGGACCGCGCAGGTGCGATCTGCTGGTTGACCTGTGTGCCCATGGCGCCCAGCGCCTCGACGGCGTCGATGAAGATCGACTGTTGCGCGTTGAAGTACTTGAACAACGGCGGGAAGTCGGTCAGGGCCTTGTCGAGGCTGTCGTTGTGCGAACCGAAGTAACTCAGCAACCGGTTGCTGGAGTCGATCGCCCGCGTGATGTCCTCACGCTGATCGTTGAGGCTCCCGATGAACGTGTCCAGCTTGGTCAGGAAGGCCCGGATCTCATCGCCCCGCCCATTGGACAGCGCGGCGAACTCCGTGGTGATGGTGTCCAGGTCCGACAACCCACCTCGTTGCAGCAGCAGCGCCAGCCCAGCCAGGGTCCGCTCGATCGTCGGGTAGGACGAGGAACTGCTCATCCCGATGGTGTCACCGTTGCGGAGTTCACCCTCGGGGTTCTCCGGGGCCCTCAACTCGATGTGCTGCGAACCCAACAAGCTGGTCTGGCCGATCTTGGCCGTCGCGTTGCGCGGCAGGTGGACATCGCGGTTCAGCCGCAGCTTGAGTGTGGCGACCCAGTTCTTGAGCTCGATGCGCTCCACCGCGCCGACGAAGACGTCGGCGACCAGTACGCGGCTGTTGCCGTTGAGCGCCAAGGTGTCGGGCACCTGCACGTAGACCGTGTAGGCGCCGGGTCCACTACCCGGTCCGCCGGGCAAGGACACGTTGGCGATCCCGCGCCAGCTGCTGCACGACGACAGCGTCAGAGCGGCCATCAGCAGTACCAGCGCCTGCAAGCCGCGGCGGCTGACCGTCTTCATCGCGGTACTCCGTCCCATTAGCCGTCACCTCGCGGTGCCAGCGGTGCCACCGGCCCGGGGACCACGTTCGGACCCGG
Source organism: Mycobacterium sp. UM_WGJ (assembly GCF_000455125.1). Lineage (GTDB taxonomy): Bacteria > Actinomycetota > Actinomycetes > Mycobacteriales > Mycobacteriaceae > Mycobacterium. Next base: position 12,591 of record NZ_AUWR01000048.1, read on the forward strand.
CGGCGGCGGTGCAATCGGTGCCTGGCCGGGCGGCAAACCGATGAACGGCAGCGGCCCTGCGGACTCGTCATACGAGTTAGGCGGCCCAGGCGGAGTCTGGTACTGCGAGTCGACCGGAGCCGGGTCGGGTCCGCCCATCAACTGCGCCAACGACTCTGGCGTAAGCAGCCGCGCGGTGTCGTGGCCGGGCTCCACACCCTGCATGCCCGGCGCGGTGATCCAGCCCGGCTGGGTGTTGCGGTGCGAGGTGGGGGTGTCGGGCACCCAGATGCCCGGGACGGTGGTGTCCTTGTACCCCGGAGGCGGCTGCAGGCGCGGCTCGGAGTAGGCGATCTCTTTCGGCGTGGTGTACGCGCTGTTCCAGATGTTGATACCGAACGGCAGGTAGTTGAACTTGATCGCGTCGGCCACCGGTGCCAGGTATTCCGCACACAGTTCCGCGGAGTCCTGGTAACCCAGTCGGCTGCCGGCCTGGATAGCGCTGCACAGGAACTGCATCGGGTTCGCGAAGTTCGCGATGACCGGGTTGCTGAGCACCATGCCCTGTGCCGGGTGGTAGATCTCGTCGACGCCCGCCAGCACGTTCGGCAGGATGTGCAACGCGGTCTCGAAGCCCTCCAGCGCCTCGGGCTGGGTGATCGCCGTGCTGACCTGCTCCACGTTGTTGATGCTCTGCACCAGCGGCTTGGCGTTCTGGTTGAGGAACGCCTTGATGATCGTCATGGTGGCGTAGAACTGGTCGGTGGCCGTCGCCAGGGCCTGGTCGGTGCTGTTCAAGTTGTTGGTGAACTTGGCCAGATCGTGGTTGAGCGCGACGAACTGCTGGTCGTTATGGTCCAGTGCCTTGACGAACAGCGACAGGCTGCGCACCACTGCGAAGAAGTCGCCGCGGCCCTTGTTCAGCGCTGTCAGCGCGGAGGAGAGGCTGTCGAAGGCGGTGTTGATCTCCGAACCCTTGCCCGAGAGGCTGTCGGCGAAGGTCTCGATGGCCTCACCGATCGGGCCCTTGGGCTGCTCGGCCGTGGGCCCGAGCTTGTTGATGATGTTGGTGACGTCGTTGCGCAGGGTGTCCCATTCGACCGGGACCTCGGTGCGCTCCTCGGGGATCACCGCTTTGTCGGCCAACACCGGCCCGCCCCGGTAGGGGGGCTCGAGCTGGATGGTCCGCGACGCCACCAGGGTCGGGTTCAAGATGATCGCCGAGGCGTCGGCGGGCACCTTGTACTTGTTGTTGTAGTGCAGGGTGACCTTCATGTGGTCACCCGCCGGCTCGATCTTGTCGATCGCGCCCACGCGAACACCCATGATCTGTACCGCGTCACCGGGATACAGCGCGTCGGTCTGCGGGAAGTAGGCGACCACGGTGGTGCTGTTCAGCTTCCGGAACAGCTGCACACCGCCGAAGCCGGCCGCCAGCACCAAGGCCAGCAGCAACGATCCGATGATCACCGTCTTGCGCGAACGCTCGGGAAGCTGCCGGTTGCGGATATCAAAGATGGTGCTCACGGGCGCTCACTCCCTCGCGCGCCACCGCCGCCACCGGGCGTGCTGTTGCCACCTTCGCCCGGGGTGATGAACGGTGCGGGTAGTTGGTTGCCGGGTCCGGGCGGTGCCGGAGGTCCGGGGGCCAAGGGTGCCGGGGGCGGTGCTGCGCCCGGGTTGGCCGCGGCCGGGCCCGACACCGGGCCCAAGGGCTCGGTGCGTCCGCCGGGGTTGGCGTCGGGCATCGGAACCGGAGTACCCGGCACCAATGGCGGCGTCTCACCCGGGCGACCCGCGATAGAGATGCCCGGCGATGACGGGATGCCATCGGGGTTCGCCGGCGAGACCAACACGTCGGTCGGGCCGGGGTACGGTCCGCTTCGTCCGAACGGGCCGTCATTCGGGTCCAGGTTGGCGCACGGCAGCGGGTTGCCCGGGGTCGGGAACATGCCCGCGGCAGGTGCGTAGGAGCATGGAGATCCCGGCGCGACTGCGGGCCCCGGGTGCTCGGGCGTGCCCTCGATCACCTGAGGAGCAGGCGGCGGGGCACCGTTGGCGAACCGGGTTCCGTTCGGGTCCGGGTAGCGGAACTCGGGCAAGCCGGCGTTGCGCCAGAATTCCTCGGGCGAGATGCCGCGCTTCTTGAACGCCGCGTCGACCCACGGCTGCAGGATCCAGTAGGGGATCAGGTTCAGGGTCGAGACTTTGAAGTACGGTCCCGATGCCATCGCCTCGTTGACGATCGTCAGGTACCTACCCAAGATGGTGAACATCTCCCGGAGGTCATCCTGGCGCCGGACCAGCATGCCGGTGATGTTGGAGGCCTCTTCGAACACATGGTTCAGATCCAAGCCCGGGTTGTCCCGGACCAGGCCCTGAACCTGTTCGCCGAAGTACGCGATGTTGCCGAGCAACGCCGAGATCGCCTGGCTGCGCTGGTTGACCGCGGCCGACAGGGTCTGGGTGTTGCGCAACAGCGCATCGATCTGCCCGCTGCGGGCGCCGACGACGCTCGCGATTTGGTTGCTCTGGGCCAGCAAGTGAGTGATCTCGTCGTCCCGCTTGCCGATGGTGTCGGAGAACTTCGCGACACCATCCAGCGCGGCGCTCAGGTCGGGAGAGGTCTGCTCGACGGTTTCCGAGAGCACCTTCAACGACTTCTTGACCGTGTCGATGTCCCAGCCGGAAGCGGCCTTGGTCGCGTCGAAGACCGCGTCATAGAGCTGATAGGGCGTGGTGCTCTGGCCCAGCGGCAGGACCGCTTGCGGGGCGATGCGGTGCTCGCCCTTCGGTTCGATCGACAGGACCTTCTTGCCCAAGATGGTGTCGGTCTTGACTCCGATGATGCTGTCGCTGCCGATCGGGTTGGCCCCGACCGAGAACTTCACCAGCACGTGGTCGCCGGCGATGGACAGGTCCTGGACCTTGCCGACGTCCACGCCCGAGATGCGCACCTTATCCCCGGCGGTCAGGCCGCCGGTGTCGGAGAGCTCGCCGTAGTAACTGGGCTCGGCGAAAAGCATCGGCACCGTGGTGAAGGTCTGCCCCACCAGGGTGACCAACGCCAGCGTCGCGACGCCGATGATGCCGATCCGTGCCCGGTTGGGCGGTTCCAGAGTTCTCACTGGGGCGTGCACCTCCCCGTCGGCTGCTGCCACAGACGAGCGTTGCGGATCGGGCCGCCTGCCTGCAGTCCGGGAAGCTTGATGGTCACGTCGCAGAGATAGAAGTTGAAGAAGTCACCGTAGACACCGGTGCGTCCGATCAGCTTCATCGCCTTGGGAATCTTCTGCAGAATCTGGTCGACATCGTCGAGCCGGTCGGGCGGCTCCGGACCGGCGACCGGGAAGATGCTGTGCAGCTGCTTGCGGTTGTCGGCCAGCAGATCTGCGAGGTTACCGGCAGCGTTACCGAACTCCGCCGTGCCGTTGGCCAGGCCCGGGGCGTGGCTGTTCAGCCCCTTGACCAGTTTGTCGAAGTTGTCGACCGTCTCGTCGAAGGTCTGCCGATGCCGGACCGCGGTGTCCAGGACCACGTTCAGGTTCTTGACCACTTCACCGATGGCTGCGTCCCGGTCGGCGATGTGGGCAGTCAGCTGAGCGGTCTGCTGGAGGATGTCGTTGATGGTGCCGCCCTGGCCCTGGAAGACCGTGACGATGGTGGACGCGATGGTGTTGATCTTCTCGGGGTCCAGTGCGCGGAACACCGGTTTGAACCCGCCGATCAGCGCATCCAGGTCCAGCGCCGGCTCGGTGCGGGAGGCGGGGATGAAGCCGCCGATGGGTAGCCGCTGGTCGGCGCCCTCGCCATCGCCCCGCTTGAGCTCCAGGTACCGGTTGCCGATGAGGTCGGAGTAGCGGATCTGTGCGGTGGTGGACTGAAACAGCGGCAGCGAACGGTCGACGTCGAAGTCCACCACTGCCCGACGTCCACCGTCGACCAGCTTGACCTTCTTGACCTTGCCGATCTCGACCCCGGAGGCACGCACGAACTGTCCCGGGCGCAGGCCGCTGGCGTTGCTGAATTCGGCGGAGTAGCCGGCCGTCCGGTCGAACCGGATCTGCCCGAAGACCACGACGAGTCCGACCGTGAAGAGCAGCAGCACCGAGCCGACGGCGCCGAGTTTGAGGGCGGTTCTGGTGATGTTCATGGGTTAATCGTGTAATCCCCGACTTGGCGACCCCAGACGTAATCAATGGCCAGGGGCGATCCGGTATCAAAGTGGTTGTACGGCGCTTGGCTGACTCCCGTGTCGGCCACCAGGTAAGGCGCCGGCCAGAAGTCGTGAGTGATCTCCTGCCAGCAGCCCGGCGCACCGCCTGGGCCACCGCGAGCGTTGTAACGCGGCAGGTTCTCGGGATAGATGTACGGGTTGGCCGGTCCGACCAGCTCACTGTTGGTAGCGAGCGAGTAGCCGTCGCCGCCGAGGAAGTCGTAGACCTTGGGTGCGCCCTCGGCAAGGTTGCGGATGGCGCAGAACAGCTCGGGGCTGTACTCGTCGAGCAGCGCCGACACCGGGACCAGGTCGGAGAACTGTGCCCGGAAGTACGGCCCGAACCGCTCCGTGACGTCCGCTCCGAGGTTGCCCACTCCGGCGGCGCCCAGCAGTGCGGCGTCGAGCTCCTTCTGCTGGTTGGTGATGGTCTTGACGGTCACGACCGAGGTGTCCAAGAACCCGACCAGGTCCGGTGCTCCGTCGGCGTAGATCTCGCTCAGGTTCGCGAATCCCTTGAGGTCGCGACGGAAGGAGGGCATCCGCGCGTTGACGTCGTCGAGGATCCGGTTGCCGTTGACCAGCGATTCGCCGAGCTTGTCGCCCAGCCCGGTCAGCGCCTCGGCCGCGGCATGCAGCGTCAGGTTCAGTTTGATCGGGTCGACATGCTCCGAGATGTTGTTGACGGTCTCGAACAGGGTGTTGAGCTCCGTCGTCACCGAGGTCGCGATGATGCTCTTGGTGGTGATGCGTTCCCGCGAGGGGTGCTCGGGCGCGCTCAGGGATACGTACTTGTTGCCGAACAGGGTGGTCGCCATGATGTCGGCTTTGACGTTCGACGGGATCAGCTTGATGTACTTGGGGTTCACGTCGAGGGTGAACTTGGCCGCCGGCTTGTTCTCGTACTCCGTCGGCGCGATCTCCGCGACGCGACCGATCTGGACACCGTTGTAGGTGACCGGTCCGCCCGGGTCCATCACCAGACCGGCGCGCGGGGCCACCATGGTCAGTGACGTCGTCTTGGTGAAGGCGCCGCGGAACTGGCCGTAGACCAGTGCCCCGATCAGCGCCAGCACCGCGAAGGTGACCACGCCGGCCACCTTGAACGGCGGCTTGTGCACTCTGTTCTGCTTCCCGGTAGCCATGCGCGTCACATCGTCAGGTTGAAGTTGGGGTTGACGCCGTAGAGCGCCAACGCTGCGAGCAGCACCACCGTGGGAACGGTGATCAGGGACAGCCGCATCGACTGGCCCACCGCGGCGCCGACACCGACCGGGCCGCCGCTTGCTTTGAAGCCGTAGTAGCAGTGCGTGACCATCACCACCACCGCGATCACGATGGTCTCGATGAACGACCAGAACACGTCATCGGGTCTCAGGAACGTTCGGAAGTAATGCTCGTAGGTGCCCGACGACTGCCCGAAGAACAACGTGGTGACGATCTGCGGTGCGGCGAACGCCATGATCAGCGCGAGTGCGTACAGCGGGATGATCACGGTGAAGCCGGCCACCACGCGAGTCGAGACCAGATAGGCGATCGAGTTGATGCCCATCACTTCGAGGGCGTCGATCTCCTCGCTGATGCGCATCGCGCCGAGCTCGGCGGTGGCGCCGGCTCCGACGGTCGCCGCCAAGGCGATGCCGGCGTTGACCGGTCCGACCACACGGACGTTGACCAGGGCCGCTGCGAAACCGGTGTAGGTCTCCACGCCGATGTTGCCCAGTGAGGTGAACCCCTGGATCGCGATCAGCGAGCCGCCGGCCAGCATCACGAAGCCCATGATGGCGACGGTGCCGCCGATCACGGCCATGGCGCCGGTGCCCATGCCCAATTCGGCGACCAGGCGCAGCGTCTCGGTGCGGTACCGGCGCAGCGCCCAGGGGACCTCTCGGAGGGCGGTCAGCGAGAACCAGCCGAGCCGACCACTCCTTTCGAGTCCACGGCCGGCCATCCCGACGTAGCGCTGGTAGTTCGCGACCAGCCCGGGAAAGCGACCCCGGACCACTGCCGATGTCGACATGTCAGGTCCCCGTTCCGAACTTCACGCCGATCGTGGTCAGCACCACGTTCACGGCGAACAACGCAAGCACGCACAGCACGACCGTTTCGTTCACGGCCGTGCCCAGGCCCTTGGAGCCGCCGCGGACGGTGAGTCCGCGGTAGCAACCGACGAGGCCGGCGATAAGTCCAAACACACTGGCTTTCACCGTCGAGATGATCACCTCGGGCAACCCGGTGAGCAGAGTCAACGTGGACAGGTAGGCACCACCGGACACGTTCTGCAGGTAAACACCGAACAGAAAGCCTCCGGTCAGACCGATCACGATCACCAAGGCGTTGAGCAGCAGGGCCACCACAGTCGCTGCGATCACCCGCGGCACCACCAGTCGATGGATCGGGTCGATGCCGAGCACTTCCATCGCGTCGATCTCTTCGCGGATGGTGCGGGCGCCCAGGTCCGCGCAGATGGCGGTGGACCCGGCGCCGGCGACCACCAGCACGGTGACCAGCGGACCCAGCTGGGTGACCGCGGCGATGCCTGCCCCGGCACCCGAAACGTCGGCGGCACCGAACTGCGCCAACAGGATATTGAGTGTGAAGACCAGCAGAACGGTCAGCGGAATGGCGACCGCGATGGTCGGAATGATGGCGACGCTGGTGATGAACCAGCCCTGCTGCAGGGTCTCACGCCATTGGAACGGCCGTACGAAAAGCGCACGGGCGGTCAGCGCACACATTCTGAAGAATCCGCCGACCATGATCAGCGGCGGCAGCACCCGATCCCGGAGGAAATCGGCGACACGGGGACGCGCTGGAGCTGTCACACCACCCCCCTCACCAGAAATCCCGCCGCACGACTCAGCAAGGAATCGCGTCGCACAGTGTCTTCTCCCGTCCGTCGTTCAGCGAGACCCGCGTCACCTTATCGGCCCGAGGTGCCCTTGGCGACCATCGGACCATACCTGATGGGCGCGTGAGAGGGACATCGAACGGAAGGAACCCGCACGGGTTTCCTACCGGAGAGTAACGTGCCGCCACCTCACCTATCGCGGTTTCGAGCGGCATTGCCTGGGACTCTTCCCTACTCTGACCCCTGAGCCGTCCCGTAGTTAATGCGTAGATCGGTTTTGAGCACTTTCCCGGCTGGGTTGCGGGGCAGCGCCTCGACGATCTCGAGCGCCTTGGGGTGCTTGTAGCGCGCCAGCCGCTGAGTCAAGAAGTCATCGAGGTCGGCCAGGGTCAGGCCCGCTCGCGACAGCGCGGCGACCGCGATCGGAACCTCACCCCAGCGCTCGTCTGGGCGACCGATAACGGCGACCTCGGCGATGTCGGGGTGATCAGCCAGCACGTTCTCCACTTCGGCGCAGTACACGTTCTCACCGCCGGAGATGATCATGTCCTTCTTGCGGTCGACGACCCACACATAGCCCTCTTCATCCATCCGGACCAGGTCGCCGGAGTGAAACCAGCCGCCGGCAAAGGCCTCAGCGGTGGCCTCCGGCTTGTTCCAATAGCCACTCATCAAGGTGGGCGCCCGGTAGACGATCTCGCCCACCTCACCCACGGCGACGTCGTTCATCTGTTCGTCGACGACCCGGGCGGAGACGGTCGGAATCACGGTGCCGACCGAACCGCGCTTTCGGGTGGCGTCCTCGCCGAGCAGGATGCAGGTGACCGGCGACATCTCCGTCTGCCCGAAGGCCGCCAGGATCTTGGTGCCGGGGAAGGTGTCCGCCATCTGCCGCAGCAACGCGTCGGAGGCCGGCGCCGCTCCCCACGACATGGTTCGCAACCGGATGTCGCGCGGGTTGGCCTGTTGCTGAGCACAGACCGCCTGCCATTGGGCCGGCACCAGGAAGATGCCGGTGACCCGCTCGGCGGCCAGCACGTCGAGCAGTTGGCCGGCGTCGAACGCACCCAGTGGGTTGATGACGGTCGGGATGCCCAACCACATGCCGGGCAGCAGGTTGCCCACGCCGGCAATGTGGAAGAACGGCACCCCGATGAAGGCCACGTCGGAGGTGCCGGTACCGGAGGTGTGCAACGCGGTCATCGTCTGACCGACCAGGTTGGTGTGGGTGAGCACCGCTCCCTTGGGCAGGCCGGTGGTCCCCGAGGTGTACATGATCAGGGCCGGCGAGTCGTTGGGAATGTCCACCGGCGCGTGCGGCTCACCGGTCTCCTCGATCAGGTCCTCGTAGGCGATCAGCCCCTCGCCTGCTGAACCGCCGGGCTCATGCGGCGGTCCCAGCTTCGCCTCTCCTCCGTCGAGCCTCGCTGAACCGCCGGCCACCACCACGTGCTCCAGCAGTCCGGTCAGCTCGCGCACACCCCCGGCGACCGGCACCAGCGCCGGTTCGGTGATCAGCACCCTGGCCTCGCAGTCGGTCACCAGGTAGGCGATCTCCGTCGGCGTGAGCCGGAAGTTGACCGGGACGGCGATCCCGCCCAGCATGTTGGCGGCCAGCACCGACTCGACGAACTCGGTGCGGTTCAGCATCAGGATCATGACCCGGTCACCGGCGCGGACCCCGCGGCGGCTCAGTGCGTCGGCGAGTGCGCCGACCCGATCACGCAGCTGCGACCAGGTGGTGGTCTGACCGAGGAACCGCAGTGCGGGGGCGTCCGGTTTCATCAGCGCATGCCGGTCCAGCTGGTTGACCCAGTTCTGTCGACGCGCCCGGTAGGGCTGCTCGGCGGGATCGACGGTTGCGTGGCTCAATTCGGTTCTCCCGCTTCGTGTTAGCCCGAAGCCAGTTCTTCGGCGCGCCGTTTGAGATTGTCCGCCAGATAGTCCAGGGCGTTGCTGAAGGCCTTCTTGAGCATCGGCTTGGGCACCGACATCTGGGTCTCGACATTCATGTCGACGGTCAGCAACGTGGTCGGGCCGATCTCGACCACCGAGAACAGCTGCTCCTGCTTGCTGAACAGGTCGCCCTGCTGGAGCACGGTCTGAATCTGGGTGGCACTGGGGTAGTAGACGGCCTGGATGAAGGTGCCGTCGAAACCGGAGTAGGAGGCATCCAGCCGCAGCTGGCTGGGCCGGCCGTCGTCGTAGCGGGCCAGCACCCAGATCCCTTTGACCTCTTCGTTCCACTGCGGGTACGCCTCGAAGTCGGCCACGATCCCCATGATTGTGGCGGCGTCGGCGGCGACTTCGACGGTCTTGCTCACGAGCGGCACCCGCCGAGCATAGCCACCGGCGAAACAGCCGCCGAGCTAAACCTGGGCGGTGGCCAACAGCGCGCGAATACCGTCGGGGATCGGCACCGGCCGCCGGGTGCTGCGGTCGACATAGACGTGCACCCAGTGCCCGAGCGCGGCCACCGGGACCGCGTCATCGCCCGTTGCGGCGCGAAACACCGCCAGCCGGTAGGTCACGCTGCTGCGGCCTAACCGGGTGACGGCCAGCCCCACCGCGAGCCGGTCCGGGAAGGCGAGTTCGCCCAGGAAGCGGCAGCCCGATTCGGCGACCACCCCCAGCTCCGGGGCCGCGACGGGGTCTATCTCGACGTGTGCGGCGATCCAGCCGTTGATCGCGGTGTCGAACAGCTGGTAGTACACGGCGTTGTTGAGGTGGCCGAACATGTCGTTGTCGGCCCAGCGGGTCAGCACCGGCCAGTGCACCGGAAAGTCCTGGCTGGTCAACCCTTCCGGCGCGGGCGGGACCGCGGCGTCCGAACTCATGGTTGTATTCCAGCATGACCACGATCCGCGGTGCAGTGCTGGAGCGGATCGGGGCGCCGCGCCCTTATGCCGCCTCGCGCCCGCTGACGGTGACAGACGTGGAGCTGGCGCCGCCCGGCGACGGTGAGCTGCTGGTGCGGGTCGAGGCCGCCGGGGTCTGTCATTCCGATCTGTCCGTGGTCGACGGCAACCGGGTGCGTCCGGTGCCGATGCTGCTCGGCCATGAGGCCGCCGGCATCGTCGAAGCGGTCGGCGCCGGGGTCACCGCGGTGCGGCCGGGTCAGCGGGTAGTGCTGACCTTCCTGCCCCGCTGCGGCCACTGCGCGGCCTGCGCCACCGACGGCCTGGCGCCGTGTGAGCCCGGCAGCGCCGCCAACGGCGCGGGCATCCTGCTCGGCGGCGGGCAGCGGCTGCACCGCGGGGACCAGACCGTCTACCACCACCTCGGGGTCTCCGGGTTCGCCACGCATGCGGTGGTCAGCCAGACCAGCGCGGTGCCGGTACCCGACGACGTCCCGCCGACGGTGGCCGCCTTGCTGGGCTGTGCGGTGCTAACCGGTGGCGGCGCGGTGCTCAACGTCGGCCGTCCGGGGCCGGGCGACGCCGTCGCGGTGGTCGGACTCGGCGGAGTGGGGATGGCCGCGGTACTGACCGCGTTGGCCCACGACGGCGTGCAGGTGATCGCGATCGACCGGCTGCCGGACAAGCTGGCCGCCGCAACGGCGCTGGGCGCGCACCGCACCTACACCCCGCAGCAGGCACTCGACGCGGGCGTGCGCGCCCCGGTGGTGATCGATGCGGCGGGTCATCCCGCCGCGCTGGAGACCGCGATCGGCTTGACCGCACCGGGCGGGCGCACCATCACCGTCGGCCTGCCGCCTCCGGACGCCCGGATCAGCGTCTCCCCACTGGGTCTGGTTGCCGAGGGTCGCTCGTTGATCGGCAGCTACCTGGGGTCGGCGGTCCCCGCGCGCGACATCCCGCGCTTCGTGGCGTTGTGGCGGGCCGGCCGTCTGCCCGTCGAGCAGCTGGTGTCGGCGACCGTGCCACTCGAGCAGATCAACGAGGCCATGGACGCACTGGCCGACGGTGCCGCGGTACGTCAGATCATCACGTTCGCTTAGCACCGACGGCCGGTTCGAAGGTGAAGTCGGCGGTCCGGAACCGGCGGGTCATCGCCCAGAAGGCCCCGGCACTGCGCGGCCACTGGGTGACCACCCGGCCGTTGGCGGCACGAAAGTAGTTGCTGCAGCGGGTGGTCCACACCGTGCCGTGCATCCACCGGTCGATCTTGGCGATGAAGTCGGCCAGCGCGGCAGGGCGCACGGCGACATAGGACTTGCGGGTGCGGCGCAGGTGTTTGAGCACCCGAACGATGTAGCGCGCTTGGGCTTCCAATACGAAGATGACGCTGTTGGAGCCGACGTTGGTGTTGGGCCCGTAGAGCATGAAGAAGTTGGGGAAGCCGGGCATCGCCATGCCGAGGTAGGCGCGGGGCCCGTCGCGCCAGGCCTGTTTGAGTGTGGTGGCGTCCTCACCGGTCACCTCGATCTGACCGAGGTAATCCGCAGCGGCATATCCGGTGGCGCACACCACCACGTCGACCTCGCATTCGGTGCCGTCCTCGGCGACCACCGATCGGGAACGCAGGGCCCGCGCCGGGCTGGGCACCACTTCGACGTTGGGCCGGGTCAGCGCGGGCAGGTAGTCCGAGGAGAACACCAGACGCTTGCAGCCCAGCGGGTGGTCGGGGGTGAGCGCTGCCCGCAACTGCTCGTCGGCGATGGAGTCGCCCAAGAGTTTTCGCGCGATGTCGGTGAACTGGCGGGTTTTGTCGCTGCCGTTCTCGATCACCGCGATGTTCGACTCGCTGCGCAGCCACAGTCGCGTCCGGTACAGCCGCTGGGCCAGCGGGATGCGGTCGAGGGCCCATCGCTCCCGCGGGGTGTAGCGACGGTCCGGCTTGGGCAGGATCCAGGTCGGGGACCGCTGCAGCGAGTACACCTTCTCGGCGACCTCGGCCAACTCCGGCAGCAGTTGCGCCGCGGTCGAACCCGTCCCGAGTACGGCGACTTTCGCACCGGCGAGCGGCACCGAATGATCCCACCGCGCCGAGTGCATCACGGTGCCCCCGAAGGGCTGTTCTTCGATCAGGTCGGGCAGCACCGGCTGGGTGAACAACCCCACCGCGGAGACCACCACGTCGAACCGATGCTGCGCACCGTCGCTGCTGCTCAGACACCACTGCCGCCCGTCCGGCTCCCAGCGGGCGGCGCGAATCTCGGTGCGCAGCCGCAGATGTGCGTCCAGGCCGTGGTCGGCCGCGCAGCGTTCGAAGTAGGCCAGTATCTCGGGTTGCTGCGACCACAGCCGCGACCAGTGCGGATTCAGGTCGAACGAATAGGAGTACAGGTGGGATTTGACGTCACATGCCAGCCCCGGATACGTGTTGATCCGCCAGGTGCCGCCGACGCCGTCCTCCCGGTCGAAGATGGTGAAGTCGGAGAATCCGGCTCGCCGCAACAGGATTCCCAGCGCCAGCCCTCCCGGCCCTGCACCGATGATGCCGACCGACGGGCCTTGCCCATGCCTGGTCATCGGATCTGCAGGCACTGGCCGCCGTCCACCACGAGCTCGGCGCCGGTGATGAAAGACGCGGCTTGCGAAACCAGGAATGCCACCGCGTCCGCCACCTCGGCCGGGCGGCCGAGCCTGCCGCCCGGCGACACCGCGGCCAGGCGCTGCTGAGTGCCGTCGTCGAGCATCGGGGTGGCGATCGGCCCGGGAAATACCGCGTTGACCCGGATGCCCGTCGAGACGAGTTCCGCGGCGACGGTCTGCGTCAGGCCGCGAAGCGCCCATTTCGACGAACCGTAGGCGCTGTGCCGGCCGAAGGGTCGGATCGCCCCGGTGCTGCAGGTGTTGACGATAGCTGCACCTTCGGCCGCCCGCAGTTGGTCCAGGGCCGCCTGGATGCCCAGGAATGCGCCCAGACAGTTGACCCGCCAAGCCCTTTCGAAGCCGTCGGGCGTCTCGTCGGCGATCGTGGCCCGGTGCAGGATGCCGGCGTTGTTGATCAACGCGGTCAGCGCCCCGAACCGCTGAATGGTCGCCGCCACCGCGGCCTCCCATTCCTCAGGACAGGTCACGTCGAGGCGGACGCCGATCAGCGCGTCGTCGGCCCGCGCGGCGACGGCGGCATGCAGCTCAGCTTCGTTGATGTCGCAGGCGACCACCGCGAAACCGTCGGCGAGCAGCCGTTCGGTGATGGCCCAGCCTTGGCCCCGGGCGGCGCCGGTGACCAGTGCAACCCGTGCCGGGGTCATCGGCCCCTCGCTTCCTCGAGATGTTCCAGGGCTCCTCGGCGCAGCGCCGCAGACTCGGCAGCCAACGTGATCATCTGGTAGCCCAGCCCGGCCAGGGCCGCTCCCGCCGCTCCCGATCCGCCGTGGATCGCCGCGATCACGCCCGCTTCGGTTGCCGCGGCCCGGATCCGTGCCATCGCCGCGAGCAGGTCGGGATGCGTGGTGGATTGGGCGACGTCGACGCCCATCGAGATCGCCAGATCGGCGGGCCCGACGTAGATTCCGGCCAGGCCGGGAACCGCACAGATGCGTTCCACGTCTGCCAGGGCCGCGGCGGTCTCGATCATCGCGAAGACATCCGCTCGCGATTCCAGGCCGGCCAGATCGCGGCCCAGGCCAGGCCGCAGCGGCCCGAAGCTGCGGATCCCGGCCGGCGGGTAGCGGGTGGCGGCCACCGCAGCGGCGGCCTGTTCGGCGGTCTCGATCAGCGCGATGATGACCGCGTCGGCGCCGGCATCGAGCACCCGGCCGATGGGGGCAGCGTCCGCGTTGGGCAATCGGACCGCGGTGGCGATCGGCAGGTGTTCGGTGTGCCGCAGCATGGCCGCGATGTCGGCGTCGTCAAGGTAACTGTGTTGGGCGTCGAAACCCACGTAGTCATAGCCGGCGCGGGCGAATTCCTCCGGGCCCAGCACGGTGGGCCCGGTCACCCAGCCGCCCCAGAGCGGGGCCCGGTCCGCCACAGCGGCGCGCAGCGCCGACGTCATGCGACCATCGCGATCTTGACGCGGTCCGGCACCGGTCGGGCCGCCAACTCGAAGGCAGCCTGGGCTTCGTGGCAACCGAAGACATGAGTTACGTAGTTGCGCAACAGCTCCGGATTCTCCGCGGCGAATCGGCCTGCGGCTTCCAGCATCCGTCGCCGATCCTGGGTCACTCCGGAGATCAGCGTGAGATTGTTGCGCAGCATGGTCCGCATACTGATCGGATAACTGTCGTCGTCGGGGACACCGAAGTAGAACACCGTGCCACCGGGTGCGGCGGCCTCGATGGCGTGGCCCAGGGTGGCGACCTGGTGCCCGACCGCCTCGATCACGATCTCCGGGCGGTCGCCGGCGTCAAGGTGGCGCACCCAGCGGTCGCTGGTCGCCTGTACCACTGCGTCAATTCCGAAGGCGGCAGCCACATCTCGACGGTCGACCGGGTCCACCCCGGTGACGCGGCGCGCCCCCGCCGCTTTGGCGACGGCGCTGAACAGCAGACCGATCGAGCCCTGACCGATCACCGCCACATGGCGGCCGGCCAGGTCGGGCAACTGTTCCACGGCGTAGAGCACGCATGCCAGCGGTTGCAGGCCCACGGCTTGGGCGGGTTCCAGCGCCGGGTCGTAGGCCACCAGTCCCTCGCCGTCGCTGATCACCCGTTCCATCAGTCCGTCGAAGCCCGATGCCCACCCGACGACTCGGTCGCCGCGTCGATGCTGCGGGTGCCGACTGGTGATGACGTCGCCGACGATCTCATGGATCGGGAAGCCGAGTTTCTCCGCGGCCGCGGCGCCGTCGTCGCCGGGCAACCTGCCCTGCGCGCCGCGAAAGGCCGGCAGGTCACTGCCGCATACCCCGGCGGCCACGAACTGCAGCAGCACCTGCCCGGCGCCGAGCTCCTGCTCGGTGGGGTCGGGGGCTTCTATCTTCTCGAACTGATACGGCGCGATCAACCGGTACGCCCACATCTCAGACCTCCACCGGGATGGTGTTCCAGCCCCACTGAAAACTGGACGGCAGCCGGGTCGCGCCGTCGTCGGCGATCTGAAAGTTCGGGACGCGGCGCAGCCATTCCTGCACCAGGACAGTCACTTCCAGCCGGGCCAGGTGATAGCCGATGCAGAAGTGCTGCCCGCGACCGAACGCCAGTGACCGTTTGATCGGCCGGTCCCAACGGAATTCGTCGGGTTCGGGGTATTCGCGTCCGTCGCGATTGGCCGACGCCAGCAGGGTGATGATGCGTTGGCCCGGCTCAACAGTCGTGCCGTGCAGCGTGAACGGTTTGCGGGCGGTGCGCGCGAACCATTGCGCCGGTGCGCAGTAGCGGATCATCTCCTCGCGTGCCAGCTGCACCGTGTGGTGCGGATCGGCCCGTACCGCGGCTAGTTGATCCGGACGCCGAGACAGTTCCCACAACCCGTGCGCGACGATCTTGGGCACGGTCTCGGTGCCGCCGATGAAGATGCAGAGCAGTTGTGTCGCGGCTTCGACGTCATCGAGATCGCTGCCGTCGGGCAGTCGGTAGGCCAGCATCCCGTCGACGATCGGCAGTTCGCCGGAGCCCTGCTCAGCGCGCCGGCGTTGCACCGCCGGGATGAGGTACTGCAGGTAGTTGGGCCGCGCCGCGGCGGTGTCCACCCCGCTGCCGGCCTGCGCGAGACTTCCGGCGTTCACCGTCGCCAACACCTCTGCGGCGCATTCGACCGGAATGCCCAGCAGTTCGCAGACCACTTGAGCCACCACGACACCGCCGTAATCACAGGTCAGGTCGAACTGGCCCTGCGGAAGCAGCTCATCGAGCCGCTGATTGGCCAATTCACGGACCCGGCCTTGCCAGTCCACCACCGAGCGGGGCCGAAACGCCGGGGACTGCAACCGGCGAATGTCGTCGTAGATCGGCTTGTCGAAGACGGCGTGGAAAGGCAACGGGTGCAGTGGCGGGTCCGGCACCGGGCCGCTGTTGTGGTGCGCCAGCACGGTGGCCGCCGGCAGTGTTCCCTCCGAGGCCACGAACGTTCCGTCACTGACCGCCAGTACGTCCCAGATGTCGTCGAAGCGCGACAGGGCGTACAGATCCCACTGCGGGACGTAATACATCGGGTGGTGATCGCGTAGCACCCGGTAGTACGGCAGCGGGTCGGCCATCACCGCCGGGTCGAACGGATCGTAGGAGAACTCCGGCGCGGCAACGCTTGTCATCTGTCGTCTCGCTGCAGCGGGCAGGGCGGCAGTGCTTGCAGGATCGAGTCCTCCCAGCCGTCGCGTAAGGCGGGCGCCACACTCATCCACGTCACGATCTCCGCCGGCGGGTGGTCCTTCCACGACGGGTAATGCTCGGCGAAGCAGTCCCAGCCGCCGTCCAGTGCCCAGTAGTGGATGACCTCGTTGTAGCGGAACGTGGTGGTGAACGAACCGAGCCAGCGCTTGCCGGTGCTCTCCGACCACGGCACATATAGGCGTTCCAATTCCCGGATGTAATCGTCTTGGCGACCGGGTTTGGTCTGCATGATCTCCTGAATGACAACGGTCGCGTCGAAGTCGGCCGCGCGCAACTCAGCCAAGGTCCTGTTGTGCGGGCCGGGGTACATGATGCGGCCCTCCCCCGATGCTCCGATTCCGGCGAGGTAGGCCGACCATTCGGCCGCCGGCGGGGCGTGGCTACCGCCGCGGCCCTGCGCCCGCCCGATTCGGGCGTAGTCGGCGAACGCGTCGATCTCCCAGATGATCGTGACCTGCGGCCAGTGCCCGTTGTAGGCGGTGGACTCCCACAGCGCGAACAGCCGGGCACCCAACTCGGTCATCATCGGCTGGTAGATCTCGGTGAAGTTGCGGGTGAAGTCGTCGCGCAGCCCACGGCCCAGATTGATCGTCTCGTGCAGGTAGAGCAGGGTGTGGTCGTAATGCTTGCGCATCAGCCGACCGGGACCAGGTCGGAATTGACGGGCAGGCAATGCTTCTGGTCACTGCGGAAAATCTCCGGCCCGTCGCACGGCGCCGCGTGCCCGGCGGCAGCAAGCGCCTGCCGCTTGAACGCCCGGCCCGCCACGGTGGGCAGGTGCTGCACTGGGCTGAGCCGATGGCTGACCTCCAGCGGCCAGCGCTCGCCCCACAACACGACCTGGGTCAGGCTGCTCCGCAGGGCGTGATGCACCCGCGCCCTGATACGGGGATCGGTGGCGAGCGCGTCGGCGACCACCGCCAGGCTGTGTCCGGGTGCATCGCTGTGCGCGGCAGACAGTTCCGTCTCGAGGTCTGCGGTATCGAGCCCCAGGATCTGCAACGGCCGGACATCTTGGTGCGGCGGCGCCAACACCCGCACATCCCAGCCGGTCGCCGCACGGTGATACAGCCACCCGCCGGCCGCGTGCACCAGGTCGGCGACATCGGGGGCGATGACATCGAGGCGGTAGCGCAGGTGGGGGTCCCGCGTCAGGGAATCCAGGGCCGCAGCGGTACTCGTCATCGCATCATCCCAGCTCGTCGTGAGAATCTCAGACGGTGCCGCTGGCCGGGCGAACTGTCCGGCCGCGCAGCACAACTTCTCCGAGATATTACAGTTGAAGCTAAATTTGTAAAGCCGAATGAGGTGGACACGGGTGGGAGCGCGATGAGTCTGGTTGCCGGACACGGTCCGCTGAGCACCGAGCGCGCCGGCTGGTTCGCCCCGGAGATCACCGGGGCCCTGGTGTACGTCGAACCGCATCCGCGCCGCGTCCGGGCGATCCGGGGGGAGCGCACCGTGATCGACAGCGAACGCGCGCTGCTGGTGCATCGCCAGGGCGAGCCGCTGGCCTACGCCTTCCCCGCGGACGCCGTCGGCGATCTTCCGCACCGGGCGCTGCCGGAGGCATCGGGTTTCGTGCAGGTTCCGTGGGACGCCGTGGACGCCTGGTTCGAAGAGGGCCGGCGGCTGGTGCACTACCCGCCGAACCCCTATCACCGGGTCGATTGCCGGCCCACCCGGCGCGCATTGCGGGTCGAAGTCGACGGAGTGGTCCTGGTGGACACCGATGACACCGTGATCCTGTTCGAGACGGCCCTGGCACCGCGCCTGTACGTCGCCGCGGACTACTTGCGCACGGATCTGTTGCGGGCTTCGACGACGTCGACCTACTGCAACTACAAGGGCTATGCCCGCTATTGGTCCGCGTTCATCGGAGACACCGTCGTGCCGGACGTGGCCTGGAGCTATCCGGACCCGCTGCCCGAGAGTGCACCCATCGCAGGTCTTTTCAGCTTTGATCTGTCGCTGGTCGGCGGTTTCGCCGAACTACCCGGCGCGGCAGGGCGCCCGCGGCTATAGCCGCGAGTGCTCGGCGATCTTGTTGTCGCTGGTGCGCAGCGGCCGGATCAGGCCGTCCTGGGCGAACGAGGCCAGGATAGCGCCCTCCTCGGTGTGCACGGTGCCGCGAACATAGGACATGCCCGCGCCCACCTGGGTGCTTTCATGCCCGTAGAGGATCCAGCCGTCCCAGCGCACCGGCTCGTGGAAGCTCACGGTGACCGTCATGGGAGCGGTGGACACCGTCAGGTGCGACTGGCTGGTGCCGATCCCGGCGTGCGCGCGCATCGTCGTCGAGATGCCCAGATGTCCGGTGAAGTAAGCGATCAGCGCTTTGGCGAGATCGTCGCGGGCGGGAATGGGCTCATAGTGCAACCAGGCGTAGAGCTCCGGCGGGCCCACCTCGTCGGGGCTGTTGACGTCGACGACGTCGACCAGGCGTACCTCGCGTCCGGTCATCGGCATGGCACAGGGGTTGGACTGCGCGGGGCCTGCCACTTCAGGGCGGGGCAGGTGGTGGGTGATCACGTCGGCCGACGGAACATCCGCCAGCACGGTGATGGTTGCGCAGCGCTTCTGGTTCTGCAGCACTGAGATCACCGCGGTGGCCGTGGAACGGCCCTCGTTGACCACGTCGATCACGTATTCCGCCGCCGGTCCGACCAGCACAGCCCGGGCGAACACCGCGTGCACCGACCGGACGGACTTGTCGCTGAAGCGTTTCGCCGCCGCGACGATCGCCTGCGCCACCAGTTGGGTGCCTTCGACGACTTGGCGCTCGTCGTCGCCGGCCAGGCCGGTCGCGCCGGTGAACCGGTCCGGGCCGTCGGCCGTCACCTCGAACAGGTCCAGCAGGCCGCCGACTGACCATTGCGGCGCGGCGGAAGTCTCGGTGGCCGGAGATGCTTCAGACATTCCGCGAGCGTGACATTTGAAGCGAATTTTGTAAAGTAGGCCTAACCGCGCCCGCGGCCGCCGGACAGGAGGGCGACAGTGTTGGGTATCGCCGAAACAAGTTCACAGCAGGACAACCCGGGTTCCGAGTCCCCGCCGGTGCCGCTGGCGGGCGGCTTCTGCTTCGGCGAGGGCCCGCGCTGGTTCGAGGGGCTGCTGTGGTTCTCCGACATGCTCGGCGAGGCGATCCACACCGTGAACCTGCGCGGCTCGATGACCACGGTGCCGCTGCCGGGACACACTCCCAGCGGGCTGGGTTTCCGGCCGGACGGAACGCTGTTGATCGCCTCGGCGTCCGATCGCAAGGTGCTCTGCTACGACGGTGACACCGTGACCACGCTGGTCGACCTGAGCGAGCAGGTGCCCGCGGACCTCGGCGACATGGTGGTGGACGCCGCAGGCCGCTGCTACATCGGGTCGCAGGCCTACTCCGGCGGCGTGCTGGTACGCGTCGACCCCGACGCCGGCGTGCATCTCGTCGCCGAGGATCTCGACTTTCCCAACGGAATGGCGATCGCCCCGGACGGCGGCACGCTGATCGTCGCCGAGTCGATGGACCGCCGGCTCACCCGGTTCACCATCGAAGCCGACGGCGGGCTGCGTGACCGCCGGGTGTTCGCCGACGGGTTGGACGGACCACCGGACGGCATTGCGCTGGACGCCGCCGGCGGGGTCTGGACGGCGATGACCCTGGCCAATCAGTTCGAGCGCATTACCGAGGGCGGCGTGGTAACCGACCGCATCGCAACCGGCGAGCGGGCTGCGATCGCGTGCGCGCTGGGCGGGCCGAGTCGCCGCACGCTGTTCCTGCTGTCCAGCCCCACCGCCTACCCGAAGCGCCTGATCGGCACCCGCGACTCGCGCTTGGACACCGTGACCGTGGAGATCCCCGGCGCCGGATTGCCCTGAGGTGGATTCGATGACCGACTCCTACTACGAGTTACTGGACGCCGCCGATCCGCGGGGCGAGAAGTTCGGGGCCACCGATCTGGTGCGCGGCACGTGGTCGGCTCAGATCCAGCACGCCGCACCGGTGTCGGCGCTGCTGGTGCGGGCACTGGAACGCTTGGCGGCGCGGGACGACACCCGGCTCAGCCGGGTCAGCATCGACCTGTTGGGCCCGGTGCCCGCCGAAGGCGCGCTGTGGGTGCGCGGCCAGGTCGACCGGGCCGGCAAGCAGATCGAACTGGTCAGCGCCGAGATGCTGGCACCCGGCCCCGACCAGCTGCCGCGACCGGTCGCCCGTGCATCCGGTTGGCGGTTGCAGACGTTGGACACCGGCGACGTACAGCACGCCTCGGCTCCCCCGCTGCTGCCGGTCAGTGCGGCACAAACCAACAACATGCAGCAGAACTGGGACCGCAACTACATCCACAGCCTGGACTGGCGGTGGCTGACCACGCCGTTGGCCCCCGGCGCCGGTGAAGCCTGGATCTCGCCGCTCGTGGACCTGGTCAAGGGTGAAGTGATGACTCCGCTGCAGCGGTTGTTCGCGGTGGCCGACGACGCCAACGGGGTCGGCACCAAGCTCGACATCAGAAAGTGGACGTTCCTCAACACCGACCTGGTGGTGCACGTGCACCGGGTTCCCGACGGCGAGTGGATCGGCATCCGGGCCGAGACCAACTACGGCCCCGACGGCATCGGGACGACCATCGGCACCTTGTTCGACCAGCAGGGCGCGGTGGCGGGCATTGCGCAGTCAGTCCTGGTGCGCCGTCGTTAGCGACCCGCTCCCACAGCCGGGAGCATTTCGACCAGACGCAGCCGCGGCTCGGTAGCCATCCCGGCGAGCAGGCGGCCGGCCGCAGCGGTGGAGGCGCCCGGCCCCGGCCGGACCGACCGCACGGCCGAGGCCCGAACCCCGGTGCCGACGAATTCCGCGTCCAAGGCCGCCAGCCAGGCGTCGACCTTGTGCTGTGCGGTCGCGCAGTGCACCCCGGCGAACTCCGGGCCGACCAGCACCACATCACCGCTGCCCCGGGCGATCATGGCCGGAATCACCCGGGTGGCCAGGGTTTGCGCACCCACACCGGCGCCGTCTGGTGACTCGCCCGCCGGGCCGGCCAGGCCGACATCGGTGATGAGCACGTCCGGGGTACCGATGAGATAGTGCGCGGCGGCGAGGAACTCGTTGATTGACCGCGGGTCTGCGAGATCGAGATGGGCAGCGAACGCGCTGCCGCCGCGGTCTCGCAGCTGCGCCGCGAACCGCTCGGACTCCGCGATTCGCCGACCGCCGAGCAACACCAGGTGTCCTTGGGCGGCCAACTGCGCGGCGGCCACCTGGCCGATCCCGGCTGCTTCGATGACGATCATCACGGCTCGCAGCGGATGCGTGCGTTCCTCGTACGTGACTTGCGGCGCTTCGATCACAATAATTGCCCTACGGCCCGGCCCAGGGGGCCCGCGACGGTGAGGAACGATGTCCAGGCACCGAACCAGCGTGACACTCTCGCTATATTTTGTAAAGTCTTTGCTATGACCCGCAGCACGGTGGACGGCCCCGACAACTCGAGCCGGCAGCGGATCCTCGCGGCCACCGCCGAGGTGCTCGGGCGCAATGGATTGACCAAGCTCAGCCTGTCCGAGGTAGCCTCCCAGGCCGGGGTCTCCCGCCCCACCCTGTATCGGTGGTTCCCGTCGAAGGAAGAACTGATCTCGGCGTTCTCTCGTTACGAGCGGCACATCTTCGACAGCGGGATCGCGCGCGCTACCGAAGGACTCAAGGGCACCGAAAAGCTCGACGCTGCACTGCGTTTCATCGTCGAATACCAACACTCATATACGGGTGTGCGAATGATCGACATCGAGCCCAAGCACGTGCTCGCCGACTTCTCCCGGATCATGGTGCCGATGCGCGAGGGTCTGAAGCGGATGCTGACCGGGCCGGATGCGGCGGTGAAGGCGGCCGCCGCGATCCGGATCGCCATCTCGCACTACATCATTCGCAGCGACGACTCCGAGGAGTTCCTCGCCCAGCTGCGTCAGGCTGTCGGCATCAAGCACCGCTAGCGGCGATCGCAAGCTCGGCGGAGCCTGCGGAGCCGGGCGCGGCGGGTCGTCGCCATCGGCTCAGTCGAACAGCACCGCGGCATTGAGATAGCCGGTCGGATCGAACGCGGCCTTGATCGTCCGCATCGCCGCGACATCGTCCGGCCCGCGCGACATCGCCAAGTAGGCCCGCTTGCGGCTGCCCACCCCGTGTTCGGAGCTGACGTTGCCGCCGCAGTCGGCGATGAGCGTCATCATCGCCGCGTACAGGCCCGCTTCGGCTGGTGCCGAGCAACGCAGCACGTTGAAGTGCAGGTTGCCCTCGCCGACATGGCCGAACAGCACCGGAAGCGCCTGCGGCGCGTGCCGTTGCACCAATGTGCCCGCCGCTGCGGCGAATCCGGCGATCGCTGCCAGGGGCAGGGACACATCGAACTTCAGGGGCGGCCCGAATGCCCCCAACACATCGGCGATCGCCTCGCGCACCCGCCACAGCCGCTGTTGGGACGCACCGTCCACGCCCACCGCCGGCTCGTCACAGGACCGCACCTGCGCCAGCAGGCCGGCGAGGCGGTCGGTCTGGTCGGTGTCGCCGGTCAGTTCCACCAGCAGCAGCCAGTCACCTTGCACCGGAGCGACAATCCCGAGTCGCTCGCCGGTCAACGCGGTGACGCGGGCGTCGATCAACTCCAGGGTCGCGATGCCGTCGAGGTCGCGAAAGGTTCGCGCCGCATCTACCAGGGCCTGCAGCTCCGCGAAGCCGCAGAGTGCGGTGACCCGGTGGACCGGGCGGGCATGCAGTCGCAGATCGAGCCCGGTGATGACGCCCAAAGTTCCTTCGGCGCCGACAAATAACGCCGGTAGGTCGTAGCCGGTGTTGTCGGAGCGCACCGCGCTGCGTCGGTGTAGCAGCGCTCCGTCCGGCAGCACCACCTGCAGGCCGAGCACCTGTTCGCCCATGTTGCCGTAGTGCACCGTGTACAGCCCACCGGCGTTGGTCGAGGCCATTCCGCCGACGGTCGCGGTATCCCGGGCGGTCAGGTCGACACCGAAGATCAGGCCGGCGTCGGTCGCCGCCCGCTGCACCGCCGCGAGCGTGGCACCCGCACCCACACTCACCCGGCGCTCAACCGGGTCGACCTCACCGACGGTGTTCAGCCGCTCGGTGGACAGCAGCACGTCGTCGTGCTCGGGGACGGTGCCGGCCACCAGCGAAGTGCGCCCGCCCTGGACGGTGACGTTCGCGCCCGCGTCGCGGCAGAGTCGCAGCACCGCGGCGACTTCCTCGGGCGACCCGGGGCGCACCAGCGCGCCCGCTCGGCCCCGGTAGCGACCGGTGTAGTCGACGCTGCGGCCGGCCAGCACGTCGGGATCGTCGGTGACATAGCCGGGGCCCACCACCTCCGTCAGGCTCGGCAAAAGGCTCCGAAACTGGCTGTGAGTCACCGCCCCGGTCACGAAGCCGGTCTACCACACCCGGGGCTACCTTTAGGCATGGCTATCCGCGAAGACGTCTCATTCCGATCCGGCGCGGACCGTATCCGCGCCTGGCTGTACCGCCCCGGCCCGGCCGGCGCGACAGATCCGGACGGTGCCCCGCTGCTGGTGATGGCGCACGGCCTGGGCGCGGTGCGCAGCATGCGACTGGACGCCTACGCCGA
Source organism: Mycobacterium sp. UM_WGJ (assembly GCF_000455125.1). Taxonomy (GTDB): domain Bacteria; phylum Actinomycetota; class Actinomycetes; order Mycobacteriales; family Mycobacteriaceae; genus Mycobacterium. The sequence goes on from NZ_AUWR01000048.1 coordinate 36,434, forward strand.
GCGGTTCGCCGCGGCCGGATACGCCTGCCTGGTGTTTGACTACCGCAACTTCGGCGACAGCGACGGTGCTCCCCGCCAGTTGCTCGATGTGGGCATGCAGTTGGCTGACTGGGCCGCCGCGGTCGACTTCGCACACACCCTGCCCGGTGTCGACGGCAACCGGATCGGCCTGTGGGGCACCTCGTTCGGCGGTGGTCACGTGATCGCGACGGCGGCGCGGCTGTCGGTGGCGGCGGTGGTGGCGCAATGTCCGTTCACCGACGGGATCGCCTCTGCGCGCACCATTCCGCCGTTGACCATCGCACGAATCACCATGCTGGCGTTGCGGGATCTGGCCGCAGCCCGGTTCGGCAATCCGCCGGTGATGGTGGCGACCGCCGGTCGCCCCGGCGAGGTCGCGCTGATGACGACGCCCGACTCTTACCTGGGCTATCTGCGCCTGGTTCCCAAGGGGCTGACCCTGCGGAATGAGGTCGCCGCGCGGATCGGGATGAAGATCCTCGCCTACCGTCCGGGCCGGCTGACGGCCAAGGTGAGCTGCCCGATCCTGTTCTGCATCTGCGATACCGACTCGGTGGCACCGCCCGGACCGACCCTGCGTTACGCCGCGAAGGCGCGCCGCGGCAGCGTCAAGAGCTACCCCGAGGGCCACTTCGACATCTACGTCGGCGAGGCCTTCGAACGGGTGGTCGCAGATCAACTGGAGTTCCTGGACCGCAACCTCAAGACTGCGGGGTATTGAGCCTGGCCGGTGCGGCGAGAACTGTCACCGATGTCCTGACACATCACCCGACGCTTGTCGCCTGCTTCCGGTACAGTCGAACTTATGTTCGATACGGATCT